>JBGSVA010000043.1:0-20094 GCA_041753155.1 Thermodesulfobacteriota bacterium | reverse complement strand
ATCTGGGTCAAGCTCCGTGGGATCGGGAATACCGTTGGTGGCCGGGAATTCATTCCCCGCTGCATCGGTAAAGATTTTCCCTGCGCTTACCGCACTCTCCGCCGCATTCGCAACATCGGAAAAACCCAGCGACTTTTTATCAATTCCCAATACCCCCGCGATGCTTATCACTATTTGCCTCGTCGCTATCGCGGTAATGAGATCGAGGAACGCCCGTAGTATCGCCTCGAACGCCTGCTTCGCAAGGTCCTTCAGGTCGTCGAACCTCCCAGTGAGCACGTTGAAGAATAGATCGCTGAAACTCTGAGACATTTGCGAGAGCGTATTAGCGAAGAAATCTGCAATGAGTTCACTATTCGATCCCACTGATTCAGCGAAGTCCTTGAACCCCTGTTTTATACCCTCAAAAAACCCGCCTGACTGATTGAGGTCTTCTACTTTTTCAGTAAATTCGTTTATTCCCCCATTCGCCGCCGTCTTTGCAGCATCATTTACCCCTTCCACACTCGTGCCCATCGAATCCAGCGATTCCATCGCCTGTCCGGCTTGGTCTGTTACGCCTTGAAGTCCCTCTTGACTCAAATTCTTGGTCGATTCCGTTGCATCTTTTGTAGTCCCCTCAAGATTGCCAAGCGTTTCGTTCGCTTTATCTGTTTTTTCTCCTACTCCATCTAAATTATTTTTTAATTCCTCTGCATAATCTCCCACACCCCCAAACGCCTCACCGGCTCGCTTAGCACTTTCTGTTGCTTGATCTACCGATATCCCGGTGTTTTCCATCGTGGCATTAACACCATCCACAGACTGCTTTACTTGCTGCTGTATTTCCACCTGATTACTTAATTCTCCACTTAGTCCTTGTATCTTGTCTTTTACTCCAACAGTTTTATCTCCTATGCTTGCAAGTGTGCTGTCTGTTTGTTTTAGTTTTTCATCGGCAATACTAAATTTCTCCCCGGTCTCGCCAGTAGTCTCATTCAAATTATTTACTGTTTCATTAACTTTACCGGCTGTCTCATTTACTTCATCGAGATTTCCTGCCCAAATTTTTGCATTTTTAGATTGTTGCTCGAGGTCTCCGGTATTTACAAGCCCTATAGATTTTGCACGCTCTTGAATATCCCCAGGTGTTAAATTCTTGGACGCTTCTTCCGTTTGATTTATAAGTTCCGCTACTACATATGGTAATATAGCGGTAGCAACAGCACCAATTAGAGCACCTCCAACGGTTCCGAAAGGACCTCCAATTAATGTTCCTGCTACAGCACCAATCGCTGCACCACTAACAGCAGCAGTACCGATAGCAGATGCTTTTAAAGCAAAAGGTGTACCTGTATTGTCAGATTTAACGCCAATATTTAGAGGGAATTGTTGAGTTTGTTTCTTTGTATTTTCAATCGAGTTTCCAGTGAAAGTAGATTGTACATTATTTGCTTTTATCACCTGCTCCGAAAATGCAACCATCGATTCTTCCAGTATTTCATAAGTACTAACTATCTGTTTAGTGGTTTTCTGAGCTGTATCAGCAGTTTTTACTGCTGAATCTTGAGCATCTTCAAAGGCTTGTCTAACTTCATTAAATCCATTTATAATTCTGCTTATATCTGGCATTTTTCTTCCTTAAATACAAAAAAACCGGCTAACTCGCATCAAGTAGCCGGATTTTTTATATCTCAAATTCTAGATTTTAGTTGTAGATGTATCCAGTAGCTATATGTACATACTTTCTATTTCTTCAATTACTCATACAAAAGAGTCGGCTATTTTATATGCAATCTTTGCAGTTCACGATATTGGTATGAAAGTTTACGTTAAAATTGAATACCCAGATAGACAACAAATTGCATATGAGTGTGCGGAATAGCATCTCACATCAAAATATCTGACATTTCCATGCCCAAGCCTACCTGGTAAACCTAACATCCCAAACTATAACTTTCTCCCTAAAACATCCTTACAATAGTCCTACAAATTCGCCATACAACTCTCTGAAATCACGAATTATTCACCATTTTGCAACATTGAAACGCTTAACTAGACTTTTAACCCTTTACCGCCTACAATATTCTTTATGAATAAAAATTTAATAATGCATAGACTATGCACCAAGTGTAAGAAAATTTATAGAATCAATTATTCTTACCGATTCACGGGTGCTTTATTTTTCTTTCTTATGTTTTTTTCAATAGATTTTAGAGATGACTCCTATAGTATATTAACTAATATATTAATCATTACGATCTCTGCTTTGGTGCTTCTTGGACCTGTCTGGATTCTCACAAAAGATCTTTTCAAAAAAGAAATTAACTGCAAAGTATGCAATGGCAAGAAAACGCTCGTAAAGCTCGATACACCCAAAGCCATAGAAATTATAAAAGAGAATAATTTATCGCTTCCCACTGAATCTCCGGAAGGAGACAAATTCCCCTGGGAAACCAAATCCTAACCAATTCCACCAACCTCACAATTCCCGAAGAAGCCCAACAGCAAACCCCAATCCCCAAAACCTCTCAATAATTAGCCCGCCTTAGTTTTTCCCAAACCCTCAATATTGCAATTTGCAAATTTTCTTCCCCACAATTTTTCATTTTGTTGATTATTTGCCTCTTAATATCACAAATTGCAATATTCACCCTAGGAATTCTTCATTTTGTCTATTTTTCTTTGATCTCTCCTGGAATCCCCAATTCCTCAATTTGAAGATTTTATCTCTTAGAATCTTTCATTTTGCGATATTTTCCCTGTTTAAGTCCACAAAATGCACAATTCAACTCAACTAATTCGGCATTTTGTGTATTTTTTAGTTTTTTCCCGTCATCCTGAACACCGATTCAGGATCTCATCATTTGTACTTTGAATTCTCTCTCTATATATATAAGGTATACCTCACGCCGCGAGCCTGTACTCCATCTCCTCTGTCTTTATCTCCTTCTTCCCCTTCGCGTCGAATTCGAACAGCCTCTCCCCTGCCACCTCCGTCTCCGTATCGAGCCCCTTCCCCTCCCATCTGTTATCCTTATGGGAATGAAAAAACTCTGCACCGGCTGCCTCTACATCGGCTACGAGGACACCTCCTCCCACGGCAGCGTCAAGACCGAGTCCACCCTCTGGATGATCGCCTTCGTCTTGGCCTTCGCCGGCGTCTTCGAGAACGAGCTCTGGCTCCCGGCGACTATCGTCTTCGCCGTCGCCTTCTTCTACACACTCACACTCTTCAGGATTAAGATATGCGTCTGTCCCCGCTGCGGCCATGACTCCATGATCCCGCTCGACTCGCCCAAAGCGGACGCGATCATCGTGGAAAACAATCTCCCGCTCCCCCGGGAATTCGCCGACCCCGCGCGCACATTCTGGGGCTTCACCCTCCGCGACGTGCTCCTGGCCCTCACATCCATCCTCGTCGCCATCATCCTCTACAAAGAATTCGCCTGACCACTTTCTGTCATTGCGAGAACGATTTCAAACGTGTGAGGAATCGGACGCTCCTGGCAAACGGCGGTAATGTAACTGTTCATTAATAATATGCATCTGTAAACCGAATCGAAGCGACGCGACAATCTCTCTTTTTTCTTTTTCCTTCCCGACATTACAGAATTTGCGTCACATTAATTTCCCTCCCCCCTTTTCAAAGTGGGGAACGATTCCGAACGAGTAAGGAATCGGTCGCTCTTCCAACAAAGCCTGTGAAGCACATTAACTTCCTACTCTATGATGCCTGAGCCAAAATAGTGCGGGTGGGGGGTTTACCTTATCCCAACTATCAACAAGTTTTTTCAAAAAACACACTATGTGTGTTCATCAAGGAAAAGAAAAAATCCTTGCCTTTTCCTTATATTGTCTTATAACTAGAAGCAGCGCAACAATCCCATCTTTCCCCCCCATCGAATATCCGCAAATTTCCATTGACTCCATCCCCACAAGCATCTATAATATAATTATTGGAGGTTATCATGGGAAGTGAAAGTGACACTCCACCGGACTACATGGTGAATAACCTGTGAAGTTCGATATAGGTGAGTTGATAAATAACCTCACCACAATTAATAGCTACTAATAGCTATTGCTGAAAATAAGCAAACTAACCAAAGGGAGCCCACTCGGCTCCCTTTTTTATTTCCCTTCCTTCTCTTTTTTGGTCCCTTCCCCCTTGAGGGGGAACTGCTTCGAGCAAGCGAGAAGTAGGACGCCCTGACCCTTTAGCCACTTGGGTAATTGTGACCATGCTCTCCGATTTGTCGAGCATGTGGTGAGGATGGGGGTGTCACCTCTAATCCTTTTAATCAGTCATCCTGAACTACGGTTCTGAACAACAATTCCGAGCAAGCAAGGAATTGGTCACTCATGGTTGAGGGCACGAACTCAAATATCACTCCGTACCGTTGTTACAGAAGCCAAATTAAGAAGAACCGGACGCAATAGGCAGAGTGCAACAATGCAATTATTCCCCGGTCATTGCTTCCAAAACTCGGAATATTCAGGATCTCATCTTTTCTTTTCCCCCGACATTACAGAATTTGCGTTAAGAAAAGCGGGCAAGCGCCCGCAGGCGTACGATCTCTAACCACCACTTCCGCAAAATTTGTACTGTGAGTGACTTAAGCCCCTGCCGTCAATTAGCAACCGTAAAATGGACACTGTGTGTCCAGCGTAAAAATCTTCCGCGGGCTGGGGTAGAATTGGAAGATTTAGCGAGTACATGAGATTTTTAGCAAATTATGTTCAGTCTTTTCATAGAACACACTACGTGTGTGATTTTTGCTTCTTTTCATCAAGGAAAAGAAGGATTAAAAAACAGCCTTTCTCCTTCCTTTGTCTTTTCATAAAACACACTACGTGTGTTCATCAAGGAAAAGAAGAGAATAAAATTTGATTTTGCATTATCTTTGTCTTTGCCTTTTCGATCAACGTAACGAACCCCGGCAATCTCATCATACTCTTTTCTTCCCCATCTCGATCCCTTCCTTCCCTCCCCTCTTCATCTTCCGGTCCTGCGCCTTCATCGCATACTCCCTGAACACCTCGTCGACCGCGATGACCATTCGGAACGCCCTCGTCTTCGGATGCCCGTCGAACTCGAGCTTCTCGAGGTTATTCCATATCTCGGAATGGACGAGCGTCCCCACGGTCATCCCCTGCCCGTACCTCTGCGACTGACAAAGCTCCCAGAGCGAGACCCACTCCTGCTGGTAGGTAGGGAGGCCCTTTATCAGCGCCTCCGTCTCGTCGCC
Organism: Thermodesulfobacteriota bacterium; assembly: GCA_041753155.1. Lineage (GTDB taxonomy): Bacteria > Desulfobacterota_D > UBA1144 > Nemesobacterales > UBA2774 > 2-12-FULL-53-21. The sequence continues at coordinate 14,866 of JBGSVA010000043.1, read as the reverse complement.
CGCCTTTTTCAATATGCGAAGCTCGTCCCGGTCGTCCTTTTCGAACCTGAGCCGGTTCTTTCTTCGGAGCTTCTTTTTCTCTTCGAGCTGCTTTACCCTGCGTCCGATTGCGTCAGCGCGATATCTTCTTTTTTCGCCCTTGATCCGGACTTCCCATCCCTCGAAGATCCTCTCGAAGTACTTTCTGACGTTTCCGAAAAATTTTCCTCTTCCTTCTTCTCCTCCTTAGTCACCTTCCCGGCTATTAGCTCGTAGCTCGACCTGAAGTTGCTGAGGAGGAACGAGGACTTGCAGAATTCGTTATATATCCACTCTTTCGTGTCCTTGTCGTAAAGGACCCTCTCGCCCTGATCCGTGAGACCCACTATGTCCTGTATCAGGTTATACACGAGGAACTTGGCCGCCCGCTTCGGGTCCCCGCCCATTATCTTGAAGCTCCTGTCCTCGACGGTCAGGTCCTGGGTGAGGTCCCTTATCTGCGTAAGCCTCGCGACGGTCGGGTAAGGACACTTGAACCCCACCTCGCGCCACCCGTCGTCGTAACCGACCCACTCGCCCTTCTCGTCCTGGTACGCTGGCCAGTCCTCGTCTTCGATTTCCCTGTATGGATAGATCGTCACATAATTCGAAACATTCTTCGTAAGACTCTTAATTTCAGGCATATCATCTCCTCTCTTTACCGTTCTTTGTCGTCATCCTGAATTTATTTCAGGATCTCGTCTTTTTCCCCTCTGTACTATTACTTCCCTCTCCCCAGCGTGGAACTGTTCTGAACGTGCGCAAGAACAGGTCGGACCTGCACCGAAACTGATGTGGCCAATCAACTTCGGGCACAATGTCGTCTCAACCAAATTAGGGTTAGGGTGAGGGGGTACATTAAAATTCTCCGTCATTCCCGAAACCCTTAATCGGGAATCCACTTTCTATGTCATTCTGAACTTGTTTCAGAATCTCATCCTTTTTTGTCATTGCAAGCTGCGAAGCAGCGCGGCAATCCCACCTTTCGTAGTTCATCCCTCCTTTGTAAAGGAGGGTTAGGGTGGATTTTCTTGTCATTCCCGAAACGATTTCGAGCGAGTGAGGAATCGGTCGCCCTCCGCTGATTGCTAATACTCTCCATTATCCCGGAACCTTAGTGGTACAAGCCAAAAAGAATCGGGAATCCAGTCTTTTTCCTTTCCGACATTACAGAATTTGCGTCAAGAAAATTGCATGTTGAAGCGTATAAAAATCTTTCAGCTGTCCATTTGAAAGATTTTAGCTTAAACATAAGATTTTTAGCAAATTATGTTCAGTCCTTTCATAGAACACACTACGTGTGTTCATCAAGGAAAAGAAGAATGAATTCAGCCTTATCCATTTCTTTCCCCCGAGGCAGAAGGTTGGTTGGAATAGGGGTGATACGATCCATAATCAGGAAGGCATCATCCCCCCAATATCCCAAACCATAAAATATTTATTCAACCATAAACTCAACAGTCGGCTGGGTGTTCTTCACCGTTACGGTAATATCCGTCTCGGGCGAAGAGCCTGTATCCAGCCTCCCGAGGAAACTCTTCTCGTCCGTGATCGGGTCCTTCGATCCCACTCCCGGATGCGGGCTCCCCTCGAATTTCGCCTTCGGCACGCTCATCGTCACCTGGTGGTTGTCGTCGCCGATGTAAGTCCAGATGAAATCGAGCTGTGTCTCTGTCCCCGCGATCGTCTTCTCCGAGAATTGCTGGCTCCCGAACTGATACGTAAACGAGCCGCTCACAGACCCTTCCCCCGGTGTGATCGCGCCCTTTATCGGCGACCCCACGACGAAGTTCCCCTGTATCGTATTCTCGATAACGAGACTCAGGTTCTCGAGCTGGTTCGATGTCAGGGGAGAGCCGTCCACCTGCACGTCCGCCTCCCAGTGCACGTAAGGGGTGTTGGATATCGCGGTCGGCGTCCCGAAAATGTTCTCCGAAAGAATCTGAAACGCCTTTCCGACGACGTTCATGTTGAGCTGCGGCAGGTCGCTCGGATCGACACTCAGCGTCAGGTTAGAGATCTTGTTGCCCCTGATGAGCATGAGCGACTCGATGTCCGTAAACCTGAGCAGTATGCTGACACCCTCGGGTATGGCCGATCCCCTGTATATCGTATGCGTGAAGGGTTTTATCTTCTCGACCACCGCAATGCCCGTATCGTGGGCCTTCCTTAGCCCGAACGGGTGCGCGTCCGGATCGAGGTCTATCGTAGTGCCGCTCGTATACGTGCCGACCTTCACGATCTCGGCTTCCGTGCCGGTCCCAATGAGCAGGAACACGCCGGTGTCCATATTAGTCGCGCTCGCTACCTCTATCTGCGTATCCCCCTTATCGGCCGCGTTCGCGAGGGTGGTGCTCACGGGCGAAGAAGGCTGCGTCGCTCCCGCGCTGTAGTAGTCGTTATTGAGCGCGTGGAGATAAAAGAGCCCTGCAGTCTCGATGTCGAGCTCGACCGTCATGTCTGCCCCCGCATCGTAGTTCCCTTCGCGGAAATTAGAGAGAACGCGCGAGCCCGACAGCGCCTGCGACCTCTGAAGCTCCCTTCCGCCCGACGGCGTGAACGACCTCACGTTCCCGAGCTTGAACCAGTTGCCGGTCGGGTCCGTTTCCTTCACATCCTCGCCCGACTCGTGCCTGTAATTGATTTTCGTGTTCGCATCGAGAGTGATCGTAGTCCCCGACACGTAACCCGCGTCCACCTTCACGAACTCCATGTTCTGGCTGTTCCCGACGCGCAGTATCTCACCCGCGACGATACCCGAATCCGACGCGACCACGATAGAAGTCGCACCCGGGTTTACAGCCGACGCGAGCGTCGTCGAAGCGCCCGAGTCCTCGGACGGCGTTACGCCGTTCGCCTGTTCAATCTTATACCAAATCTCTGCACTTGAGCCTGAAGCCTGTGCCATAATTATTACACCTCCGGTTTTATATAAAAAAGCCCGGAACGGCTCTCACCGCCCCGGGCGTTATTTTCTTTTTATTCCGTCATCCTGAACCACGTCCTGAACCTTGTCCCGTACTTGATACGGGATCTATTCAGGATCTATTCAGGATCTCGTTTTTTTCTTAAATTTTCTCTCTCATTGGGTGACAGGGGAAGGGTGAGGTAAAGTCTAAGATTATTGGATTAAATCACTTAAATGAGACTATTATAAGCTAATACCTATATATTGCTCAATGATAATTTAAGTTTTAAGTTGTGAGCACTATGGTTTTATCTGCTGCGGGTTTAGTACAAATTGCCTGCCCCAATTAATACCACGATTATTTTCGTACATTTTATAGAAACCTGTTTTATCAAAGAAGAAGTTGTACTGATTATATAGACTTCTCACCGGGATCTCTAGGTCATGAATAGCTTCCAACTTTAGAACTTTGATCCCATTAGCATCGGCTTCTTCACGAGATATTGTTCTAGCATGGCTATGATGTTCATCATAGTTTGTAAGAAATTTAACGACATTTACAACACCTTGAGACGTCTCCCCGCATTTGAGCATATATTTGCTGAGCCATTGTGTTGCAAGTCTCTCAGATAATTTTTGAGCACTTTTACAAATCTCTAATATATGCAAATCGTATTTTGCTATCATTGGCAAATAAGCACTCAATGCGGACGGACCTTCTTCTTTTAATCTTTTCTCAATCTCTTCTATTCCCCTGAGTATAGCTCTCGCAGGTATACCATTAATCTGCGGATCTATTGGACCCAGTGTTCCAATATCATCAATAATTATTTCATCCCCCGCCAGACACATCAGAGTTGCAGCACTATAAGCACATCCTGGTACTATAAATGAAATTCTTTTGAATTTATTCCTCAGACAATTTACTATTCTTTCTGTTGCTTCTGCGGACCCACCATTACTAATAATGAAAACATCTACTTCGTCACCATCAGTTGTGCGAACTAAATCCGCAAATGCATCGACATCGCTATTATCAATAGCGGTAGTTATGCCAGATGCTGCCGGAAATTTTGGCAAGTTATAAGTTTTAGTTGCATAACAGATTAATGGACGCCCTCTAATTTTTTCAATTACTTCAAAAGCTTTTTGTCTGAGAAGGAAAGTATGAGCTTCTCGATACTTACTAAAATGATCGTTTATCTCTTGATAAGTGGACGGTAAGACTTTTAAATCAGAAATGTTATAGATCTTGTTCGCTTGATCAATCTTCTTGATTGGTGATTGAACAGGTATTTTTTTGCCTTTGCTGCTCCATTTAGTCATAAATTATTCATAGTTTCTAATGATACTCGAACTATCGTTTGATGACTTAAAAGAGACTTCTGAAGAATTCTTTATCACTGAATGGCCTTGAACAGTTATTCCCATTGCTATTAGTGTCTCGTTATAAACTGCACTGATCCTTTCATATTCATTGTAAATTTCATTTAGTTGTGTGTTTTCTTCAATATGGTCGGTTAACTTTTCCTTCAAATTTTTCATTGGTCTCTTCCTCATTCTATATTCAAATCATCATTTTATTATAATGCTTTTATGGACTACTTCAACCATTCTTGATAATATTTAATGATATAAATATGTTATGACCACTTACAACAGAGCCACATTGAGCAATATCGCTTGTGTCCTGTTACTTGTCAAACATTGTGGCATTCACAGAAATGTTTACTCCCTACTCCTCCACCAGAACCTTCCCGCCCTTGTTGCTTATCTGGATCGTACCGCTCACCGTCCTTCCGGTTTCAAGGTCCCTGTAGCTCCCGGAGAGCGCCACGTGGCAGCTCCCCGAATCCATCGGATTAACGGCGATGAGACCTTTAGTCCACGAGCGTATATAGCAGCCCGCTTTGGCGAAATCACTGACCGGGGTCCCGAGATCGAGCGTCGATAGCTTCTGAATCTGCGAGTCGGTCATTATCGGCTGCTGAAACGTCATACACTTCCCCGGCTCACATGCCAGGAGCATTGTCGCGACGTTATACCAGAAATCCCCGTTCTCGGTCGTTATGACCGGGACCGCCCTGTTATTTTTGGCAATGGCTTGCGCGATTTTCACCCTGTTCAGCCATACGGATTCGGATACGGGGTTCCCGTTCCCGTCGTCAACCATCACCTCGAACAGCGCGTAATCGACGAGGTTCATGAGCTCCGAATAGATCGGTTTGGAAAAGTAATCCGAGATGACATCGCTCCATACGTTGGCTATGTATCTTATCCCCTGAGCGTCGGCCTCCGACCTCATAGTCCGCATTGCCTTGAGCACGTCCTCCTCGCGCTCCGTGTTTGTCATAGCCTTGCCGGTGCGGGGATTAACCGGGGTATTCGCCCAGGCGTAATTATCGATAGTATCGATTACGAAATTATCAAGAAAGCGCAGGTTCCATGCGCGCTCTTGATAAGTTCCCGTCCACTCGCTTATGCCGGGAGGCGGCTGTCTGAAGTAGTCAATGAAGAACTGCGCGAACGCCGGATTGCCCCAATCGAGCGCAGCTTCGTTCGCCGTCCACATATTCATAGTCGGCTGCCCGGACGAGTTTTTTAACTGCCACTTTATACCATAATTCTTATACAATTCCCTGTCGGTCCTCATATATCCCCAATTGTCGTAGGGGCCGCAAAATTTCACCGTTGAATTGTGCCGAATATATGGACACCATGTTTGACCAGGGGAGCTCTCCCACCAGGTAAGTACTATATTGCAATAACTTCTAAGCTTGTTGACCTGAGACAGTACAGAGCTGTCTGCGTTATCCCTGTGCCCGTAATTCCAGTAAGTCGTACAGGCAAAATCAACCGTCTCTTCAGTCGGTTGTGCGGCAGGCGGAGAGACAGGCGAAGGAGTTGGGACAGGTGCAGGTACAGGAGTCGAAATCGGGGCCGGCTGTACCGTCGGCTTTGGAGCAGGCAATGGTATAGGTGTCAGAGTGGTTGCTAGACATACAACAGATGGTTTCTGAGTCGGGCAGGGCTGAGGACACGCCGGGGCCTGATAATAATTTCTGCTTCTGCTATCTCTGACTCTCTGCCCGCATTTTAGATTAATCGTCGCGGCGTAGGTATTCGGACAGTTCGCCACCATCAGGATCATGACGAACAGGACCGTCATACATATGCCATGCACTGGAATCTGAGAGTTCTTGTTTTTCATTGTACTACCAATATCGCTCCCGTCTTGGCCGAAAGCGTTATGCTCGATACCGTATCGCCCGTCTCAAGGTTCGTATAATTCCCGCCAAGACTGATAGAACCTGTCGAACCTGTTTTTGGATTTACTAAAATAATACAACTTACCCAATCACGTCTATAGTATGAATTGGTCACTAAATGGTAGTCCTCCGTGGGGATCCCGCAATCGAGCGTGAGCATCTTCGTCAAATCCCCACTTGTCGGAATGTCTGACTGAAACCAAATCATCCCCTTCCCATTCTCCTTTACAAGTAACAGGCTTGCAAGTCCGTACCATAAAGAAACTCCCGACCTGCCATCTACAACTGGAGCTGCCCTACGGTTCTTTATCATATCCTGAGCGGCGTTTACCCTCCGAAGCCAGATAGTCTCCGACTCAGCCGGGCCTTGCCAGTCGTACACCCACTCTTCAAAGAGCGCAAAATCAACCTCATCCATTAACTGTGCATATACGGCTCTATCGAAATAATGCGATTCAACGTCGCTCCATATGTTCGCAAATAATACAGTTCCGGTTAAATCCGCTCTTGCCCTTAACACCTGAACGCCCGCTAGTACATCAGCATCCATTTGAGACTGCGCATAATCGGCGTTCGTCCGGGGATTCATAGGCGTATCCGACCAGCCGCCGTCCTCCAAAATCCACGAGTGGAAGTTATCAAGAAAGCGGAGATTCGTTTCACGGGTTATGTACGTACCCTCAATTTCCGCGAGCGAAGCCGGGGTGTCGGGCATATCCTCGAAATAGTCCATAAAGAAGTTATTGAAATCAGCATTGCCCCTATCTGTTAATTTTTCATGGTCTAAGCCAAAACCGTGAGCAACCGGAATAAGTGCATCATTGTCCTTGAGTACCCACCCGCATACGTCAGTCTCGTTCGAGCAAGCCTGGAACACTCCACCGTCACCGTACAATCTGCCTCCCAATGTTCCATCGTCTGTTGAATAGATAAATCCGTAATTATCATACGAGCCGCAATACGTGGTCTTCAATCCGTCCATCATATATGGACACCAGAGTTGTGCAATCTGCGGATACCACCAATCGACCACTATCTTGCATGAGTCCCTTATCACGTCCGCCACAACCAAGTCCCCCGCATCCGCCGAGCTTCTGGTCGGAAGCCCGTAAGCCGCACACGCTATATCCACCGTTGCGAATGCTTCCGGCTCCGGCGTAGGTATGGGAGTAGCCGTAGGTGCGGGGGTCGGAGTCGATCCCAATATCCTCGCGCCGTCACAGCCGGGGTTGCAACAAAAGGTGCAAAGCGTCGGCTCCCCATAAGTCTTAATTGATTGTAAAAGAGCAACTACTAAAATTATTAGCAGCCCAATAAGAAGAACTCGTCTTATAGTTTGTCGCATGTTTAGCTGCAATAAATCATTCTCGGGTGTTCGCTTATAGTAGCACCCTCATTACTTACCTCAATCCCGGATACCAACTCTACGGCATCTCCTATCATTGGTACATACCACTTTAACTCGTTTGGAAAACATGAAGGAGCATAACGAGCAACAAGTGCAGCTATTTCTTCATCAGATGGTTTTCTATCCCATTTAGCCCATTCAGCCATATCACCTAAGAAAGAGGCAGAAAAATAGTGATTATTTCCAAATATAAAATCAGTAGTAGGAGTAACAGCATCAAATGAAGCGTTTGTACTAAATGCGACTTGAACTCCATCAATATATATAAAACAAGTTGAACCCTCACGAAAAACTAATACATGTGTCCATGATGTATTACTAGCAAAAGGATTACTCGTTGAGTTCATTCCAACAGTAGTGCCGTCGTCATCTACAAGAATGGATTGTATGTCATCAGGGTTAGAACCAGCACTTGCATCTCCTACAACAACTCTATACCAAATTGAAGTTCCTTCACCGTAGCTTATAATACTCCTTACTATTGAACCAGCTCTACTTGCGAATCTTATTAATCCTCCAAATGCCCAATTAGAATCAGGCAGCGCTAAAGCGGGGTGATTTGCAAGAACTACTCCATCGCCATCAGTAAAAGTAAATGCCATTATGCCCTCTCATAACCGAAATTTTCAAAGTCTTCTGAATACTTGTTTCCAACTTCAAAAAATGTTTTAGCATTGTAATATGTAGAATAAGTATCATGTTCTGTTTTCATTGCGTGACCATAGCTTTCCCACCTGCATTTAACTTTCTGAGCGTTCTGTCCGAAATCGATTAAGTTTATTAACTGGTCAACATCATTATTCAAAGTTTCAAACCTGCCAAGCACGTTGATTATGCCGCGACCTTGATACGTAATATAATCGCTCATAGGTCTCATCACCTGAGTTAAAAGTGGATATAAAGCAAGCTCTTCAAATGTCAGACGCTTGCATATACCTTGAGCGTAACCACCTATTTGTCTCATGTGATGATAGAAACTCACCAAACGGTCATATGGATTTCGTGCGAACATCACGCAGAAATAATGGTCAAAAACATTTTCTGGATGTTCATATCTCCACATTATCTCATTTGGTGTTCGATGACCGTTGAAATTCATGAACTTATTCTCCCCGATATATTCACGCACGTTAAGACGAATAAAAGACTCCACAGAAGTCATCGCAGTTTTCATTGGATGCAAGAATGAGATACCTTCATATTCACCAAACAGCATTAGGGAGTCTCCATTATCGCGCCCATGCCGAAATCGGTAGTATCTGCTCCACCAGTGTCGCCCGTGTCATCTCTGCAAATCCTGAATTCACACCAGTCATTGACTCCGCAACTGTTCATTTGCGCCCCATCCGTGAAAGCGATTGTTACTATCGTTGCTATCCCGGAGGTTCCGTTGTTATTGTTATTATCAGAACTGACCGCCGAAGCGAAGGTCGCCGTATCAATATCTACCCCAGACAATTTCCTCCACGAGCCGTCCCAATCGGTATCGTTAGTAGTCTCGGTTGATGTGTACTCGAACCTTACCGTTACTCCATTGCCTCCGTAGGTATTCGGCATTTGGAGACCCCAAACTGCACATACGTTGCCATTAAACCTGAGTACTGGAATTGAATTCCGAGTATTGATCGTAGCAAAAGAAGATGCCGGAGGTTGGTTCGATTGCGGTCTTAGTTGAATTAGTGTCTTTCTGAACGCGGGGACGTTGGCTAATTGGCTCCAATCTGTTTGAGTGCAAAGCTGATTCCATTCATCTGTTCTGTACTGGAAATAGGCATCATCGCCCTGAGCAAGAGCAACATTTGCCGCCACGCACATCTCCGCAACGCCGGAGGAATGTACGAGGTCTACCGTATTCGCACTTATATTTACGACTCTGACCATCCGGTTGTTAATAGGGTCGGCTTCGGATAGGGTGAGATTACAGCCGTCAGTATCAGAGCAGGTTACATAAAGGTCATTGCCGGTGATGGTAGTCGCCGAATCCGCTGCCGGGTTCCCGTCGCCGGAATCGGCTATCGTTAGACTCTGCGCGTGCAGGGTTATGTCCCCGCCGAATACGCCGCCGGAGATAGGGAAATAAGTCGAGCTTGCCGCGGAGGTGCTGAGCTTTTCCGCGCTTAGCTCATCGATTGCCTCCTGAACCGTATCGCCCTCGATATCCCCAGCGGGGGTGTTAGTTACTTCGGATGCAGTTACGCCCGCAGGTTCAAACGTAGACGTAGGTACGTTACAATCCGCAACTAAGCCCGACAGGTTCCATACGCATATCTCACCATCATCCAAATCCCCCGCGTTCGATAAAAACGGAGGGGTGACGTTTACAAAAACTCCCGTATCCGCAACAAGAACCTGTCCGTTCTGAACACTTGTTATCTCGGCATCGTCAAGGTCACTTAATTCGGTTGCGCCTCCCCCTCCGCTCGCAACCGCATCCCATTCCCCCGCCGTATCGCATTCGTCGGCGGTCTCGCAGACGTAAAGCACGTCCGAGTCCTGCTCCCAGCAGTACTGCCCGTCCACCGCACCCGTGTATGTTGTACAGTCAGTAGCATGGCGGAGCATTTTCACCGTATTGCTATTCCCATCGATTACCTTATTCAGCAGGGTCTGGGCGTCGTTCAGGTTAACCAGGCCCTCGTCCGCGACTATCGCGTCGAGTTCGGAAAACGTGTCGATATCAATCGAGGATAGATCCCCGCCTCCGCCTCCGCCGGTCCCGCCGATCGTATCCCTCTCCACCACGTCCTGCTGTATTTCAGCGTACGCAGTAATCCCGTTTGCGCACAGGAGTGCCGCAATTATTAGTACAAATCTCATCTGTCCCCCTCCGGTATTGTTCTAAGCGCCGTACGAGCCGGCATCAGTCGAGCTTAAGGTAGGAAGTTATGTGGAAGCTCCCCTGGGCGTTCGCCCCGTTCACGTACCTCACTCTCGCGCACTTGCAGTTTAGCTCGGCAACGTACTGGTTGTTCGCCGAACCCGCGGTGTACGACCACGCGGATACGTACTGGAACTCGGGACTCACGGCAGTATCGCAGTCGTTGTCGCACGACTGCTCGATCTTCACGCCGCCTGCGGCACTCGACTCGTCGGACACGACAGTAACCGCGAGATACCTGAAAGTCTCGGTCAAAAACGTATCGCTCGTATAGGTTTCGTCAGGACCCAGACCCGCGGTACCCTGCTCCATCAGTATCCTGTCCGAATCCGCCATCGCGGCTCCGGCTAACGATAAAACAAACAACACGCATAATATGAGCATGCTTTTCATATGATCAGTTCCCCTCCCGTCACTGTCATGTAATCGTATAAAATATCGAGCGTCATGGAAAACGCTCCGTAGGGCGCGAGACGCCCCCTGTCCGTGGTCAGCTGCGTAACGCCGTTTATAACGCCGATGCACTCCCCGCCCGACATCACCCTCCTGTCGGCGAAAAGCATCTTCTTCGTCTCGGCGACGAGCTTGTTGAGCTCCTTGAAATACTCGTCCTCGTCATACACGTATCCCACAATCTCAGGGCTGTAATGCACCCTGGTCTTTCCTCCCGGTATCTCCGTGAACCCTGTCTCGTTCCCCGTATTCACGACCACCGCCGGCATCTCCAGATAACTGATCCCTTCGATCGCGCCCGTTTCAAGATCGACCCCAACGAATTCCCTCGTAACGAGCTGTATCACGCTCGAGAGCATGAGACCGTCGGCGAGTGCCTTGTCTATTTCCTCTCTTATGTTCGTAACCATCACACCTTCCCCGCGGCCTTATTCATCTCCCTTTCGAAAATCCTCTCTATGGCGGAGAACGTATCGACGTCCGACCCGCTCACGCCGAAGAACCTCCGCATGGGAATCCTGCCCAGGCCTAGCTGGTGCACTATCGCCTTCCTCTGCTGCACCCGGTCGAAAATGCCGACTACAGCCTCGGTATCGCTCACGACCCGCACCTCTATCGCGCCCAGCATTTTCCCGCTCGCGTCGAGGTCCACTCTCCCGCCTTTCTTTCCGCGTTTATACGGCGTGAACGGTCTCAGGTCCTCGTCGAGTCCCGCCTTCGTCCTCCGTCTTATGAGGGATGCTACGAGCCGCGCCGATTCCGTCACGGCTTTCTTCGAGTCGAATCCCTTCTCGATCCTCTCCCCCAGGTCTTTGAGGAATGCTGTCAGTCCTTTCGCATCTATTGTTATCAATGCCGTCACGCCCTCCCGACAAAGAACGTAGTAGCCGGGATCCTGTTCTCGTCCTCGTCCACATCGCCGCTCGCGTCCCAGTCGTAGTCGATCCCGGTTGCGAGCACACGCTCCATCTCCTCATCGAACTTCTTCCCGTACTCTTCCGCGCGTTTCTCCCAGGCGTCCGCGTTTCTGGTCGACTTGGACAGCTTCGGACACGCGTAATTGGCGAGCACCCTGTAAACAGAGGCCTTCCTCAGCTGAGTCTGGGCGTTCAGCATAAGCGAAGGGTCGAAATCGAGGTCCCCGCTCAGAAATTCGATGTCCCTTCCGTACCTCTCCCGCACCCTCGACCTGAACCACTTCACCTCGATTATCTTGTCTATATCGTCCTTGGCCTCGTCGTGATCTGTTCCGAACCCCGGCGAGTCGGCCTGCACGACCTTGACTCCGCCCCTGTGGTTCTTCCTCACGGGAGTTTCCAGATCGAGCGTAACCGTGTTCACGTTTATCGAAGCTACTTCCACTACCTCCACGTTGCTCTTGCTGTCGAGCTTGAGGAAGTCCCCCGGCTGAAGCCCGGAGGCATCTGCAAGTGTGATCGAGGTCGCCCCCGCCGATACGGAACCAGAGAACGTAGTCGCGGCTCCACCGTCTATCACTGCCGGCACACCGTGGTCCAGTATATCGGGCACAAACCTCTCCATATTTTCATCATTCGAATACGCCATGTTCCTCTTCCTTATATATTGTCATTCCCGAAATCTTTAATCGGGAATCCACTCCTTAAATTTCCTCCCCCTTGAGGGGGAACTGCTTCGAGCGAGCAACGGTTTCGATCGTGCAACGAATTCGAGCAAGTAACGGATTCGAACGTGTGAGAATCCGGTCTATTCCTGCTGAATACTCAGACGTATATGTGCTTGGGATGCTCCATTGAAACCAAAATAATTCGGTCGCCCCTGGTTAAATACTCAAGTGCTTCTGTTCTCGGGAGGCTCCATTGAAATCAAAATAAACCGGTCGCCCCAGGCTGATTGCTGTGAGCCGCCATCTACTGCGATATGTGCTGAAAACAAAATAAGTAGGTCGCTCTCCCAACAAGAGCAATGAAGCATCCAAATTACTGGCTCGACGTTGCCTGAGCCAAAACAGTTAGGATGGGGGTGTCACCACTCATTCATCAAATCAGTCATCCTGAACTGCGGTTTCGAGCGTGTGAGGAACCGGGTCCATAGGCATAATGCAATGAAGCGATTGTTCCTCGGATATTATTGGTTAACCCAAAATATTCAGGATCTCATCTTTTGTCTTTTAATTCCCTCAGCCTGTCCTGAACCATGTCCCGAGCTCCGATCCGGGATTGTTTCAGAATCTCGCATTTGTCTTTATATACCCTCCTTAGAAAAAGAACGAATGCGAGCAAGCAAGCATTCGGACGCCCTGCCCTAAAGAGCGCCGAAGGAAATATGATTCCGGATCAATGATGCCTTATACCAAATAGGATAGGGAGGATTTATTCTTTAAAACGCCGTTCGTCCTGAGCAGGAGCCTGTCCTACGCTCGTCGAAGAGTCGAAGGGCGGTGTCCCTTTCCCGACATTACAGAATTTGCGTATAGAAAATAGATTATTGAGGCGTGAAAATCTATCAGGGGATGAATGCAAGCAAGCGCGCATTCGGACGCCCTTTCCTACAAGCAATTATGTAACTAGACTTGCATCATAGCTAATTAGGGCGGAATTGATAGATTTTAGCCTTAATATGATATTTTCAGCAAATTATGTAGTCGGATGATTTTTGCTTCTTTGTATCCAGACAAAGAAGAGAAAAATATTTTGCCGTTTTCTTTCTTAGTCCTTTCATAAAACACACTGCGTGTGTCTTTTCATCAGGGAAAAGAAGAAATAATATTTGCCTTTAGACTGTCTTTAGTCTTTTCATAGTCAAGAAGTCCGGACACCATCTCACTTCTTCCTCATCCACGGCAGCTCCGGCACGACGAACGTCTTCCTCACCGGCTTGAACCCCTTCCCCTCGAGCGCCCGCGCCCTGTCCTCCCTCACCACGTCCCTCTTCCCGCCGTCCGATTCCATTTCCACGAGCCCGATTTCCTTATTCGCGGCCTCGCTCCGTTCATTCGTCAGAACCGCCGCTTCCCTGAGCATCCCCCGCAGCTCGTGAACGTCCTTTCCTGTCGCCCTGACTTCCCACTCCGGCTTTTTTCCTTTTTTCCTTATCGTCCTCTCGTAAATAGCCACCGCGCGCCACCCCCGGCGAGTTTTCAGGGTACGGCATCCTCACGCCGTCCACCTTCATCTTGTAGGTCTTGAGCTGCGTCCCCTTCTTCACGTCCGACGGGTCGAGCGCCACACTCTCCCTGCACTCCATCCACTCGTCGTCGACGGGCCTGTAGCCGAGTCCCTGCTTGAACTGGAGCTTGTACATCCAGTTCCTGCAGTGAGTCGCCGTCTTCCTCCCGCTCGGGTTCACGAACATCACGGTGTAGGGCCCTTCCCCCTTGGTCGCGCACTTGTTCCACGCGTCGCACCCCCTGTTCGTCTTCGTCGGCTCGGAGCACGTGGGATACCCCACCGCATAGCCCGGATAACCGGAGTCAGGCAGGCTCGGATGCCCAGAAATGCCCGTGCCCCCGATATCCCCACCGTCCTCTATCACCACATCCTTTATCTCAACCATTAGTTTTCTTACCTCTATCTATATAATTGTAGGAGCGGCTTCCAGCCGCGACACACATAGTGTGACTCTACGATCCTTCCATACCTCTTCTGCTTAACCAGCAAATGAAGCCCAACCCGTTCGCCCTGAGCCTGTCGAAGTATGAACGGGTATTACTCCCCTTACATCCGCGGCGACTCGCCGCCCGTTCGCCCTGCTTGTCACGGTGTAGCTTATTTGCGAAGCCTAAAGCAGCGCGGCAATCTCATGCTTTCTCCTTTCCCGACATTACAGAATTTGCGTTAAGAAAATAGATTATTAAGGCGTGAAAATCTTTCAGGGCTGGGGTGGAATTGAAAGATTTTAGCCTTAATATGATATTTTTAGCAAATTATGTACAGTCGGATGATTTTTGCTTC
>JBGSVA010000042.1:0-23733 GCA_041753155.1 Thermodesulfobacteriota bacterium | reverse complement strand
CATAGTGTCCATTTTACGGTTGCTAATTGACGGCAGGGGCTTAAGTCACTCACAGTACAAATTTAGCGGAAGTGGTGGTTAGAGATCGTACGCACGCGGGCGCTTGCCCGCTTTTCTTAACGCAAATTCTGTAATGTCGGGGAAAAGAGCAGTGTCCGGGACATGGTTCAGCATGACATTAGGATGAGATTGCCGCGGTCGCGGAAAGCGCTCCCTCGCAATGATAGATAACTAAAAATCCTCCCGACCTATTTGGACTTTCGCAACATTCAGGCAGAAGTTAATTTACTTAGTTGCCTTTGTTGTCATGGCGTCCGAATACGCGCACGCTTGTATTCGTTCTTTTCTAAGGAGGGAATGAAATTACGACGAGCAGCTTATGACGAGGTTACGCACCCATGAGGGAGCGGGTGACGCATAGGTTTCAGACCCGGGCTGTTCGGAGAAGGGGTTTTTCATTACCTGACGGACGCGCTCTATTTCCGAGTAATCGTTCTCATCGACAGCTTTCCTTATAGCGCCCTCGGCTATATAGTTCCGGAGCACGTATCTGGGATTCACGGAATCCATCACCGCTTTCCTCTCACTGTCTATGCTGCCTTCCATCGTCAACCTATTCCTATACTGATCCGCCCATCCGTCTGACTGAGGCGCGTCAAGAAGAGATGAAGAAGCCATTGCCTCTCCGCCTAGGGCGGCCGTAGTGAAATTTCCGAGGCCCCTGAAGAAGGCGGCATAGTCCGTCTTGCTTTCACCCAGGATTTCCAGGAGGGCGCGGATGAGCGCCCCGTCGCCGGGCATGCTTTCCAGGAGGCCGAGCTTCTTCCGCATGATGTCCGTATAGAATTTGGAGTAGGAATCCCTGAACCCGGAGACGACCTTCTCCGATTTCGCGGAGCCAACGAGGGGACTGAGAGACAGGGCAAGCTTCCGGAGGTTCCAGAGCGCAATCGGAGGCTGATTGGAATATGAATACCTGCCGAAATGGTCCGAGTGGTTGGGGACGTAATCCGGGTCGTATGCCTCCATGAACCCGTAAGGCCCGTAATCGATCGTAAGCCCGGTAATGGACATATTGTCCGTATTCATCACGCCGTGGGTAAATCCCGAGGCCTGCCAGAGGGCGATGAGCCTGGCCGTCCTCTCTGTGACCTCTTCGAGGAACGCCCCGTATTTATCGTCTGCATCCGTCAATTGCGGGAAATGGTTTTCTATAACATAGTCGGCGAGGAGCTTCACGTAATCTGGCCTGTCCGTGAAATGGAAAGCCTCGAAGGACCCGAAGCGCACGTGGGTCTCGGCCAGCCTCAGCATCATCGCTCCCTTCTCGGGGGTTTCGCGATCGACCGTCTCGTCGCTCCCGACGATCGAGAGTGCGCGGGTGGTGGGGATGCGGAGCCCGTGCATCGCCTCGCTGCAAAGGTACTCCCTGATCGCCGATCTCAGCACCGCTCTGCCGTCGAATACGCGCGCGTATTTCGTGCGTCCCGCTCCTTTGAGATGGAGGTCGTATTTCCGCCCCTGCCCGTTCCTGACCTCCCCCAGGAGAATCGCCCTCCCGTCCCCGATATCGGGGTTGTAGACGCCGAACTGATGACCGGTGTAGTACATCGCAAGGGGCTCGGAGCCGGGGAGGAGCTTTCCGCCGGAAAAGTATTCGACGAAATCGGGGTTCTGAGCCTCGTCCGGATCGAGCCCTATGAGCCCGGCGGCGTCCGGGTTGAAAGCGACGAGGTGAGGGTTACCGAAGGGGGTCGGACGCACGAGGTCGTAAAAATCCGCAGGAAGCCTTCTGTATGTGTTATCGAATTCGAGCTCGTTTAATTTGCGCATAATGCAGTGTAGTACCAGAAATACGTGTATTATAGGGATAAAGAAACAGTAAGTCGTTGTATATTCAAGCCGGCCCATGCAAGACTTGCCGATGAGATACCGCCATGCCTAAAGGTTCTATGAAGCACAGGAAGAATAAAATAAAGCGTCAGCACAGCATTATTAAAGGGCTCGGCGGCTTTCTCGAAACCTACATATCCCCGCTCGATTTTGTAGAGTCGATTATCCCGGGCGAGATAAATGTCGGTAAGAAACCCGGAGAGAACCTGGTAGTCCGTTACAAGTACAGCACTGTGAGCGGCGCCAAGCTCATCGCCAGGAGCGGGACGTCCGTACAGGAAGTGTTCGTGGTAACGAGCGACCCCGAAGGACTCAAGAGGAAAATCGAAGACGCTCAACGTGACTGAGGATCAGAGGAGCCTGAGGCAATTCCTGCCCAGAAGTTTTTCAACATCCTGAATAAAATCATCCCTGACATCGACCCTCGCATCGCCGACTTCTATCACAGCTTCCCCGTCGTCGGTCGCAATGTGTATGTGCACGAGAGAATCCCCCGGATAGCATGTAAATATTTCCCTCAGATTAATGAAATTGTCCCTTCCGGATTTCTCGCTGCCGAGACTGATGTGCACGGTGGAGCCGTTCCTGAGCGCCTTAATGGGCTGTATGTCGGTGGCCCTCATCTTGACCCTGTCTTCTCCGGGCTCGAGTATCCCCCTAACGACAACGGGCTCTACCTTGTCTTCGAGGAGAGGGAGCGATTTCCTGAGGAGGTCGTTAAAAATCACGACCTCGATCGAGCCTTTTAAATCCTCGAGCACCATGTTGCCGAATATTCCCGATCCGTTCTTGGTGTGCTTCACGGTGAGCGAGCGCACAACGCCCGCTACGGAAACGTCGCGCCTGTCCTTGAGCTCGGCGAGGGCCTCCGTATCCGTATTCTCGATCGACCTCGAGATTTCAGACGCGTATTTAGACATCGGGTGGCTCGTAACGTAGAAACCGAGGACCTCCATCTCGGACCTCAGTATCTCCTTCTCGCCCCACTCGTCCGTATCGGAGAGCCTCGGCAATGAGACCGAATCGTTTAAAGCGAAGAGCGAATGCTGACCTTCGGCAGAGCTCTTTTGTTTGAGCGACGTGTAGCTGAGGAGCGTGTCGAGGGACTCCATAAGGGCCGCCCTGCCTACCGAGAGGGAATCGAATGCGCCGCTCTTGATCAGGCTCTCGAAAGTCCTCCTGTTGAGCTTCCTCGCTTCGACTTGCTCGCAGAAACTGAAGATCGAATCGAATTTCCCCTTCTCCCGCCTGGCCTTGATAATCGCCTCTACGGTACCCTCGCCCACGTTCTTTATAGCCGCGAGGCCGAACCTGATGGTGCCGTTAGACGCGGTGAAGCCCGCCAGGCTCTCGTTCGCGTCGGGCGCGAGCACAGGGATGCCCATCTGCTTGCACTCGGTTATGCTCGATATGACTTTATCCGTATTGCTCGATTCGACGGACATGAGCGCCGCCATGAATTCGGCCGGGTAGTACGTCTTTAGATACGCCGTTTGGTAAGTTATGAGCGCATATGCGGCGCTGTGGCTCTTGTTGAAGGAGTATTCGGCGAACTTCTCCATCGCATCGAATATCTCCTTGGCCTTTTTATCCTTTATGCCTTTCAGCTTCGCCCCTTCGAGGAACCTCTCCCTCTGGGCTTTCATCTCTTCGGGTTTTTTCTTCCCCATCGCGCGCCTGAGGAGATCCGCCTCGCCGAGGCTGTAATCGGCGACGACGCTCGCGGTGCTCATTATCTGCTCCTGGTACACGAAGAGCCCGTAGGTGTCGCGCAGGATATCCTGGAGCTCGGGGAGCGGGTATTGGGTCTTCCTCTTCCCGTGCTTGCGCTCGATGTATTCGTCGACCATTCCGCTGTCGAGCGGGCCCGGCCTGTAAAGGGCGAGCACGGCGATGATGTCCTCAAAGTCCGTGGGCTGGAGATTAATCATGAGCTCTTTCATGCCCGAGGATTCGATCTGGAAGATGCCGCGCGTCCTGCCGCTCGAAAGGATCGCGTAAACCTCGGGGTCGTCGAGGGGAATCTTGTTGATGTCGAGCTTGAATTCCTCTCCGTTCCCGTAGTTCTCTTTTATAAGCGCGAGCGCCTTGCTTATAACCGTGAGGGTCTTCAAGCCCAGGAAATCGAACTTGACGAACCCGAGCTCTTCTATGGAGTTCATATCGAACTGAGTCACGACCTCGTTCTTCGAGCCTTTGCAGAGGGGTATGTGGTCTGCGAGAGGCTCGTTCGCGATCACGATGCCGGCCGCGTGCGTGGAGGAGTGCCTTACCATGTCTTCGAGCGGCCTGGCGAGCTCTATCATCTCCTTTAACTGCGGGGAGTCCTCGATGAGCTTCTTTAACTCGGAGACACTTTCTATCGCCTTGTCTATGCTGAACACCTTTCCCCTGAAGGACGGTATCAGTTTCGTAACCCTGTCGACGTCCGCGTAGGGGATGCCGAGGACCCTGCCGACGTCCTTGACAACGGCTTTCGCGGACATGGTCCCGAAGGTGCCTATCTGGGCGACTTTGTCGGCCCCGTATTTTTCCGTTACGTATCTTATTACCTCGTCTCTGCCCTCAGCGCAGAAGTCTATGTCTATATCAGGCATGCTTACGCGCTCGGGGTTGAGGAACCTCTCAAAGATGAGGTTATAGGGGATGGGGTCGATTTCGGTGATTCCGAGCGCGTACGCGGCGAGGCTGCCTGCCGCGCTCCCCCTGCCGGGTCCGACTGGAATACCGTGGGACTTCGCGTAGTTTATGAAATCGGCGACGACGAGGAAGTAGCCCGAAAAACCCATCTTCTGTATAATCTCGATTTCGTTCTCGAGCCTGCTCTTATAATCCGCCTGTTTCTCGGGCGGAATTGCGTTCTCGATTAATCTTTCCCCGAGTTTTTCCCTTGCTAGCTCCGCCAGGTATTCGTCGAGCGTTTTACCCCCTTCGGCTTCGAATACGGGCAGCTTGTACCCGTTTTTCTCGAATTCGAAGTTGCACCTCTTCGCGACCTCCGATGTCATCTTGATAGCGTCCTCGAACCCTTCGAGGTCTTTCATCATCTCGCCTTCGGATTTCAGATAATACTGGTCTCCCTGAAACCTGAACCTGTTCTCGTCCTGAAGCGACGATCCGGTCTGTATGCAGAGGAGCGCGTCGTGGGGCCGCGAGTCCTCGCGTCTCAGGAAATGGCAGTCGTTCGTAGCCACGATGGGTATGCCGAGTTTTTCGCCTATCTCTCTTACCTTCTTGTTAACCCTCTTCTGCTCGGGAAGGCCCGTTGCCTGGACCTCCAGGTAATACCTGTCGCCGAACATTTCCCTGTACATGGCGGCGACGTTGAGGGCCGCCTTCATATCCTTGCTGAATATCGCCTTGGCGAGCTCGCTGTTGAGGCAGCCGCTCAAGACTATAAGCCCCTCGTTATGCGTGCCGAGGAGCTCGTGATCCACCCTCGGCCTTCTGTAAAAACCGTGAAAATAAGCCCTGGTAACGAGCCTCGAGAGGTTCTGATAACCGGCCCAGTTCATTGATAGGACAGTGAGGTGATGGGTCTTGCCCTCGGAAGGGTTATCGGGGTTGATCTTGGGCGTAACGTAGAGCTCGCACCCAATAATAGGCTTAATGCCCGATTCCTTTGCTTTTTTATAGAAATCGTACGCCCCGAACAGGTTCCCGTGGTCGGTGAGAGCGACCGCCTCCATTCCGAATTCTTTGGCAAGGGGGAAGAGGTCCTCGAACTTTATCGCGCCGTCGAGCAGTGAATATTGGGAATGGAGGTGAAGGTGGACAAAACTGTTAGACATCAGTTTTTATTATATCCTTCTAGGCTCGGGCAGTTCAAGGCCCTGTAAAACATCATTTGTTTCATACGGGTTACGATGGAAGCAAATCCGGCGTCCTCGCGCTTAAGAAAAGCGGGCCGTACCCCGTATTGAAAAGAATTCCCTGAAAAGTATATTAACGGTAATCATATATAGAGAATCGGCTGAAAAATCTTTTGATCACCGCGTAATATTCCGAACGATGTCCGATTGCTTAATATAAGGCGCTGTCAAGGAGGCTTTAAAAATAATGGAAGAGATTTTGTCGATTTTGAATACGATCCCGAGCCCTTATTCGGACCTCGCCGCCGTAGGCGTAATCTTTTTAATACTACTACTCTTGTCGCTCGTAATCGCCTTCCTCTTCGAGCAGAAACCGAAAAAGGAAGCCGTAAAACCGGAAGCCGGGAAACCCGCCTATGAGGAGACGGAAAAGGTATTGGCGGCACCTGATCTCGACGTATTTAAAGCGCCGCCTGCGGGAGAGGCGATTCCCGGAGTCCCTGAAACTCAGGCAGAACACGTGGAGATAAGGCAGGCGCCGGAGCCCGAAAAGGCCGCTCCCGAAGCCTCAACGATAGAAGAAATCGAAGCGGTAGAGACTATCGAGCAGCCGGCAGGACCCGAAGAGCAGGCAGTCGAGGCGCCCGCCGGAGGGGAAGAGGTAACGTCACCGGTTGAAGAGCCGGAGGAAACGAAGGAAGGGCTTTTCGCGAGGTTGAGGAAAGGCCTGTCCAAAACCCATACGGGGCTATTCGGCAGGCTCGGCGAAGTGCTCTCCAAAAAAGAGATAGACGAGAGCGTATGGGACGATTTCGAGGAAACGCTCATAATGGCCGATATAGGTGTAGGGACCACGATGAAGCTCAGGGAACGGATAGGGGCTGCCATACAGAAGAAATCGCTCCGGGACGCGGACGCAATAACCGGAGCGCTCAAGGAAGAGATACTGAGGATCCTGAAAACTGCGGAGGGGAGCCCGATACGGGTAAGCACGAAGCCCTATGTCATAATGGTCGCAGGGGTAAACGGGGTCGGAAAAACTACTACGATAGGGAAGCTCGCCAACAGGCTCAAAAAGGAGAACCTGAGCGTGATGGTAGCGGCGGGGGATACGTTCAGGGCGGCAGCCACGGAGCAGCTCGAGATATGGTCGAAGCGCGTAGGATCGGAATTCATCAAGGGGCATAGCGGTGGAGACCCGTCCGCGGTCGCGTTCGACGCCGTGAAAGCGGCCTCGGCGCGCGGCACCGACGTGCTTATCATAGACACCGCGGGGAGGCTCCACACGAAAGGGAACCTCATGGAAGAAATAAAGAAGATGAAGAGGGTGATATCCCGCGAGCTCGCCGAGGCCCCTCAGGAAACGCTCCTCGTGCTCGACGCGACCACGGGGCAGAACGCCATACAGCAGGCGAAGATGTTCAACGAGGCCCTCGACTTGACGGGCATCGTGCTCACGAAGCTCGACGGGACGGCGAAGGGTGGAGTGATAGTGGCTATCGCCGACGAGCTTAATATCCCCGTCAAATATATAGGTATTGGCGAGAGCCTGAGCGACCTCCGGGAATTCAATGCCGATGAATTCGTCGAAGCCCTGTTTTACCCGGGCGACGAAACTGTGCATTGACATACCCGGTCGCTTTGTAATATGAGTTTGTAATAATGGATCGTATGAAAAAGGAAATTCACGAAAAATATATGTCCCTCGCAATAAGCCTCGCCAGAAAGGGGGAAGGCAGGACGAGCCCGAACCCGCTCGTGGGGGCGGTCCTCGTAAAGAGGGGGAAGATCATAGGAAAGGGGTACCACAGGAAGGCCGGGCTCCCGCACGCAGAGATCGAGGCCTTCATCGACGCCGGGAGGAAAGGACAGGACGTCAGGGGCGGGACCCTTTACGTATCGCTCGAGCCCTGCTGCCACAGGGAGAAGAAGACCCCGCCCTGCACGGACGCCCTTATAGAGAAGGGCGTCGGGGAGGTGATCGTCGGCGCGCTCGACCCGAACCCGAGGGTAAGCGGGAAAGGGGTAAAAACGCTCATGGACGCGGGTATCCGCGTAACGACAGGCGTGCTCGAAGAAAAGGCCGGCGAGCTTAACGAGGCCTTTAACAAATACATAACCACGCGCACCCCGTTCGTGACGCTCAAGCTCGCGGCCACGCTCGACGGGAAGATCGCGACGCATACGGGGGACTCCAAGTGGATTGGGAGCGAGAGGCAGAGGAGGATGGGACACAGATTGAGGAACCTCGCGGATGCGGTCATGGTCGGTACAGGGACGATCCTCAAAGACGATCCGAGCCTGAACGTAAGGCTCTACAAGAAGGCCGGGAAGGAGCCCGTGCCCGTCGTGCTCGACAGAACGCTCAAAACTCCGGTTAAATCGAA
Organism: Thermodesulfobacteriota bacterium; assembly: GCA_041753155.1. Classification (GTDB taxonomy): domain Bacteria; phylum Desulfobacterota_D; class UBA1144; order Nemesobacterales; family UBA2774; genus 2-12-FULL-53-21. Next base: position 15,641 of record JBGSVA010000042.1, on the reverse strand, counting down.
GATATTCTCCGCTCACGAAAGCGTGATAATAGTGACGGGGAAATCGCACGACCGTGACAAGGGAAAGAAGCTCGAAGGGGCAGGCGCCAGGATAATCGAGGTCGGGTCGGATAAGGACGGGCACTTCCGTCTCATGGAACTCGCACGCGAGCTCGGGAAGATTGAAATTACGAGCCTCCTAATCGAAGGGGGGAGCGCGACTGCGGCCCTGGCCCTGAAGAGCGGGATCGTGGACAAGGTCGTGTTCTTTTACGCGCCCAGGGTGATAGGCGCCGAAGGGTTGAGCATGGTCGGCAATCTGGGCGTCTCCAGCATAAAGGATTCCCTCGATATAGAAAGGGTGAAAATAAGGAAATTGGGCGGCGAGATCATGGTCGAAGGCTACGTGGCTAAACAAAACCGGCAAAAGAAATGATATGATTTACACAGGCGATGGATAATAAGAAAAAAGAGAGAGCCGGCCTATTCGGCGGGACGTTCGACCCGGTGCATTTAGGCCACCTGAGGGCAGCGGAGGAAATAAGGGAGCAGCTCTCTTTAGACAAGGTGTACTTCATCCCTACCGCCATCCCCCCTCATAAAGATGCGTCGCATACCACACCGCCTACACAGAGGCTCGATATGCTGAAGCTCGCCGTGGAAGATAACCCGCACTTCGACATATGCGGTTACGAGGTCGGGAGAAGCACGGCATCCTATACAGTGGAGACGCTAAGGCACCTGAACGGGCTTAATCCGGGCACGGACTATTATTTCATAGTGGGAAACGAGCTATTCAGAGAGATAGAAACGTGGAAGGAGTGGAGGGAGCTGTTCAAGCTGTCCAATTTCGCCGTGATCACGAGGCCCGGATATCCGGACTTAAACGAAGCGAAACTCCCGCTTGCCCTCGAAAACGATTTTAGTTATTATAAAGATGAAGACAACGTGAAATTCTACATAGATAAGAACTCCAAACTAATTGCTTTTTCCAGGATACGGGGCTTGGAAATATCCTCCACAGAAATAAGGCGTTACGTGAATTCAGGGATGTCCATCAAGTACCTCGTCCCTGCATCCGTTGAAGAGTACATACTTCGTAACAACATCTACAGTAGGGAGGTATCCCCATAAACTCTAAAAAGAAGGCCCTCCATATGGCTCAGGCGGCATGGGAGAAAAAGGCGGACAACCCCGTGCTCCTCGACGTCGGCTCCACGAGCGACGTAACCGATTATTTCCTCGTCTGCAGCGCGAACTCGACGAGGGGCGTAAAGACTATCGTGGATAATATAGAAAAGACGCTCGAGGAAGCGGGAGAAAAGGTGATCGGTATTGAAGGGTATTCGGAGGGGAACTGGGTGCTTATCGATTCCGCCGACGTTGTTGCTCACGTCTTTTGTGAGCCAAGCCGAAAATTCTACGACATAGAGAGCCTCTGGATAGACGCCCCCCGTGTAAAAATATCATTCGAAGACGTCATTCAGAAAAAATCAGACGGTCTTCAGGAAATGCAGGCAGCCGACTAAACCGATCGTAGAATTTATTAATCCGACTCAATACAAACAAAAATCAGCTCATCATACCGCCGGGAATTTACAAGTCAGCCAGGTACGTTTATTACCCCGTCTCGTCCTTTTTAGACATCAAGTTATTCAATGATACCCGTTCATGCTTCCCGGCTACAGCTCGGCCTACGCCGAGACGAGCGACAGGCTTCCGGCTTCCCTGCTTCGTCAAGACTTCGCAGGGCAGACATCATCCTCCCTTCGCTAATACTTCCCCTTATGCTGAAAGGGTTTTCTTGGATTGTCGAATGAAAGGTGACACCCCCATCCTCACCTAATTTGGTTTAAGCGGCATTGAGCCTGAAGTTAATTGTCTATATCAGCTTCGTTGTAGGTCCGACCGGTTCTTACGCACGCTCAGAACCGTCCTTTTAGGGGGAAGGAATTAGAGATGATGGCGAACTGGATTGGTATCGCGGCTGGAAGCCGCTCCTACAGGTTCTAAAATACTGGATTTTCGATAAAGATTTAGCTTATTTCACTAAGGCTCATAAATAATAGACAGCTTAGCAATCAACCAGCAGTGACCGATTGCTTACTTGCGCGCAACCGTTTCGGGAATGACAAGAATAATGTCAGGAAGGAAAAAGAAAAAGCTAAATCCTCCCTCACCCTCCTTTTTCTAAGGAGGGAATGAAAGGCAAAAGCGAGATTGCCCCCAGATCGGTGTCCGGGGCAGGCGCGGCTCCTTCCGGCTTCGCAATCGTAGATGTCGAGTAATTCGTGGACAATAGTTGCCCCATCAGAATATATAATAAGCGATATGTCGCTCTTCTTTTCCTAGATGAAAAGATACACACATAGTGTGGTTTACGGAAAGACAGCAAGGATCCTTAAGTGAATAGACGCACTTCGACACGCTCAGTGCGAACGGGTCTGGTTGAGCAGAGTTGGTGCTGATGATCGTATGCCCGCGGGTGCTCACCCGCCGCCGATTCTGTGAATGTCGGGAAATACAAGCACCCACCGTTACTTGTTATCGAGGAGAATTGCGGCCTGAATTATTTAACGTCTGCAGGCCGTGACGGGTGCCGAGCCAGAGGCACGTACGGTACTCGATTATCACTGCCCTTCTTTAAATCCGCGCCTCCGGATGAAAGCGGGTATTTCGAACTCGTCCTCGCCGATGTCCGTGGGGAGCTTTGTCACGAGCTTTTTTATATTCTGGTTCCTGATGCTCTGTATTCCGGTCGCTATGACCGTAATCTGAACAGATTCCTTGAATTCGGGATTGAATACCAGGCCGAAAATGAGGTTTACTTCCTCGTGAGCCCGGTCCTTTATATAATTGCAGGCCTCGTTGAGCTCTTCGATTCCAAAGTCAGGAGAGGCGGTTACATTGAGGAGAATGCCCGTCGCGCCGTCGATCGATATGTCTTCGAGCAAGGGGCTCGTAATCGCGGCTTCGGCTGCTTCGACCGCCCTGTTGCTGCCCTCGGCGTAGCCCGTACCCATGAGGGCCTTACCGCCGTTCTCGCCCATGATGCTCTTGACGTCGGCAAAGTCCACATTGATATAGCCCGTACCGGTGATAATGTCCGATATGCCGCGCACCGCCTGGTGGAGCACCTCGTCGGCTCTCTTGAATGCGTCGAGTATCGTAATCTTGTGCACTTCCGTCAGGCGGTCGTTCGGGATAACGATCAGTGTGTCGACTTCTTTTTCGAGGCTCTCTATCCCCGCGAGAGCCTGCTTGTTTCTCTTTGGACCTTCGAAGCCGAACGGCCTTGTAACGACGCCGACAGTGAGGGCGCCGCATTCTTTCGATACCTGCGCGATGATGGGCGATGCGCCGGTGCCGGTGCCTCCTCCCATGCCTGCCGTGATGAACACCATGTCCGCGCCTTCGATCGCATCAGCGATCTTGACCTGGTCTTCGATCGCCGCTTCCCTGCCTAGCACGGGGTTACCGCCGGAGCCGAGCCCTTTGGTAGTCCTGCTGCCTATCTGGATTTTAGTGGATGCGAGGGATTTCCTCAGGTCCTGCGCGTCGGTGTTAGTCACGATAAACTCGACGCCGTGGAGGCCCTTTTCTATCATTGCGTTTATAGCATTGCCGCCCGCGCCGCCCGCGCCGATAACTTTTATTCTCGCCTTTTGTTCTATACTTGTGTCTTCGAGCTCAAAGTTTGCCATATATAACACCCTCCTCCAGTATAGTTATCTCATTTTAACCTAAAAAAACTCCTGAAACCAGTTTTTCATACTGTCAAATATTTTTTTGAAAACATTTTCATCGCGTATCCGCAGCTTCTTGTCGCCCTTGTATCCGCAGCCGTACAAGACGAGACCGACTCCGGTGGAGTAAACGGGGTTGGCAATTATATCGGTAAGCCCTCCGACGTCGGTCGGAATGCCCATTCTTACGGGCATTTCCAGAACGTGTTCGGCGAGCTCGACAGTTCCGTTCATGATCACGCTCCCGCCTGTTATAACCGCTCCCGCGGGGGCGAGGTCTTCCAATCCCGACTTCTTTATCTCCCTTTTCGCGAGGGCGAAAATTTCTTCCATCCGCGGCTCGATAATCATCGCGAGGTCCCTTCTGGATATTTTTCTGAAATGCTTTCCGCCGACGCTCGGAACCTCTATCGTCTCGTCGGGTGAGACGAGCTCGGTGAGGGCGGAGCCGTATTTCTCTTTTATCCTTCTCGCTTCCGCAAGAGGAGTGGAGAGTCCGAGGGCGATGTCCCTGTCTATATTATCGCCGCCGAGAGTAACGTTTTCGGTATAGCGTATGCTCCCGCCGACGAATATGGCTATATCCGTCGTCCCGCCGCCGCAGTCTATCAGAATGACGCCTATTTCCTTTTCGTCTTCCGTAAGCACCGCTTCGCTCGAAGCGAGCTGCTCGAGCACGATGTCGGCCACGTCCATACCGGCGCCGTGTATGCATTTAACGAGGTTCTGGGCGGCGGTCACCTGCCCCGTGACTATATGCACCTTGGTCTCGAGCTTGATCCCGTAGATACCTACCGGGTCCTTGATACCGCTCTGTCCGTCGATCGCGTATTCCTGGGGAATTACATGAATTATTTCCCTGTCAGCGGGTATAAGCACGGCGTTGGCAGACTCTATCACCCTCTCGATGTCCCGTTTCGCGACCTCGCGGTCCCTTATCGTTATCATCCCGTGCCCGCTCATGCCCTTAATATGGCCCCCCGCAATACCCACGAAGACCGTCCGTATCTCGCATCCGGCCATGTGTTCGGCTTCTTCGACCGCGTGCTTAACCGACTGAATCGTATTCTCTATATTTACGACGACCCCCCTCTTGAGTCCGTAAGAGGGGTATGTACCTACGCCTATTATTTCGACTTCCCCTGATTTTGAATTTAATTCACCCACAATTGCGCATATTTTTGTCGTCCCGATGTCGAGCCCTATAATCAAATTCTGCTCTTTACCCATCCGTTGCTTCCTTTGCTCCCGATTTCGCGGCAGGCTCTTTGAAATCCACGACTCCCATGCTGCCCGAGGATACGTTGATGTAGGATTCCTCCAGGCCGAGGGAGTTCGAGTATTTAATAATCCTCTCCATCTTGTCCCACTTTACAATTATGTCGTTTCTGTCGAATTCAATGCGGCGGTTATCGTTCGTGAATACGGTGATACCGTATACCGAACTCAACTGGACCTCTGAAATATCGTCCCATTTCAGCACGGCGCTGTTTTTAGATAACTCCAAGATCTCGAGGGCCTCTTCCAAAAGCTTCGGGTCCTTTATACCATCGCCTATCAGAACCGGAAAATCAAGCCCCAGATCAAAATTTCCGGTGCCGAGCATCCTGCCCGTCCTGCTCATATAGAGGGGCTTTCCGCTCTCGGAAAGCATTATGCAGTAAACCTCTTCTTCCTCGACTGTTACCGTGACCTTTTTGGGAAACTCTTTTTGTACAGAGACTTTTTTTATCCACGGGTTCTTCTTTATCTCGTCCTCGACCTGCTTCTCGAAAAAGAAGATGCTGCTTTCACCTTCTCTCAATCCCGAACGCTTGAGAATTTCCCTGCCGACTATTCTCTTGTTGCCTTTTATATCCACCTCTTCCACGGTGAACATCCCGAGGTGAAGAGTGACGTAGGAAGAAACCGCCAGGAGGGCTATGACGAAGAGAGCCGAGGAGATTAGTATTACCTTACGGTAAGGGAACCTTTTGTTATCTTCCAACTTTATCCTTCCCTATTACCCTGACCTCTGTTTCGAGGGTTATACCCCTCTTGTCGAGCGCTTCCTTTTTCGCCTTTTCGATGAGCCCGAGCACGTCGCCCGCGCTTGCGCACCCGGCGTTGACGATGAAATTCGCGTGAAGCTCGGAAAACTTTGCGCCCCCGATGGAGAGACCCTTGAAGCCGAGCTCGTCGAGGAGCTTTCCGGCGGGAATTTCCGGCGGGTTCTTGAATATAGAGCCGGTGTTAGACATTTTTATGGGCTGAGTCCTGTTTCTCTTGTCCATGTATTCCTTGACTCTCTGCTCAATCTCCCGCGGGTTATCCGGCCTTAATCCGAACCCGGCCCTCGTGATTACGCTCCCGGGAGGCAGATAGCTCTTACGGTACTCGAACTTCAAGTCCTTTCTGTCGATTGCGATTTCCTCGCCGCCGAGCCATACCCAGACCGTCTCGAGCGCGTCTTTTATCTCGCCGCCGTTAGCGCCTGCGTTCATGAAGATACCGCCCCCGACGGTGCCCGGGATACCGGCAGCGAACTCGAAACCGCTGAGCCCCGCCTTGATCGTCCTGTTGAGTATGGTGCCCAAGACAGCGCCTGTTTCCGCATATACTTTGCCTTCGTCTGTAATTTCTATGTTTTTCAGCTTTCTCGTCGAGACGACTACGCCTTCGATCCCGGTGTCGTAAACGACCGTGTTCGAGCCCGCCCCGAGCACTACCCAGGGCTCGCCTGACCGGCTGAGCAGTCCGAGGAGCTTTGTGAATTCATCGAGGTTATTCGGAGTGACCAGGAAATCCGCGAGACCGCCTACACGTAAAGACGTGTACTTATTCATGGGGTACTTCGGGTCGATTTCGCAGCCTATAAGCCCGATCTCGTGCGCCAGGCTCATCCGATCTCCTCTGCTATCTTTTCGCCCACCGTCCATACGTTGCCCGCCCCGAGGGTGATTACGACGTCGCCGGGCCTGACGGTGCTGAGAACGGAGGATACGAGGTTATCGCTCCCGTTCGAGTAGAACACGTTCCTGTGCCCCTTTTCCTTTACAGACTGGTAGAGCGATCTGGACGTGACGCCTTCTATCGGGTCCTCCCCCGCGGGGTAGATATCCATCAGGAAGAGCACGTCTATGTCGAGGAGCACTTTCGCGAAATCGTCGAAGAGGAGCTTCGTCCTCGAATAACGGTGGGGCTGGAATATCGCGACTATCCTGCCGAGCCCCGAATCCTTGACCGCATTGATAGTAGCCCTTATCTCGTTCGGGTGATGGGCGTAATCGTCGAGCACGAGCACGTCTTTGCCCCTGCCCTTTATCTGAAGCCTCCTGTCGATGCCCCTGAACTCCGAGAGGCCGTCCCTGATGTCCCCGAAGCTCATCCCGAGCTCCATTCCGACGGCGACCGCGGCAAGGGCGTTCTCTGCGTTGTGCCTGCCCGGGACATTCAGGCTGATCTTGCCGAGCGGGGAGCCGTCGAGCAGGGTTTCAAATTCGGTATTGAACCCCGATATACGGACGCCCTCGGCCCTCAATTCAGCTTCCGGGTGAAAACCGTACGTGACCGATCTTTTTTCAAAGTTTTTAGCTATCGCCCTTACCCTCGGACAGTCGGCGCAGAAGACCGAAAGGCCGTAAAAGGGAATCTTGCAGGCGAAGCTCGCGAACGCTTCCTCTAATTCCCGGAGGCCTTTGTAATGATCGAGGTGCTCCTCGTCGATGTTGGTCAGGACCGAAATAACCGGAGACAGCAGCAGAAAAGAGCCGTCCGACTCGTCGGCCTCCACCACCATGAAGCTGCCCTTCCCGAGCCGGGCGTTCGTACCGAGTGTTTTGACCTTACCCCCGACGACTATCGTAGGATCGAATCCCCCGTGCGAAAGCACGCTCGCTATCATGGACGTCGTGGTCGTCTTGCCGTGGCTCCCGGCGACTGCTATGCCGTACCTGAGCCTCATGAGCTCGGCGAGCATCTGGGCGCGCGGGATGACGGGGATGTTGTGCTTCCTCGCCTCCACGACCTCGGGGTTCCTTTCGTTCACCGCTGAGGATATGACGATTACACCCGATCCGTGGACGTTTTCCCCGCTGTGTCCTATGGAAATTGCAGCCCCCAGGTCCCTCAGTCTCTTAACGGTATCCGACTCTTTTAAGTCCGAGCCCGAAACCGTGTAACCCATATTCAGCAGTACCTCCGCGATACCGCTCATCCCTATACCGCCTATACCGACGAAATGTATCCTCTTGATTTTTCCGTACACTAATTCTCTCCGGCAAGTCTCGAAATTTCATCTACTATAACAGCCGCGGCGTCGGGTTTGCCGAGGCTTCGCGCATTAGACGCCATCGTAGTTAGTTTGTCCTTCTGGAGCAGTTTGGTCAATGCCGCATAGAGATTTTCGGGGCCGGCTTCCCTGTCCTCGACGATCACCGCGGCCCCCGAGCGCTCCAGCACCCTTGCGTTCTCGAGCTGATGGTTGTTGGCCGCAAACGGATAGGGAATCAGGAGAGAGGGTTTACCGAGCGCCGTGATCTCGGCGACCGTCCCTGCGCCTGACCTTCCGATTACAAAATCGGCCTCCCCGTAGGCTCCGGCCATATCGTCTATGAACCTGAGCACCCTGGCATCGATACGATGCCCCGCGTAGGCGTTTTTAACGGACTCGTAATCCCTATCCCCCGTCTGATGTATGACCCTGATGTCGGCCCTCCCGAGCCTGGAGAGCGCCTCCGGGACCGACCGGTTCAGTTTATGGGCGCCCTGGCTCCCCCCGAATACGAGTATGGCGACCGTGTCCGTGTCTTCCTTTATAGTCTTAACGCGTAATATATCTTCCCTTATCGGGTTTCCCGTTATAACGACCTTTCCGCGGGGGAAAAACCTCATGCTCTCCTCGAATGTCGCGAACACCTTCTTTACGAACCTTCCGAGTATCCGGTTAGTCAGGCCGGGATAACTGTTCTGCTCGCAGATCGCAGTCGGTACGCCCCTGAGAGAGGCCGCCAGCACCATGGGACCCGAGACATAACCCCCGACGCCTAAAACAACATCGGGGCGGAACCTCTTTATCAGGGCCATCGAATCGGAGACCCCCTTACACGCGGATAAAAGGGCGGCAATGCTTTTTTTGACGCCCTTGCCCTTGATCCCCTGAGCGCTGATGTGCTCGACTCTGTATCCTCTTTTTGAGAGCAATTCGTTTTCCAGCCCCTTTTTCGTACCCGCGAAAAGCACTTCGTTCGCCCCGCTCCTTTTTAATATTTCTTCGGCAACCGAGATTGCCGGGAATATGTGCCCCCCGGTGCCTCCCCCGGCGATAATGACCTTCATTTTAAACCCGATCTCGAGACGTTCAGGATCACACCCACCGCGGAAAGAGTCGCAATCAGAGAGGTGCCCCCGTAGCTGATGAAGGGGAGCGTGAGTCCCTTCGTCGGGAACAGGCCCACGGCTACGGCCATGTTGATCCCGGCCTGAAGAGCGATGAGTATGACGCATCCGAAAACGAGATAGCAGCCGAACAGGTCGGGGGCCCTCAGCGAGATCTTGAGGCTCCTGACCAGGAGAACGCCAAACCCTACAAGTACGAGAACTATTCCTATAAACCCGAGCTCCTCGCCTATTATGGAGAATATGAAATCGGTGTGCGCCTGGGGCAGGAAGAAGAGCTTCTGGGAGCTGTCGCCGAGCCCCGTGCCGGAGACCCCTCCCAATGCGAAGGCTATGAACGACTGAATGGCCTGGTAGCCCGAACCGAGGGGGTCCTGCCAGGGGTCGAGGAAAGACATTACGCGGTTCATCCTGTAGCCCTTCGTAATAACCGCCAGGCAGAGGAATATGACTGAAATGATGCCGACCGGCAGCAGGTATTTCATCTTGACCTCGCCTATGAACAGCATGAAGAAGAGGGTGACGAGCATTATCGTCGCGGTGCCGAAGTCGGGCTCCAGCAGGACGAGTATCACAAAAACGCCCGCTATTAATATATGAGAGGCGAAGCCGACTATGAAGTTATCGAGCTTGTCCCTTTTTTTCGTAAGTGAATGAGCCAGGTAGAGGACGAGTATGTATTTTGCGAACTCGGACGGCTGGAAAGTGAGAAGCCCGAGGTCGATCCACCTCCTGGCGCCGCCCACTTGCTTGCCTATGCCGGGTATAAGCACCGCTATGAGCATTACGAGGCCGAGAAGATATGCCGGGTATACGAATTTCCTCAGGAGCCTGTAATCGATCCTCATGAGCACTATCATCGACGCGAGGCCGATCGCCAGGTATATGGCGTGGCGTATGAGGAAGTAATTGGCGTTCCCGTACATCTCGAGGGAGTATATGGAGCTAGTGCTGTAGACCATCAATACGCCTACCGCCGTCAGAAAAACGGCCGAGACGATAACGCCTATATCATAGGCCTTTGCTTTGGAGGTGCTGAACATTTCTAACAAGTTCTTTATATCTCCTTCCTCGTTCTTCGTACGACTGAAACATATCGAAACTCGAGCATGCGGGTGAGAAGAGGACTTTATCCCCGGGAGCGAGGTTCTCGAGTGTCTTCTCTACTGCTTCTTCCAGGGACCGGGCGAGCAGGGTGCCCACCTTTCCGCCCAGATCCGTCTCCATTCTGAATCTTGATTCGCCCATAAGCACCATTAACCTGACTTTATCCTCTATCGTTCCCTTGAGCGGCTCGAAGCTGACGCCCTTGTCCTTACCCCCGGATATGAGGATTATCGGGGGTGACAGGCTCTCGAGCGCGCGGAGCGTAGCGCCGGGACTCGTCGATTTCGAATCGTTATAAAACTTTGCCCCCTTTATCTCTCCTATGTACTCGATCCTGTGCGGAAGCGGTTCGAACTCGATCACGGCCTCATGTATCAGACGAGGGTCGCACCCCACTGCCGTCGAGGCAGCGATCGCGGCCATTATATTCTCGACGTTGTGGTAGCCCGGGAGCTTCACTCCCTGAAGCTCGTAGTAATCGTTTCCGTACTTTATCCCCCGACCGTCGTAGGTTATACCGTCCCCGTCACGGCCCGGGCCGAACGGAATCTTCCTCGACCTGATACGGGGGACGTATTTCCCTATCGCTTCGTCGTCCGCCTTGTATATGCACCAGTCCCGCTCGGTCTGGTTTGAAAAAATCTTCATCTTGGACTCCGCGTACTCGTCGAAACTCGAGTGGTGATCCAGGTGGTTAGGCGTGACGTTAAGTATGACGGATACGTCGGGACGGAACGTTTCTATGCCCTGGAGCTGAAAGCTGCTGAGCTCAAGCACGAGTATGTCGTACCTGTCGCAGTCGGCAGCGATTTTAATGAGCGGCGTCCCGATATTGGCCCCCAGGAACACCTTCCTGCCGTTCTTCTCGAGAATGCGGGCGATCAGGGTCGATGTGGTCGTTTTGCCGTTCGAGCCTGTAACGGCGATAGTGGGTTTATCCTTATTTATGAACCTCGATGCGAGCTCGACCTCGCTTATCACTTCGATGCCGTTCTCAATCGCCTCCCGGACGGGCGGTATACCGAACGGGACCCCCGGGCTCAATACTATCGTATCCGCAGCGAGGAAAGTCTCCCTCTTATGCCCGCCCGTTTCAAGCTCCACTCCCCAGGACTCGAGCAATCCGGCCTGCTCCGCTATCTTCCCGGCGGGAGAGCTGTCGCTCACGGACACGCGCGCGCCTCTCCGGAGCAAGAATTTAACGGTCTCGATGCCTGTCTTGCCGACTCCTACAACGAGCATTTTCCTGTCACTTAACTCCATCGGAATTTATTGCACCGCCTTAAATGCTAATCAAATAAATCATTCGCCGAATCTTATCTCAGCTTCAGTGTCGAGAGGGCGAACAGAGAAAGAACGAGCGATATTATCCAGAACCTTATGACCACTTTGGACTCCGACCAGCCGGAGAGCTCGAAATGATGGTGGAGGGGGGCCATCTTGAAGACCCTCTTACCCGTGAGCTTGAACGACGCCACCTGCAGGATGACGGACATCGCCTCGGCGACGAAAATCCCGCCCACGATAATGAGCAGTATCTCCTGCTTCAATATCAGCGCTACGGAGCCGATAGCGGCGCCCAGTGAAAGCGAGCCGACGTCCCCCATGAAGACCTCCGCCGGGTGAGAGTTGTACCAGAGGAAACCGAGACAGGCCCCGCCCACGGCCGCGAGATAGACCGCGAGCTCCCCGCCCTCCGGTATATAGGGTATCTGGAGGTATTTCGAGAACTCGGCATGGCCCGAGAGATAGGCGAAGATGATATAGGTCGCAGCAGCCACGGCTATAGAGCCGATAGCGAGCCCGTCGAGACCGTCCGTAAGGTTCACCCCGTTTGAAGCGCCCACTACGACAATCAACGCGAAAGGTATATAGAGCCAGCCGAGGTTAATTACGGCTTTTTTGAAAAACGGGAAAACGACCGAAGTAAAGGAGTAATCGGCCACCTGGTTCGCGCTGAGCGACATCGTAAAACCGTCGAGGTCGCTCATAATCAGCAGCACGAATAGTACCCCGAAAAGTATCTGGAGTGAGAACTTCACCCTCGCCTTCATCCCCTTCTTTCTCGAATATTTGAGCCAGTCGTCGAGAAATCCGATAAGCGCGTAACTGAGCGTGAAAAGAAGCACGACCCATACTATTTCGCTCGTGAGGTTGAGCCATAGGAGCGACGAGAAGAGTATCGCGAGTATTATAAACGCCCCGCCCATGGTCGGGGTCCCGGCCTTGGTCTTGTGTGAAGCGGGACCGTCGTCCCTTACATTCTCGCTGAACTGCCTTTTCCTGAGGAATTTGATGAAGACCCCCCCCAGGATAATGCTTATGAGAAATGCCGTTACACCCGCGCCGAACGAGCGGAACGTGATGTATCTGAATACATTGAAAAGAATGAAGTCGTCCTTTATCAGATAAAGAAGGTAAAACATTTATATACTCCTTAGACGAGCCTCTTTGCGACCTCTTCCATCCTCATCCCGCGGGAGCCCTTGACGAGCACCAGGTCGCCGGGCCTCGCGATTTCCTTTACCGTCCCGGCAGCCTCTTCGTGCGACTCCGCATAGAAACCGTTCGTCTTGCCGCCGGCCCCTTCGAGCACTGTCCGTCCGAAATTCCCGCAGGCGACTACGTAATCCACGCCTGATGCAGATAGATACTCCCCGAGACCGAAGTGCTCGCTCGCGCTCTTTTCCCCTAGCTCGAGCATATCGCCGAGGACGGCGATGGCCCTGCCTTTGTCTTTCAAACTCACAAGCTCGTTCACGGCGCTCCGCATGGAGTCGGGGTTCGCGTTATACGTATCGTTTATTATTCTGAATCCGGCCGGGCTTTCCAGGACCTCGAGTCTCATGTGCGGAAGAGTGAAACCGCCTAAGCCCTCCGTTATCTCGTCTTTTCCGCATCCGAAGGAAAGCGCTATGCCCGTTGCGCAGAGGGCGTTCATCACATTGTGCAACCCTATGCCTTTAATCCGGACCGGGAATTCCTCGTCCTGAGCCACCATACGAAAATTTATTGCCGAAAAGCCGTCCTGCCTGATGTCCCTCGCGGTGACGGCGGATTCTTCCGACCTTATGCCGTAGGTAATTTTCCTGCATTCGGTATTCCGGGCAATTTCGACTATCCTCGGGTCGTCCGCGTTTACGACGAACGCCCTCTCGCCGCGGAACCCTTCGACGAGCTCGCCCTTGGCCCTCGCAACACCTTCAATGCCGCCCAGCTTTTCCAGGTGCGCCCTCCCTATGTTCGTTATAGCGCCGGTATCGGGGAGGGCTATCTCGGCGAGCCTCTTTATCTCACCGAAATCGTTCATACCGAGCTCCACGACGGCCGCCTTGTAGCTTTCGTCGAGCCTGAAGAGCGTGAGGGGAAGCCCTATGAGGTTATTGAAGTTCCCCGTGTTCCTGAGGGTCTTATATCTCAGCGAGACAATGCTCCAGACCATCTCCTTCGTAGTGGTCTTGCCGTTTGAGCCCGTTATGGCCGCGAGCCTCAATTCCGGGAAGCTCTTTCTCCACCCGGAAGCGAGGTCGCCGAGCGCCTTGAGCGTGGACGGGACCTGGATCAATAATTTCCCGTTGTTATGCGCGAGAGAGCCGTCTTCGATGACCGCGCCGACCGCGCCTTTTTGTAAAGCCTCGTCTATATACTCGTGACCGTCGTAGTTATCGCCTTTAAGGGCGAAGAATATTTCTCCGGCGGATATATTCCTCGAATCGGTGCTGACGCCCGAGAAGCCGCCGCGGCTTCGGCCTGAAACGAGCTTCCCGCCCGTTGAATTGAGAACGAAATCCAATCCGAGCATATTCGTATCGAAAAACTAATTCAGCTTCTCCTTTAGTATATCCTTCGCGGCCGTCCTGTCGTCGAAAGGGAACTTCGTTGAGCCTATGATCTGATAATCCTCGTGCCCCTTGCCGGCTATGAGGACCGTATCCTTCTCCCGGGCCATGCCGAGGGCCTTTCTGATGGCCTCTTTCCTGTCGGATACCCTGAAATAGGGTTTATCCGGGGCGCCTGATTCGAGCACCCCGCGCTCGATTCCGTCTATTATCGCTTCCGGGGATTCGGTCCTCGGGTTGTCGGACGTGACTATCAGTATATCCGAAAGCCCGATTCCGATTGCCCCCATTTTAGGCCTCTTCGTCCTGTCCCTGTCCCCGCCGCATCCGAACACCAGTATCACCCTGCCCCCGGTGAGAGGCCTTACCGCGAGAAGCACGTTCTTTAACGCGTCCGGGGTGTGCGCATAATCGACCAGTATTTGAAACCCCAGGGGATTCTCGACCCTTTCGAGTCTCCCCGGCACCGTCCGGAAACCCGCCACGGCATTTTCCACGGCCCCGGCGGAGGAGCCCAGTGAAAGCGCCCCGGATACGGCAGCCAGTATATTCGACAGGTTGTGCTCCCCGAAGAGGGGCGATTTTATCTCGATTCTCCCGTATGGGGTACGGACGCGTGCGGTTATGCCTTCTTCGGAGACCCTGAAGCTTTTGGCGAAGACAGATGCGCTCTTTTCCCTGAGTGAATACGTGATGACCGTCCCGGGCGCGTCTTTTGCAATCTCCATACCAAAGGGGTCGTCCAAGTTTATAACAGAGAACTTGTTCTCCTTTTCGCTCGCCCGGAGGAGCTCGGTGAACAGTTTCTTCTTCGCGCCAAAATAATTTTCGATCGTCCCGTGATAATCGAGATGGTCCTGCGTCAGGTTCGTGAAGAGTGCGGCGTCGAAGTGGCACTCCTGCACCCTCTTCCTGTCGATGGCATGGGAAGAAACCTCCATCGCCGCGGAGTCGACTCCCGAATCCCTCATTTCTCTCAGCATCTTCATTAGATCAAGCGATTCCGGGGTTGTCATCGGGGCCTCGACCCTCTTGCCGCCGTACCTGTACTCGATCGTGCCTATGACGCCCGGATTCCTCTGCTCCTCTTTCCAAATGGATTCGAGAAGATAAGTAACCGTAGTTTTACCGTTCGTTCCGGTAACGCCCGCAAGGCAGAGCTCTTTTGAGGGATGCCCGTAAAAATTTGCGGAAGCCTTTGCGAGCGATTCTCTCGAATCCCCTGCCCGGACCACGGAAATTCCGGGGTAGTGCTTTTCAGGCGTATCCTCGACCAGGAGAGCCTTTGCGCCGTTCCCGAGCGCAGATTCTATGTACCTGTGTCCGTCCGTCTTCTCTCCCTTGAGAGCGGCGAACAGGTACCCCTCTTTTACTTTATTCGAATCGATCGATATACCTGAAATCTCTAACCCGTCGTCTCCATCGAACTTTTTTATTTTTATTCCTCGAATTATTTCCCTGAGAATCATATATTCTGTTTAAGCTCTATAGAACATACCATACCTTCCTTTATCATATCCCCCGGAGACGGGCTCTGCCCCGTCACATAGCCGCTGCCCTTGACCTGAACCTTGATGCCCTCCTGCTCGGACCA
>JBGSVA010000041.1:0-156205 GCA_041753155.1 Thermodesulfobacteriota bacterium | reverse complement strand
CAGCATACAGCCGTCTATAATGCTCGCATGAGCGAGTCTGTCTATGACCGCGAGGTCTTCACTCTTTACGAGTGCCTGTATGCATCCGAGGTTGGTGACGTAGCCGCTCGGAAAGATTATCGCGTCCTCGGCTCCCTTGAGATCGGCGAGTTTCATTTCCAGCTGCCTGTGTATATCGAACGACCCCGCCAGGAGCGGGACGGATCCCGCGCCCGCACCGTATTTATCGATATTTTCTTTGGCTATTTTCATGACCCTCGGATGGGATGTGATGCCGAGGTAGTTGTTGCTGCCCATCATGATCATCTCTTTTCTCTTTCCGGTGAAATCGTCGTCGATGATCACTCTGTGCGCCGAGGGCGACACAAGGGGTCTTCTGTACCGTATATAACCCTTCGACGTCATGTCCAGTCCGTACTGCCAGAACACCTCTGCCTTTTTGAACAGGTCCTCATCCGGTATATCTGTGAAATCGGATAGATAATAATCGTCGGAATTGAGAGTGTGTTTACTTTTTTCTATGTAACTCTGTAATTTAGCCCGGTCCGAATCGTATATGTTTATGAATTCGACCCCGATACCGTGCTCGCCCGTACCGTTCGTTTCGAGCCTCCTGACTTCACAGTAGGCTTTGACGGGCAATGCCCCCGATAAATCACATTCGAGAAGGAGTTTTGTCCCCGGCTTGAATTCATCTTCAGTTTGTATGAATAGTCCCTTGTAAGAGAGGTCTTTCGCCAAGCCGATCATCTTGCCGGAATTTTTTGAATAGACATTAAAATTTACGGGGATCCTTTCATGGCTTCTCCGGTCTTTTGATTCCTTGATAACTATCCCCATAATATTACCCCCTCTCAGAAATTATTTTCGCAATGCCCTTTAACTTACTTAAGATAATTGTTTATAGCTTTGATATAATAATCCTCGATTATTAGAATTATTGCAAGTATGCTTTCTTCGGTAACCCAACCGCCTTAGACCTTGCCATATCGTCCTTAGGCTTGTGGCTTTGCGTCCTACCCTTTCGGATAGTTTGCCGTTTCGGAAGGACACTACCCTTTTTTGCAAGTTTAGTGCAATTTGTTTTTTGTTTCAATAGGTTATATTAAACGATGGAATTGTCATGAAAAATATAATTAACAGCCATGATCAGGACGCCCGTGTTATAATGCGCCCCTATTCCATCCTTATCAATTCCGACCGTACGGTGACCAGCTAACTAATTTAATCAATTAATGACCTGGAAATAGTTTACCCGAATATTAACGGCCGAAAAAAAATGAGAGACGATTCAAAAATCATGTTGGAGCAGTGATGACAGCCGGAGGCTTGGGGCAGTCGTACGGGAACTCCTTAGCTGGATTGAATGGATTTCTGGACTTATTGATCTACACGGATTTAAATTCGGGCGACTCTCGACATGAGCAGATGGTCGGCGAGAACGAGGTTAACCATCGCTTCCGCAATAGGCACGGCCCGTGGGCACAGGCACGGATCGTGTCGGCCCTTTACCTTGAGCTCTACGGGGTTTCCGAATTTATCCACTGTGTGCTGCACCTGGGAGATGGAAGACGTGGGCTTGATGGCAATTCTCACCACGAGGTCCTCGCCGTTCGTTATTCCCCCGAGGAGGCCGCCCGCGTTATTCGTTTTAAACCCGAGTCCTCCCGCTTTGTCCTTATACATTACGTCGTTGACCTGAGAACCCTTTTTCCTCGACGCTTCGAAGCCCATACCCACTTCGAACCCCCTGATCCCGCCGAGACTCATGAGGGCCGAAGCGAGGTCGGCGTCCAGTTTGTTGAATACCGGGCTCCCGAGGCCCGGCGGAAGGCCTTTCGATATCACCTCCACAGTACCCCCGACCGAGTCCCCTTCCTTCCTCACCTTCTCGATCAGCTCGATCATTTCGTCAGCCTTTTCGGCGTCAGGGCATCTTACTATGTTCCTCTCTATCTCGTCGAGGTCTACTTTTCGGGCGACGATCTTTCCGACCTGCCTCACGAATCCGAATGTCTCGATACCGTTCTGATTGAGGATCTTTTTCGCGACCGCTCCGGCGGCGACCCTTCCTACTGTCTCCCGCGCCGAAGACCTGCCGCCGCCCCTGTAATCCCTTATTCCGTATTTCGCGTCGTAGGTGAAATCGGCGTGCCCGGGACGGTAAGTCTCCTTTATATCCTCGTACGATTTGGATATTACGTCTTCGTTCCTGACCATGAGCGATATAGGCGAGCCGAGTGTCTTCCCCTCGAATACCCCCGAGAGGATCTCGACGCTGTCGGACTCCTTCCTCTGTGTGGTTATCTTGCTCTGACCGGGACGCCTTCGGTCGAGCTCCACCTGTATATCTTCTTTCGATATCTCGAGACCCGCGGGGCAGCCGTCGATGACGACCCCCAGGGCAAGACCGTGGGATTCGCCCCAGGTCGTTATGCGAAACAGGTGTCCGAATGAATTTCCAGGCATGTTAGGAGTCTATATTAACGGGATAATCGTTACAAACAAGGGCAGGCGCGCAAATTCAGAGATAGCCGTTCTCCTTAAACCACTTTACGGTGCTTTCTATCGTTTGCTCGAGGGGCCTCGGGGAGAACCCCAGCTCCCGCACCGCCTTTGAATTATCGAAATACCAGAAGTGCTTCGACCCCTTTACGGAGTCTATGTCCATGGCGACGTAGTTGGGGGCGGATATGCCGATTATGCGCTCGGCGATATAGGCGCCTAAGTAAGCGAGCGGGTAGGGTATCTTCATCCTGGGCCTCGGTATCCCCGTTACCTTCTCTATGACCTCGAAGAGCTCTTTGATCGTGATATTGCGGTTACTCAGTATGTAGCGCTCCCCGAGCCTGCCCTTCTCCGCAGCGAGCAGATGCCCTGTAGCGACGTCTTCGGCGTCGACAAGATTTATGCCTCCGTCCGTATATCCCGGAAGCTTCCCCTTGCAGTACCAGAGTATAAATCCGGAGGTCGAGACGTAGACGTCTCCTGCGCCTATCACTATCGAAGGGTTAACGATTACGAGCGGCAGGCCTTTCCTGAAAAATTTAAGCGCCTCCTCTTCGGCGTAATATTTCGATTTTATATACTGGATATCGGTGCCTGCAGGGTCAAACGGGGTCTCTTCGTCGGCTGCCTCCTTCCCGGGTTTGAGTCCTATCGCCGCTACGCTGCTGGTGTATACGGCTTTCTTCACACCCGCCTCGAGAGCGGCCGTGAATACGTTCTGCGTCCCCTTGACGTTAATATCTTCCATCTTTTTATAGTCGGCCTGCTTGAACGATACGATACCCGCCGCGTGGTAAATCGTATCGCAGCCTTCTATCGCCTTTCTGATGGAATCTACATCGGTCACGTCTCCGTAAACCCTCTCTGCATCTATATCGTCGATATTTATCGTTTTACTGGTCTTTCTGAGGAGGAGCCTTAACTTGTCTCCCCTCTCCGCCAGTTTTCTCGCTATGTGAGAGCCCAGGAGACCGGTCGCCCCCGTAACCAGTGTAGCCATGTGTAATCCTCCCGATGTGCTTAGAGAATTTCATATTACAATAGACACCGCTGAAAAACAATGGAGTCGGGCTTGCCGATAACATCGTATCACGGGGATTCCCGGTATGACCTGGATACAAACATTGAGAACCCTTCATATCGGGGTATATTTTTACAGCCGGGCAGATTGTGTAATTATCAGCTCAAGAGAGGCCATGATGGAATTGGAAGAACTCCTTAAAGACAGGGAATTTGAAGAGGGCGAGAAGCGCCTCGAAAGGGCGTTGGTCATTGCCGAGCGGGAATGGGAGAAAGTGCGGCTGTCCCTGGGGGAGTGCAGCGATATCGGCGGCTTCGATAAAGAGGACTTCATGATCGGGGTCATTAAAGAGGACGTAATTATCAGGGAGCCGCTCATCAGTCCGACGAAGTCTGTATCCTTTTATGCACCCACGTTTTATCCCATGTACTTTATAAATAATCTCCTCACTATGGACGAGAAGTTCGAAGAGCGCGGTTACTCGACTTCCGAGGCCCTATATGTATATATCGAGCTCGCGACTAAGGCTTCGGAGAGGCTCGGGCTCCGCGGCACCTTCGCCATGGCCTTCGGGGCCGGGTACGGGAGCGTCCGCACCGGGTGGGTCGCCGAAAAAGGATTCCCTGTCGAGAGGGAGATATTCTTCGATATGTTTTTCAAAAGCAGGAAGAAAGATTACGACTGGGATTTCTACTGGACATCCGTAAGGGAAAGGCTCCGGGAGATACTGAGCAGGTTCCGGGCCTGGCAGGAAGACGAGGAGCTCTTCCATAGGGAAGTGAAGTCGAAGGCCGTAGTCATACCTATGCTGGTTTGAAAAGAATCGATCCGGCGGGTTCCCGCGGATCTCCGCATTACGGCACGCCGGCGCCGATCGATTATTCGTAATCGTCCGTGTATTCATCGGACAGGTCTTTAAAAGTGGGAACGCCCCTCGAGCTGTCGAGGAACGTGAGTTTCACGGTCCCTGTCGGGCCGTTTCTCTGCTTGCCTATGATAAGCTCCGCTATGCCGTCCTTCTCCTCGGGTGTTTTCCTGTAGGCGTCCGCCCTGTGTATGAACATTACGAGGTCTGCGTCCTGCTCTATCGCGCCGCTCTCCCGGAGGTCCGCCAGCTGCGGCCGCCTGTCGGAGCGCGACTCGGTCTGCCTGCTCAGCTGTGATACTGCGATTACGGGCACGCTCAGCTCTTTCGCGAGCGCTTTCAGGGAGCCTGAAATTTCGGCGATCTCCCTCTCCCTCGTCTCCGTCCTCCTCGTGCCGCGCATGAGCTGAAGGTAATCGACTATTATCAGATCGAGACCCTTATCCCTCTTCTGCCTCCTGGCCTTGGCGCGTATCTCCATGACGCTTATAGCGGGCGTATCGTCTATATAAACCTTCGCCCGGCTGAACTCCTCGGCTGCCTTTACGAGCCCTTCCAGGTCTTCGTCCTTGATATAACCGCTCCTTATGTTCGAATAGCTGACGAGCGCTTTCATCGAGAGCAGCCTCAGCATGAGCTGCTCCTTGGTCATTTCGAGCGAGAATATGCCGACCGATGCGTCGCAGTCTATTGCCGCGTGCGAGGCAATGTTGAGGCAGAGGGAGGTCTTCCCGAGCCCCGGTCTCGCCGCTACTATGACGAGGTCCGCCTTTTGGAGCCCCGAAGTCAGGTAGTCGAGCTTTTCGAACCCCGTGGGTATCCCCGTGACGAGCTCTTTCCTCGCGTGGAGCATCTCTATTATATCGAGCGCCTTGGCCGCGAGGTCCCTCGAATCGTAGAAGCTCGGCTTGATTTTATTCTGCGCTATGTCGAGTATCTTGTGCTCTGCCCTGTCTATGAATTCGTCGATATCCGCGACACCTTCGTTGCCCTGATGCGCGATGTCGCTCGCGGCCATCACGAGGTTCCTTATTATCGACTTCTCCTTGACCAGCTTCGCGTAGTAGCTCACGTTCTCGGTCGCGGGCACGATCTCCGTCAGGTATGTGAGGTAGCTGCTCTCGCCCACCTCTTCGAGCAGGTTCCCGTTCCCCTTCAGGTAATCGAAAAGAGTAAGCAGGTCTATAGGCTTGCTGTCCCTGTCGAGGTCGATCATGGCGTTGTATATCTTCCTGTGCGCCTCTTTATAGAAGTCTTCGGCGGTCAGTATCTCCATGACCTGGTTTATCGCCGAGCTCTCTATGAGGATTGCGCCGAGAACGGCCTGTTCCGCTTCTAAATTCTGAGGGAGCTGACGTGTGAGC
Organism: Thermodesulfobacteriota bacterium; assembly: GCA_041753155.1. GTDB lineage: Bacteria > Desulfobacterota_D > UBA1144 > Nemesobacterales > UBA2774 > 2-12-FULL-53-21. Next base: position 150,447 of record JBGSVA010000041.1, on the reverse strand, counting down.
ATCTCCATGACTATCTATATTAAATCACTTGTTCGGATGTTTTCAACTGAGCGGGTTTAAAAAGAAAGCACAAGGGCGGCTTACGGTGCGGGCTCAGTATCCGTGTGATAGTCTTTCGGCCAGAAACCTGTCGAGCCCGCTGTCTATTATCTTTTTCTGCGCGCCTTCTATGGGATATTCGACCCGTCTGAACTCGGCCTCCCCGCGGTCGTCGTACATCAGGAACGATGCCCGCGGGTCCCGGTCCCGCGGCTGCCCGACGCTTCCGGGATTGACGAGGTATCTCACTCCGTCCCGTATTTTACACACTCGGTCTCTCGAAACGCTGACGGTGCTGTCCGAGAGAGAATACACGACGCTCACGTGAGTGTGGCCGAAGAAGCAGAGGCTCTTATTCTTAAGGAGTGGGAATTCGGGGGCCGCGCCGAGTGCTGACAATATGTATTTATCGGGGTCCGACGGCGCGCCGTGGACTATCATAAAACCGTCTATAACATCCTCTTCCGGCAGACTCCTCAGGTATTCCTTATTCCCCCCGGTGAGCTCTCCCCTCGTCCATAGGACGGCTTCCATCGCGGCCGGGTTGAAGCCTGTGGGCTCCGTAAGTCCGCACGCGGCCTTATCGTGGTTGCCGATTAATGAATGGATGTTCCGGCTCCTTATGATTTCGACGCATTCGTTGGGGTTCGCCCCGTAACCCACGATGTCGCCCAGGCAAATGATCCTGTCCGCGTTACCGCCGTCGATTTCGCCGAGGACGGAACGGAAGGCCTCAAGGTTCGAATGTATGTCGGAGATAATTGCGTATCTCAACGCTCTCCTCGGCCGGTAGAGGTTATTCGACCAGCACTATCCCTATGTCCATCACGTTCGTGCCCGTTGGTCCGGTGATTATGAGGTCGCCCAGCTTGTCGAAGAAGTCGTACGAGTTGTTGAGAGCCAGGTGCTCTCTCGCGCTTACGTTTATGGTCCGGGCCTGGAGCCTGCTCTGTCCGTCGCAGATCGCCCCCGCCGCATCTATCGGGCCGTCTATTCCGTCCGTATCGCAGAAGAGCCCTACGATGTCGTGACCTATGATCTCCATGCAGAATGACAGGGCGGTTTCGGTGCTCCTGCCCCCTTTTCCCGTGCCGAGACTGCTCTGGACCGTAACTGTGGTTTCGCCTCCGAATATTACGCAGGACGGTTTCCTGACCGGGTTGCCGAATTTTTCTATATCGAACGCAACCGCCGCCGCCACCTTCGCGACCTCCCTCGCCTCGCCTCCTATCTGTGAAGAAAGCAGGAACGTGTTGTACCCGAGCTCCCCCGCTTTTTTCTCGGCCGCCTTCAGGGATTTGAAGTTGTTTCCGACGATGATCGTCTGGACGTCTTTCGGGTCGTATTCACCCTCTTTGAGTGTGTCGGGGGAGTTCCCGCTCCTCCCCTCCTCGAGATGCACGACTACCTGGGGCGGGAGCTTGTGCTCGATGCCGAGGGCTTCTATGACACGCCAGGCATCCTCGAACGTAGTGGGGTCGGGCACCGTGTGACCCGACGCTATGGCGTCGAGCTTGTCGCTCACCACATTGGAAAGAATGAGTGTTATCACCTTTGCCGGCAGGGCTTTCTTCAGAAGCCCCCCTCCCTTTATCTGCGAAATGTGTTTCCTCACGGTGTTGAGCCCGTATTTGTCCACGCCCGACCTGAGCAAGGTTTCGGTCACCTTCCGCTTGTCGTCGAGGGAGATGCCGGGCGAAGGCATCGCAAGGAGCGCGCTGCCGCCACCTGATACGAGGAATATGACGAGGTCGTTCTCCCCGGCTTTTTCCAGTACCGACACAACTTCCTTCGCGGCGGTGAGGCTCCTGTCGTCCGGCACGGGGTGGCTCGACAGATAGAATCCGAGCTTCTTGTAAGGGTTCTGCGGCTGGGAGTTCGATACTACAATGCCTCCCGTAAGCCTGTCCTCGAGCACTTCCTCGACGGCTTCGGCCATGGAGGTTGCGGCCTTGCCGAACGCGACCACGTAGATCGACCCGATGTCGTTCAGGTTATATCTCTTCTTGTCTACTGTCAGGACGTCCGATTTACGGCTCAGGTGGTCAAGCACGCATTTATAAGGGTTGGCGGCTTCTACAGCCTCCCAGTACATCTTGAGGGCGTTTTCTCGCGATTTCTTGAAATCCATCTTGTTTTATTATCGGCTGAAGGGAATTTCCCGATCCGGACATTTCAGATCGAATTCAGCCTTTCCTCAGCTCTTCTATCAGCCTGTCGACCTTGTCTTTAGTCAGGTTCTCTTCGAGCCTGTCGTCGACGAGCATCACGGGCGCCGTTCCGCAGGACGCCAGGCATTCCGCTTCCATGAGAGTGATTTTTCCGTCGGGCGTCGTCCCGCCGGTCCTCACGCCGAGCCGTTCGCACATGTAGTGCTCGACGTGCTCCGCCCCCCTGAGCGCGCAGGACAGGGTGCGGCAGAGCCAGATCACGTGCTCTCCCACCGGTTTTCTGAAGAACATGGTATAAAAAGTAGCAACGTTCTGAACGCTCGAAGGCGGTATGCCGAGTATCCCGGCCGCCTCTTCCATCGATTCGTCCGAAAGGTGCCCGAATTCGTTCTGTATTTCTCTCAAAACCGGTATGAGGGCGGACTGTTTGGTTTCGGACCCGGATACTATCAAATTTATTCTTTCTCTAAGCGGCTCTGGAAAAGGCATGTCTTCACTGCTCCGAATTGGCTCCGATAATGTTACATGGTTTGAACCTCTTCGCAAGAACAATCTGTCCCCTGCGGTATTCCGCTTATGGCGTCGGGTATTTTTCATGCAGAGCGCGCCCCGCGGGAGATATCAGCCGTGCCGGATTCAGAGCGGGTGTGGAAATCCGGCGAGTTTTGGTTAAATTAAAGAGCTTATTTCGAGGGCTTATAATTCTCGCGGGAGTCCGGGAGGTAAAGATATGCTGAGTACGTTTAAAAAGCTTTTTGAAGGCTCGGGCGCTGATAATAAAGGGGAGGATAAAGGAGCCAGACTGAGGACCGCCACGTGCGTCCTCTTGCTCGAAGCCGCGACCGCAGACGATACTTTTTCCGACGTCGAGCAGAAAAAGGTCGTCGAAATACTGAAATCGAGGTTCGGGATGGACGACGAAGCCGTAAAGGAGCTCATCGACGAATCGAAGAGGGCGAGGCAGAACGAAGCCGACATCTGGTACTTTACAAATCTCGTAAATCAAAACCTGTCTAACGAAGAAAAATACGATTTGATGGAAGCGGTCTGGGAGGTCATTTATTCAGACGGCTCTCTCGGAGAGTTTGAAAACTACGTAGCGCAGAAACTCTACCGTATGCTGAATATTGACCATTCAAAATTCATAGAGCTCAAATTGAAGGTTAAAAACGAGATCCAGGGTTCGTAACTGCGTGCCCGGGCGGATAAGAAGGGGCTCGTGTAAACCGGTCCCCCGACTTTACGGCTGCAGGCGGCCCGGGGTAAATTTTTTAATGCGCACAGCTTAATCCGCTTCCTAAAGCTTAAAGTGACGGATAAAATAGAATATGGATAATTCATTCGGAGCCGGCTGTGAGTCGATCTAACAACGGAAGACGAGTGGCCATAGTCCACGGATTAAGAACCCCGTTCGTAAAGTGCGGGACTCTCTTCAGGAACCTCACCTCCCTGGATCTGGGTAAGATGGCGGTTGTCGAGCTGCTTAACAGGACTGAAATAGCTCCGAAGGAAATAGACAAGGTATTTATCGGCAGCGTTATACCGTCTGTCAGAACCCCTAACCTGGCCAGGGAAATCGCGCTCGGCTCAGGTGTCCCGGCGTCCGTGCCGGCTTTCACCGTTACGAGCGCGTGCGCATCGGCGATGCAGGCATTCACGAGCGCGGTAGACAGCATCCTGTCCGGGGACTCCGACGTAGTGCTGGCGGGCGGAGCCGATACTGTGCATGACTCGCCTTATTTGGGCGGAAGGGCCCCGAGGTCGAGGCTCTATGACTCAATTAATCTGATCGAGAAGGCCATGCCTCTTTTGAAGATGGGCGCAGGCGATTCAGCTTTTTCACTGCCGCTCTTGCCGGAGCGGTATGCCGGATACACACTCGGGGAGTCAGCCGAGAAGCTTGCCCGGAGATATCAGATAGGCAGGGACGAGCAGGACGCATTCGCTGTAAGGAGCCACACGCTCGCCTCCAGGGCCCAGACGGAGGGTATATTCGAGGATGAAATAATTCATACGTTCGTGCCGCCTGATTTTACCGAAATCGTATCCGCTGATAACAGCGTCAGGCACGACATAAGCGTCGAAGCGCTTTCGGGTCTTCCTCCCCTTTTCGATAAAGAGTTCGGGACCGTCACGGAGGGCAACTCGGCCCCCCTCTCGGACGGGGCGTCGGTAATCCTCCTCATGTCCGAAGAAAAGTCGAGGGCGCTCGGTTATAAACCCATTGCGTATGTAAGGTCGTATGCGTATGCTGCGCTCGACCCTACGGAAGACCTGCTCATGGGCCCGGCATACTCGACCCCGGCTGCGCTCGAGCGCGCCGGCATCGGGCTTGACGAGATAGACCTGGTCGAGATACACGAGACATTCTCCTCGCAGGTGATCTCTTACCTGAGGGCATTAGATTCCAAGGGCTTTGCCAAGGAGAAGCTCGGCAGGAGCCAGACTGTGGGGGAGGTCGACATGGAGAAGCTTAACATTTCGGGGGGCTCGATTGCTATCGGACACACGCTCGGCGCGACCGGCGCGAGGATAATAATGACGCTCGCCTACAGGATGTCCAAGAGGAAAGGGAATTTCGGGCTTGTCAGCCTCGCTTCGGCGGGCGGCCTCGGGGTCTCGATCGTGCTTGAAAAGGAATAACGGATATGAGCAGCATTTCCTACACAATTGATGATACGGGCATTGCCGTGGTGACTATAAATACCCCCGGCAGGGCCGTGAACGTACTCGACCAGGAGAGTTTCCTGTCTCTCGAAGAATTCCTCAACAAGATCGACAGGGAGTTCGACATGCTCGAGAGCAATGACGAGATAAGGGCTGTCGTTATCGCAAGCTCCAAGGACGGGAGTTTCATACACGGGGCAGACCCCGGGGAATACCTCAATTTCACCCTCGCCGACGAAGGCAGGTCGTACAGTCTCAAGGCGCAGGAAATATCCGAAAAGATAGAGAACTCGAGGGCTCCTTTTGTGGCGGCGATAGGAGGACCTTGTCTCGGTCTCGGCCTGGAGCTGGCCATTGCGTGCAAATACAGGGTCGCGGTCAATAACCAGAAAACGGCGCTCGGTCTTAACCAGATCGATTTCGGCATTATCCCCTGCGCAGGCGGCGTGCTGAGGCTCGCAAAGCTCATAGGGACTAAAGAAACGCTTGACCTGATACTAAGCGGGGAGGTCCTCGATGCCGATCATTCGAAGCAGAAAGGGCTCCTCGATGAGGTCGTGCCGGAGGAATACCTCTTAAGCATAGCCAGGAAACGCGCGGACGAATTATCGAGCAAGGAGTTCAAGCCGAGGCGTTTCCGTTTCGGCGGCATGACGAACGTTCTGATAAAAGAAAACCCCGTATCCAGAAGAATGTATTTCGACAAAGCAAAGAAGGATATAAAAGAGAGCCGGGAGTTATACCTTACGGCATCGAGAATGGCGATCGAGGCCCTTGAGATCGGCGTCGCGAGCTTCAACAGGGGGCTCCATGTGGAATCGGTTTATTTCGGCGAGCTCGCGGTGACGGGGTACTCAAGGCAGTTAATAAGATCGAGCATGGCGATAGACGAGGTCAGGAACGACATCAGGTTTACAAAGGCCGGCCATAAAACAAGGAAGACAGCCGGGAAGATCGCGCTCGTGGGAGAAGAGACCCGCGGGGCGGGGATCGCCTGCCTCGCCGCCGAGAACGGAATCCGCGTAAGGATGAAGAGCGGGGACCTCGCCGGCGCCGCGAAAAATTTGAAGGAGTGTTATGAGTTCTTTATGGAGAAGGTTGCCAATCACGAGACAGCCGGGCTCGGGGCTGAAAAAATGCTCGACCTCATAAGCGCGTCCTCGGACTACACCGGGTTCAAACGGGCGGATATTGTTATCGAGACGGCGGGGGAGGATCTGGATGTAAAGCGCGGGATACTTAAAGACGTGGAGTCTCTAATGGGCGGGGATTATATATACGTTTCGAATTCGTTTGCCCTGCCTGTGGAGCTAATCGCGGGCGCATCCAGGAAGCCCGACAGGGTTGTGGGCATGCGGATACCCGGGTCTGTTCACGAGACCGAGCTCATGGAGGTCGCGGTAGCCGAAGGCACATCCCAGGAAACCGTGGCCGAATTGATCGAATTCGCCAAAAGTCTCGGGAAAATCCCTCTCGTGGTCAAAAACAAGACCGGTTTTTATACGACCCGCATCCAGCTGGCTTATTTCAACGAAGCGCTTCACCTCCTTGAGGAGGGTATAGGGGCGCAGCACATAGAAGACGCGATGACGCAGTTCGGGTTTCCCGAAGGGCCCCTGAGCGCAATGGACGAAATTGGTCTCGACCTGATTCAAAAGGGCTCTCAAATCGTCTTCAGGCAGTCTGCCGAGAGGATGAAGCCGCTCTCGCTGCTCGACAGGATGATAGAAGACGGCAGGGACGGGGCAAGGAGCGGCAGGGGATTCTACAGATACGGACGGGATGAAAAAAGACTGGACAGGTCTCTCCATAAACTTTTGGCGCTCGAAGAAGAGGATTCGGAAAGCATCTCGCAGGAATACATACAGGACCGCCTCGTGCTCGCGATGGTGAATGAGGCGATGCTCTGTCTCCAGGACGAGGTCATAGGGAGCGCCAGGGAAGGCGATGTGGGTGCGCTCCTGGGTCTCGGCTTCCCGACATACAGGGGAGGCCCGTTCAGATATGTGGACTCCGCGGGGGCCGGGGAGATATTAAAGAAGCTCCATAACCTGAGCGTAAGATACGGCACGCGTTATACGCCCCCTGTAATATTGAAGAACGCGGCGGTGGGCGGAAATAAATTTTACGAAAACTGATACACTGGTTATCATTTTTAAACTTCTGACCCTGACGGATTTCCCGGTATGAAAACCGGGGGCCTGTAGTTATAATTTAACTCTTATGAGTTCGGATAAAATGAGAAAAAGCAGTTATCTAAAACCCGTTATCCTGGCGCTCTCGGCGCTTGGAATCATTCTTTCCCTATACCTCACATATATCCATTTTACCGAGAGCCATGCTGCGTTCTGCGCCGCGGGGACGGATTGCGATACGGTGAGGCAGAGCGGCTTCTCCACTATCATGGGCGTTCCCGTAGCAGCTCTGGGCGTTGCGGGATATTCGGTCATACTCATCGTGTTCCTGATAAGCATGAAAAAGCGGATAAAGTGGCTTCTTCTCTACATACTCGCCCTGGCCGGCTTCGTATTTTCCGCCTACCTCACGTACATCGAGCTCTTCGTTATCAAAGCGGTATGCATGTACTGCATCGTTTCAGCGGTTTTGATGACGATAATTTTTATAGCACTGATAAAGGCCAAATCAGAATACCACCCCAAATTGTCCGCGTCTTATATCATGGTCCTGAGCCTGGCCGTCGCCGCTACCGTCATCCTCGGCGCGGCGCTTGTACAGGATGAAAAGTCAGGCCCGTCTAACTCCCTTACCTCCGGCATTTCTCAGCCTGCCGATTCCTTCCAGACCGGACTCGCAATCTACATGGCAGACCACGGGGCCGTAATGTACGGCTCGTTCAAGTGTCCGCACTGCAATCTGCAGAAAGAAATGTTCGGCGGGGCGTTCAGATATATCAAATACGTCGAATGCAACCCTAAAGGGGAAAATGCCGATCCATCCCTCTGCCTTGCTAAGGGTATAATGAATTACCCGACGTGGGAGATCGACGGAAAGTTTTACGAGGGCGCCATGCCGCTCGAGCAGCTCTCCAAAATTACCGGATACGACGGCAAGTTCTAGATTTAACTTGCCTATCTCATTAAGAAACTCCCCCATTTATCGCTTCGGGGACCCCGTCCGCAGGAAAATACTAGTTTAGATTTGCGTCCAAAGATGTTATTATTATTAATAAATCTAAACGTGGGTGGTGATTCAAATGGGTCAGGAAAACCTTGGGCAGGATTTGGAAGCGCTTCGGGAAGACGTTACCAAACTGAGGTCCGACCTGTCACAGCTCGCAAAGTCTCTGCTCGATAAAGGGAAGAGCGAGACGGATACGGCCAAGGACAGGATGATTGAAGAGCTTATGTCAAACCTCCGCTCGGCGCGAGATAAAAGCAGCGATACTGTCGACTCGGTGGAGCATAAAATCCAGGAAAAGCCTTTAATGAGCCTCCTTGTCGCATTTCTCGCAGGGCTTATTCTGGGAAAACTTTTTGAGAGCAGGTAGGTTCCCGCGATTTGAAGGACTTGTTTAATATAATTTTAAGCTCGGTTATGCCGGATTACAGGGCCCTGAGGTCGATACTTTTCAGAGCGCTCGTCGTGCTGCTTGTACTCTGCGTATCGTCCGTGATAGCCGTAATCGGGCTCGGCTTTTTTGTATGGGCTCTTTACCTCTACCTTGAGACCCTGTTCAGCCCCTATTGGGCTGCGCTCTTGAGCGGGGCGGGAGCAATAGCGCTCGCAGCGGCGGTCGTGCTTCTCGCGCTTCTGTTTACAGGTTTTTTCAAGAAGTCGGGGAGAGTCAAACCAAAACCCGGACATGCGGGTGCCGGCTTCTCATCCGATCCCATGGGGTTCGTCAACAAATATCCCCTCGAATCGGGCCTTACTGCCGCTATAGCGGGATTCATTGTCGGCTCATCGGCCGATGCGCCAAAGACACTCTCGGAATTCATGACGCTCCTTAAAGATAGCGGGCTGAAATAGCACACTTCAACTTCTGATTTTCATTTATCCCCGCCTGCATTCTTCCACGAACGATTCGAATATTCGGTCGGCTAATTCCGATTGCTCGCGCTCGGGGTGCCATTGTATTCCCACGATGTAACGTGGCTCCCGGGACTCGATGCCTTCGACGATCCCGTCGGGGGCGGTTGCCGAGACCCTTAACCCCTTCCCTATCTCTTTTAACGCCTGATGGTGGTAGCTGTTTACATGAAATTTACTCGATCCCGACATTTTATGGAGCAGCGTGCCGTCTTCTATGAGAATATCGTGAACGGCCCCTTTTTCGTGCGGCATCGCCTCGGGCAGTAAAGAGGAGATGTCCTGGTAGAGGGACCCGCCGAAGAAGACGTTCAGGAGCTGCATCCCGCCGCATATGCCGAGGACGGAGATCCTCCTCTCGCGGGATTCTTTTAACACTATGAGCTCGGTCTCCGTCCTTTCGATGCTCATGGGTCTCAGTTTCGGATGAGGCTCCTCGTTATAGAATTTGGGGTCCATGTCCCTCGACCCCGGAAGCAGCAGGCCGTCAATACGGGAAACGGTTTCCTTTAAGAGTCCGGGGCTTTCAGGTATCGATGGAATAAGTATCGGGATACCTCCTGCTCTGGCTATTGCCCGGGCGTATGCGTCCTCGATGACGAAACTGCCGTCCTTGATGTCGGTCGTTATGCCTATTACGGGTCTCTTGCGGTCCATGCATTCCCCGGGAATTGACGAGACGGGATTCGAGCTAAAGATATTTGTCCCGGCAGAAAAAGCAAGACCGCCTGAGTGGTGCCGGAAAATTTGTCTGTGCGAAATTCTTTTCTGCATTATTCTTATCTCCGGTATCCGGAGCGGCCGCGATTATGTTGAAGGGCATATATTTCGTTTTGATCTCCACACTTTCGGCGTCCCTGTTTTATGTTTTCTTCGGGACTGCGCTCGGATACGAGCGCCCGTTTTTCATCCTCCCGCTATTTCCCGTCTTTCTTGGGGCTCACGTGATTCTCAGTATCGCGGTTTATGCGGTGTCGTTACGCGGGGAATCGAGGAAAATGAAGGCGGGGATGGCCTCGAAGGTCAGGAGAACGGTCTTCATTCTTGTCTCCGCGCTTATACTGTCGGCCCTTTTTCCCGCAAGCGCCGTGGTCGGTCTCTATCCTGTCCCTATGGCCGCGTTCCACCTCCTTATACTCTTCTACGCCGGCATATCTTTGGGAGCGCTGAGCCTTACGGGTGCACTCTTTCTCTGGAGGAATGGTATTTACTTGTCCCTGCTCAACAAATATGTATTCACATTTGCGGTGCTTATATCCCTCGGTATATCTTTTATCACGGTGTATATGTTCGGGCTCTTGCCTGTCAGTTAAACTGATGGTTGTATCGGAGTAAGGAGATTATGCATATGCGCGGAGTTTTGACATTGGCGGCATTATTGATCGTTCTATCAATCGCGGTTTCGGGCTGTGATGCGATTAAGGGACTATTCAACCCGTTTGCGGGCAAGTGGAGGGCGGGGATGATCGAGCTCGAATTCGAAAACGACCGCACTTTCAAATTCGTTTTAGGGAGCACCATATCTGTCAATCTCGGCGGAGACTATAGCTACGACGATAAAACACTCGTCCTGAAATTCGACAAGGGGAGCGAAGCGAATTTCTCATATGAATTCAGCGGGGACAAGAAAACGCTTACACTGGTCCCCGAGACCGATTTCGACTATATTAAGACCAGGCTCGATTTTACAAAGGAATAAATAAAGGTTCCCGATATTTCCCCTAAGCTAACACGCCATGATTCAGCTCGATAATATTTCCCTCTCGTACGGGTCGAGGGAGATTTTCAAGAATCTCGACTGGCCCATAAAAGACGGCAAAAGGATAGGCCTCTTCGGTCCTAACGGCGTGGGGAAAACCACTCTGCTCAATATAATCGCCGGTCAGGCGCATCCGGATAGCGGGGCGGTGATCGTGCCTCCGGCCGTCACTGTGGGATACCTGCCTCAGGAGGTGGGCGACTCCGTGCCGGACAATACCGTGATCGAAGAGGGTATGACCGCGTTCCGCGATATCCAGGAGCTCGAGCGTGAGATGGAATCGGTGAGAGACGATCTCGGGCGGGCGAGCGGCGAGAACACGGCTGAGAGGAAAAGGCTTCTCCACAGGCTCGATGCGGTTCAGAGCGAGCTTAACACAAGAGGGTTCCATACGGTCAGGTATCAGACCGAGAAGCTTCTTCTGGGCCTTGGATTCGAGACGGACGACCTGAATAAGCCGCTCTCTACGTTCTCGGGCGGTTGGAGGATGAGGGTCGCCCTGGCCAAGCTCCTTCTGGTGAAACCAGACGTTCTTCTTCTCGACGAGCCTACCAACCACCTGGATATAGAGAGTATCGACTGGCTCGAAAAATACCTCCAGGAGTTCAAGGGGACCGTGATACTGGTTTCTCACGACCAGTATTTCCTCGACCGCATGGCCGATACGATAGCCGAGCTCGGCATGGGGCGGATTACCGAGTACGCCGGGAATTATTCTTATTACCTTAAGGAGGGGAAATCCCGGCACCGTATACAGAAATCGGCATACGAGAACCAGCGGAGGAAGATTAAAGATACGGAGCGGTTCATAGAGAGGTTCAGGTACAAGAATACGAAGGCAAGCCAGGTCCAGAGCCGTATCAAAGCCCTCGAGAAGCTGGAGAGGATACCGCCGCCGCCCACTGACGATCCCGTCGTGCATTTCAAATTCCCCGAGCCCGAGCGCTCCGGAAAGTCGGTGCTCGAGCTGTCCGGGTTCTCGAAATCTTATAGAGGCGAGGACGGGAGCGATATCGTGGTCTTTAAGGACGCGGGGCCGTTACTCGTATCGAGAGGCGATAAAATCGCGCTCATCGGGAAAAACGGGGCCGGCAAGAGCACGCTCGCGAGGATTATTATCGGGACCGAGCCGTTCGAAGGCGAGAGGAAGGAGGGATACAACGTGTCCGTCACCTACTTTGCCCAGCACCTCGCCGAGTCCCTCGATCCGTCCAATACGATTATAGAAGAGCTCGAGTCGGAGGCCGAGGCGCGTAACGTGACCGAGATCAGGTCGCTTCTGGGCGCGTTCCTCTTCTCGGAAGGGGATGTGTATAAAAAAGTATCGGTGTTGTCGGGAGGGGAGAAGAGCCGCGTCGCCCTTGCCAAGACACTCCTCTCTCCAAAAAACTTCCTCGTTCTCGACGAGCCGACGAACCACCTGGACATACAATCGAGGAACGTGCTCATAGAAGCCCTGAGACAGTATAAGGGGACCTTCCTCGTCGTTAGCCACGACCGGCATTTCCTCGACCGTGTGACGAATAAGATCTGGTATGCGGAGAAAGGGAGCATCGTTACATATCCCGGCACTTATTCGGAGTTCAGGTACCATCAAAATCTAAGGGAAACGATGGACTCGGAGAGCACAGCAGATGGGGGTGCGGCGGGGGTCAACGGAAGGCAAGTCAAATACAGTGAGTCTCGGAATAAGTCATCCGAATCCGATGAATCGAGAAGGCTCGAGGCTGAAAAGCGGAACCGGCTTTACAGGGAACTCAGGGAACGCGGTATCGAGAACATGGAGAACTGGGACGAGCTGTCCGGTAAGCAGCTGCGCTCGGCCCTGGCCGGGCTCGAACAAAGGATCCGTGAGATCGAAAATAATATATCAGAAGTGGAAGCCTTCCTTGCGGACCCGGAGAACTTCAGGGACGGCATTCGCACGGCCGAAGCCTCAACTGAATTCAGTCGCCTGAACGGTGAATTAAAGAAATTATACGACATGTGGGAAGCCGTTTCCTCTCATCTGGAAAAGGGCGTCTCCGATTAAAGCAGTTCTCAGCGGCGGCCGTGCGCTTGCGTAAATCCATTCCTCACACGTACCGTTTGATCATGCCGAGATTCCGGCCGCCATCGCTTCGAGCCTTCTTATCCTCTCTTCCATAGGCGGATGTGTGCTGAATAGAGAAGACAGCCCGTGTCCGGAGAGGGGGTTAGCAATAAGCATATGGGAGGTGCTGTCGGCGACCTGCTCGCTCACCTTGAGAGGAATTCTCCCGGAAGCCGCCCCCAGTTTCCTCAGCGCGTTCGCAAGCGACATCGGGTTTCCGCTGATCTCTGCTCCGCCCTGGTCGGCGCCGTATTCTCTCGTCCGCGATATAGCGAGCCTTATGACGGTGGCAGCCAACGGGGCTACGATGGCCATTACCAGAAGCCCGAGCGGGTTCCCGCCCCTTCCCCTGTCGCCTCCGCCCCCTCCTCCGAATATGGCCGCGAATTGGGCCATGTAGGCTAGGTAAGTTATCGCCGTAGCTATGGTCGCGGCGATAGACCCTATCAGTATGTCCCTGTGCTTGACGTGTGCGAGCTCGTGGGCGAGGACTCCCCTCAATTCCTCACGGCTGAGAAGCCTCAATATGCCCTGCGTTACGGCTACCGCGGCGTGCTCGGGGTCTCTGCCCGTGGCGAACGCGTTCGGCTGCTCCTGGGGTGTTATATACACCCTGGGCATGGGCAGCCCGGCTCTTTGGGAAAGCCCCTGAATATCACCGTAGAGCTCAGGCGCGTCCTCGTATTTGACCTCTTTTGCCCCGTACAGGGATAGGACGATCTTGTCGCTCCACCAGTAGCTCGCGAAATTCATAACCATCGCGAATCCGAATGCGATTATCAGGCCCTGCTTTCCGCCGAGAGCCCCGCCTATCCACATCAGGATCGCGGATAGCGCTGCAAGCAGTATCAGGCTTTTAAGTGTGTTCATTTTTATGTCTCCCGACTGATTAAAGCCTCAAATTCCCAAGTGTAACGGTCACATTTTGTTAACATTCCGGTACATACACCCCTCAAAGGGGGTGATATAATGAAAATAATGATTCGGGCCGAAATTTCAAGTGAAAAGTTCGGGGACCGGCGTTAGCGAGAGGCCGAAAAGTTATGGACACGCTTATGCTGTGGCGGCTCGCCGGAGCCTTTATAAACGTCACTGTACTTTCCAGAGGCGCGCATCTCCTGCTTAGAAGATGGGTTCCCGACCCTTTTAAGAGGGCGTACCTGGTTCTGATACTGGTCGCGCTCCTGGACTTCGCCGGGATATGGGCTTTATACCGGGACCTCGCCACGTCTTTTTATATCGCGCTTTTTTATTATCTCCCGCTCCTCATGCTGTGGTTCCTGAAGGATATCCTCGACGCATCAAGGTTGCGCGGCAGGGCGTCTCGCGGCACGGAGTGAGATAGCGATTTTCCCTCGTCAGCCGCGTATGCCCGGCCGTATATTCGTAAGCAGTCCCGGGTTTTGACATATCTTTTTTTCTTTACTAGAATTCTCTCCGCTGATTTCTTGACCGTCTCGTGTGAGTTATGGCAACAAAAGAAAACATGATCGTGATGCGGACCGATTTCGAGGGCGTTAAGCCTCCCAGGAGGGGCAAGGTGAGGGACATCTACGACCTCGGCGATAGAATTCTGCTCGTCGCTTCAGACCGTATTTCGGCATTCGACGTGGTCCTCCCCGAAGGGATACCGGGGAAGGGGAAGGTATTGAATATGATATCGATGTACTGGTTCGGGCAGACGAGCGGCATCATCCGGAATCACCTGATCTCGACCGATGTGAACGATTACCCGAAAGAATTCAGGATGTACCGGGGGGTGCTCGAAGGGAGGAGCATGCTTGTAAGGAAGACGAAACCCCTCCCCATCGAATGCATCGTAAGGGGGTACATTGCGGGCTCGGGCTGGAAAGAGTACAGGGAGAATAATTCCATATGCGGCATCCCGCTCCCCCCGGGGCTCCTGGAATCTTCTAAACTCGAAGAGCCCATATTCACCCCTTCCACCAAGGCTGAAGAAGGCACCCACGACGAGAACATCAGTTTCGGGAGAGCGGCCGAGCTCATCGGGAGGGATCTCGCGGAAAGGGTCAGGGACGTGAGCATAGCGATTTATTCGAGGGCGAGGGATATCGCGGAGAAGAAAGGGATAATAATCGCGGACACCAAGTTCGAATTCGGAATGGACGAAAAGACGGGCGAGCTTCTCCTCATAGACGAGGCGCTCACGCCCGATTCGTCCCGATTCTGGCCCATGGCCGGCTATAAGCCCGGAGGTCCCCAGAGGAGCTTCGACAAGCAGTTCGTGAGGGATTATCTCGAGTCAATCGACTGGGACAAACGCCCCCCCGCGCCGTCCCTCCCCCCAGGCGTCGTACGGAAAACGTCCGAAAAATACAAAGAGGCGCTCGAACGGCTTGCTAATTGAAAGTAGTTTAGCTATGGGAAGGGCTTAACTCCATCCGGGGAATCGAACGTCAACCGATTACTGCTCGCCGGTGAGATCATATGGAAACTATAAGCATATTGGGGTGCGGCTGGCTCGGGCTGCCTCTCGCCGATTATCTGATAGAAAAGGGTTATAAGCTCAAGGGGTCGACCAGGACCCGGAGCGAGCTCGAAGTGATTAAATCCCACGGTATCGAGCCGTTTTATCTGGTTCTCGACCCCGATCTCAGGGGCGATAACATCGATGAATTTTTTAATTGCGACGTGCTCGTGGTCAACTTTCCTCCCGAGAGGAGGGATGACATCGCCGAGTATCACCCGGCTCAGATAAGATCGCTCATCGCCCGTATAGAGTCCTCACCCGTTAAAAAGACGCTCTTCGTAAGCTCGACCTCCGTCTATCCGGATCTCGGCCGTGAGGTCTCTGAAGACGATAACGCGCCGCCCGAAAAGCCTTCGGGAATCGCGCTCCTCGAGGCTGAGAGGCTCTTCCGGCACTCCTCCCGGTTCGAGACGACGATAATCAGATTCGGGGGGCTCATAGGGTACGACCGCATGCCCGGCAGGTTCCTCGCCGGCAGAAAGGGTATTACCGGGGGCAATGCCCCTGTAAACCTCATACACAGAGACGACTGTTTGGGGATCATTCATAGAATCATCGAGCGCAGCGTGTGGGGAGAGACGTTTAATGCGTGCGCGGACGAACATCCGCTCAGGAAGGAATATTACACTGCTCAGGCTCTGAAACTGGGACTCGACCCCCCCGGCTTCGAGGACGGCGGCGGGGGATTTAAGATAATAAGAAGCGATAAGCTCAAGAAACGGCTCGAATATCGGTTCAAGTACCCGGATCCCCGTTTTATCGACGACTGAAAGGGCGTTTTCCGCCGGATTGGATGATGAGGGGGGCAGTGTTGGAATTGACGCGCGTTCTGTTATACTAATCACTATTAAAATGAAGGAAATCCCCGGTTATACCGTAATTCATCGTTGGGAAACAAAATAAAGCAACCCCTGAATATTCCTTCGGTAATCCGTCAAAGTCCCGCTATATTCCGGATATCGAGGTCTGCGTATCTTTTTTCGCAGGCAAATCATTACAAATTTAATGCATATATTCTAAATATGAGCCCCGGCACACATCCAGGAGGAGGGAAGACAATATAAATATGCAGGAAACCATGACGGTCCAAAACGGCAGCGCGAAGGAGCTCGAATTCGGCGACAACAGCCTGGTCAAGGAGCTTTACGGGGAGAATAACGACAACCTCAAGGAAATTGAGGGCCATTACGGGATCAAGATCCATTCGAGGGGCGGCAAACTTAATCTCGAAGGCGAAGAACAAGGGGTGGAGTCGGCCAACAGGTTTTTGCGTGAGATTTACGGCCTTCTGGAAAAAGGCTATACGCTCGACCCTTCGGATATCGAGCTTGCCGCAAGGATAGTGGACGAGGGGAAGATACGGCTTGCGGATGTGTTCCTCGACACCGTTTGCATATCGACGAGGAAACGAATAATCGCCCCCAAGAGCATTGCGCAGAAGGTATATATAGAGTCTATAAGGAAGCACGATATTGTGTTCGGGATCGGTCCCGCGGGGACCGGAAAGACCTACCTCGCGATGGCCATGGCGGTATCGGCCTTCGTGAATAAGGAGGTCAACAGGATAGTGCTCACGAGGCCCGCCGTAGAGGCGGGAGAGAAGCTCGGGTTCCTGCCGGGCGACCTCTCGCAGAAGGTCGACCCTTATTTAAGACCGCTTCTCGATGCGCTCTACGATATGATGGATTATGATAAAGCCTCCCGTCTGGTCGAGAAGGGAGCGATCGAGATAGCCCCCCTCGCGTTCATGAGGGGGAGGACCCTGAATGACGCCTTCATAATATTAGACGAAGCCCAGAATACGACTTCCATGCAGATGAAGATGTTCCTTACGAGGCTCGGATACAGCTCCAAGGCCGTTATTACGGGCGATACCACGCAGGTGGACCTGGCCGCGAGCGAGAGGTCGGGCTTACTCGAAGCCGAGATGCTGATGAAAAAAATAGAGGGGATTTCCTTCGTATATTTTTCAAAAAACGACGTCGTAAGACACCCGCTGGTTAGAAAAATTATAGAAGCTTATGAGAAATATTCCTGAGGTTTGTGTTATAATTCAATACTGACCGGCATCCTCAACGGAGACATACCCGATGCAAAGATTCTTATGCGCCCTATCGTTTGCGATACTTCTTTCGTTAAGCGCGGCCTGTTCCCAATGGAGGGACCCGGACACCGCGCTCCCGGCCCAGAACGTCAGCGTCTCGACCATACTCGCCAGCCCCGACGCCTATGATATGTCCGGGGTGATAGTTATAGGAAAAATATGGCGTCCGAGAGTAGAGTCCATGGGAGTGACCGAGAACGGCGTAGAGCAGGTCTACACGGTGTTCACACTTGCCGACAGACAGGGGACCGGGATAGACGTTTATGTTAACGGCGAGGCCCCGGTTACAGACGGTGAATATATAAGGGTAGTCGGTCTCTTCAGAAAGGACTTCCAGACCCAAGGGGATTACTTCTATAACAGGATCGAAGCGAAGCGTCTTGAAAGCTGGAGTCCGAACCTGACTTACTGGTTAAGGGAATTCGAATTCGATTAGCCCTGAAGTTTACTGAAATAAATCCGAAAGGAACAGAATCTTTTCTCTCGAAGCCCCGAGTGAAACCGCATAAATTATAACGCCGGTCAGCTCTTCCAGCTTTCTTACATAATTCCTTGCGTTGGGCGGTAGCTCGCCAAAATCGGTTACGGTTGAAATATCTTCATTCCAGCCCTCGATTTCTTCATAGACCGGCTCGCAGTCTCTTAGTATGTTGATATTCGAGGGGAAGTCCGAAAGGATCTCACCCCGGTACCTGTAACCCACGCACACTTTGATGATGTCAAAGCCCGACAAAACGTCGAGCTTCGTTATCGCCAGGCGGGAGATGCCGTTTGTCATCGCAGCGTATCTGAGTGCGACGCAGTCAAACCACCCGCACCTTCTCGACCTGCCCGTGGTCGCTCCGTATTCGCCCCCCGCCTCCCTGAGCCTCTCGCCGAGCTCCCCCTGTATTTCCGACGGGAACGGCCCTTCGCCGACCCTCGTGGTGTAGGCTTTCGCGATGCCGAGGACCATGTCTATACTGGTCGGGCTCACTCCCGTACCCGTACAGGCGCCTCCCGAGCTCGCGCTCGATGACGTGACGAACGGATAGGTGCCCAGATCGATGTCGAGGAGGGCCCCCTGAGCTCCCTCGAAAAGGACACGTTTCCCCTCGCTGATGGACCTGTTCAGCAGGCTCGATACGTCGCAGGAGAAATCTTTGAGCTCCCTTCCGTATTCTTCGTACTCACTGTAAATATCGTCGAACTTGAGGGGCTTTCTCCCGAGAACGTGCTCAAGGTACATGTTCCTCTCTTCGAGCACGCTTGCAAGTCTCTCCCTCAGGGACTCCGGGTCGATCAGGTCTGAAAACTTTATCCCCCTTCTCGCCGCTTTATCTTCGTATACCGGGCCTATACCCCTTCCCGTCGTCCCTATCTTTCCGTTCCCGCGCGACGACGATTCCCGCGCGATGTCTATCTCCCTGTGGTAGGGCATAATCACGTGCGCCCTGTCGCTTATTTTCAGGTTTCCGGAGTCGGCCCGATAACCGGCCGCCCTCAGCCCCTTAAGCTCCCAAAGCAGCACTTTGGGGTCTATGACCACCCCGTTCCCGATAACGGATATTTTCCCCTCCCGGAGGATTCCGGAGGGCAGGTGATGGAGCACCACCTTCTCTTTTCCTATGACGATTGTATGTCCGGCGTTGTTCCCGCCTTGATAGCGGGCTATTATATCGACGTTCTCCGAGATCAGGTCGACTATCCTGCCTTTGCCCTCGTCCCCCCATTGAGCGCCTATGACTACTATGTTAGGCATACTCAGATACCCCCTTTGAGTAGCTCCTCAAGGTTGGAAAATTCCTTGCAGGCGCCTCTCCTCGACTCGATGAGCTTGATTTTCCTCGGTGTCTCGAGGAGTATGACTCCGTAAAAGTTCGAAGCGCGGTTCTCTTTTATCCTGAGCTCCCTCTGCCTGGCATCGAGATTGAGGTCCAGCACGACCTTGAAGCCGCTCGATCTGAGCCATTCCGCAAGATGTATGGCTTCCCGTCTCAAAGACGCTTTCTTGGGGATGACGACGAAGTGTATCTGATTCCCTTCCCTGTCTTTTTTGTGTGTGCTCAGAAGGGTTTCGACGTCTATCGCGAACCCGGTCGCCGGCGAGTCATAGCCGTACTTCCCCATAAGCTCGTCGTAACGTCCCCCCCTTACGAGGGGGGCCGGGATATCGCGCGAGACGATCTCGAACGTTACGCCGGTGTAGTAATTGAAGCCCCTTATCTCAGCGAGGTCTATGTTTATCTCGCACTCGGACTGATAGTCGTCGATGACGCCGAGCACGCTTTCGAGCTCATTCACGTATTTTCTGATGGATGCGATTTTCCTGGCCTCGGTCAGAATGTGCCTTCCGCCGAATAGCTCGGGTAGCTTCAAGATCGTGTCGTTTATGTTCTTCGGAGCGCGCGATTTACCGATAGCCCGGGACAAAGCTTCCTGGTCTTTTTTTTTAAGCGCCTCTTCGATGCTTTCCCTGAGCTCGTCTGTCTTCGACAGGAGGTTTCTCAGGATTCCCGTGTGTCCGATGTCGAGTACGAGGTTCTTGATCCCCGATTTCCCAAGGGACTTGACACCCAGGGCTATTATCTCGGCATCGGCTTCAGGCGTGGAGAGCCCCACGAGCTCGCATCCGACCTGGAAGATTTCCCGCTCCTTGCCGCTACCCTTTTCTTCGAACCTGACGACCCTGCCGTTGTAACAGAGCCTGAGAGGCGCGGTATGGTCCCTCATCTGAGTCGCGACTATCCTGCCTACCTGAGGCGTAATGTCGGGCCTCAGCGCCACGACGTCTCCTGAAGAAGGGTCGACGAACTTCATGACCTTACTCTTTAACTCGTCACCGAGTCCTACCGATAACGGCTCCAGGTATTCGAAGAGGGGTGTGATGATCTTTCTATACCCCCACCTGCCGAACTCTTCGAGGAGACCTTCTTCTATCCTTCTTAATTCCTCTGCTTTCTCGGGTGTGTAGTCTTTAACGCCCTGTGGAAGACTTAGACGGTTTATCATTAAAGCTTGACCTGCGTCACGGAAATGATATCCGCGAGCTTGGATATTTTTTCGATCACTTTGGCCGGGACCGGGGAGTCGACGTTCGTAAAGACTATCGCCCGCCCTCCTATCGCCTCTCTGCCGAGATGCAGCAGGCCAATGTTTACACCGTTCTCCCCGAGCAATGTGCACATGGCCCCTATGAACCCCGGCCTGTCGTTGTTCTCGCTTACGAGGAGGTATCCCTTAGGCACAACGTCAATTGTAACACCGTTTATCCTTACGAATCTAGGCTCTTCTTTCCCGAATATCGTGCCCGACACGTGGCTCTCGCCTTCTTCGGTCTTGACCTTAATGGATATGAGGCTCCTATAGTCTTTGGTCTGCGAGGACTTCGACTCGATTACCTTTATACCCCTTTCTTCGGCGATCACCGGGGCGTTTACGTGGCTCACAACCACGTCCATCATCGGCGTGAGGAACCCCTTCAGCGCCGCTACGGTTATGGGCGAAGTGTCGAGCTCCGACACCTCTCCGTCGTATTCTATGTGTATTTCCTTAACCCCTCCCTTACACAGCTGGCCCTGCAGGCTCCCCAGTTTCTCCGCAAGGTTGAGATAGGGTTTCATGGTCTTCAGCACTTCGAGACTCACGGAAGGCATGTTCACAGCGTTTTTGACCACTCCGTTTTTGAGGAAATCTACTATCTGGTCGGCGATCGCCAGCCCGACCTTGGTCTGAGCCTCTGCGGTGGACGCCCCCAGGTGAGGGGTGAACACCACGTTTTCATCGAGCGTGAGGAGGGGGTTGCCCTCTTCGGGGGGCTCGTTTATAAAGACATCAAAAGCCGCCCCCGCGACCTTTCCTGATTTTATTGCTTCGGCGATGTCTTGTTCGTTTATCACCCCTCCGCGCGCGCAGTTTATCAGGACCAACCCCTTTTTCGTTTTTTCGAGGGTGTCTTTATTGATAATGTCCTTCGTTTCGGAGTTGAGGGGGGTATGTATCGTTATGATATCGGACCTCTTAAGAAGATCGTCGAAGGATACCAGCTCCACCCCTATTTTCTCTGCCGCTTCCTTTGAGAGGAACGGATCATAGGCGATTACGTTCATCTTCAATCCGATCGCCCTCTCCGCGACGAGCTTGCCTATGTTGCCCAAGCCTATGCATCCGAGCGTCTTGCCGTAGATTTCTATCCCCTTGAATTTATTCCTTTCCCATTTGCCCGACTTGAGCGACGCGTGCGCCTGGGGTATCTGTCTCGCGAGGGAGAGCATCAGGGTAATTGTATGCTCGGCCGTCGTGATCGCGTTTGCCTCGGGGGTGTTCATGACGACGATTCCTTTCTTCGTCGCAGCTTCGACGTCGACGTTGTCGACGCCTATACCCGCCCTGCCGATTACCCTCAGGTTCTTTCCGGCTTCTATCAAATCCGCAGTGAGCTTGGTTGCGCTCCTTATTATTATGGCGTCGTAACCGCCTATGATTCCCGCCAATTCTTCCTTAGGCGTACTCTTTCTGACATCCAGGTCGAGACCTTCCGCAGATTCAAGAATGCTCAGTCCTTCCTTGGTCATACCGTCTGTAATCAGTACTTTCAATTCTTCCTCCGAGAGATGTTAGGGGATGATTTTACCGGGATAACAATATATGCGAGCCATGATTTGTTGTCAATTTCATGGGTTGCGCGTCCGGAGGCGTCTTAAAACGAATCACTTGCGGAATTAACGCTGCTCGGATGACGGACGGATGCACGCCGCGAGGCGTTGTTTGAGAACCATACGCTATTGGGTTAAGCTTTTGCCGCATCTATGGAAGAATCCAAAATGTCGTTCCTTGAACACCTGGGGGAATTGAGGCGGAGGCTGCTCTGGTCGCTCCTCGCAATTCTCGTCTGTTTCATACCTGCTTATTATTTTTCGAATCAGATATTCGATTTCCTGATGGAGCCCATCAGGGACAACCTCCCCCAAGGGAGCACGCTTATATTTACGATGCCCGCCGAAGGGTTCATGACTTATCTTAAAGTTTCCATATTTGCGGCGATTGCCGCCGCAGTGCCCTTTATCCTCTATCAGGCCTGGAAATTCATTGCGCCCGGACTATACAAGCATGAAAGGCAGATAATCATTCCGTTTATTTTTTTCGGGACCCTGTTCTTCGCATTCGGAGTTTCGTTCTGTTACTACGTGGCTGCGCCCCCCGCTTTCAAGTTCCTCCTCAACGAATATTCGTCGGAGTACGTCAAGGCGTTTCCCTCTATAAGCCAGGCCCTTTCCTTCTTTATGGCTCTTATTCTGGGCTTCGGGCTTATTTTCGAATTCCCTCTCGCGATTTTCGTCCTGGCGAGGATCGGCATCGTGAACAGCGCGTGGCTCAGAAAACAGAGGAAATTCGCGATACTCATAAGCGCGGTCGCCGCCGCCGTGCTCACGCCTACTACAGACGCGATATCGTTTATGTTCATGTTCCTCCCGATAATCGTATTCTACGAGCTCGGTATCCTCGTGGCCTGGATGTTCGGTAAGAAGAAGGCTTCAGCCGAGGAAGAGGAAGCGGAACCTCCCGGCGACGGCGGTCTATCCTGATCCTGGGCTCCTATCGTCGAGCCGCCCGGCTGCGTAAGGTCGTCACTAATGTAATACCTTTTAAATCACTTGACTTTTCCCTATAAAAAAATAAAGTAGAAAATGAAACCGACCGGCGGATTGTGTAATTCGGTCGCTCATAAAAAATCGAACTTATTTATTCGAGATCGCTCGAGAGGGGATAAAACAATGGCAGCCAAACCCAAGCGGAAGAAAGGCCGCGACCTCATGCATCCTGTCACCTACAGGAGAGAGAACGGCAAGTTCAATGTGGAGTGGTACGCGGGCCAGGATAAGATCAACTGGGTGCTTCCCAAAATACTCAAGCAGCAGGCGAAGAAGCTCGGCGCGAAACCGTTCCTCCAGTTCGGGTACAGGAAGCCGCTCAGTTTCTTCAAGACGAACCAGCTTGCTAACAAGATCGCCAACGGGCTCCTCAGGCTCGGTATAAAGAAAGGCGAGAAGGTAGCTGTGTATATGCCGAATTCGGACGATTACGTGATCACGTGGTTCGGCATCCTGAAAATGGGCGCCGTCATGGTGCCGATAAACACGGCGTACAAGATGGATTTCCTACAGTACATACTCGACAGCTCCGATTCCAAAGCCCTTTTCGTAGCCGAGGAGTACCTCGACAGAATGCCCCCCATAGCGGGCGACCTGCCGCAGTTGGAACACGTAATAGTCTGGACCAGGGGCGGCAGCGACAAGTTCGACAAGCACGGTTTTAATTTCGAGAGCATGACGCCTTACTCGAAGTTCATAAAATCCCAGAAGAGCACGGACCCGGGCGTCGAAATAACGTTCATGGATTATGCGAGGCTCATGTATACGTCGGGGACGACCGGGAGGTCTAAGGGCGTGGTGAGGCCCTGCGCAGCCGATTACTCGAGCGCAAGGAATTATGCCGAGATAATGGACGTGGGCCCGAGGGACGTCTGCTTCACGTGCCTCCCGCTATACCATTCGAACGCCATGGTAATGTCGGTATACCCCGCGCTTATAAAGGGGGCGAGGTCGGTCGTCGAGGAGAAGTACTCGGCGAGCCAGTTCTGGAAGTGGATCAAGGACCACGGCGTGACCAAGTTCAACATCGTCGGGACCATGGCCTATTTCATGTGGAACACGCCGCCCGCGCCAGAGGAGAAGCAGCACAAGGTAAAGCTCGTTCTGGGCTCCCCCGCGCCTCACGACATCATCGAGAAATTCATGGAGAGGTTCAATATAAAGTTCATGGAGGGCTACGGTCTCACCGAAATAGGACAGTGCACGTGGATGAGGCCGGGCGAGCCTTTCAGGGTGGGCTCGTGCGGTAAGGAAGCGCCGGGTTACGAGATCAAGATCGCTGACCCCGAGACAGACGAGGAGGTCCCGAGGGGGCATGTGGGCGAGATAATCGTGCGTCCGAGGACCCCCAACATAATGCTCCATTTCTACAACAAGATGCCCGAGAAGACCGTGCAGGACTGCAGGAACTTCTGGTTCCACACCGGGGACGCCGGCATGATGGACAAGGACGGATACATATACTTCGTCGATAGGGTGAAGGACTACATAAGGAGGAGGGGTGAGAACATAAGCTCGTTCGAGGTCGAGAAGATCGTGAGCTCCCACCTCGATATAGAAGAGTGCGGCGTCATAGGCATTAAGGACGAGAGCGGAAGGTACGCCGAGGACGAGGTCATGATCGTAGTCGTTCCCAGGAAGGGCAAGAAAATCGATCCGCACCGCCTCATGGAATTCCTCGAGCCCAGGATGCCACATTTTATGCTCCCGAGGTTCATACGGTTCGAAACGACGCTGCCCAAAACGGGGACGGAGAGGGTGCAGAAGAATAAGCTCAGAGATACGGGAATTACCAAAGATACCTGGGACAGGGAGAAGGCCGGATACAAGGTCAAACGCTGACGCCTGCACCGTGTGTGCACCCTGAGCCCGGCTTGCATGGGCTCTGCGCGTGTTTTATAGTTTCCATACATTCCATTTCAATAAGGAGAGTCGTCATGTCGAGGATTATAAAAGTTTCACTGCCGTTTTTAGCGGGCGTTCTCTTTGCCGCGTTTCTCATGGGCACTTTTAATATGTTCAGGGAAGCGAATGCGCAGCCCGGATACCAGCCGAACATGGAGCAGGCCCTCGGCAACCTGCACGCGGCCAGGATCAATCTAGAAATATCGTCCCCTGACAAGGGCGGGCACAGGGTTCAGGCCCTTGAGTTAGTTAACCAGGCGATAACGCAGGTCAGGCTCGGTATGTATTTCGCCGAGTGATCAGGCTTCGTCCCCATATATCCAGTCGCCGGTCCACGGGCTCTTGACGAATGAGTGTGCGGGCCGCGGCATAAAACCGTAAGCCTGCCTGTAAAAGTTCTTCCTGCTTTTCTACCCAAAATGGATCTGACTCGGTATACGCATCGTCAAAGGATAACAAGACTAAAGATTGTAATGCATTTGTTTATGGTTTGGGGGTTATGAGATACCTTATTTTTGTTCTATTGTTGCCGATAACCGTGATGTTTGCCTGTGCGAAGGCCGAGTACAGCCCGCCCGATCTCGGGGGGATATATACGCAGGCGGCTATGCGCTCGCATGTGGAAGGCAATCCCGTCATCGTGATCCCCGGTATCCTGGGCTCTAAGCTCAGGGACGGTGAGACGGGACAGCTCGTCTGGGGGGCTTTCGACGGGGGCGAGGCCGACCCTGAAACCCCGGAGGGGGCGCGCCTCATCGCGATACCGATGAAAGAAGGGGTCCCCATCGGGGAGCTTACAGACAGCGTGCACTCGGACGGGGCGCTCGACAGGGTAAAGGTGAAGTTATTCGGGCTGCCCATCCAGTTAAACGCATATATCAACATCCTGAGCACGCTCGGCGCCGGCGGATACCTCGACCAGTCCCTTGCCTCCAATAAATTAAACGAGATCGACTACGGGGACGACCACTTCACGTGCTTTCAGTTCGATTACGACTGGAGGCTCGATAACGTGGAGAACGCGAAGAGGCTCAAAAAATTCATCGAGGAAAAGAGGGAATATATACTCGGGGAATACCAAAAGCGCGGCATCGATAAGGATGAGATAAAGTTCGACATCGTCGCCCATTCGATGGGCGGTCTGCTTACGAGGTATTTTCTGATGTACGGCGATATGGACCTGCCCGGGGACGGTTCCGTGCCCGAGGTAACGTGGGAAGGGGCGAAATACGTCGAGAAGGTGATAATCGTGGGCACGCCCAACGCGGGCGCAGTCGGGGCCGTCGAGACGCTCGTCAAGGGGAGGGACATAGGGCCCTTCCTTCCGAAATACGAGCCCGCGATTATTGCAACGATGCCCTCCCTTTATCAGCAGCTCCCGAGGACGAGGCACGGGGCTGTAGTTGACGAAAACGGCAGCAGGCTCGATCTCACCGACCCTGAAGTCTGGATAAGCCTCGGGTGGGGGCTCGCCGACCCTGGGCAGGACGAGGTGATCGGGTGGCTGCTCCCGGACGTTTCCGACCCGGCAAAAAGGCGCGAAATAGCAATCGATCATCTGAAAAAGTCCCTTAAGCGCGGAAAGGAATTTCAGGACGCGATAGATGTTCCCGCCGATCTCCCGGATGGACTGGAGCTGAACCTTATCGCCGGGGACGCGATACTGACGGGCTCGGGGCTTAGGGTCGATAGATCCACGGGCAAATACGAGGTTTCGCAGTACAGCCCCGGCGACGGCACCGTGACCCGCGCGAGCGCGCTTATGGACGAGAGGGTGGGGGGTTACTGGACCCCTGTCCTGGTATCGCCCATAAAATGGTCGAACGTTACGTTTCTATTCACGGACCACCTGGGACTCACAAAATCACCTGCCTTCAGCGATAACGTCCTCTTCGTCCTGCTTGAAGAGCCGAGGCGCTGAGCTCCCCCGCACCGCTTGCCAAAATTCCGGCTGATTTCATCGAATTACACCCCGATTGAAAGTTGCGTCCCGTAAAGTAGAGTATTTGACGCGGATTCCTGTATTTTACTCTACATAGACCGGAGGGCGCCCTGCAGGTGAAGAGTTCGCTCAAGCAGATACTTACGAATTCCAGGAAGGCCATGCTTATTGGCGTAGGCGGCGGGGGAGACATCGTAGGCACGATACCGACTGCCGATCTTTTAGGGATGTTCGGTATCGAGTGCGTATTCGGGGGTCTCTCCTGGGAGAGGTCTGTCATAGACCCCATGCCCGGCCCCAGGAAATTCGAGGAGGTGCGGAACGCGCGTAAACTGAACGATGTCGTCTGGTTTGCCGATAAAAATACAGTCACGAGCACGGGAGTCAGGTTCGCCGAATCGGGCGTGGCGGAGGTCCTCGGTAAAGAAACCCTCTTGATTAACATACACCCGGGACCCGCGGCCGTAGCGGAAGGCATTCTCCACGCGGCGGGCGAGCTTGGGGCCGATCTTATAATCGGCATAGACGTCGGGGGCGATCTGCTGGCCTTGGGGAACGAGCCCGGTCTCATGAGCCCGCTCGCGGATTCGATAATGACGGCGGCTTTCGCCAGACTCGAGAAAAGAATGCCGGCGATAATGGGGCTCTTCGGGTTCGGGAGCGATGGGGAGCTTACTCAGGACGAGCTCGAACGGTCTATGTCCGTACTTGCGAGGGAAGGGGGGCTCCTCGGAAGCTGGGGGATAACGAAGGAGGCGCTCATCCTCCTCGAAAAACTGATCGCCGTAGTCCCTACGGAAGCGAGCCGTACCCCGACGCTATACGCAAAGGGGGAGTTTTCCGATACACACATAAGGAGCGGCCGGAGACAGGTAAGCCTTTCCATGTCATCGACGGTCACTTATTACTTCTCTCCGGGCGTGTTATACGGAAAATTATCGGGCATGTCCCGCGCAGTCTCCGGGGCGGGGAGTCTCGAGGAAGCGAACGAATGCCTCCACGCACTCGGGATATATACCGAATACGATATCGAGCTCGATAAATTCAATAAGGAAAAAGGGATAGCCTGATCAGGCGGCCCGTGTCCCGGAGCCGGCCGCGTTTTTTCCATGTCCATTTCGTTAATTCGCGGTGCGTAAAGCCCTATCCGGGGGTTTTCGGGCGGCTGCAAATCCCCGCCGGATTATGTATATGAGGTGTATTTTTTTGACACTCCCTCCATTTCATGTTAAATACTTTCGATTTTTTAATGTTCTGCCCTTAAGGAATTAAGCCCGCAAATGAGTCTGGAAGAAGCGTTATACGGTTCCTCGAATAAACTCTTTATCGCTCTTACTCTTATTGTTATGATTTCCGCGGCGGGCGCTATTGCGGGTGGAGCTGCATGCTATTCCGCGGTCTCGTCTATAGCGGTTTTGGCGGCGATCCCCGGTATTCTCGCCGCTCAGCCGCGCATAACGACACTTGCTGGAGATCTTGGAGAGGTATAGCCGGTCTCATTATCGGTAAAGGAGAAATTATTATCATGAAGCATATGAAATTCGTCCCTGCGGTATCTCTCCTTCTATTGCTGACGGCCGCCTCCCAGGCGTTTGCATCGGATGATTTACTCAGCGTCAACAAGACCGTCCTCATACAGATCGTAATTTTTATAGTCGCCATATTCATACTTAACACCCTTGTTTTTAAACCGTTTATCGAGCTCATAGACAGGCGCGACAAGCTTACGAAGGGCGCTATAAAAGAAGCAAAAGAGCTCGAAGAGAAGGTAAAGGAAATAATTCTCGAATACGAAGCCAAGCTGAATGAGGCCAGGGCCCAGGCCCTGGAGGAGCGGCATAAAATAGTACGCGAGGGGGAGAGCGCCGCGTCGGCAATAATTTCCAAGACGAGAGAGGAAACGGCGGCGCTCCTCGACGATGCGAAAAAGAAGCTCGAAGCCGAGACCGGGGTAATAAAAGAGAAGCTCAAGGGAGACGTTGAGCTCCTGTCGAAGGAAATTGCCACAAGGGTATTGGGCAGGGAGGCAGGCGTATGAACGAATACGGAATAATAAATCTCATCCTCACAGGGGCCTCGGAACACGGCGCATTTAACTGGCAGTTCGTAATGGAACATGCCGTTAACCTTATAATTCTTCTGGGAGTGCTCGTCTACTTCCTAAAGACGCCCGTAAAGAATTTCCTCGTTGAAAGGCGCGGGACGATCAGTCACGAGATAGATACGGCGCAGAAGACAATAGGCGAAGCGAAATCGAAATATGACGAGTATGCGAAGAAGCTCGAGGCAATCGAGTCCGAGATCAACAACCTGAAGGATACTCTCGGCAAGCAGGGGGAGTCCGAGAGGGCGGAATTGCTCAGGCAGGCCGCTGCGGCTTCGGAAACCATAAGAAAGGAAGCCGGTGAGACGATAGCGCTCCAGACCGAGCGCGCCAGGCGCGAAATACAGAACGAGGTCGTGGACCTCGCTGTCGGGAGCGCGGAAGCGATTATAAGACAGAACCTGGGCGATTCGGATAAGGAAAGGTTCGTACAGGAATTCACCAAGAACATAGAGGATGAAAAATGGCATCAATCGCAACACTGAGGGACCTCACGGAGGCGCTCATCGAGAGCGCAAGGGAAGAGGGAAAGCTCGACCGTGTTACTGCGGACCTCGAGGACTTCTTCAAGCAGCTCTCCGCTGCGGAAGATGTGAGGAATATACTCTGGAGCTCCACTTTCGACTTTCAGGAAAGGAAGGGGATAATCGAGGATATAGGTCAAAAGAAAGGCTACGATAAATTGACGGTTAACTTCCTGACGCTCGCGATCGAGCTCGACAAGTTCAAATCACTCGTAAAATCCGAGCAGACAGTCGTCCAGAAGCTGAGAAAGGCCTCCGGCAGGCTCAAAGCGGAGGTGATTATGGCGACCGAGCCCTCCGAGTCCGACCTGGCAAGGATTAAGAGCGCGCTCACGAAGGCGGTCGGACAGGACGTGGAGGTTACATCCAAGGTCGACCCGGGAATTATCGGCGGAATAATCACGAAGGTTGAAGATAAGGTGTTCGATGGTAGTATAAAGACCCGGCTTGAGAGAATGAGAAACGTCCTCACGCGGTCCTGAACCCCCCTAATTTTATAAGGAGCGAAGAGATATGCAGGATTTAAAAATCGAAGAAATCGGCGAAATACTAAGAAACAGGATCAAGGGTTACGAAACCAAGATCGAAACCTCCGAAGTGGGTACCGTCATATCGGTAGGGGACGGTATCGCACGGGCATACGGACTCGACCGTGCTATGGCGGGAGAGCTCGTCCAGTTCGCGAGCGGCCTCATGGGTCTTGTGCTTAACCTCGAAGAAGACAACGTGGGTATAGCCCTTTTCGGCGAGGACAAGGAAGTGCAGGAGGGCGACCTCGTAAAGCGCACCGGCAGGATAGCCGAGGTTCCGGTGGGCGAAGATATGAAGGGCAGGGTCGTCAATTCCCTCGGCCAGCCCATCGACGGCAAGGGAGAGATCAAGGCTTCCGCCACGAAGCCCATTGAAATCAAGGCCCCGGGGGTCGTTTACAGGCAGTCCGTACACGAGCCGCTCCAGACGGGTATCAAGGCTATCGATGCGATGATACCGATAGGAAGGGGTCAGAGGGAGCTTATTCTCGGCGACCGCCAGATAGGAAAGACGGCTATCGCCATCGATACGATAATTAACCAGAAAAAAGAGGACGTTTACTGTATTTACGTCGCAATAGGGCAGAAGCAGTCTACGGTCGCACAGGTCTATGACAAGCTGAGAGAGCACGGCGCGATGGAATATACGACGATTGTCGCGGCTAACGCGAGCGACCCGGCCCCATTCCAGTTCATCGCACCATATGCGGGCTGCGCGCTCGGGGAGTATTTCCGTGACTCGGGAAGACACGCCCTTATTATCTATGATGACCTGACCAAGCACGCATGGGCGTACCGCCAGCTGTCTCTGCTTTTAAGACGCCCTCCGGGCCGCGAGGCTTATCCGGGAGACGTTTTTTACCTCCACTCCAGGCTGCTCGAGCGCGCGGCGAAAATGAGGAAAGAGGACGGGGGAGGCTCACTGACGGCGCTTCCGATAATCGAAACACAGGCGGGAGACGTTTCAGCGTACATCCCGACGAACGTCATCTCGATCACGGACGGTCAGATATACCTAGAGAGCGACCTCTTCTACTCGGGCGTGAGGCCCGCGATCAACGTAGGTCTTTCCGTATCCAGGGTAGGGGGCTCCGCTCAGGTGAAGGCGATGAAAAAGGTCGCCGGAACGCTCAGGCTCGAGCTCGCCCAGTACAGGGAAGTCGAGGCTTTCTCACAGTTCGCCTCCGACCTCGATAAGGCGACACAGGCGCAGCTTGCCCGCGGCAGCAGGCTTGTAGAGGCGCTCAAGCAGGGTCAGTATGAGCCTATCGCCGTCGAGAAGCAAGTATTGATCATTTTCGCGGTTAGTAACGGATACCTGGACGACTATCCGGTGGAATCGGTTAAAAAATACGAAAAGGAGCTTAATTCCTTCTTTGAATCCAAGTATTCGGACCTCCTCACGGAAATAAGAACCAAGAAGGAGCTTACGGACGACATAAGGGGAAAAATCCTCGGTGCGCTCGACGAGCTCAAGAAACAGCTCGGGGAATTTAACTAAAATTACAAATCCTTTTTAACTGAGATAATAATAAAATGGCGAGTCTAAGACAGATTAGATCGAAGATAAAAAGCGTGAAAGGCACCCGCAGAATAATGAGCGCCATGAAGCTGATATCCGCAGTCAAGCTGAGAAGGGCCCAGGAATTGCTCCTGTCATTCAGGCCGTATTCGGACGCTTTTATGGAAATCACGAAGAACCTCGCGCGCAGGTGCGATCCCGAAAGGCATCCGCTCCTGAGGAGGCCCGAGCAGATGAAGCGGCTCCATCTCGTGTTCATGACGTCTGACCGCGGGCTCTGCGGGAGCTTCAACAGCAACCTCATCAGGAAGCTCGAAACCTATCTCGTGACGGACGCGAAGAAATATGAAGAAATAAAGTTCACCTTCCTCGGCAGGAGGGGCAGGGACCACTTTTCCAGGAATAAAATCACCGGTGTTGAAAACTACACGGGTATCAACGAAAGGAATTATAAGGAAATAGCAGAGAAAGTAGCGTCCGAGCTGGTATCCGAGTACGTAAGGGAAGAGACCGACGAAATAATCCTGGTTTACAACTATTTCAGGTCCGCCCTGACACAGGTCATGGTCTACGAAAGGATACTCCCCATAGAGTACGAAGCCGATACGAAGGACGAGTCGAGACCCATTGATTATCTTTACGAACCGACGAGAGAGGCTGTGTTGAAAAAATTGCTGACTAATTATGTCAGAGTCCGTGTCGAAAGGGCGATAGAAGAATCGCTCACGAGCGAGCACGCATCGAGGATGACGGCAATGGAGAGCGCCACGAGCAACGCGGACGACGTAATAAAGAAATTAACCCTTTTGGCCAACAAAACCAGGCAGGCAATGATTACGACCGAGCTTATGGACATTGTGAACGGTACGGAGTCTTTAAGGAAAGGAGGCGCTGATTAAAATGGAAACGAATAGCGTAAACAGTATGGGTAAGGTGATACAGGTCATGGGGCCTGTGATCGACGTCGAATTCAAGGAGGGGGGGCTCCCCCCTATTTATACGGCGCTCAAGCTCACGAACCCGCTGCTTAACGATCAGAAATGGAACCTTGTTGTGGAAGTCGCGCAGCAGCTGGGCGGAAACAGGGTGCGCTGCATAGCCATGGATTCGACCGAGGGTATCAGGAGAGGCGAAGAAGCCATTAATACCGGCGAAGGCATAACCGTCCCCGTCGGAAAAGAGGCGCTCGGCAGGATACTGAACGTCATCGGCGAGCCGATAGATGAAATGGGCCCCGTCAACACGGCTATGCGCTGGCCCATACACCGCGAGGCGCCTAAATTCGTCGAGCAGAGCACCAAGCTCGAACTATTCGAAACAGGGATTAAAGTCATCGACCTGATCGCTCCTTTTCTCAGGGGCGGCAAAATCGGTCTTTTCGGCGGTGCGGGGGTCGGGAAAACGGTTCTGCTTCTGGAATTAATACATAACGTGGCAAAGGAATACGGCGGCGTCTCCGTTTTCGGCGGCGTAGGGGAGAGGACCCGCGAAGGTAACGACTTCTGGGTGGAAATGAGGGAGTCCGGAGTTCTCGCGAATACTGGACTGGTATTCGGGCAGATGAACGAGCCCCCGGGCGCGAGGGCGAGGGTGGCGCTTACGGCGCTCACCTTGGCCGAGTATTTCCGCGACGAGCAGGGACAGGACGTTCTGCTATTTATCGACAATATCTTCAGGTTCACACAGGCGGGCTCCGAGGTATCGGCGCTCTTGGGCCGTATCCCTTCAGCGGTCGGTTATCAGCCTACGCTCGCTACCGACCTCGGGGAGCTTCAGGAGAGGATCACGTCGACCGTTAAAGGGTCGATAACTTCGGTTCAGGCTATTTACGTCCCCGCAGACGACCTTACGGACCCTGCCCCTGCGACTACTTTCGCTCACCTGGACGGCACGATCGTTCTTTCGCGGCAGCTGACGGAGCTCGGGATCTATCCGGCAGTCGACCCGCTCGATTCTACATCGCGAATCCTTGACCCGCTTATCGTGGGGCAGGAGCATTATCAGGTCGCTCGCCGTGTGCAGGAGGTGCTCCAGCGCTATAAGCAGCTCCAGGAAATTATCGCGATCCTCGGGATGGACGAGCTCTCTGAAGAGGACAAGCTCGTCGTGGCGAGGGCCAGGAAGGTTCAGAGGTTCCTCTCACAGCCGTTCCACGTCGCCGAGCAGTTCACCGGCACGCCGGGCAAATACGTGCCCATAAAAGAGACGATCGCGGCTTTTAAAGAGGTCATCGACGGGAATATGGACGATGTGCCCGAGCAGGCGTTCTACATGGTAGGGAACCTGGAAGAAGCGCAGGAGAAAGCGAAACAGCTCGTTTCGTAATCTAATGAATTCAACACATGGGGCGGGCCCGGGTCTGCCTCCTGGTAATTAAGGCTCCGGTGAATAATAAAAGAGTCCTTGACTCCGAGGAGATAGAAAATTGGCGGACATACATCTACAAGTGATCACACCGGTAAATCTCGTCGTCGACGAAAGGGTTGACGAGGTTGTAGCGCCCGGCGAGGCCGGTGAGTTCGGGGTCCTGCCGGGCCACGTGCCTTTTATCACTATACTTGCCGAAGGGGAGCTCAAATATAAGAAGGGCTCACACGAAAAAAAGATGATCGTCGAAGGCGGTATCGCCGAGGTAAGGGACGATAAGGTCACGGTTCTGACCGACCGGGTCAGAATGGACTGACAGTTCTTGCCGTCCCGATATCGGCTTCAACTAATTATCCCCTATTTGAACTCGCGCGTTTTTTCCATATATACTAAAAATAGATATTGACTACCCCTCACTAGGAGAAAGTGTTCTATGGCCTTGGCGGAGAAAAGTTCCGAAGCCTTCGTTTTAAGAAACGATAAAGGAGCCGTCTCTGAGCTGGTCCTGAACAGACCTGCCTCGTATAACTCCCTCTCGATCGGTTGCATGGAGGCGCTGACCTCGGAATTCGAGTCGCTATCGCGTGACGATAACGTCAGCGTCGTAATACTCTCGGGCGCGGGAAAGGGGTTTTGCGCGGGGCATGACCTCCGGGAGATGAGGAGGAATCCGGGGAGGGATTTTTACGAGAAGACCTTCGATACCTGCTCTAAAATGATGCTTTCGATAATTAACTGTCCCAAGCCCGTGATCGCCAGGGTGCACGGGGTCGCTGCGGCCGCCGGCTGCCAGCTCGTTGCGACGTGCGACCTCGCGGTCGCCGACGAGAATGCGAGGTTCGCCACTCCGGGCGTAAATATCGGCCTCTTCTGCTCGACCCCCATGGTGGCCCTTTCGCGGAACGTATCGAGAAAGCACGCGATGGAAATGCTGCTTACCGGGGATTTCATTTCCGCGCGCCGGGCGTATGAAATAGGCCTCGTCAACCGGGTCGTACCGTCAGGCGATCTCGACCGCGCTGCAAACGAGCTTGCGGAGAAGATTTCGTCGAAGTCGCCGCTTACGCTCAGGATAGGGAAAAAGGCTTTTTACGAGCAGGCGGACAGGGACTTGTCAGGCGCCTACGAATACTGCAGCAGCGTTATGGTCGAGAACATGATGGCGAGGGACGCCGAAGAGGGAATAGACGCTTTTTTAGAGAAGCGGGAGCCCCGCTGGAAGGGCGTCTGATTACTGTCTTAATATCTCCTTAACATTCCTCCGGTAGCATTTTTAAGTTTGTAAGCTTATGGGGTCTGATATGCAGACCTTGAATGGATATGTACGGATAAAATCAGAAGGGTAACGGCGGCATCGTATCCTTTTATATTTCAGTCACTTTTGATTATATAATTGTAGTTATAAGTACCTCATCGGCCGTGTGAAAATCGCCGGAGCCGATGAAATACATCGATACGGGTGAGATTATGCGTGTAATATACGGTTTGGTCTTGGCGGGTTTGCTGTGCATCGTGCCCTCGTACGCGCCTTTGGCGCAGCAGGATAACGTCTCGCTTCCTTTTCTCATGGGGAGTAAACGCGTTCTGATAATTGGTGAGTCCTACGGGCAGCCCGAATCCGCACAGTTCTTTTCGAAGACCGTAACTGAATACCTGAACGGGGGAGGGTGCCTCAAAGTCGGGCTCGAAATAACTTCCGATCAACAGGAAACTCTCGAAAGCGCGATGAAGGGGGAGGCGCCTCTGTCTCAAATTCAAATAAACGACATTGTGGACAGCGTCACTTACAGGCAGATGCTGTCCGACATGAGCGGGCAGGTAAGAGCGGGGAAGTGTCTGTCCGTTCATGCTATAGATGCGCCGGGCTCGGTGCCGGTAACGAGGGACGCATGGATGGAAAAGCAGGCCGTGAGCATGGTGGGAGATACGCCGGTCGTCCTTCTGGTCGGCAATATCAGGGCGGTCAAGGATTCCGGGGGTGAAGATACCGGCAAGCTCCTTGCCGAGCGCATGAGCGAAAAAACACCCGGAGTGGCAACGGTGCTTCAGCACTGGAAGCCTGGCCGGTGTGAGAACAAAACGGCCGTATATATCAACGCAAAGGATGAAAGGGCCGGGACATATATCAAGGAAACCGTGAAGGACATGACACCCGAGATGCCGGAGACCCCTGTCGCTATTGCTGACGGCGTGCTCGTATGGAGCTGCGAATCGGAGGTCGTTACGGAGAACATCGATATCGACGACAGCGGCGGCGGAGCTTCCGTGAAAGACGAAGTCCAGGTGACCGAGGAGAAAACCGAAACGGTCGTTAGGGACGAGAAGGCGTTAAAGAGGATCAAATGGGGAATGAGAAACAGGTACCCGGCCGTCGGGATGACCAAGGACGAAGCTCTTCAGGCGTTGGGGGAGCCCGACAAAGAAGAGAACGTGAACAATGTGGAGAGATGGTCTTACGAGTGTTTCGACGAGGACGGGTATTGGCACACGTGCTTCATCCTCGATTTCAAGGACAGTATTGTGGTTAAGTTCAGAGACCTGGAGTAAATAAGCTGTGCTCCCCCCCGGCAGGTTGCCCCCCTGACCGTATTTCATTCTCCTAATGACCCGAGGGAGTGATTATCGCGCGCGGGAATGTTACTGAGCCGTCGAGTTGTCTTCCGTTCCGCCTGTATCAGGTTCGATCTGGGCCGCCGTTTCAACCGGCAGCTGCGGCGCGCCGTTCGCCGGAACGATCTGATCGTACCTCGATCTTTCCTTGATCCTGCTCGCTTTCTTGGAGCGGCCTCTCAGATAGTAAAGCTTGGCTTTCCTCACTTTCCCTTTCTTTTTAACTTCGATTTTATCGATCAGCGGCGAATGAAGCGGGAATATCCTTTCGACCCCGACTCCGTAGGAAACCTTTCTCACTATGAAGGTCTCGCGGACGCCTCCGCCCTTCTTGGCTATGACGACGCCTTCGAATATCTGTATCCTTTCCCTGTCGCCCTCTTTGATCTTG
The DNA here is from genome assembly GCA_041753155.1 of Thermodesulfobacteriota bacterium. Lineage (GTDB taxonomy): Bacteria > Desulfobacterota_D > UBA1144 > Nemesobacterales > UBA2774 > 2-12-FULL-53-21. Next base: position 113,549 of record JBGSVA010000041.1, on the reverse strand, counting down.
TAATGTACGGAGATGGTGTCGCCCGAACGGAAGTCCGGGAGGTTCGATCTCATCATGGATTTTTCGAGTTCAATTATTACGTTCATCTTACTTCTCCTGTCTCATATTGTACATGAAAATAATCTGTCGAGTATTATCGCTGCGGCTGATCTTACGGAGAGGTGGTTATATCCCGTATATCCGCTGACCGGCTTAAGCGTGTAATCGGCGTTTTCCATAATCTCCTCTGAAAGGCCCCAGCCCGTCCCGAAGACCAGGAGATAAGGATCGCTGCTATTGCTCATCATTGTTTCCCTCATCTCTCTATAACCGATCATGTTGTTTCGGGGGCGTGCGTCGGTAACGACTAATTTGGGTCTTATTCCCTCGATCCTTTCTATTTCCTTTACCGCGTCCCCGAGCGTATCCTTGATTACCACGAATTCAAGCGCCTCCGCCCTCGACTTATTGAGCGCCGGCCCCTCTCCCTCTGTCCAGTGCCTGAGCACGCGCTCCGCGAGCCTCTGCTGCTCACTGTTAGGCTGAACGAGATAAAACTTTTCGATCCCGTATGTTTTTCCAGCCCTGGAGATATCGTGGACGTCCAGGTTCGTAAACGCCGTGGTTATAATCGTGAGCCGATTATTGTATACGGGATAATGCACTAATGCAATATATGCTTTGAAAATAGGGCGTTCCGTCTTTTTCAAATCATCAATGGTACTTATGTCGTCCAGTGTGAGCCTCGCCCGGTCGAGGAGCTCGGGTCTCCTGAGATACGTCCTCTTGACGCTTTCCTTCCTCCTCCACTCCCTGATCTCCTGATGGTTGCCCGACAGAAGGACTTCAGGGATTCTGCTGCCCATATAATTTTCGGGCCTCGTGTACTGGGGGTGCTCCAGCAGCGATTCCCTGAATGAGTCGCTTTCGGGGGACAATACGTTTCCGAGGAACCCCGGAACGAACCTTGAAACGCTGTCAACGATAACGGCTGCGGCGTGCTCCCCGCCCGAGAGCACATAATCCCCGATCGATATTTCTCTGTCGACGTAAAGCTCCCTCACCCTTTCGTCGATGCCCTCGTACCTCCCGCAGATGATAATGAGCTGGTCGTATCCCGACAGCTCGCGCGCGGTTTCATCCGAGAATAATTCACCCCCCGGAGTCGTCAGAATCACGAGGGAATTCGAGCCCTTCAGCTTTATCTGCTCTATTGCCCTGCCTATCGGCTCGGGCTTCATGAGCATGCCCCCCCCTCCTCCGTAAGGCGCGTCGTCGACCGTCCTATGCTTGTCTTCGGTGAAATCCCTGATGTCGTGCGTGTTAAGCTCGACTATCTTTCTCTCCTGGGCCTTTTTAAAAATTCCGAAGGAGAAAGGGGATTCGAAGAATTCGGGGAATATGGTAAGAATGTCGAATTTCATTGTTAATTACTCTGAGGGAGATGTGTTCCGGTTAGTCCTCGACCAGCAATCCTTCGATCGGGATAATTATTATCTTCGATTCCTTTAAATTAATTTCCTTAATTATAGGCTCGGAGAGGGGTATAAGCGCTTCTTTGACGCCGTCTTTAACTACGAGGACGCTTTGGAGGGCTCTGTCTATGAGGCTCTCGACCCTTCCTACGTATCGACCGTCCTCGGTATACGCTTCGAGCCCTATCAGCTCGAACCAGTAATACTCGCCTTCCTCAAGCTCGGGCAGCTCCGATTTTTCGATATATACGTTACGCCCTATCAGCTTCTCGGCTTCACCGATCGTCTCTATTTGCTCGAGGTATATAATCGCCGAGCCTTTGTCGAACCTGCACTCCCTGATATTGAACCCGGCCGGTTCCTGTCCCGGGGCCGTTTCTATGTAGATTCTTTCAATCGAATTGAGGCTTTCAAGCCGGCGGCTGAACGGCGATAGCTTTAGACCTCCGGATAAACCGTGGGTTTTGGTAATCCTGCCGTATATGATAAGCCCCATATAGACTGACGGGTGAAAACTATTCTAGGATTTCCAGTACTGCCCTTTTTCTCATTTTGGCAGCGGCTGCGCCGAGGATCGTCCTGATGGCTTTAGCTGTCTTTCCCTGCTTCCCGATAATTTTCCCCAGATCTTCAGGTGCGACCTTCAATTCGAGAACAGCTGTCTGCTCGCCTGAAATTTCACGAACTTCGACTTTTTCGGGGCTGTCGACTAGCGATTTAGCGATGAAAGTCACAAGCTCATTCAGCTTTTCCATAACATACACCTCCCCTGTGTCGTATGACATACTCAACATGCCGTTTCTATCCTGATACCGTTCCCGTCTCCAATCTAGTTCAGCTCGGATATTAATTTTCCTACCCTCACGGTAGGCTGTGCACCTTTACTTATCCAATCCTTTACTCTCTCCGTGTTTACCTCAACATGATGCGGTTTCTTTCTCGGGTCGTAATGACCCAGAATCTCAAGAAATTTCCCGTCACGGGGTGAGCGCGAATCCGTCGCTACAATCCTGTAGAAAGGGTTTTTCTTCGACCCTATCCTCATAAGCCTGATCTTAACCAAAATACTATTACCTCCTTATATACTCTATTGTAATTAAATTCATTGTAAATATTAAGTAGTTATGTGAATTTCATCATTCTTTTTGCAATTTTCCCCATTTTCCCCATATTCTTCATCATATTTTTCATCTGCATATAATTTTTTATCATCCTGTTAATATCTTCGACCCTTGTGCCGCTCCCACCGGCGATCCTCTTCCGCCTGCTGCTATTTAAAAGGGTATGATTTGCCCTTTCCCGTACGGTCATGGAGTTTATTATCGCGATCGTTTTCTTTATCTCTTTTTCGGCCATATCCAGGGCTCGTGGGTTATTCGCTATCTGTTTCATGCCCGGGATCATTTGGGTCATGCTGTCGAGCGACCCCAATTTGCGCATCGCGAGCATAGCGTCCCTGAAATCGGCGAGGGAAAACTCCTTCTTTAAGAGTTTTTTCGCCATTTCCTCCGCTTGTTTATCCTCGAATGCAGCCTGGGCCTTTTCGATGAACGTAAGCACGTCACCCATTCCGAGTATGCGGGACGCTATTCTGTCCGGGTGGAATACCTCGAGGGCTTCCAGTTTCTCGCCCGTGCCGAAGAATTTGATGGGTTTCCCGGTTACCGACTTGATTGAAAGCGCCGCGCCGCCTCTGGCGTCACCGTCCATCTTGGTGAGGACTACGCCGTCGATGTCGAGCGCCTCGTTGAAGCTCGATGAAACGTTAACGGCATCCTGCCCCGTCATTGCGTCCGCAACCAGCAGCACTTGGTGGGGATCGAGCTCGCTCTTTATTGTTCTAAGCTCTTCCATGAGCTCTTCATCTATGTGGAGCCTGCCCGCGGTGTCGATTATTAGTGTATCGTAGCCGCCGAGCTTAGCTTCCTCCAATGCCTTTTTACATATTTCTAACGGTTTCTGTCCCGGTTTAGTATCGTATATTCCCGCCCCGACCTGTTTCGCGAGCACCTTCAACTGCTCTATGGCGGCGGGCCTGTAAACGTCCGCGGGGACGAGATAGGGATTCCTTTTCAGATTATCTTTCAGGTGCTTGGCGAGCTTCGAAGCGGAGGTGGTTTTTCCCGATCCCTGGAGCCCGACGAGCATTATCGCGACCGGCGGTGTAGACTTCAGGTCAAGCTCCGAGCTCTCATCGCCCAAGACCTTTATCAGCTCCTCGTGTACGATCTTGACGAACTGCTGCCCCGGCGAGAGGCTCCCCATTACTTCCTGGCCCAATGAGCGGATCTTGACCGATTCGACGAATTCTCTCACGACTTTAAAGTTCACATCGGCTTCGAGGAGGCTCAAACGTACCTCTCTCAGAGCGTCCTGGATGTTGCTTTCGCTGAGCTTTCCGTAACCCCTTACCCGCTTTAGAGTGGAATTTAGTTTTTCCGATATTCCTTCAAACATGACCCTTCAGAAGACAGAACCCCTCCCTAGAAAAGGCGAAGCCATTATTAATAGCATACTTGGGTATCGTTGTCAATTTGCCCCCTGCGTAACATGTCTTCTTGCTTCGATTTTTGAAGGATTTTGGACAACGGGACTGGCATAATGCGGTGAAGAGGAGAAAGGAATCCTTACTGCCCCGTGTTTAGGGACAATAGATAATAATTATAACCACTGCCCGCCGCTTATTCAGTGACAAGTCTGTAGATGATCCCGTCGAGAGAGCAGACGTAGATTTCTCCCTCCTCATCACGCCCGAAGGCCGTTATACGGAATTCGTCTGTGTCCACTATTATCACGTTATCAGTTACGCTCGAGCCGGAAAAGCCGAGCGCCCAGATAGTGCCGGAGATGAAATCTCCGTAAATGAGCTTCCCGATGAGCTCCGATATGGAGCCTTCGTAAATAGGCCCCAATATAATTGTTCCGCCCTCGTCCCTGCCGTATTCATGGATCGGGAGCTCGAGCCCTGACGTATCGCACCCCGAAGGCGGGGTGAAGCAAAGGCTCCCTTCCATTATATTCCAGCCGTAGTTCTTTCCCTTCTCAACTAGATCGATCTCTTCCCTGGCTGCGACACCGACGTCGCCTGCGAACAGCGTGCCGTCTGTGGGGTCGATAGCAAACTTCCACGGGTTACGAAAACCGTAGGCGAGAATCTCCTCTCTGAATCCGGATGTATTACCGGCAAAGGGGTTGTCTGACGGAATACCGTAGCTAATTCCGTCTTCAGGGTTATCCACGTCTATCCGCAGTATTGAACCGAGGAGATCAGTCGGGTCCTGGCCTGTTTCTCCCCCTGTTCCTCCGTCCCCGACGGCGATGTACAAATAGCCGTCGCCGGGACCGAAAGCGATCTGGCCTGCCTTATGATGGTCGGGAGATGGCTGGAGGAGCTCCAATAACACGAGCTCGCTCGCCTGGTCGGCTTGATCCGCATCTTCACCGTTTACGCTGAAGCGGGATATGACAGTCCTTGGCGGATCGGCGGCTATGTAGTATACGTAAAAATGCCCGTTTGATTCATAATCGGGGTGAAATGCGAGACCGAGTAAGCCGCTCTCGGCTTCAAAAAAGACCCTGTCCTGTATGTCGAGGAAGACATTGACGTCCTCCTGTCTTGGAGCGTTATCAGGCGAAGCGCTTTCTACGCTCGAAGACTCTAGGGGGGTTACTACCTTGATAACCCCTTTCTGCTCTACTACGAACACCCGGTTCGTCCCGTCCCCTGCGTTCTGAAAATCCACGGGCCTATCGAATACCGTTCCGGGAAACGCCTCTTCGAGGCCGAAGGTCACGTCTCCTCCGCCCCCGCCTCCACCGCCGTCCCCCGTGTTTGTTGAATCGCATGATCCGATAAAGACCGGAATGAGAAATGCGAAGATAAAAAAGCGGAATATTCTATTCATAACCCCTCCCCATTCAATCAAGTAATTAAATTCCGATAATCTACCAGCGCCCAAATAGCAACCTAGGTCAATGATTCTCCGGGCTTGAGCGCGATAATCTCCATGCCCTTTATATCTTTCGTAAGCTCCCTCAGCATGGCCGGTGTGCCCGTAAGCGCCGGGAACGTGCCGTAGTGCATCGGCACGACGTATTTAGCCGCCAGGTACCTGCATGCATAGGAGGCCTCGACGGGCGACATCGTGAACAGGTCCCCTATGGGTATCATTGCGAGCTCCGGCTTGTATATCTCCGCGATCAGCTTCATATCGCTGAACACCGCCGTATCCCCCGAGTTGTATATCCTGAAACCGTTTTCGAGCTCTATCACATATCCGACCGCTTCACCGCCGTAGATAATAGACCCGTCCTCGTCCTGAATACCGCAGCTGTGGTCGGCGTGTACCATCGAGAACTTGATTCCGTCAACTTCCTGAGTGCCCCCTTTATTCATGGGCATTATATTCTCTACCCCCTTGGAATTGAGCCACGCGCAAGTCTCGTATATCCCCACGACCTTCGGCTGATGTTCTTTTCCTATGGAAACCGCGTCGCCTATGTGGTCGAAATGCGCATGCGTTACGGCCATGATGTCGAGTTTTTTTACTTTCTTCAGCCCTTCCGGGCAGGCTGGGTTGTGCTCGACCCACGGGTCTATGAGTATTATCTTCCCGCCGGGGGTTTTCAGCGTGAAAGTCGAGTGACCCATATAAGTAAGTTCGAAATCTTTATTGATCTTTCCCATATTTTTCCTCCAAAGGCCTTTCAGTTTTTATATATGTTAATACTAACTTTTTATATATGATAATACTAACTGCAACCGGGTTCTGATGGTAAACGGGCTCGAGCCCGGCCGGTTAAACCATGATAGAATAGATGAGGATGAGCTTTGAGGTTTTCGAGCATACGGCGGATATCGGGGTCAGGGTCTTCGGGAGGGATCTCGCGGAATTATTAAGAAACGCCGCGCTGGCACTGATGACCCTCATTACGGATAGAGAGTCCGTCAGGCCGGATGAGAAGACGGTATTCGAATTGGAGGCTGAGACCGGTGAAGAGCTTCTGATAAAAATGCTGAGCGAGATACTCTATCTGCATCAGGCCCGGAAGATGGTTTTTTGCGAAGCGGAGATGGAGCTTACCGATGGTTATAGGCTCAAAGGCAGGCTCAATGGTGAAAAGATCGACCCCGGCAGGCACGAGCTCCTGCTCGACATCAAGGCGGCCACGTATCACAATTTGAAAATAAAGAGAGTGAATGATAGATTTATGGCCGAGATAATTTTCGATATTTAACATGAAATTTTCCCAGAATCGCAAATAGTTATGTTCCGACCTTGATAACTAAGAGATAGAGTGGGGAGGGGCTTCCCACATATGAGTACGATGAGAATAGTTTGTCTTACCCGGCGTGACTTAGTTCTTTCAGACGGGTGAGTTTAATAATAAATACAAAGCTACAGGACATAGTGATAATGCTCGATTCTAAATACGTAGAAGAAAACCTCGAAAAAGTCTCAGCCGGAATGAAAGACCGCGGCGCGGAGTTCGACTCCGGGAAGTTCAGGTCCCTCGATCAGGAGAGGCGGCAGATCATAAAGCGGGTAGAGGAGCTCGAGCATGAAAGGAACGTCGGCTCGAAGAGGTTCGGGGAGCTCAAACGCGAGGGGGATCAGGATGCCGCGGACAAGCTTCAGGCAGAGCTTAGGGTGGTCTCGGACAAGATTAAGGAGCTTGGGACCGAGAGGACGAGGGCGGACGACAATCTCAGGGATTTCCTCCTCGGTATCCCCAACATACCTCATGAATCCGTACCGGTCGGGAAGGATGCGTCCGATAACAGGGAGGTGAGGAGGTGGGGGGAGCCCAGGGTCTTCGGATTTGAACCGAAGGATCACGTCGAGCTCGGGAAAATACTCGATATAATCGATCTCGACAGGGCCGCCAAGATCACGGGCGCAAGGTTCGCGCTTTATAAGGGGCTCGGGGCGAGGCTCGAAAGGGCTTTAATCAACTTTATGCTCGATATACATACGAATGAGCACGGTTACAAGGAGGTGCTCCCGCCCTTCATGGCGAACAGCGAGAGCTTTATAGGCACGGGCAACCTGCCCAAGTTCGCCGCCGATTTGTTCAAGGTTGAGGGAACGGATTATTACCTCGTACCCACTGCGGAGGTCCCGGTAACCAACATACACAGGGACGAGATTCTGAGCGGTGACGATCTGCCTATAAAGTACGCCGCCTATACCCCGTGCTTCAGGAGCGAGGCGGGGTCTTACGGGAAGGACGTCAGGGGTATAATCAGGCAGCACCAGTTCAACAAGGTCGAGCTCGTGAAGTTCGCCGCCCCTGAGAGCTCTTACGACGAGCTGGAGTCCCTGACTGCGAACGCGTACCGTATCCTCGAGCTTCTGGGGCTGCCGTACCGGGTGGTCGTTCTCTGTACCGGGGACATGGGGTTCTCCTCTGCGAAGACTTATGACATAGAGGTGTGGGTGCCGAGTGAGAATACATACAGGGAGATTTCGTCCTGCAGCAACTTCCAGGATTTTCAGGCGAGGAGGGCGTCTATCAGGTACCGCCAGGCAGGGGGAGGCAAGCCCAGGCTCGTGCATACGTTAAACGGCTCGGGGCTCGCGGTCGGAAGGACCGTCATAGCGATACTCGAGAATTTCCAGGAACCGGACGGCACAGTAACCATACCGAAGGCGCTCGTACCCTATATGGGCGGCGTCGAGAGGATTGCTCCCTAGCGGCAAGGCCGGTTTTAATTATAGTTACGTCGGAACCGGCTCCGGAATATCGATCAGGCCGGCAGCTCGACGAAGAACGTGACTCCCTTCTCCTCGTTGGGCCTGACGAAGATTTCCCCGCCGTGTTCTTTAATAATTCCGAACGACACGGAGAGTCCGAGACCCGTGCCTTTACCTTTCGGTTTGGTCGTATAGAACGGGTCGAATATCTTATTGATGCTTGAATCGGGTATCCCGGGGCCGTTATCCTCAAACGCGATCTGAATCACGTTCCTGCTGCCTATCCTTCCCATCGTCTCGGTCTCCTTTAACCTGCTCCTGACCGTGAGCTGTTTTGTATCGTTTATTTCCGACATAGCCTGCTGCGAATTAATGATAAGGTTCAGGAAGACCTGCTGCAGCTGGTTAGGGTCGCCTACCGTCTCCGGAAGGTCCGGGTCGAGGTCTTTAACGACATTGACCGAATTTTTTCTGAGCTCATAGTCTGTAAGTCCTAATGTCTTTTCCAATAAGTCGTTTACCTGTATGACTTCTTTTTCGGGATTGTGCTTCCGTGCGAACGAGAGCATGTTCTGTATCACTTTTTTTGCCCTTTCCGATTCGGCATTTATGGCCTTAATGGCCTCCCTGGATTCGCCGGTCAGGTCGGGTTCTGAAAGCAGCATTTCGGAATACCCGATCACGACTGCGAGCGGGTTGTTCACCTCGTGGGTTACGCCCGAGATGAGCTCGCCTATTGCCGCGAGCTTCGCCGATTGCAGTAGCTGCTCCTGTAAATTTTTCCTCTCGGTAATATCGAATATGATCGCGGTCAGAATGGGTCTGCCTTCGACTCTGCATGTGGACAATGAGATCTCAGCCGGAAACTCCTCGCCGTTTTTATTGAGCCCCGTGATCTCCGATGTCGATTCCTTTAAGTACGAGGGCCCGTTGTCCCCCACTCTGCCCGGCTCCGCCCGTATCGTGTCCTTGTACCGCCCCGGGAAGAGAGAGCTGAACTCTCTATTGATGATCTCTTCTCTGGGGTAGCCGAATATTTTCTCGGCAGCGGGATTGAAAAGGATGATCTTGCCCTCGCCGTCGACCGCTATGATCGCGCTCTTCGCCGTCTCAACGAAGCTCCTGTAGCGCTCCTCGGACTCCTTGAGCGCCTGCTGGAGCCTTCTCCGGGCGCTGATATCGTCGATCACCGACACGATCCCCAGCTGATGTCCGTCCTTATCCTTGATTGCGGAAGTTTTTTCGTACACGGGGAACGCGTCGCCGTTCTTTCTGAGTGCGAGCCTTTCACCCTCCCAGCCTACCATTACAAGGGCTTCATAAATCTTGCTGCTCACCCCGGAGGGGTCGTCGAGCGGGTATAAAATATCGCTTTTCCTCCCGATTACCTCCTCGGGTTTATATCCGAATGTTCTCGTGTGGGCGTTGTTGATGTAAATGATGTTCCGGTTAATATCCGTAATGGTCACTGCCGAATTCAGGCTGTTCACCGAAGTTGAAAGCAGGAGATTCTGCGCGGACTCGTCGCCGCTTCTCGCCGTTTCGATCACGTTTTTCTGGCTGACTCTCCTCTGCGCGGCCGATGATTTTAAAAGCCTCTGTTTTTCAAGGGCCTTTAGCGCGAGGGTAGCGACGTACTTCATGCTTGCCGGCGATTCTATATATCCGTAGACGAGGTTGTCGAGCGGATTGCCTGAATCGGGGCCGCCGTCCAGGCCCGGTTCAGTGATCATTATTAAATCGGTATTCTGAGAAATCGATTTAACGCGCGTGATTATTTCGGGGATCGAGAAATCGATAGCCGCGGTGTCGAGTACTGCCACTGCGTATAGCTTATCCCTTAGATGCCCGAGGAACTCCTCCGCGTTTGAAGCCCTGTCTATCTGTATGTCCAGTTTCCTCAGGATACGGTCGAGGTCCGCGAATAATTTTTCATTCAACGCCGCAAGTATATTTTGCTTGTGCATTTTATCCATCACGAGACCTGAACGTAATAACGTAACCCCGCCCGGAGACCGGTATGGGACCAATCCTCGGCAACTCGTATGAACACATCCCGAACTATCATGAACCCATCATCCAAGACTTTTGAAGCCGATGCCGTAAACCTGACCTGAGCGGCGGTTGTCCGTACTTCCCGCTCACAGACTCAATCTAATAACGCCCCTTAGGGATTATTCCTCACCCCTAAATTTCATCCATACCCTTTGTACTCTTTTCCAGCTTGTTCGATATGTAATGAAAAACCGGTGCGGCGATTATGCATATAATAAAAACATATAGAAACGCATATCCGGCCTGTTTTTCCATACCGCCGATTTCCATCATACGGGCCCGCATAAAAATTATTAGAACTGCGAATAGAGAGATAACGGATACGAAAATGGACGCCATAAACAAATAAGAAAAAGCACTTGATAGTGAGTCTCTCATTGTCTTCCCCGCTTCTCTTTATTCTTTTCTTTAATTATAGAGTAATTCCGGACAACCTACAATTGCTATTGGTTTGGCGACCTTTCCGGGGGGTTTTAAAGCTCGGGGTAAAGTTCAAAACGTCCAGCGCGGGAAATCTATACTTCGAGGATGTCCTTTTCCTTTTTCTCCATCCGCTCATTGATTTTTTGAATAAATTTGTCCGTAATCTCTTGTATTTTATTGAGATTCTTTTTTGCAGCGTCTTCCGGCACGTGTTTTTCCTTTTCCGCGTCCTTGAGCTTGCCGTTCATGTCCTTTCTTATCTGCCTTACCGCGACCCTGTATTCCTCGGTGAGTTTGCTAATATGCTTGACGAGGTCTTTCCTGCGCTCCTCGGTGAGGACGGGTATGGCTATTCTGATCACCTTCCCGTCATTGGCGGGGTTTACGCCCAGCTCGGATTTCATTATTGCTTTTTCGATGCCCGAGATCGCGCTGATGTCCCAGGGCTGGATGAGGATTGTTCTGGCCTCGGGCGTGGATATGGTGGCCAATTGGTTTATCGGCGTCTGGGTGCCGTAATAATCTACCGAAATGTGCTCGACGAGCGCTGTCGAGGCCCTTCCGGTCCTTATTTTGGAGAGCTCCGAATCGAACACGTGCAAAGACTTGTTCATTCTATCTTCGGTTTCTCTGATAATTTCATCGATGCTTGTCTCTTCACTCATTTTTATCGCTCCTGACTTTCGTGCCGATATCCATGCCCATAACGGCTTTCTTAATATTACCGCGTTCGAACAGATTGAAAACGAGTATCGGTATATTGCCCTGCATGCATAACGACATGGCGGTCGCATCCATAATCTTGAGCTCTTTCTGAATCACGTCCATGTAGGTGAGCTCGTTGAATTTCACAGCGTTCTTAAACTTTAGCGGGTCCTTGTCGTAAACCCCGTCGACCTTGGTCGCCTTGAGTATGAGGTCCGCCCCGATTTCGAGCGCCCTCAGTGTCGCGGCGGTATCGGTCGTGAAAAACGGGTTTCCGGTTCCGGCAGCGAATATGACGACTCTTCCCTTTTCGAGGTGCCTGATAGCTCGTCTCCGTATATAGGGCTCGGCCACCTGCCTTATCTCGAGGGCGGACTGCACCCTCGTATGTAGTTGTCTCTTCTCGAGCAATGCCTGGAGCGCGAGCGCGTTAATAACGGTGGCCAGCATCCCCATGTAGTCCCCCGTCGACCTGTCTATCCCTGTTTCGGCTCCCGCCACGCCCCTGAAGATATTCCCGCCTCCGATGACGATGGCGATCTCGATACCGAGGCTCTGGACTTCGGCAATCTCATCCGATATAGCGTCCAGCGCCTTCGAGTTGATCCCATACCCTTCGGGTCCCTGAAGGGCCTCTCCGCTGAGCTTTAGAAGGACCCTGTGATATTTCGGTGCGGATTTGGTTTTCGGAGAATTCATTTTTTCCGTCATTAATCCAGGGGTTCGCCAAGCTGGAACCTTACAAACCTTCTGACCTTGATGTTTTCCCCGATCTTCGCGATGAGCGCCTGGAGCAGGTCGTTGATCTTTAACTTGGTGTCCCTGATGTAAACCTGATCGAGGAGACACACTTCCTCGTAAAACTTCTCGATTTTCCCTTCGGCGATCTTGTCCGCTATATTCGCCGGCTTGCCCGATTCTATAACCTGGGCTTTCATTATCTCCTTCTCTTTCGCAAGCTCCTCACCGGGAATGAATTCCCTGCTGACGTACCTCGGATTGCCCGCTGCGATCTGCATCGCGACCTCTTTCGCGAACGCCTGGAATTCCTCGTTCCTCGCGACAAAATCGGTTTCGCAGTTTATTTCTACCAGTACGCCGATCTTCCCGCCCGCGTGTATGTAGGAGGTAATAGTTCCTTCGGGGGTCTCTCTGCCGCCTTTTTTTGCCGCCTTGGCCACGCCCTTGATTTTTAGTATCTCTATGGCTTTATCGAAATCGCCTGCGACCTCCTCCAATGCCTTTTTGCAGTCGATAAAGGGTGCGCCCGTCCTGTCCCGTATTTCCTTTACCATTTGTGCCGTAATATCTGCCATTTCGTGTTAAATTCCTCCTTGATTTCTTGCCTGAAGACCCTCTCCGCGCTCGCGCTGCGGTTTACTCCACTTTATCGGTATGAGTGTAGGTGTAGGTGTCTTCTTCTTCGGTGGAGCTTTTGGCCGGTCCCTTGGGTTTCGGGGGCTGCTGCTTCTCTCTCGATTCAGTGTGCTGAGGCGCCTCTCCCGGAAGGCTGCTCTCGGATACTGCAACGGACGTGGTTTCCTCTTTCACCGATTCCTCTCCGAACTCCTTGAATACGAATACCTTTCTTTCGACGACGACCTGGTCGTGCTGCGGCTTTCTGATGACTTCTCCCGCCTGGAGTTTCTGCTCGTAAGCGTGCCTTCCTTCGACGCAGGCGTCGGAGATCCTGGACGTGAACAGCTTTATGGCCCTTATCGCGTCGTCGTTGCTCGGGATCACAAAATCGGCGTCGGCCGGGTCTGAATTCGTGTCCACCACTGCTACTATCGGTATGCCGAGCCTCCTCGCTTCATGTACCGCGATGTGCTCTTTCCGGGTGTCGACGATATAGAGCGCCTGGGGTGTCCTTTTCATGTTAACTACGCCGCCCAGAAGCAGCTCCAGTTTCTGGATCTCTCTCTTTAACCCCTTGGCTTCCTTCTTCGGCAGCAATTCCATCTGACCTTCCTCTTCGAGCTTCTTTAATTCGAGCAGGTAGTCAACGCGGGACCTGATGGTGTTGAAGTTTGTAAGCGTGCCCCCGAGCCAGCGTGTATTGACGTAAGGCATGCCGGAGCGTGTGGTCTCTTCGGCGATTATGCCCTGGGCCTGCTTCTTGGTCCCTACGAACAGTACCTCACCCCCTTCAGCGGCTATGTTTCTAACAAAGTTGTAGGCCCGTTTGAATAGACCCACCGTCTGCTGGAGATCTATTATGTGTATGCCGTTTCTGTTCCCGAAGATATACTCCTTCATTTTCGGGTTCCAGTGGCTTATCTGATGGCCGAAATGGACACCCGCTTCGAGAAGCTGCTTCATGCTGATTACCTCGTTTACCTGTTCGGTTGGCTGTATTTCTTCTGCCATTAAAATGCCTCCTGATTTATACCGATTTTTAATTGGATAAAACGAACTTTATTAACATATAATGTACCCTATTTCAAGTACGCTTCCCGCCTGTTTTGTAAACGATATTGAAAAATGCTATGTTTTACACTTCTTAGATTCTACTCGAAAGGCTGGAATTTGAAAGACGTGCGATACTTGTTCATTGTTAACCCGGCTGCGGGTCAGGGGAGGACGGCCGGGTTGTTCGATTCTATAAAACCCCTGCTTGAGAGCAGGAACGTGCCGTTCGAATACAGGCTTACCTCGGGGCCGGGGGAGGCTGAAGCGTTCGCGAGGGGCGCCCTTTCCGGCGGATTTTCTCATATCATCGCCGTAGGCGGGGACGGGACCTCCCATGAGGTGGTGAACGGCATCCTCGGGTCTCAGGTGATATTCGGCACGATCCCTTCAGGCAGCGGTAACGACTTCCCTAAATCGGCCGGTATCCCGCTTGATACGGGAGAGGCCCTCGAAACCCTGTTTTCAGGACACGTGCGCGCGGTAGACGTGGGGAAACTCGGGGACGCCTTCTTTATTAACGGTCTCGGCATCGGTCTCGACGGGGCCGTCTCGCACCGGTTCAAGAAGCTCAAGCGTTTCCGCGGACAGCTGGGGTACGTACTGGGCGCGGTTGAGGAGGCTTTTTCATTCGAGGGCTTCCGGGCGGAGATCGCTATCGGGGACTGGGAGTTCTCGGGCACGCTTCTTCTGGCCGGGGCATCGAACGGTATATACCAGGGCGGCAAGTTCAGGCTCGCGCCGTGGGCCAGGGTGGACGACGGGCTCCTGGATTTTCATATTATAAGGGATATGAGCCCGATCGAGAGACTGGTGAAGATACCTAAAGTGCTGGGTGGAACCCATTCGGGTCTGGCCGAGGTGGAATTGAGGACGGGCCCTGTGATGGAAATCAAGATCGAGCGCTCCCAGCCCGCACATATGGACGGGGAGCCGTTTTATATTGATCCGGGCGCTCACAGGATAGAGGTCGTTCCCAGGGCGTTAAGAATTATGTCGTCTGAGGCGTTATAGACAGATATTGAAACATCCATACGCCGGGATTTTTCTTTTCGAATTGATTTGATTCCTATACCGTTTACACGGGCTTCAGTCCTTGACAGACCCGGGCCTGAGTATGAATATATTTGGGGGTCTATTGGACTGCATCCGTAATTGAGCGTTTATGCTGAGAACGATCGTCTGCTGGGTTGCTTTTATCGTTTACACTGTGTTCTTCGGGACTTACGGTGTCGTTCTGGCATTGATTTCCCCCCCGGTGGTGGTTAAATACGCGGTCAGGCCCTGGGCGCGCATGATCCTGTTTACGGCCGGGGTGAGGCTCGACGTGGAAGGGCTCGAGAACATTCCCGACGAGCCTTCCATTATCATGTTCAACCATCAGAGCGTGTTCGATATATTCGCGTACATGGCCGTTCTTCCAATAGACTGGAAGGCGGTGATGAAGAAGGAAGTAGGCGCTATGCCCTTCATCGGGTGGATTTCCAAGATCGCCGGTCACTATTTCGTCGCCAGGGACGGCTCCGAGAGGGATACGAAAGAAGTCAAGAAGATCGTGAGCGGGATAAAAAAAGGACCCTCGGTTATGATAGCTCCCGAAGGCACCAGGGGTACGGAAGGGAAACTCCTCCCCTTCCAGAAGGGCGGATTCTTTATCGCAATGCTGGCGGGCGTCCCCGTAGTGCCGATGGTCATTACGGGCGGTCTCGACATAATGCCCAGGGGCTCGAAGGTGCTCAGGCCGGGAACGATGAAGATCAGGATACTCCCCCCGATCGACGTCGGGAGTCTCCCTCCCGGAAGGGAAGGGCGGGAGGAGCTGATGCGTATGGTGAGGTCGCAAATGGAGGAAGTGCTCGACCGCCTGCAGGGGCATGCATGAGTAAGGAGCAATCTTCCCGGCCGCGGAGAGAGATTGTCATATACGTAAACTCGTCTATACTTAATCTAGTCCTAATCCTTTATTGAGTAACTATGTCCGATAGTCTATAATTGATGAGCTGTCTCACGGGGTTCATTAAAATATTACGAAACAAATACACATATACTCGATTTGAATCTGCGATTTTCCGACAGATAAGTTATATGGGGATTGATGCATGGACAGGGACGCCAAGGGAACAGGAGTATCGGAAGCAGGAGAGAAAATGGATATTCATAAATTAGCCGATCTTGAGCTAAGCACTATAATAAGTCTTGCGGGAATGCCCCCTCAGAAAGAGCTCGTCAACCCCAGGATGCCTTCCGAAATGGCAAAAAGGGTAAGGGTGACTTTCAGGCCGCTGCCGAAAGATTTCGGAAACCAGATAGTCATACGCTTCAGGGACAAACTCGAACAGAAGCTGAAAGAGAACGGCGTCCAGTTGATACCCTGGGACGAGGCCGCGGAGGTTCCGCCGGGGATCATTTCGAAGATACTGCGTACGAGGAAGGTCAGCAGCAGCATCCATGCGGTAGTGGACGTCAAAAGGGAGTATTCGCTTACCCGTAAATTATTTAGCGCGCTCGCCGAGAAAATTTACCTCCGCACCAGGAAGCCCGAGAGATCGGTTATGGAAATACTCAAGATAAGCGGATGGGCCGACGACTTTACGGCAAGATACGTGCAGGACCCGTTCAATACGCAGATAATCACACTCATGCCGCTCGAGCCCGAGTTTGCCGACACGGGCACCACATACGACAGGAAGATAGCGATCGGGCTTAAGAACCTCATCACCACGATGTCCGAGATCGTCATGGGTATCGCGCCCGACAGGTTCTCGCTCGTTAACATGAACCTCTCTGACTCCATATACAGGAACGAAGAGCTCGACGAGTTCGTCCTCACTTCACTCATACCGAAGATATACGCGCCGATAAAACCCCCCGTGCTTACGAGGTTCAAGAAGGGGGAGTACGATCCCTCGCATTCCGTTTTCCCCAAGCAGCTGTCCGACCTGGGGAAGCTCGTGGAGTCGACGTCGCTATTCCCCGAGGGCTCGAAGTTCAGCGAAAAGATTACGAGGGTCTCGCACAGGGACGTCGTCGAGAAGATACTGGAGGGGAGGACGGGCGTTTCCTACGGGTTCATCGCCATCGCCGAAGCGCCCAGGTACGAAGGCCCGGTTACGGTAACGAAAGAGGAGTGGGACGCCTTTACCAGGGTCGAGAGCGTTAACGACGATAAGGTGAGGGAGAACAAAGAGGGCAGGTGGTACGTTAAAACGGAGATAAGAGGGAAGGTGATATATCAGCAAGTGCCTGATATATGGATAGTGACCTCCCGTTCGGGGAGCAACAAGACCAACCTCGATCCCAACACCGACATCGTAAGGATCGGCCTTATAAAGGGGAAGCTCAATCTCGAGACCCCGAGGGGCGTAGACCTCCACAGGCGGGATATCAGGCCGTCGTTCGACACGTACGTGATTCTCGCGCAGGCTATAGCCGCCGCGCTCTACATGCCAGAGCTGATAAAGAACGGGCTCCCGATCCTGCACTTCCACGGATATCCGGACTCTACATGGTTCGGACAGAGCGAATATTTCGCAGGGGCTAGGAATCCGTCGCTCCCGTGCGGAACCGTCGAAGCGGCGCTCCTGAATTTTTCCGCGATTTACGAAATCGCCAACCGGAACGGGGACGGTATCAAGATGCTCTGTCTAGTGGAAGCTGACCACGGCGTCAATATACTCGGGCTCGACAGGGACTATCTCGTGAAGAGGCTCAGCGAAGGCGTGCTCGAAGGGCACGTAATACTGGGGGGGAAACACCTGCCCGAGCTCAGGAGAACGAGCCTTAAGGCGGAGATGGAGGAGCGCGAGCTGGGGAAGGCGGCGGGCTCCGTTCGCTAACCCATATTGCCAATTACGCCGTCTTTGGTATATTGTTGCCTGATTTAGAGGAACTCGTACCAGAGACCGCATCTTTGAGTCATCCGGTCAATTCATAATGAACGAAGCTCGGAAAACAGCGAAGATATATCTCGGGCGCCACTGCAAGACGGAGTGGAATCTCGAAGGGAGACTAATAGGGACAACCGATCTGCCGCTCTGCGGCGTCGGCTGGGCGGAGGCGAAAGACACGCTGCCTATAGTCGAAAAGTACGAGTTCGACAGGATAGTAACGAGCCCGCTCAAGCGCGCCCGGGAGACCTCGACGTACTACGCGGACAATCTGAAAATTCCGCTCGACGTTCACAATGATCTCCGCGAGCTCGACCACGGGGACTGGAACGGGCAGAAGTACGAAGACTTATTGAGCGACCCGGCCGGGAAGTTCAAGGCCTGGTTCATAGACGGGGATACGAGCATACCGATTCCGAACGGGCCCGAGACACTTGAAGAAGTCCAGGCGCGTATAAAGAAGACGATCCGTGAGATCGCGCTGAAATATCCCGGTGAAAAGGTGCTCGTTATAATGCACAAGCATATAAGGTCCCTCCTTACCTGCTATCTCCTCGGAGAACACCTCTCCAATTTCAAAAAGAACATCAACGAGGCCGTCGAGCCCATCGAGCTCCCGGACGAGGATTTGAAAAAGCTTCTTTAAGCCCATCAAAACTGCATGACCCTCTGATCGCATACTAAAAATCGAATCCTGCTATTCCATCAGCTCCTGGAAATGCATATTCAATTTAAGTATTGTTATCGATATTGTTTGCGCCAAAACTAATCTCGATATCGGCTGCGTTATTACTTCTCCTTTGCACAGGCGATTTTTCATCGGGACAGGTGAAATCAGAAGCCGTCCTTTCCGGTCACGCGGTCGGCCCCTTAATGTCTATATTGACTCCGCCCGAAGATGTTCCCGGGCATTTGCAGACGAGCGGCAAATACACTCATCCCGATTCGAAGCGGAGGGACGATGTGGGAGCGATATCGGGGAAAGACCGTAACAGGCCCCGCGTAAAGGATGTCAACCTGCCCGTCGAAGGGCAGCCTTTTCAGGGTTTTTCCGGCATCAGGATGTTAAAGGACGGGACCGCCGTAATAGTCACCGACAACGGCTTCGGCACTGCCAAAAACTCCCCCGATGCGATACTCATGTTCCACCGTATCAAGTTCGACTGGGAAAAGGGCGGGGTCGAGCTTCTGAAAACGATCTATTTGCACGACCCTGACCGGGTTATACCGTTCCGCATCACTAATGAGGCTACGGATAAGCGTTATCTGACCGGGGCCGACATCGACCCCGAGTCGATACAGGTCGAAGGCGACTCGGTATTCATAGGAGACGAATTCGGGCCCTACATCATCCGCACCGACCTCGACGGAAAGCTGACCGGGTTCTGGGAGCTAAGTATTAATGGCAAAACACTCAGGTCTCCCGATCATTACACGTTTCAGTCACTTCCCGTACCGGGCCCGGTAACGTTCGACGTGAAGAAGTCGCGCGGTTTCGAGAGCATGGCTGTTTCCCCGGACGGGAAATACCTGTACCCGATAGTGGAAGCCCCTTTGTGGATCGAGGAGACCAGGTCGTTCGAGAACCTGGGCGGGACCAGCTTCGTCAGGATTTACGAGTTCGATATCGAGAAAGGCAGCTTTACCGGGCGTTCGTTCAAATATGCCCTCGGGGATAAAGGTAATTCCGTCACAGATTTTAATCTCATTAATGACCGCACGGGATTGGTTATAGAACGGGACCCCGGCGAGGGCGATGCTTCACTCGCGTGTAATGATAACAAGAAAGCGGCGGCGGGAGATTGTTTCGATGACCCGGCAAGGTTCAAGCGGATATATAAGATCGATATGGGCGACGTCGACGAGGACGGATTCGTTAAGAAGGCCGCTTATATCGACCTCCTCGACATAAAAGACCCGAACGGGGTCTCGCGGCTCGAAGTTAAGGGGCCTGTGTTCACGTTCCCTTTTGAAACGACCGAGGGCGTCGATGTATACGATCCGACTCACATAGTCGTTTTAAACGATAACAATTTCGGATTCTCGTCCGGGCGTACATTAGGGAAAAACGACGATAACGAATTCATACTCCTCGAAGTCGGAGAGTTTCTAAAGTAGAATTCTGAAACCATCCCTGTCATTGCAAGCCGCAGGCGAAGTAATCTCGTCTTTATCTTTTTATTCTGTTAGTCCGTCATCCTGTAACGTGAATCCTGTATCATGTATCTTGCATCCTGCCTGTAGGAGCGGCTTCCAGCCGCGTTTCCATTAATTCCCTCTCCCCACCGTGTGGGAAACGGTTCCGAACGAGTGAGGAATTGGTCACTTTTACAATAAAGGCAGAGGAGGCGCTTAATCACGGCTCAATGATGCCTGAGTCAAAATAGCCAGGGTGAGGGGTACATTAATATATCGCTGAAAGGGATGTGGTAAGATTTTCAATTTTCCTGATGGAAAATAAATTATCGTTCTGTACGTCCACCTACAATAAATCGTGTATAGGATCAAACAATAAACCTGCATCTGTAATCCTGATATAAAGCCGATAGGATTACAACTTCCCATGAATCATTGCATATTGTGAATATTTTTAGCTGCCTGGCATGGTCTTTGCCCCCTATACATATGTTGTTCGACTTTAATCGTTGAATTTTCACAGGAGGTGAATAAAATGAGAAAGTTCATAGTTATTTTAACATTGTTAAGCGTTTTTATTTTAGGCGCTGCATCTATTAGTTTGGCTGATGACTACTATTACATTGTGCCGCCCGGATACGTACAGCATCGTTACGTATATGATCCGCCCGTATATATAGAGCGGGAGCGTAACATTTATTACGTAGATCCCGATGACTACGAGGCCGATCGATGCTATTACGTAGACCCTGATGACGATGTTGAATTACGCTACATTGTCGAGCCGGATGGCGACGTAAAATACTATTACTACTATGATGATTAAGCATTTATGGTAGTGATTATTCAACAGGATTCGAAACTGTAAACTTACGGTTCGACATCATTGATCGGATTTTCACTCGGAGGTGAATAAAATGAGAAAACTCATAATGACTTTAACATTATTAGGCATGTTAGTTTTTGGTGCTGCGGCTAATAGTTTTGCTGACGATTATTATATTGTGCATAACGGACGCGTAATAGAGCACCGTTACGTATATGAGCAGCCTGACACCAGCGTAAATTTCGTTGACCCCGTCGATTATGATGAGGCTGATCACTACTATGTATATCCGGATGATGATAACGTCAGATACTATTATTACGACGACGATGATGATTTAATAGAATTCGAATTCGATCTCTTTTAAGTTTGATATTGAGAGTAAAACCGCCTGAACTCGCAACCTTGCCCGGATAATATCCGGGCAAGGTTTAACATATGGAATTTTTATTTGATAATCGCAACTTCTCCGCTCTCTTTTTTAGAAGAGGAATATAATGATCGCCTGAGATGCTAACCTCATTAGTTCTGTTCATAATCATTTCACGATTAATAAATTCCGGTCTATAATCATAAAGGGTGTGCCATGTTAAGGGTGGTCGTGCTCGGTTTGCTTCTCCTCTTTATTACGGCATGCGGCTCTACTGTAAGCGGCCGGGTCGGCAGTGACTGTTACGAGTGCGTCGATACTCCCTGTGATTGTACAGGTAACGGTTACGGCGGTCCATATAATCCCAAGGCCCTCGATCTCTATCGCCCCGGAAGGTTTCAAGAGCCGGATAGTCCCGGATTGTAATGGGAGGCGCCCTGAATCATCCCCTCCCGATGACCGCAAAACGGCTTATGCACCGGTCTTGAAAACCTATTTTTATCATCCCTCGTCTGAATCTGAAGTATAAAATTAAAAAATGTCTTTATTTACGGCATCTCACAAGCTGCCTGCGCATTCCGTAAATGTTATTTATTAAAACACCCCCCTATGCCGTATAATAATTTTATATGCATGTCTCAGCGGCACCTAGCGGATTATCAGGAGGTTTGAACTTTTTTCCGATCGTGTGTTACTAAATATACAAATTCGGCGGGAGGTCATGGAGAAAACGGATAAGGAAGCGAATGCGCCGGATCTACTGCTGCTAGAGCAAATTGCGGGTGGAGACAGGGAGGCTTTCAAGGTTCTCTACCAGAGGTATGTAAGACAGGTATTTTCATTCATATTCAAGCTGACCGGGGACTCGAAGATGACAGAGGAAATCACGAACGACGTTATGTTCGAAGTGTGGAAAGGGGCGAATAGCTTTCAGGGGAAATCAGCAGTCCTCACGTGGATTTTCGGTATCGCTCACAATAAAACCATGAACGAATATAGAAAGAGATCCCCGGAACCCGTCGATCCGGAAGTTTTTGCCAGGGTTGCAAACCCCGGAGATAGCGCGGAGGAGATAGTGGAGAAAAAGGATATGTCGGCACGAATGAAATCGGCTCTCGACGAGCTCTCGCCCGATCATAGAGCAGTCCTCGAGCTTACGTTTTACCAGGGACTCTCCTATCAGGAGGTTGCCGAGATTATGGACTGCCCCGTGAATACCGTTAAAACCAGAATGTTCTACGCTAAGGAGAAGCTCAAGGAAACGCTGCTGAAGTACGGAATTACGCAGGAGGACCTAACGACATGAGTGACGGAAAACTATCGCACGAAGATATTAATCTCCTGCTCCCATGGTATTTGAACGGGACGCTGGAATCCCGGGAATCGACCGAGGTCGAGAACCACCTGGCCGACTGCGCCTCGTGTGCCGGGGAGATATCGAACCTCCGGTTTATCAAGTCGGTAATCGCCGAGTCGAACGAAAGATTGAACGAGATGCTCTCGGTTCCTGCGGAGGACATGGAACGGAGCTTAATGGATAGGATAGACGCATTCGAAGGCCCGAGGGAGACGAAGACCGCTCCGTTCCGGGCTAATGAGCTGGATTCATTGTGGAGTAAAATCATGGGGTTCTTCGAAGGGTTAACCGCCCTCACCTCGATTCCGGCGGGCGCTATCGCGCTTCTGGTACTCCAATTCGCCCTGATCGTGGGGCTCGCCGCGAAGCTCTACTTTGAAAAACCAGAAGGATACGAAGTATTGAGCGGCATTACACAAACGGACGGGAAGGGTCCGATAATCTTTGTATCCTTCCGGAGCACCGCCACCGAAAAAGAAATAAGGGAAACCCTCGGGCGGATAGGGGGCAGGATAGTGGACGGACCGAAAGAGGGCGGACTGTATATCGTCGACCTCCCCGACCAGCCGAAACCGGGAACGACTGTCGACACTGTGATTGAGGAGCTCAAAGCCAGACCGGATGTTATAAAAGACGTGTTCAAAGGCAGTGACTAAAATACCGTGATTAAATGCAGGGGGTTGAATAATTGAACATGAATCATCCTCGATTGATAAGACTGATATTAATCACCGTGCTTTTCTTCGTCAGCTATCCGAATGCCTCATTCGGACAGCACGATGGCGGCCGTAATCCCGGCACGCCGGACATACCTTCGGACCCGAATAAACCGACGAGAGACAGAGTACCCGGGGGACCCGATAACCCGTCTGCCGGTGACGGGATGCCTCCGTACATATTTCCGGGACCGGCTACGCCTGTGGACAACGATCAAACACCGTCTCTACCTGATATACCCGCCGACCCCGAGATACCCGGTCCGGCTGCGGCCCCTGCAGTACCGGAGCCCGACCCGCAAATCCCCGGGGGGCCCGAGCTTTCGGATGATCCTTCGCTCATAGAGCCCGAGCTTGAGACCGATTACCTTACTGCTCCGGTCAACAAAGAAGGTACGCCCCGAATCGTCGTAAGCGACGATGCTGCATACGTGCCCGACCAGGTGCTCGTGCTCCTGCGCGGTACATCGGACAAGGAGTCAGCGATAGACGATTTGGCTGAAAAGTACAACCTTGACCCTCAAGGCAGCTCCGCTCTCGGTTCCATAAACGCTACGATGGTTTTGTTTACGATCCCTGACGGGAGGTCGGTAATCAGCGTTTCAAATATTCTCGCCTCGGACCCCGCAATACTATTATCTCAGCCCAATTTCTACTACAACTCCCTCGGCGAGGAGAATGTTCAATACGGTGTAAAGAAAATAAGAGCCGATGCCGTGCACGAAATTACGACCGGGAAAGGGATAATCGTTGCGGTTATAGATACGGGAATCGATTTCAACCACCCGAGCTTAAAAGACAAAATAATTCTGAAATCGGATTTCGTAAACCCGGACATGAGCGGATTTACGATTGACGGCCACGGTACGTCTGTTGCGGGGATAATAGCGGCCGCCGGTCAGGGGGAGGGGACGACGGGCGTGGCTCCGGGCGTGAGCATCATGGCCGTCAAGTCGTGCCGGAGTGATCGGAAGGACAGCAAAAAGGCGGTTTGCTCTTCCGATAAGCTCGCCGGCGGGCTCGATTTTGCAATATCAAACAGGGCGCAAATAATAAATTTCAGCCTCGGGGGTCCGAAGGACGGCATTATTATAGAGCTGATTGCGAGGGCGAACAGCTCCGGCATCATAGTTGTAGCTGCCGGGGGGAACGGTGGTCCTAACGGCAAGCCCGTCTATCCCGCGGCGCTTCCGGAGGTGATCGCGGTTTCTGCAACCGACTCGGAAGACGGACTCTACATACTATCCACGCCCGGGAAATATATAGACGTGGCTGCGCCGGGCGTCGATATCCTTAGCCCCGCACCCGGGGACTCGTGGCAGATGGTGTCTGGCACTTCCATGGCTTCGGCTCACGTATCGGGAGCGATCGCGCTCCTTCTTCAAAATTACCCCGAGCTATCCCCTTTCCAGGTTAAATACCTTCTGGGAGCAAGCTCTGTCGATCTGGGGGAAGCGGGGAGAGACGATAAGTTTGGAGAGGGAAGGATCGATGTGCTTCGGGCAATAGAGAGGCTCGAAGGCGATGCAGAAGCGCGTGCTCATTAGCCTAACCACTCCCCGGCGATCCATGAAAACCCCTATATTAATCAGCCAAGATTAATACCGCTCTATGTCTCCACCATCAGGGACCGGTCAATAACCGTTTCAGTTAATTCCTGCAAATGAACCATTTCTCCTCCCGGAGCTACTAACAGTTCAAACCGCATAACGGGAGGAGAAAATAATGTTCGACGTTAACTGGATTAGAACAAGAAGGCTTTCAGCGAGTACGAGATATTTTTTAGTGCTTATTATATCCCTAATTGTGTTCCAATACGGGCAGACTTCCTATGCCGAAAGGCCAGGCAGTAATACATCCCCGATGAAACCCGCACTCACTACGGGCGGTCACGGCAAAATGATCGGCAGAGAAGCCGACAATATGTATATCAGGTCCGAAACCCACATAGGCTGCAGAATCGAAGGCTTTTCTTATGAGTCTGAAAACACCGGAGAATGCATACATGACGGTCCCGAGCCCGATTTTCAAATAATGATCCCCCAGTTCGTAAAGCTCCCTCCGGGCAGTAAAGGGTTTGTCGACATACCGAGGGCCGCTGGCAAATTCGTGGTGGACAAGAAGGACACGACGGTAGCCATCACCTTTTCCGCGATGTCCTATGTTTCATCTCTTGAAGACGACCCCCTTCTTATCAGGGTATTGGTCGACGGAGTCGAGGCGCAGCCGGGAGAGATAACACTCACCGGCGGGAAGGATGCGGTCGTTGTTTCGACCAGCCAGTCTTTCACGTTCCTTGCCACAGTCAATGGGGGTATTCATACGGTACAGGTCCAGTATTCGACTGAATTCGTCCCGGATAAAAATTCCTATATCCGGAACGCCTCGCTCAAGATAAATACGGGCGAGAACAGGAGAGACGGTGACGGCCTGAGCGGCAAAGGGGAAAGAAAGGGTATAAAGAAGGGTGACAAATCTTGGTCCGCAATACCCAATTCAGAGCATACTTTCTACATGCCGAAGGACGGGGAAGCCGCGATTACATTTTCATCCGTCATAAAAATGGAGCAGGGGGATTTTGTACTTCTCCGCGCTATAGTAGACAACGGCGCATTCGAGTTATACCCGGTTGAAGCGACATTGGCGGGGAGGATGTACCACACCGAGGCGAGGAGCGTGACTTTCAACGCGGAGGACCTCCCTCCCGGGCCCCACACGGTTGAATTCGAGTGGAGAGGGAGCCTGACCGATGTACCGGCGATCGCCGAGATGTTCGCATGGACTATAGTCGTAAGGACGGCGGTAAACGATTCGAAAGACAACTTTTTCGACGTAGTGTCGCAGAACGCCTTTGACAGCTCGGGAGAAACCCCATATACACCCGTCACCAATCTGACGACGAAGGTCGAGGTGGACGAGGTGTCGGACATAGCGGTGACCTTCAGCGGGGAGCTCGCCGGATACGGCCTCATATTCGTGGCTCCGACAATAAACGGTATCGTCGAAGAGGAGCAGGAAGTGATACTCTACCATCCGATCCTGTCTTGCCCCGACCCTGCCTGCGCGAGCCTGATGGCATCGGATTCCGGCGTCGCAAGCTACACGTTCGGCATAAAAAGCATCTCGCCCTCGGAAGACGGATACGAGATAGGGGTCGCTTACCGTGTGCTCCAGGCTGGCGTGACCACCGAGGGGACAGGCTTTATAGCGGATGCTAACCTCGTAGTCGAAAAGAAGCTCAGGGTCGGCCCCGATCTGGCCGTCGGTCCCAATATGGGGAGGGCGTCAAAGAAGAGGGAATCGATCATCGAACCGGTTTACGGTTCGAGGGACCTGCTCGCGATCATCATAGACCCCGAGACCGTGGAAGGGGAAGTCAGTCCCAAGTTTAAAGAGGAGATCGACGACGCGCTCAACGGGGATTTTCAAAGTGCAAAGGATTACTACATGGTCGTATCGGGCGGGCGGTTCGAGATCGAAAAAGCCGATACGCTCGGCATCTACAAGGCCGAGAATGCGGACGAGACGACGAACGGCACGAACTACTATCTCGACAGCGCGAATTTCGATTGCGAGCAGGATACGAAATACGGCTCAAGCTCGGACGCGCTCCATGCGGAGGCGCTGCTTCAGGCCGAGGACGACTTTGATTTCAGCGCGTACGATAAGAACAGCGACGGGGAAATCACCCCGAACGAGCTCGGAATAATAGTCGCAATCCCCAGGGATTCGATCGCAGGCTCTTCCATAAAACCGAGCTTCAGCCCGTACTGCAGCGAGGAAGCGTTCATAGTGGACGGTGTCCGCATAACCGAGACCGTCCACCTGAATGTGCTGTTCCAGGAAGGGGGCCTGACGGACGACCAGAAGCTCGAGAACATGATGGTCGCCGCGCATGAGCTGGCGCATCATTTCCTCGGCATGGACGACTTATACGGCCGCTATAAAGGCGTTTTCGACGGTGAGAATTTCACCCCGCTCTTCGAGTTCCAGGACGACTGCCCGGACGACCTTGGGCCGGGACAAAGCTGTCAGATACGCTACGTCAACACGGCCCCGCACATGATGTCGCTCATGACGCACAAGACCGGCGACAACATGACGACGACCCATCTGGACGGGTTCCACAAGCTCCACCTCGGATGGGTGAGGCCGTGGATCCTGGAAGAAAAGGACGAGTACGAGCTCGCCGACGTCAAGGAGAGCGAGGACGTGTTCATACTGCCCAGGAGGCATGACGACGGGCGCGAGTACATACAGCTCGAAACGAGATATGACGAGATACAGCAGGATTCGGCGCTATACGACTACGGCATATTAGACTACGGCCTCGCCGTTTATCACGTAATCGAGCCGGGTCCGACCTGCAAGTCGCCGTTCGGGGCTTCAGCACCCGACTGCAAGCCCTTAGTGCCGCCCATGTGCGTCGGTGAGGATGTCTGGTACTTCAAGCACGCAAGCAATTTTACCCGCGTCGGGGTCAGACTCGTTCAGCCCGATCTCGTTCACAGGTACGACCAGGACATCTACGACTCGAACGATGATTACACGGGCTTCAGCAACACTCTATTCGGACTCGGAGGATCGGGGGAAACGCTCATATCCGACGGTGAAATGATATGCCCGCAAAATATCGGTGATGTGCTGCCGGCGGGCGGGGCGCCGTTACTGCTGTGGGTCGATGGAACGCCGAGCGGTTACAACCTGCTCGATATCATAATAAATTACCCGGTAGGCGTGTCGTTCAAGCTTGTAATCGACTAGAAGCAGACAAGCGATAACGAATATAACCGGCTCGAATTCAGCGGTCGGCTCATCCGAATTCTTACTCACCTCCTGTACCCCAACCGGACCCCGGTATCCCAGTCCCCAACACTGGATACCGGGGTTTTTTACGGAGACTGAACAATTCTTCCTCTCCCTGCCACTAACTGTATAAAACCGGCTTATCGGAGGAAGAAACAATGAAAAGCTTAATCATACTGACAATCCCGGTCCTGGCGGCCTTGTTCGCCGCTAATTTTATCCTGATTAAGACAGAACCATCTTGGGGACAGGATGAGGTCGCCTATATTGGAGAGGACGCGCTGCCCGACATAGCGAGCCTTGCGGGAATCGAGATCGGGGGCGTCAGAGGGCAGTGGGGAGGAATTATCGGAGTAAGCGAGGATGAAGCTTCCTTCACGGAGAACGGGAAATGCGTATTTCATTACCACTTCGAGCTATCGAACATAGGCAGCGCACAGACAGGGGATTTCGACTACAGGCTCAACGCTGGCAGCTGGTCTTACACCGCTGAGCACACGGGTATAGGGGCGGGCGGGAGCGTCAGGGCTGAAGGGAGAATCGCGCTTGCTCCCGGGAGGCATAAGGTCGTCATAAAGCTCGATAATAATGAGAACATCACCGAATCGGACGAGGTGAATAACGTGCCTTTTGCCTTGCGCGTGGATGTAGACGGAGAATGCAATTCACCGGAAGCGGATGAGCCTATACTGGCGAATAACAGCGACGATTGAAGCAGGCCGCGCAGCGTTTGAACCTTTCGCCGCCAGTCCGTTACTAACCTGACAAAACGGGTAACGGAGGGAGCAAAATGAAAGATCTGATACTAGCGGCAGTTGCGGTTCTGGCGATTTTAGTAATAGCGAACACCGATCAGCAGGAGATGCAAGCGGGGTTTGGAGGTGTTCAGGTTATTAATCTAACGGAGTCAGGTCCGGTCGAAACTACTCCGGCCAACGTAGAGCTAAATAGCCCGAACGGAGATTGGGGCGTTTCGATTTCGGAGAGCGGAGAGAAAACCGTTTTTAAGGACGGCGTCAGGCTCGTTCATCTGAATGCCGACGCCGGCGAGGGTTCCCTGAGAACAGCGGTGTTCAAATAAGAAATAAAGATGGAGGAGGATGGCTGGCCGCCGTCGGGGGACAGCCCATACCCCGCCCCCGGTTCTCTTCTCACGTAAGAGGCCGGGGGTTTTGTTTTTAGAAAATATAACACCCGCTCCCTCTTCTCGTTATTTCTCCCCATTACGCCACATCCTCGAACCTTTCACCCCGCCACCGTTACTCACCATTCAAAATCACATTTAAGGAGGTAGGCAAAATGCTTACACATCTTAATTTCAGAAAAGTATTACCGGTATTGGTATTGACTGTTTTTATGTTTTTGTTCTCCGGAGTATCCAAGAGCTTCGCCGCGTGTCCCTACGACATACTGGCCCTCTGTCAGGTGGACGGCAAGTGGGTCAACTGCTGCGACCACTACGGCTACACGGTAAACGGCGTCGAGAAGCCCGGTTCTTCAAAGAAGAAGCTCAACCTGAAGGCCGTAAAGCCAGCGGCGAATAAGGCCGTCGTGGCACAGCCCGCGGCAGGTCAGCAGGATTTCGGCTACAAGACGCCGTCTTCGTCCAACGGCAGCGCTTCCATATACCAGATGAACGGGATGAGCGGGGCCGTGCCCATGAAGCTCGCGACGAAGCTCGTCAACGGTAACGAAGTAAAGGTGATGAAGCTCGCGTCTCAGAACCTCAATCAGGAGATGACCTGGAACGCGAAGCTCGTGTGCGGAGAAGGCACCGTGATCAACCACTTCGAGATACAGACGGCCAACGGTTACAAAAGCGTGTTCCCGGCCGGAAGCTCCAACGCCCAGAGCGTGAACAGGAACGTCGATATAAAGCCGTGGAGCCTTAACACCGTCGAATCCCAGTGTGCAAATGCGCTTACGAAGGGGAACGGGGACTATAACGAAGAAGCGGTCATATGGCTTCAGCCGTCCACCGTAGACATCGTAAGATTCGACGCCAGCTGCAAGTACGAGGGTACGAGCAACGTAAAGCAGTACAGCGGCCAGGTGAAACCGAAGACCAAAGTGAAGTGTACTTTGACGAACCCGCCGTATAAGCCTGAAACATAAACGAATCAGGATTATCCATCTATCCATACCTTCTGAGAGCCCCGTTCAGGTCCTGTACCTGTCGGGGCTCTTTCATTTGACGGCTGCAGCGATCTGGCATGAACTTCGAACCTTCCACCGCTTGGAAGGTACTAACTCTGCAAACCATTTAAAGGAGGAAATAACCATGAACAGGTTATTCGACTTTATTAAGAAATTCCGTTCTCCCGATCTTAAAGGGATTACGATAGCTTTAACTTTAACTTTAACGCTCCTGGTCTTTGTCGGGGCGATCGATGTAAAGGCAGTTACTTTCATAGTCGACAGCACGCTCGACGCCGTGGACGACAATCCCGGCGACACGTTCTGCGACGACGGCTCGGGGAGCTGCACGCTCCGCGCTGCGGTCATGGAGACAAACGTGCTCGCCGGTGAGGACGAGATCATGCTCTCTGACGAGACTTATGTGCTCACTATTCCCGGGGGAGACGACAATGCCGCAAACGGCGACCTCGATATAAGGGACCACCTGATCGTCCGGGGGACAGGAGCCGAAAGCACTATAATCGACGCCAGCGGCACCCGTGCATTCCATCTCGTGGACGGGGACGACCTGAGCCAGATAGAAGTCGAGATATATGATATGACGCTTATGAATTCGCTCGCGGGCAATGCCGGCGGTGCGATAAGGAACGTCGCCGAGGTCCTCACTGTCGACGGGTTAAGCGTGCGGGACAATTCCGCTCCCAGGGGCGCGGGCATATACGTCGGGCCCGAAGGCGTCGCCGAAATCAGGAATTCCGCCATTCATAACAACACCGCGACGGGTGACCCGGATAATGAGAGGGGCGGCGGCATATACAATTCCGGGGAATTGACCTTGGTGAATGTCACGATCAGCAATAACGATGCCGGGGACCTCGGCGGGGGTATCTTCAATGAATCCGTTATATCCGCCGTTTTCGTTACAATTGCGGAAAATGTCTCCCCCATCGGCGGAGGGATTCATCAAACGATCGGAACCGACGCGGATTTCTTCGGCAGCATCATTGCCGGGAATACCTCGGGCGACTGCGGCGGCGTATTCATCGACTCGCTCGGATTCAATATATCGACGAGCGACTGCAACCTGACGGACCCTACCGATATGCCCGATACGGACCCTCTGATCGGCCCGCTCCAGGATAACGGCGGCGCAACACGGACGCATGCGCTCCTCGACGGAAGCCCCGCCGTAGACCTGACGGATAACGAGTTTACATGTTTCGCGGTGGGGACCGACCAGAGAGGCGTCGTGAGGCCGGTCGACGGCGATGGAGACAGTGACGCGATATGCGATTCCGGGGCGTTTGAGTTCGAGCCGTCCGGAGATTCCGGAGAAGGCAGCGGTTGTTCGATAGCCGGGAAAGGCTCCGCATCGAAATCCTTACCGCTTTATCTTCTGGCTCCGGTATTTATTCTCATAATGAGATTTATACGGAGAAGACAGACAGTTTCGTAACGTGCAAGAAGGGGACAGGGACCGCGCTCGCCTCTGAGGGCGGCCCCTGGTCATAACACCCCCTCGCAACAATGCGGAGTTCTCGAGTCTCAGAAAATTATTAACTTAAAATAGATAAATGTTGAATAGAAATTATAAATATTCTACTATATGGGTACTGATTCCAGAGGAGGATGGAGCTGTGCGATCCGCCCGGATTCTCTTTTTCTTGACGGTATTCATCGTGCACCCCTCGGTTTTCGCCCAGGTAAAGCTGATAGAAACCGATGCGGGCAGGGCATTTAAATCGGGAGAATACGAAAAGGCACTCAAAGAATTCAATGTTCTGCTGGAAGAATATCCGGACGACGCTGTAACGATCCTCCGTTATATCGGCCTTACGCACCACCGCCTGGGACAATACGAAAAAGCGATCGATGCTTTCAAGAGAGCGCTCGAAATCGATCCGCAAAACGTACCGGTTCTCTTTTATATGGCATCTACGTATTTCAAAATCAGCGATACCGGCACGGCGCGGAAGATCTTTCTAACGGTCTTGAGCCTCGCCCCCGGTTCTCTATACGGAGAGTGGTCGGAGCGTTACCTGGAAGCGATAGAGCAGCAGGAGACTGAGTACGAGAGACCCGGGGGGCCAAGGCTATACGAAGTTTTTCTTCAAGTCTCCCCCCAGCTCGATTTTAACGTGCCCGAAGACCCCAAGGACGGCAGCAGCTTCAGCGATGACGAATCGTTCAGGTTTACGGAGTACGCTTCCCTCGGGCTGAGGACGAAGCAGCTTGGCAAATGGATGCTGGGATCGTATTTCTCGACGTATCAGAGCCAGAACACAAAAAAGAGCCTGAGGGATTTTAACCTTTCTACATTCAACATTTCTCCGTATATCAACTACACCACGACGGTTTTCGGGAAAGCCTTCTCACCCACGCTTAGCTATAATTTCAATTACGCGCTTCTCGACTACGACAGCTACAGCAATTCACACACGATTACCGCTACCCTGAACACCGCATTTACGGTCAATACACTCACGATGCCTTACTACAGGCTCTCGTTCGACAATTTCAACGACGAGGGGTTCGACCCCTCGATATCCTCGCGCGATGCCGTGAATAACGCTTTCGGAATAGTTCAGTACTTATTCTTCCTGGAGCGTGCTGTCAATATCTGGCTCGGGTATGAGTTTCAGCATAACGACGCCGACGGCCTTAATTTCAATTACAACGGCAACAAGATAGGCGCGGGCTTTTCCGTACCCATCTACTGGGGTGTGAGGGGGGATGTCAGCGGGGAGTATGAAAGGGATGATTACCCGGATTTTCAAGGTCCGAGAGACAGGGAAACGAACAGGGTGAACATATTCGTCCGGCTGGCCAGAAACATTAAAGGGCCTGTATACGGCGCTCTCTCATATAGCTTCACAAACGAGGACTCAAACTACGAGGTCCTGGAGTTTGACAGGCATATATTAACCTGGTCTCTCTTTCTAAGTTACTGAGGTAGAATTATGGATATCACAAGGAACGGAATGAAATCTCACCTGAACAATGTTGGCAAGGTCTTATTATTGCTGATACCGGGGCTCTTGTTCTCGACCCAGTACATTGCGGCTGACTCCATTGCCGACGGAAATCTGAATGCCGATCAGAAAACCGATCTCGACACCGGAGCGATCGAGCCGCTCGATTCGGTAGAGAATAATCCCGACCTGATTTACGTGCTCGAAATCCTCCTTAGAGCGCCCGTTTCTCAGCTCAAGGACGGAGAGCCGCCGTATAACCAGCAGCCGCCGGACGCTCAGGACGATTTCCGTTCGCGTGTAGAGCCCCCGATTCCGACAGAACCTCCGCCCCCTCCGCCAATTCCGACGGAACCCCCGCCCCCTCCTCCGCCACCCCCTACGGAGCCGCCTCCTCCGGTTCCCACACGGCCGCCTCTGTTCCCGGGTTTTCCATTCGATCCTCCGGATGACCCGCCTCCGCCGCCAAATGATCCTCCTCCGCCGAATAATCCTCCGCCCACTATTGATTAATCCGTATCGGCACATCATCCGGGCGATGCGGCAGGTTTCGGATACTGCATTTAAGAAGAACACCCGCCGGAAGAATGATCGAATGATGCGGGAATATATTTGCGGCAAACTACATACTCGGTCACAGTGACATCAAAACGACTATGAGGTATGCTCACCCTGAAGATTCAATGATGGAATCTCTTGAATCTCTGAGCAATTTTGGACAGAATACTGTCAATATCGCTGCCAATGAATTTGCCAGGAACTCAGACTCAACGTAACCTACTGTAATCATTCCCCCCCGGAGGGCTGGCAGAACGGCTAATGCACCGGTCTTGAAAACCGGCGTCCGCAAGGACTTGGGGGTTCGAATCCCTCGCCCTCCGCCAGAATAATTGAATGATTGTAGATGATTGTGATTGTTTCACAAACGAAATAAATATCATGCCGAATTCGCCTTTCTAAGTATTTTCTAAGTTTGAATTCCAAATTCAAGAGAATTTGCATTTTGAATAAAATGGAAGATATAGTAAATCCAATAGGATATAAGTCTACTATGTTGTCTCAAGTATCGTAAATACTAGGACACCGGACATAGTAAACGGCGTCCCAATGAGCCGCTTAGCAGGTTACAACCCGCCTCTTGAGGGAAAAAGTAACTACCAAAAGTTCTACTTTAGAACTGTCTACTTAAATGGGAAGCTTACATAAATGGTGTAAGCAACAGGACTGTAGTATAATTTTTGCTTATTTCACAGAAAGTTATACGATAATGCAAATGGTAACAACTCCGTGGAATTTCGAGGAACGGACATTGAATGAATATGACTATTAAGGCAAAGAGTACCTATAACAGGGTTCTAATACTGACTACGTTTATACTCGCTTCTGGTATTTTTGTACTTGATCTATTTATACATTTAGGCACAGCGGAATGGTTGCTGGATCTGTTCCCACTGTTGCTCACGTTCTGGATCAAACAGCCCCTATATCCTTTTTTATCACAACAGTATGTACAGTTTTAATCTTGACCGGCTTCTTGTATCCTCCTCAGGAACCAATCCAGCGAATGCAGAAATCAACCGCTTGTCGGGGATATTGGCACTTTGTGTGTTTCAGTACTCCTTACATCGAACAAGCTGAGGAAAAATCATTGCGAACTAACGAAGAATTTTATCAGGCTCTAATAGAAAACGTTTCTGATTGCATCTGTGTCATTAATGTCGATAGAACCATACGCTACATGAATCCCTTTGCGGAGAGCATGCTCGGATATAAACCGAGACAATTAATTGGCAAATTCATCATCGATTTCGTTCATCCCGATGACTTGCAAAAAGTTACGAACACCTTCAATAAGGTGATGCAGGACAAAAGCAGCGTTCAGACCGAGGAGATTCGCATGAAGCATACTGACGGCTCATGGCGTATTGTTGAGTGGATATGCAAAAACCTTCTAAACACGCCGGCAGTGGCTGGTTTTATCTGCAACTACCGTGATATAACCGAATGCAAACAGATCGAGATGCAACTTCAAAAAATCGAAGAAACATACCGTATGATCATTCAAAATGTAAACGAAATAGTTTATGCGGTTAAATTTATAGAAGAGAATCCATTTGAAGGAATTGTGCAGATGGTCGGCGATCAGGTGAAGAATATTATCGGATATGAATCAAATGAATTCATGGAGGATCCCGGACTTTGGCTAAGGCTCATTCATCCCGATGACTTGCCCGTCGTTGTGGAGGACACTCAGAAGCTGATAGAGCATAGAGAAAAAGTAACGCGGCGGTATCGTATCCGGCACAAGAATACCGGACAATACTGTTGGATCGAAGATAAAGTTGTACCTAAATTTGATGACACGGGTAAACTGGTCAATATTGTTGGCGTGGCTAGGGACATCACTGAGCGCATCCACGCTGAACGAGCACACAGTGAGTATGAACGGATGCTGTCAACATTGCTGAGCAATCTCCCGGGCTACTCGTATCGCTGTAAAAATGACAAAGATTGGACGCTCGAGTTTATAAGCGACGGCGCATTCACACTTACCGGTTATACCATTGATGAATACCTCGTTCATCGAACTGTCACTTGCGGGGAAAAGACACACCCTTATGATCGCGACCGCATCTGGAACGAAGTGCAGGAGGCACTTGAAAAGAGAGAACCATTTGAACTTGTTTATCGGATTATCACCAGGTCAGGCGACGAGAAGTGGGTATGGGAAAGAGGTCGGGGGATCTATTCATCCAAGGGTGAGCTTCTATATCTCGAAGGGCTCGTGACCGACATCACTGAGCGCATCCACGCTGAGAGAGACCGGGAACGCCTGTTCAACGAGCTGAATTCTAAGCATGAGCAGCTGCAGGCTCTCTCCAGGCGGTTGGTCGAGATCCAGGAAGCCGAGCGCTTTCACATCGCCCGCGAGCTTCACGATGAGATCGGAGCGCTCCTGACTGGCCTCAAACTCAAAATTGAATCGAGCAAACGTTCAGCGATTGACGCATATACAGCGAACCTCAGTGAGATGGAGACTCTGGTCAACGAACTGATGGGACGCGTGAGGGAGATCTCGCTCGATCTCCGACCTCCGATGCTGGACGATATAGGTCTTGTGCACACGTTGATGTGGCATTTCGATCGTTATACAAATCAAACAAATATACGTGTGCATTTCAAGCAATCCGAGGTGGAAAGAAAACGATTTACAATGGAAGTGGAAACAGCTATCTATCGTATTATACAGGAAGCACTCACAAATGTAGCGCGCCATGCCGATGTAAGCGAGGTAACCGTCCTGCTCTGGTCAGATCAGCAAACACTGAACCTGGAAATCGAGGATAAAGGAAAGGGCTTTAATCCGGAGGAAGTCCTGGCTTCAGACAAAACCTTCGGCTTGATTGGAATACGAGAGCGAGTAGCTTTGTTGGGAGGAAGACTGATGATAAATTCATCCCCTGGAGCTGGCACTTATTTGAAGGTTGAAATCCCCATGGATAATTCTAGAGAATAAAAGAATGATTAGCATAGTTTTAGCCGATGATCACCATATAGTTCGCCAGGGCCTTCGAGTACTGCTGGAAGGAGAGCCTGATTTTTCAGTTGTGGGTGAAGCCGCTGATGGATTAGCAACTGTTAGTCTGGTGGAGCGACTGAGGCCAGACATTCTTATTGTGGATATAATGATGCCAAATCTTAACGGGTTGGAGATCACTAGGAAAATTTCTGAATTGCCCATGCAAACTCGAGTTATTATCCTCTCCATGTATAACAATGAGTCCTATGTACTGGAAGCTCTAAGGAACGGAGCTGTTGGGTACGTGCTCAAATGCTCTGACGGAGCGCACTTGCTGAATGCGGTACGTGCAGCAATGGCCGGCCAACGATACCTTAGCCCCCCACTTTCCATTGACGCAATTATTGCTTATGAACAGAGAGCCAAGAAAGCTTCAGTGAATACTTATGAAACATTGTCGAACCGCGAGCATGAAGTGTTCCACTTGGTACTTGAAGGGCATACAAACTCTGAAATAGCTAACCGCTTATTCATCAGCCCGCGCACTGTAGAGATTCACCGTGCAAACTTCATGCGAAAGCTTAATTTGCGCAATTATCCCGACCTGCTTCGATACGCTCTCGAAAGGGGTATTTTACCACCAACGAAAGATCAACCTGAGAAGAGCAAAAAAGAAGAAATAGAGGAATAGAAACAGATATTTGTCACCGTTCTTCTTGGTTTACACATAAATTCCAGACCTACTAAATACCATTGCAGGACTTCTTCTTAAATTACGTAGAGATACGTATAGACTTCTTTTGCACAGAAATGAGATAATGATAATCGCTGGTCAATTTAACAGGCGTAGGGT
The DNA here is from genome assembly GCA_041753155.1 of Thermodesulfobacteriota bacterium. Taxonomy (GTDB): domain Bacteria; phylum Desulfobacterota_D; class UBA1144; order Nemesobacterales; family UBA2774; genus 2-12-FULL-53-21. Next base: position 76,223 of record JBGSVA010000041.1, on the reverse strand, counting down.
AAAAGTTGATGGGCTAGGCTATATATGAAAAATGCAAAGTCCTTGAGATTCTTGGATTTTATTCCTGATTCTATAGTCATTTCCAACAAATCAGGCAAGATCGTTTACGCAAACTCACAGACCGAGAAATTATTCGGCTACACACGGGAGGACATGATCGGAGAGGCCATCGAGATTCTGATGCCTGAACATTTTCATGAAAAACATCAAAAGCACCGCTCAAAATTTTTTACCGATCCCCGAATAAGGCCGATGGGTTCAGGTCTTGACCTTACCGGGAGATCTAAAGACGGGAGCCAGTTTCCTGTGGAAATCAGCCTAGCTCCATGGAAAAATGGGGATGAATTACTCGTCGTATGTACTCTTCGTGACGTCACTTTGCAAAAACAAATACGTGAAGATCTTAAGAAGAACCTTGCCCAGTTAGCAAAAAAGAATCTTTACGAGAGAATTATTAACTCAGTTAATAAAGGTATAGCTCAATCAATCGATACCCGAGACATCCTGGAGAACGCGGTCGAAGTGATGAGTAAAAATATAGAGGGAGCCGACGTTGTTTCGATTTATTTCGTCGAAGGTAACGAAGCCGTTTTAAAAGCCTATAGAGGTTTTCCTCCTTCTTACATCAAGAAGGCGGGAAGGATCCCGTATGGCAAGGGCTTTATGTGGAAAGCCGTCATAGAGGGAAAGCCGATATTGTATTGTGCGGATGCAGATCAGGACGAGGTAATCGGACCTCTCGGAAGAAAGCTGGGAACAAAGAGCTATGCGTCAATACCAATTATGCACGGCGGCAAGGCTGTCGGGGTCATAAACATAAATTCTCTTAAGAAAAACGCCTTCAATAAAGACGAGTTAAAACTCTTGGAAACGATAGTACCGCAGATAGAGGGGATAATACGTATTGCGCAGGTAACCGAGGCGCTGAGACAGTCTGAGGATCGATACCGTATCCTCTTCGATCAATCACCTGTCGGAGTATATATCTTCGACAAAGAGTTAAATGTCACCCAGTGCAACAGACGCATGGTTGAGATACTGCAATCGTCCTATGAGAACATCATAGGACGCAACATAAGGGCACTGAAAGATAAGACTTTTTTTCTCTCCACGGAGAAAACGATCGATGGTCAGTTTTCTTACCAGGAAGGTATTTATGAAGCCACCACAAGCCCTGCAAAGTTATGGTTATCGCAATACTTTTCACCATTATATGACGAGAAAGGGAACGTTATCGGCGGTATTGGAGTCGCGGAGGACGTCACCGAGCGCAAACATGCGGAGGAAGTGCTACAAGACAGAACCAACCAGTTACAGGCAATCACTGACGCTATGACTGCGTTTCTCGCCGGCGGACATTGGAGAGAGGCAGGCGCTATGCTTCTCCGCAATGCAATTAATCAGACTTCCAGCGAATATGGTTTCATAGGAGTTGTCGTGGAAGGACCCGCACTCCGTATCTTGGCTCACGAGGGTATGGTTTGGGATCATGATATCAACGGAGAGTTCTACGATAATGCTATGCGTTCCTACCATGAAGTCGGGTACCTGGAATTTACTAACTTCAACAACCTCTTTGGCAAGGTGATTACCTCCGGCAATCCGGTCCTGAGTAATAATCCTAATGTTGACTCTCGTTCCGGTGGTCTCCCCCCCGGTCACCCTCCTTTACATCATTTCCTGGGGGTTCCGATGCTACGCGGCACAGAAGTGGTTGGGATTATCGGTGTAGCGAACCGTCCAGGAGGCTACACCGATAAAGAGCTGTCCAAGATTCAGATATTGGTCCAGGCAGCTGGTGTGCTCTACGATGGATATCGTCGGCAGCAACGGGAAGCGGAGTTAGAAGCCGAGAGGCGACAAGCCGAAGAGACGTTGAAGAAGCTCTCAAGCGCGGTTGAACAAACAGCGGACAACGTATTTATCACCGATAAATACGGTGTTATTGAATATGTAAACCAGTCCTTTGAGAAAGTCTCAGGTTACAAAAAGGAGGAGGTTGTCGGTGGGACACCGAGAATACTCAAATCGGGTAAGCATGGGGAAAGTTTTTATGAAGAGATGTGGAAGATAATACTTTCCGGCGGTGCATTTCGCAGCGAGTTCATTAACAAGACAAAGAGCGGAGAATTATATTATGAGGAAAAAACAATAACGCCGCTTAAAGACAGTCTAGGGAGAATCACTCACTTTGTCTCTACCGGCAAAGACATTACCGAACAGAAGAAACTCGAGGAGCAGCTTCAGCAATCGCAGAAGATGGAGGCGATTGGAAGACTTGCCGGCGGGATAGCTCACGACTTCAATAATCTTTTAACTGTAATCATATCCTACAGCGACCTCTTGTTATTGCGCTCTGGGATCAACAGCAAAGAGCGAGGGAACATTCAGCAAATTAAAAACGCAGGAGAACGGGCTGCCGCATTGACGAGTCAGCTTCTTGCATTCAGTCGTAAACAGATTCTTCAACCAAAGGTGTTGAACCTCAATGCTGTAATTGCCGAGATAGGGAAAATGCTTAAACGTTTGATCGGGGAGGATATTGAAATGATCATTAACTTGGACCCAAGGCTCGATTTTGTAAAAGCAGACCCCGGACAGATCGAACAGGTAATTCTAAACCTCTCGATTAATTCCAAGGATGCAATGTCCAAAGGAGGCAAACTTATTCTTGAGACAACAAATGTTTACCTGGATGAGACCTATGCGAATCGTCACAAAGACACCAAACCCGGCAAGTATGTAGCAATTACGGTAAGTGACACAGGATATGGGATGGATGAAGAGACTATGTCACATATCTTTGAGCCATTTTTTACGACAAAGGAAATGGGCAAGGGAACCGGACTGGGTCTAGCTACCGTCTATGGCATAGTCAAGCAGAGCGGGGGTGATATATCGGTTTACAGTGAGATTGACCGAGGCACAACATTTAAGATTTACCTGCCAGGGGTCGAGGGAGAATCTGAAGAGCTTAAGCCCGGTGTTTATTCAACGGAGGTTGATCCGCCGGGTGGAACAGAAACAATTCTAATTGCGGAAGATGAAGTGATAGTTCGGAGTATTTTATGTGAAGAACTAAGTGAAAAAGGCTACAATGTGTTAGAGGCAAGCGATTGCGATGAAGCCATTTTAATATGTGAGAAACATTCTGGTCCGATCCATCTTATGCTTACAGATGTAGTGATGCCAAAGATGAGCGGGCCTGAGTTGGCTAAACGCTTGAAGGAGTTGCATCCCGACATGAAGTTGCTCTACATATCAGGTTATATGGATAACACCACCAATCTAAACGGTGTATTAGAGGAAGGAGTACCTTTTCTTCAGAAACCTTTTACTTCGGATGTTCTGTTACGTAAGGTGCGGGATGTTTTGGATACAATTGAGTATAATACTCGGTAGAAACTACATGAAGTGTGTAAATGAGACTCTTATAATCCTTACTATGAATTTTAATCAAAATAAGGTTCGAAGATACTATGAATCATGGTTTTAAGTTTTTCAACTCTAAAGGGTTTTGTTATAACTTCGTTTCCTGTTTCTTTTAGGAACTCTATCGTTTCGGTACTGAGATCACCCGTTATAAAAATGAACCTTTGAGCGAGACTGGGATTCATGGTTTTAATTTCATTAAAAAGAGTGATTCCGCTCATATGTGGCATTTTGATATCACATACAATGATATCGTATTGATTTGTGCTTATTATTTTTAGCGCTTCTTTCCCATTTCGAGCAATATCCACAATGTTGCTTTCCTCTTCAAGAACACCCTTTATTAGGTCAGTAATAATATCCTCGTCTTCCACAATTAGTATTCTTTTTCCTTGTGTTTTATTGATATTTTTAGAAATGAATTCATTGTCATCATCTCTGAGAATTGCTTCGTGCCTTAATACAGGCAGTTCAATTACAAAGGTGGTCCCTTTCCCTTCTTCGCTTGATACATGAATTTCGCCGCCGTGTTCATTGATAATTCCATAAGCAACTGCTAGACCCAGTCCCGTGCCTTTCCCTGGTTCTTTCGTGGTGAAAAACGGATCGAATACCTTACCAATAAATTCTTTTGGTATCCCAGGACCGTCGTCCGATAATGATATTTCTATAGTGTCTTTTTTCTTAATCTTCGTTTCCACTTTTAGCTGACCGTGATCTCGAGATTCATTAATGGCCTGCTCGGCGTTGAGTATAATGTTCATAAAAACCTGTTGAATCTGATTGGGATCCACCATCGTTTTGGGGAGTTCTGGATCTAATTCCTTCACTATCTCTATATTCTCCAGCTTCAGTTGATACTCTCTAAATTCTAGTGATTGTTCTACCAGATGATTGATGTCTTCATATGTTCTTTCCGGTTTATATTTCCTTGAGAACGACAGGAGCTTTTCGATTATTTTTGCGACTCTTTGCGCTGAGCTGTGTATTAATTCTAAAGACCGTTTCTCTTTTTCATCAATGCCGGGCTGTACGAGAAGCCTCTGTGAATAACCCAGAATAGGTGTAAGGGGGTTATTAATTTCATGTGCTATGCTTGAGATGAGCTGTCCTAAGGATGCCAGCTTCTCCGATTGTATCAGCTGTTCCTGTGCGGTTCTTATTTCTTCAATCATTTTTGCCTTTGCAATCGCCAGAGCAATTTGATCACCCATAGCTGAAAGTAAACGTACTTCTCTCTCACTAAACTTGCGTTCTTTATAACTCGTAAACCATACAACGCCGATGACATCATTTTCTAAAAGTATAGGAACACCTAAGAGGCTATGGTGTCCAAGGTCTCTGCCTGCAGGTCCTATTTCAGGGTCTTTCTGGGCGTCTTCGATATTTATTACAGTGCCGCTATTAATCGCTTTCCAAGTAATCCCCCTTGGATACGGTATTCTTCCTGCCCTTTTTATATAAAATTCGGGAAGGTTTCTCTCGGCTTGAAGTACCGCCTCCTTTTTGTCTTTGTCTACAATATAAATCATCACCATATCTACATTATCCATACTAGTGACCATGTCTAATGCGACCTTATAAACATCTTTCAGGTCGAGAAACCTGTGTACTGCTTTCATTAGCGTATTAAGTAGTATCAACTCCTCTTCCGCTTTCTTGTGTTCGGTTATGTCGCGAAAGCTCCATACTCGTCCGACGATCGTATTCTCGATTCTCTGGGGCCGAGAATAACGCTCGAATATCTTTCCATCGCGGAATTCGAGGATATCAAGGCTCTCCGCCTCAGGATTGTTGTAGAGTTCTCTCACCTTTGAGATAAAGCATTGAGGGTTGTTTAACTGGTTCAGCACAAACTCCAGCAACTTGTTATCATCTCGTGACGATGCAATAGACTCGGGTATCTGCCACATCTCGAAAAACTTTCGGTTAAAACTCGTTACCTTTCCTTCTCTGTTCACTACAAGAATGCCGTCCGCAGTTGATTCAAGCGTTGCACGGAGAAGAGAAAGGGCTTCTTGGAAGTTGTCACCGAACTGCTCATGAGTAGAGACATCGCTAAGGCAAGAAGCGGTATCACGAAGTTTGGTTAACTCATGTATGAGTTGCTCTTTTGATTTATCTATATCATCCACTTTATCTTCCACCCCCACTCACGCCCTTCACATGTGGTCTTGAGTTAAAAAAGGGAACATCATGAGTAAAATATACTTCTATTTTAGGTTATATAGTCTTCTCTGATCTAGTTCAAACTCCTCATTATTTTTTCTAAGAATATTCTAAGAACCATCCATCATTCTTTCTTCCATGCATGATAAAAAGATCATATGGCTGGAGTCGGCGGCGTTAATTCGTAATATAATACCAATCATCTCAATGAGTTATAATTCCCTGCGACAATTAATAAAATCTATTTTATAAGATTGTCATACAAATTGAGGGTGATTTAGATGCATCTGAGGAAAGCTGTGAAGTTCTTCCTGAAGTACGGGACATATCCTCAAATCATGTTAAGGATACAAAGCTTTGGTGGTCAACTCCCTCCAGGCACGCTATATCTCTCTAAAGAACATGGGCGACATATAATTTAAATAACTACTTTTTCACTTATTCCGAATCGAGAAGAAATTTATCCGGCGAACAGAAAACGTCTTTAGGTCACTCATTGAGTATTACTGGCAAAATTTGTCAATCAATATGACGGTTTTTGGACATTCCGGTGAAAATATCCTTTGCTTACAACCAATTGCATCCAAAAACAAACTCTGGCACAGTTTTTGCACGTTACACAATAAAGATAATTATAATGCAGCAAATGCATCTTAAAGCTGATTCATGCTTCTCAGGTAGAAATGGAAAAGTCGATTCCTATATCAACGGATTTAGTTCATACGACTGCGAATAAAAATTATGCGTTTGCGGCGGCCATTGTCTCGGCTATTTTCGGCGCGACGGTATTCCTTTATCTGTCCGCTATATATCTTCCTATAACGGACCAATTTATTTTCGGCTGGGGATTGCTCATCCCACTCATTTTCCTGAGACAAAAACAATACATACTAAACAAGGTGCCGGTCAGGATCTTATTTCTTCTGATTGCCTCATTCATTTCCGTCAGGTACTGGTTCTGGAGAACTAACAGCACGCTGTTTTACCTTGGTTTGTTTGATTTTATTGCGGCACTCATACTTTATGCAGCAGAAAGTTATAGTCTGGTTGTTCATCTTTTGGGTATTTTTGTTAATATATGGCCACTCAAACGGGCGCCCGTCCCCATACCTCCCGAGGCTGACCTTCCGACAGTCGATATTCTAATCCCAACGTACACCGAACACGAAGACATAGTCCATATCACTGCACTGGCGTGCACACAGATAGATTACCCCAGAGAGAAGCTCAATATCTATATATTGGACGATGGTTCGACTGAGGTGCGAAGGAATGACCTAAGGACATGCAAACACGCACGTGACAGGTATAGAAACCTCACGGAACTGGCGGAACAGCTCGGGGTCCAGTATATAACAAGGGAGCGTAACGAAAAAGCCAAGGCCGGAAATATAAATAACGCTCTGAAGCAAACGGCCGGAGAGCTGATCCTTATTCTGGATTGTGACCATGTGCCCTCGAGAGATATTCTGAAAAATACCGTCGGTCTTTTTCTTAGGGACAAGAAACTATTCTTAGTCCAGACCCCTCATTTCTTTATTAACCCGAATCCGGTCGAGAAGAACCTGGCCACCTTTGAGCAGGCCCCTATGGAGAACGAAATGTTCTTCGGCTCAATACTGCTCGGCCTGGATTTCTGGAACTCGGCATTCTTCTGCGGGTCCGCCGCTGTCTTGAGAAGGAAATATTTGGAAGAGGTTGGCGGAATATCAGGTGAAACGATAACCGAAGATGCTGAGACAGCGCTCGAATTGCATGCTAAGGGATATAACAGCGCATATATATCCAGACCAATGTCATGCGGTCTGTCCCCGGAAACGTTTAATGATTTTATACTGCAAAGAAGCCGCTGGTCGCAGGGAATGACTCAGATTTTCATGTTAAAAAACCCTTTACTCAAAAAGGGGTTGTCTTTATATCAAAAGTTATGCTACACGAACTCGTGCCTATTCTGGTTTTTCGGTTTTACTCGGATTGTTTTTTATCTTGCGCCCATGGCTTTTATTTTCTTCGGTCTCAAAATCTATAACGCCTCTTTCGAGCAGGTCCTGGCTTATGCGCTCCCGCATGTGATCGGTACATTGATGGTAACTGACTATCTCTATGGCCGGGTGAGGTGGGCATTTTTCTCGGAGCTTTATGAGACAGTCCAATCTATATTCATCCTGCCCGCCGTCGTGTCAGCAGTTGTAAAACCTAAGTCCCCGAGCTTCAAAATTACCCCGAAGGGAACTAATATCGTCAGTGGATCGCTAAGTTCATTGGCAAAGCCTTTTTATTTATTGTTTCTATTGATCCTTATAAGCTTGCCGATAGCCGCGGTCAAATGGTTCTCACACCCGGCTTATCGCGATGTCATTGCTATTTGCGGTGCGTGGAGCGTTTACAACCTTTTCATCGTTCTGGCGTGCCTCGGTGTGGTATGGGAGAAAAGACATATAAGAAAGTATCACAGACTCCCGATCACTATGCCCGCAAAGATCTACTTCCCTCGATTTAATAATTCCGTCGATGCAAAAATTAAAGATCTGTCTCTCGGCGGCGCGAGAGTCGAATTCGCGTCCAGTGCGATGGGTCCGAGCATCCGGCAGGGGGAAGAAGCGCTGATAGATTTAAAGGACGGTTACGGTGCAGAATACACGTTCAGATGCAGCGTAGTGCATACCAGTACCAAACGAGAATATACAGTAGCCGGAATCGAATATGAGCTGCTTGAAGACAAAAAAACATTCGCTGACCTCGTAAAGTTCTTTTACGGTGACAGCAATAGGTGGAACGATTTGAGAGAGGAAAGACTTCAAAATGTCGGCATACGAGAGGGATTGAGGTTCTTTGTGAAAAAGGGGCTTGAGGGTAGCTTGGAAAATTTCAAGGGTTTGGCTGAATCGTATCTCATGCCGGAAATTAAAAACGTGTTCGGTATAAGATTCGGCAAAACGCTGCAGAAAACATAAAACATTATTAAACACAAGGTGAATAAAGTGAGAGTAATAAAATTCGTTCAATATTTCCTATTTACAACACTGTTGTATCCTGTCTTCGGAGCCGGAGCGGCTGCCGTTAAAATACCCCTTCATGAAGTAGCGCCGGTCGGGATTACCAACCTCAAATGTTCGGAAGCAGAGTTCAATATTAAGCTTCCTATACCCGAGAGATGGAGAATCAAAAGTGGTTTCATCGATTTCAGCTACGTCAACTCCTCGGCGCTTCTACCGCAGAACTCACGTCTGGTTCTGAAATTGAACGGCTATCCACTAGCACAGATAGAGTTAAATCCTTTGGCCCCCGAGGGGAAGGCAAGGGTTCGTCTTCCCGGGGAGCTTCTGGACTCGGGCTATAACGACCTGACTTTCTACGTCTCGCAGCATTATACAATGGACTGTGAGGTGCCGTGTGCGCCTGAGCTCTGGACTACGCTATCGCTAGACAAGGCATTCATAGAGCTTGAATACGATATGAAGCCCGTTCCACTTAAGCTGTCGTCCATACCCGGTTTCCTTTTCGACCCGAAGATCCTCCCTTATGGAAAAATAAATATTGTTACCGAAGACGGGTCTCAGGAATCAATTTCTCTCGCAAGCATTGTAGCCTCTGGTATAGCTCTCAGGTTCGATTACAGGCAGGTCGATTTCAATTTTTCCAAAAATATTATGCCCGGAGTGGATAATATTGTGATAGGAAGAAAAGAGTTTGTCGAAAGTATTCTGGGCGATAGCGATATAAGTATTGACGGACCCTATCTCCAGATAGCACATGTCCTGGCTTCCCAAGATGCACCTACGGGCCGCACTCTCGACAATCCTGCTCCAAATGGTACAGCAGCGCTCATTATTGTATCCGGCAATAATTTTGAGGAGATGAAGTTGGCTGCAACATCGCTGGCAGTACTTTCGTTCCCATTCCCGGATGCCGACAGGGTTGACATAACACAGGTAATACTACCTGAAGTCACACCGTATTCGGGAAAGTCAATTCTTGATCCTGGAGAGACTTACGCATTTAGCGACATGGGATTCTCTAGCGCCACTTTCACCGGATTTACACCCGAGCCGAAGAACCTGCCGGTTAGATTGCCGGCTGACCTTCTTCTCGAGCAGAATCAATACGCGGACCTTTATCTCCATCTCGCGTACGGAGCGGGAATGCGTTCTGATTCTGTTCTCAACATCCGCTTGAATAACCAACTGGCTGCCGCCATACCACTTAATAATCCAAACGGTGCAGTATTCAGCGATTATAAGATTTCGATCCCGATATATCTCTTTAATAATGGCGACAACGCAATCAGGTTTGAACCGGTGCTGACGCCTTCAGTTAGCGGGCGCTGCGAATTGATCCGGGTCGAGAATCTTTTTTTAACGATATTCGGTGACTCCACGTTTCGGTTCCCCTCATTGTCTCACTGGATAGGATTGCCTAAGATCGAACTGTTCTTCCAGGACGGCTTCCCCTTTACGAGGTGGCCCGACGGTAGGGAGACTGCACTGTATGTGGCATCAGCAGACGACGATACGGTTGGCTCGGCTTTGAACCTTATAGGGATCATGACACAGAAGATCGGTTACCCGCAGCTGCGGTTAAACGTTGTCATCGACAATCCTCGGGACTGGAAGGGAGAGATCATCGCAGTCGGAGACATAGGGAACATGCCGGAAGACATCAAGGATAGAGCGCCGTTAAAGTACGGCTCTATGGTGACCGCGCCTTACCCGCTGGTTAAAAGCATGAGTTTGGACGGGTCCGTTCCCGCCTGGAAACGAATAAGGAATTATATATCCGGAAACTCGGAGCAGAAACTTGCCCTCGCTGATGAGACGGTCTATATGGAACAGACAGGCGGGCTAGGAGAAGGCCAGGGGTCGGTAATGGAATTCCAGTCCCCCTACCAGTCCGGTCGCTCCCTGCTCCTCGTTACAGCAGCCACGCCGAACGATTTGCTCGCCTTGAGCCGAGCACTCGGGAAGACGTCGGTGCAAGGCGGGGCTAACGGTGACTTAGTTCTGGTCGATTTTAAGGACGGCGAGTATAATGTCATGTCACAGACCCTGGGGAATAGCTACTATGCTGGTAATCAGAAAAGCGGTGACAAACTAAAATCATTATTCAACAGTTCGAGATCAGCTTACTTCGTATTGCTGGTTCTTGCATTCGTGGCTTTAACCTTCAGCATCTACTATGTACTGAGGAGAAACAGGAGCGGAAGAGTTGGCAGTTAAAAGCTATCCTATAATCAGTTGCTTGTTGCTCCTCTTTATTCACGCCAGTTACAGCGCCGGGGAGCAGTACGGCTGGGAATTATATAAGGAGCATTTCATAAGCGAGGACGGACGCGTTATCGACTACTATCAGAATAAGGCATCTCATTCTGAAGGGCAGGGGTACGTAATGCTATTGGCGGTGATTCACGATGATAGGGAGTTGTTCGAAAAAATTCGGCAGTGGACAAATAATAACCTCCGTGCCAGAAAAGATGGACTCCACTGCTGGCTCTGGGGAAAGAGGGCGAACGGGACATGGGGGATCATCGATTACAACAACGCCACGGACGGAGACATTCTGATCGCCTACGCACTATTGGAGGCCGGGCAAAAGTGGGGAGATAAATCCTATACTGATAATGCATCAAATATCATTATAGCGATCAGGGAGGAGCTCGCCTTTACCCATAAGGGACGCACACTTCTCCTGCCCGCTTATTACGGATTCACCAGGGGTGAGGATTTTATAATAAACCCTTCGTATTTGATTCTTCCGGCGTTCCGAGCCTTTTCAAGAGTCGACGACAAGACCTTTTGGGATAAAGTATATAAAAGCAGCAGCTCGGTTCTGTCCGAGGCGTTGTTTTCCAGTCTCAACCTTCCGGCCGATTGGATCATTACGAATGGGTCCGGTTTTTCCGTATTTGCGGAGAGGAGCGAGTATTTCGGATATGAGGCAATCAGGGTGCTTCTCTATCTATCCATGGATGCAAAGGACGAGTTCCCCAAGGGGATAAAGGGGATATTGAACATATATCGGAAGAACGGCTACGTACCTATATGGGTAAATCTAGAGGATAACAGCATATCATTACAGTCCGCGCCGGCAGGATTTTACGCGGTCCTGGCTCGCGCCGCTAAAATAATGGGCGATGATAGTTTAAGCGATGAGCTTTTCACCGACGCGAAACTCAAATTGACTGAAGAGAAAGACGATTATTATTCCTTCACCCTTTATCTATTAGCCACGGGATTAAATAATTGAAAGCCGCTCTGATCTTATTGTTTATCGTAGCTGTGGACCTTCCAGCTTTAGCCGAACCCCAGAACGAATACACGATTGAAATCGCATCATTTGCAAACCTCGATTCGGCAGCTGCATTTGCGAATCTTGTGTCGAAAAAGGTCGTCATAACTGTAACGGTAGAAAGGTCCGGGAACTCATATATCGTGAGGGCGGGCAGTTCCGGCATAAAAGGAGCTCTCGTTTCCAACTTAAGCACACTCAAGGAATCGGGATTCAGGGATGCCACGATCGTGAGCCTCCCTAAGTCTGAAAGGCACGTAGTCCTTGAAATTCCCTCCGGCCGCTCTGCGGACACCGCTCCGGAGAATAACCGAAATTCAAACGTCCTGACGCTTTCTCGGGAACAGCACTCTTCTGATGTCAGGAGTGTAAGTCCGAATCAGGAATCGATCGAGCAGTCTCCGGGTTCCGACACGGTGTCGGAGAGCAAAAGCGGTCAGACTAACTTAATGGACGTGTTGAGGAAAGAACAGCTTGGAACAGGACGAGTAACGAGTTCCGAAGAAATTACCGATGTAGTTTCTTTTGATGAGGCCAGACAATATTTGGACCGGGGATGGAGGGGGTATAAGGCGGGCATGTGTAGCGAAGCGCTTAATTATTTCAAAGAAGCCGAGAAAAACGCCGATACCCTGTCGGAGGCAAGACTGGGGCTCGCATATTGCTATATTAAACTTGACAGAAAGGCAGACGCTGCCGCACTGCTCGAATTAATTGTGGGGCAGAATTATCAAATCAAAGAAACCCTCCCGAGCTTGCTCAACCTCTTAATAGAAATGAAGGACTATGATAAAGCGGCCCTTTATATATTGGCTCTCGGCGAGGGCGAGAGGGAAGAATGGAGGAAGATAATAGAGGAAAGGAAGAGCCGGCGTCAGGAGCAGCCCCTCATCTCCCGGCAGTTCGCAAGAGCGAAAAAGACGCACAATACCGAAGCGCTGATCGGCTTCGTCAATGACTATAAAAACAGATTGGACAGGTGCAACGACCCTTGGATTTTTTACGATGCTGCGAACATACTCGACAAGAGCGGCAGGAAGGAAGAAGCCCGGAGAATCTATTATAGTCTCCTCTCGGCATGCGCCGATGATTGGGATTTGAGGATCGCCGCGTTTTACGGACTGAAATCCAATTCCGTGTATTCCGAAATAAAACCACTCATAGGCGAGGAGATGAAGCGGGCTGGTTTGCTTCCTAAATACAAGGAGCAGCTGTCGGAGCTGTACCTGAATGTTTTAAAGGAACGGCTTTCTGTTGCTTTAGATGATACTGCTCAGGCCGAAGAACTGGCGGATGAAATATTAGCTATCGACCCGCAGGACCCGGATGCGCTCCTGACGAAAGCTTGGAAGTACTACAATGCAAAGAACTACTGGGAGGCTTATGAAATATTTTCGTATCTTCACGAACAGCACCCGGCAAATGACGATTCCACGCTGGGCCTGATATACGTCCTCATAGCACTTAACGAGGAAGACAAGGCCCTTGGATTATTAAGAGAGTCCGATTTGGAGCAAGCGGAGAAGAACAAGATTGAATCTCAAATATATCTTAAAATCGGGAACAGGTTGTACGAACAAAAAGATTATGCCGGGTCGGAGAGGATGTTGGAAAGGGTGTTAAGCATTGCTCCCGAAAATAAGGATGCACAGACGCTGCTGGCCTGGACATTGTACGGCAAAGGGGAATATGACCGGGCGCTCGATATATTCCTATCTGTTTATGAGAGTGAGAAAGAAGCAAAAATCGCGGAAGCGATCCTCAATACCTATGAGAAGCTCGGAAGACGAAATGACGCCATCAGATTCAGCTATGTGGCGGGCAAAGGAGGAGGCAAAGACTTCCGGGAGGTGTCAGGTTCATACTTCGCTTCACACAATATGTTCCTTACCGCCGCCCAAATCAACCCCGATTCCGACGCCCCGTATAGTAATTCCGACAAATTGTACTTCGAATTCCGACCGTGGTTCGGTCACAAGACCGGCGATTCCGGGATATCCGAACTAAGCGTGTTTTCATTGTCTGCCGGATTCTCATATCCGTTCAAATGGGGTAACGACGTCCGGTTTTCGTTCACGACTCAATGGCTATATTCGGGCCGCACACCGGAAGCCCCATTCGTCGGGACCGCCCCTAAGGGGAATCCGCAGATAAGGAGTCTGATTAATTCCTTATGGGTCTTGACCCCTAATATTAGTTTCGAGAAGGAGGGAGTTATAAATCTCGATATCGAAGTCGGAACGACTCCTCTTAACGGGCCCGTATATCCTCTTCCCACCCTTACCTTTGAAATGAAACAGGACAGGTGGCGGATAAACCTTCACCAGTATCCGGTAATGGAGTCCATACTGTCCTACACGGGCCTGAAAGACCCTTATGGCGGGAGAGAATGGGGGAGGGTGTTGCAGACAGGCGCGGAAGCCGAGCTCAACATCATACCTTCCTCCCCTTATTGGTTGACCCTCCTAGCGGGCTATGATTATTACTGGGGCGATAACGTGAAGGGCAACAACGCAATCAACGGAACGGTATCCGCGGGCAAGACTTTTTCACGGAATGTCCTGGATTATTCTCTCGGACTCTTTTTCACCACACAGCATTTCGAACGGAACTCGAATTTCTTCACCTTCGGACACGGAGGCTACTTCAGTCCCGATGTATTCCTGATGGCCGGCCCCACACTCGGCATAAAGACGAAACCCTACAAATCCTACTATTTGAATGCAGAAGCTGCGGTAGGCTATCTCTATTTCCGCACCGAGGACTCCCCCTTCCTCCCGCTCGGAGGAAAAGATTCCGTTGGGGAATTCAAGGGAGAAAGCACCTCCCGTATCGGGTACGATTTCAATATAGAGGCCCTCAAACTGCTAACTCATCATACAGCGTTAGGTGTCTTCGGGGACGTGAATCAGTCGGCAGATTTTACGGAATGGTCTGCAGGCATTACATTTCGTTATTATGTATCTCCGCGAACCGGCTTCGTTTCCTCAAAAAGCGATAACCCGCGGTAGCCTAGGTAACTCGATTCAGTCACTTAATGAGCTTGTTATCCTTGAAAAATGATGACGGCAGATCATCTCTGGTAAACGACATACAATTGCGTGTTTGCCATGGAGCTGATATTTAGCCTGTCTTATTTTCTAAGCATTTTCTAAGAACCATCCGTAATTCTTGCCACCATATAGAATCAATAGACCATATGGAATAGATGGAATTCGTTTATTAAATGGGAGTTAAAAATATTTCAATGATCCCGGAAAGTTAAGAATGGATACTAATTAGGTCTTGAAAACCGGCGTCCGCAAGGACTTGGGGGTTCGAATCCCTCGCCCTCCGCCAATAATCTACTTATTTGATAATTCTTATTTTATTCGCCACCTCTCATGCTTTAATTACACACTCTGACGTCTCTCTTTAGCACTGTCTGATTAGACCATCATTTCTCGGCCTGTTTTTCCATTGTGGATTTCTGAATAACGTTTTTATCCAGGAAACTCCTGATTAGAGAAGCAATTACATGCAAATCTTCTTCGAGAGCAAAGTGTCCTGTATCGAGCAAATGGAAATCAAGATTATTTAAATCACGCTTGTACGGGTATGCGCCCTCAGCCGGGAATATCTGATCGTTCTTACCCCAAACTATTAGAGTCGGAGGCTGATATTTTCTTAGATAAGCTTGCCAGGAAGGATACAGGGGCGGATTCGAACCATAACTATAAAAAAGTTGCAGCTGTATTTCCTGATTACCGGGACGGTCAAGAAGCGGTTGAACGTGGTTCCAATTGTCGGGACTAATTGTGTCAACATTCCGAACTCCGTGCGTGAACTGCCACTTAGTTGCATCCAGAGTCAGAAATGCTTTAAGGGGTTCTGCATTAGCTGGAGTCCTTTCTTTCCAATAGGATTTGAGCGGAATCCAAAAATCACGTAGACCTTCATCGTAAGCATTGCCGTTTTGAATAATAAGAGCCTCGACTTTATCCGGGTTCTTTTCAGCAATACGAAATCCCACCGGGGCACCGTAGTCCTGAAGGTATAAGCTATATTTTCCTAGCTCTAATTTGTTTATAAGCTTCTCAATTACCAAGGCCAGATTGTCGAATGTGTATTCGAATTGATCGACACTAGGCATTGAGCTGTATCCGAATCCTGGGTAATCGGGGGCGATCACATGGTATGTGTCCGAGAGTTCAGGAATTAGATTCCGAAACATATGTGATGATGTGGGAAAGCCGTGAAGCAGAATAATAGTCGGAGCATCTTTCGGTCCGGCTTCTCGATAAAATATATCGAGTCCGTCGATTTTCACGGTTTTATATAGAATGGGGTAATTATTTATGGACTGCTCTTTTGCTATTACAGGTGAACTAAATAGATTACTACCATTGATAACAAGTGGGCTTACTGTCCACGTTAATATGAGTACTGCATACATTGCGATTCTACTTATGGTTAATATGCTCATTTTTATTGTCTCCTTAAATTTGATAATTTGCTGTTGCCGAAAGCACAATAAAATTTCGTCAAATGTTACCTATATATTTTTGTCTTCATTTAATTCCCTCCTGTACGCATATTCGTATCTATCTAGCACTAGATAGATACGGGTTTTAAAATTTTTTAGGTAATGCTATTCATGATCAAATCTTCCGTTATAAGTATTCTGCCCGGATCAGAAAATGCTCTGGATGCTATTGTTGCGCCTTCAATGGCGGAAAAGATCGCTTTAGCTTTATCGTTCGGCTTGCCCGAAAATTTAAAGACCTTCTTTTTGATACCCGATTCCAACACTTTCGCAAGCCATGTTTCCTGCAATTGAATAAGGTTAATTACTTCTCGTTTAACTTCCTCCGGCAGATTTTCATAGTCTGATGATAGCATTGCAACCGGGCACGCCCTATTGCCTGATTTTAAGTTTTCATAAAAAATACGTATGAATTTTCTGATTTTTTCTTTTGGATCTTCGGTGGTCTTATCGATTAACTCTAACGCCTCTGTAATGTATTGGAAGAATCTTTGGGCCAATGTTTTGCCGAGATCGCCCTTGGTTGGGAAATAATAGTGAATACTCGACGTTTTAATGCCGATTTCCTTGGAAATGTCTTTATAGCTGAAGGCTTTATAACCTCTTCCCATTATATAATCCAGCGCAACATCTAATATTTTGTCAGACACTTCGTTGCTCATGACAAATATTCTATCTACTAGTAGGTATAATGTCAAGTGAAAACTTTTGTAGAAAGATATAACGATAGGCCTCTATCAGGCTCCAATTAATATGCTCACGTCGACTGTAATCATCGAGGTGTCCCGGTATCTATGCGGGATAGAGTTGCGTCTTTTCTTTCCAAGCATTTTCTAAGAACCATCCGTAATTATTCGAATCATATATACTCAGTAGACCATATGGAATAGATGGAATTCGTTTATTAAAGGGGAATTAGAAATATTTCAACAATTCTGGAGACTTAAGAACGTGCGCGATATAGGTCTTGAAAACCGGCGTCCGCAAGGACTTGGGGGTTCGAATCCCTCGCCCTCCGCCACAATTATTCATCGATTGTGATCGGATGCGGCTGGCTTGTAGATAATATTAGTTACTTGTTTTTTCGATTTAGAGCCAGGTTATCATCAATCGAATGAGACAGGTTTATACGGTATCTGTTAAACTAGATTCCCGGGATGAAAAAGGTATTGATAATCGGTCCGACAGGACAGCTAGGCGCTGACCTCGTACACGTGTTCCGTGAAAAAGAGAGCTATGGTGTTATTTCTGCCGGAAGGCTTGAACTCGACCTGACTGACAGGGACTCGGTATTTAGCACTATCGGTCATCACACGCCCGACATAGTAATCAACGCGGCGGGGCATACAGATGTAGACGGCTGTGAAATTGATTCTGCGTATGCGATGCTGCTAAATGCGGAGGGCGCGGGTCATGTCGCGGACGCTTGCTCCGGGGCAGGTGCGGTTTGTGTTTATATCAGCTCCGACTATGTGTTCGACGGAAAAAAGGGAAAGCCGTATACGGAGACAGACGAGCCTCATCCCCTGAACGCCTATGGTATTTCAAAGCTCGATGGCGAGAGATTGGTAATGGGTAAGTGCGACCGGCATTTCATCATCCGTGCTTCGGGGCTTTTCGGCCTGGGGCTTCCGGCAAAACGCGGACATAATTTTGTAGAGACCATGATAAGACTCGCTGAGAATGGGGGACGGATAAAGATAGTCGACGATCAGGTGATGTCTCCCACATTCACGCGGGACCTTGCCTTAAAGATTGCGGAACTGCTTGAAGAAGAAGACTACGGTACCTACCACATCACGAATTCCGGGGAATGCTCGTGGTATCGGTTTGGGACGGCTATCTTCGATGCGGCGGGTGTGAGCCCCGATGTAGTCCCGGTCACATCGGAACAATACAGGGCAAGAGCCGAAAGGCCCCGATATTCCGTCCTCGATAATGCAAAACTGGAAAGCGCAGGAATAAGAAGGCTCAGGCAATGGGAGGAAGCCCTCGGGGAATATATTTCTATAAGACACGGCCGGAAAGCCGTTCCCAAGCCTTAAAAAACGATTCGGAGAACGGTTGAATATAATACTTAATTGGTTTAAATTTCGACGCCTGCTGGTAACATCTGATAATCGTTAGAGCAGTCACCGGAGACAAATGTCCAAGTTGGTGGTTCTTAAACATCTGACCTCTGAAAACGCCGAATCCCCTGAATTCAGGTATCTCTTCTCATATTGCGTTAATCGGGCAAGAAAAGCCTTCGAGGTCGAAACACTCGTTTGGCGTGAAGGCAGCGGAGAGCCTCTACTGCCGGCAGCCGATTACGTTCTGGTTCTGGGTAAGGAGAATTTGTTTTTCACTGCGGAAACCTTAATTCATATGACAAATGCGCTGAATACACGGGTCTCTGCCGTATTACCTAATTCTATATCTAAATTTAAAGTAACGGGTGAATCGCCTATCTATACGATTCGCGGTTACGAGCTAATAGAAAAACGCATATTCAACGAATTCCATAAGCCCTTTGAATTGAACGACTCGCACCTCCCGATATCCCTTTTCTCTGCAGATTCATTCCGTGAAGTATTGAATAGAACATCCGTGGAAGAGGTATTGACGGACAAAGAGCTTTTCAAGAACCTCAGGCTCGGAAACCGGACGACCCATGCGGGCGTATTCCATCAGTTTATCGACTATTACGGCGAGATTAGGGAGGACATACTACCCTATATTCCGGAAGGCGCCGAAGAGATTCTTGAAATAGGTTGCGGGCGTGGGCTTACCGGCGAATTCCTACAGAATAAGCTTGGATGCCGCGTCACGGGGGTTGAACTCAACTCCGACATCGCGTCGGATGCGCGGAGTCACATTTCGCGTGTTATCTGCGGGGATATTCAGGAGCTGGACATAGATGAGAAGTACGACGTCGTCCTTGCTACGGAGCTGTTCGAGCACCTGAACTACCCGGAAGACTTTCTTTTAAAAATGAAATCGGTACTGAGACCAGGGGGACGTATAGTTCTATCCGTGCCGAACGTCGGACATTACTCCGTCGTGGAAGACCTCTTGGCAGGGAGATGGGATTATGTCCCGATCGGTCTTTTGTGCTATACGCATTTCCGCTTTTTCACGAGAAGAACATTGGAAGACTGGGTAGAAAGGTCCGGGATAAGTTCTTACAAAATAATCCCCCAGAAGACCGAGCTCCCGGCGCGGTTCAGAAAGCTATCGAGTCTATTCGAGACAGATATGGACAGCTTGGAAACCAAGGGTTTTTATGTGATTATAAAAACTTGATCCGTGAAGCACTTATGGACAGGATTAAGAAATTCTCGGTCGGCTCACTTGATGCAAATGGATAGCCAGACAATACGGCCGTATGAGACAGGGGATGAAATCTCAATCAACCGGGGTTTCAACGAGGTCTTCGGTGCGAATCGCACTATAGAGGAATGGTACTGGAAATTCGGCCGTGACAGCGACGCCGGCTCTCGCATAATGCTGGCTGTTGACGAAAATAACGAGGTTCTGGTCAATTTCTCCACCCTCCTTTCCAGAATACAGATGAATGGAAAGATTCTGAACTGCGCTCAGGCCGTGGATTGCTATTCTCTTCAAAGGGAATATGTAGTCAGGAAAAAACTATATATAAAAACGTTTGATGCTTTCCGCGCACAATTCGGAGCCAAGGATAACATTGCATTATTATACGGCTGCCTGGGAGAGAGGCATCTGAAATTGGGCAGATTGATGATGAATTATACGGAATGCGTACCTATCGTATATCTCAGCAAACGGTTGAATTTATTTCATAGGGTGCGCGGGCTCGTAATGAGTCGAATAATATGGAGTTTTCTTACCTCCCGCAGCTATGTAGATTTAAGTTATATCGGTGAGTTGTGGTCGAGGGCTTCGGTCCGTTACCCCGTTTCGGCTGTGAGAGACATGGAATATATACATCGGCGGTATTTGAGCCATCCGCTAAAAAAATACTATTATTTAATAGTTGTAGACAATGGCGTTCCGCATGGTTTTGCTGTGCTTAGCCTTGATGACAGAATTCTTAAGTGGGTGGATTTGATATGGGATGGAAAGGATCCATCGACTATTACGGAACTAGAGCGGCGGATCTGGAATCTGGCTGTTCTTTTGGGGGCAAGAAAAGTGGAAATGTGGCTATGTAATGATGAGGAAGCAAAAGAGGTGCTGAAATCAAGAGATATGAGCGAAGGCGGGAATCCATATGCGCTGTTTATAACAACAACACCTTTGGACTCAAATGTGGATTCATATGAATTATCGAGGAGACTTTATTTTACAATGGGCGATACCGATATGTTCTGAATCGATTTTTTGATCTGATATCCGATGAAATATATCAAGGAAAGATTTGGAAAGTCCATGCCTGCGGCCGAATCCGATTACATCGGCGAGATCGAATATCACGACGATTCCATTGTGAAGGGATGGGCGCTTGATAAGTCCTGCCCGGACGAGCCTTTACGTGTTATCGTGAAGGAAGGCGGGAATCCTGTCGACGGGTTCACACCTTCTTATTACAGATGGGACCTCAAGGAAAAAGGGTATGGGAGGGGATATCACGGGTTCATATACCGGATATCTTCCGGGTATCTCGACGGGGTGAGGCATGAATTACAGTTTATTTTCGGGGAGACGGGGCAAGAATTGGCGGGCAGCCCTGTCGTTCTTAATACCCTCCACGAGGAGAAGATCATACCGTATGAAGCGGCTGAGCTTACAGGCAACAAAGTTCTGGTGATCGCTCCCCACCCTGATGACGAATGCTTCGGCTGCGGCGGGAGTATCATACATCATCGGAAAAGCGGTGACCCTGTAAAAGTTGTTTTCCTCACCGACGGGTCGAAGGCCGATTTTTCCGGAAAGCACAGGAAAGAGGACTATGTCGAATTGAGAGAATCCGAGGCCAGGAGGGCATGCGAAATACTGGGAGTTTCGGATCTCGAGTTCTGGAGGAACCCCGATAGGGGCCTCGAACCTGACAACCGGAATATAGACCGTCTTTCCGTGCTCCTGGAGAACTACAGACCGGACCTTATTTATGTCCCGTCGCCGTTTGAATTCCATCCCGACCACCGTGCAGCGGCCGAAATAGTCTGTCGTTCCGCGCAAAAAGCATGTGCTGACTGCGTAATTGCATTCTGTGAAATCAACACGGCGATCAGGGTGAACGCGCTTGTCGATATCACATCCGCGGTCGAGCGCAAGCGGAAAGCCTGTGAAGCGTACAAGAGTCAGCTGGAAAATGTTCCCTACTCCGACATAGCGCTCTCCCTTAACCGTTTCCGCTCCCTTACGCTTAGCTCCGCCGCTTACGCCGAGGGTTTCTTTCTGATGAAGAGCGGAGAGCTGATTGATAATCACGTGGAGAAATTCTCACGGGAACAGTTTTTGTCCGCTTTTAACCGGTTTAAGGAAGATACGCCTCTCGTCTCTGTAATAGTGCGTACGAAAGACAGGCCGCTTTTGCTTAGGGATACTCTATCGAGCATCGTTATGCAGACTTATCCGAACATCGAGGCCGTCATTGTAAATGACGGAGGGGAGGATGTTACGGGGGTCGTAGAGGAATTCCAGAAATATATTCCCGTAAGGTATATCAAATTCGACGAACCCAGGGGACGGTCAGCAGCCGGGAACGAGGGGATTAGAGCTGCCGGGGGGAAATATATCAATTTTCTTGACGACGATGACCTGTTTCATGTCGGTCATGTGGAGAAGCTGGCAAGATATCTTGAAACGACGGGCGAGAAAGCCGCATACAGCGATTGCGAAATAGCCGGTTACGAGTGGCACGGCAGCGAGTTCATACTTAAAGGTGAGAAGAAGCCTTTCAGAGGAGTGGATCATGATCTCGATCAGCTGCATGTCTTTAACTACATCCCAAACATGACCCTCATGTTTGCGAAGGCTTTGCTCGAAGAGATTGATTATCCGGATGAAGGGCTCGAGATATATGAGGACTGGGACCTGTGGCTCAGAATAGCGACTCATACCTATATACAGAGACTTCCCGGTATCACCGCGGAATACAGGGTATTCGCCGAGCGCGATTATAATTACAACGAGTGGCGCTTTAAGATATACGATAAATACAGCGACTATTTCAAGACCGGGGATTATGAAAAATGGTTTATCAAGCGGATCGATGAGGTTTACGAGGAGAACCGATATTTGAGGAGAGCCCTGGCTGAAAGACATGCGGGAGTACGTAAACCGGCCACCGGCAACTCATTGATTAATAATTATTTTATCTGGACAATCTACAGCACCGTAAGAAAAATCGTTCCTCTCAGGATATTGAATTTTTTTAGGCGAAGAACGATTACGTGAGCAGGCTGGGATTCATCTCCTTAGTATTTGAAGGTATCAGCCTCACTCCGAATATAGTAAAATTCAATTATGGCTGGGACGATACTCACTGTACCTTTTTCAGATAAGATAAGAATTGTTATATTCGGCCAATACAAATCAGGCACTACGGCATTATGCTACAAAATTTATAACTCTCTCCCTGCCGGAGCCAGGCTTCTTAATGAACCTGTGAATTACATTCCTGAACCGCTTAAATCCTATCCGGCCGAATTAGCCAAGGTTATTCTCGGATTCGTGGACGGGCGGGAGGTCGCGAATTACACATCGTTCATGGGATTCGACAAAAAAATCTACATAGTCAGAGACCCGAGGGACTGGGTCGTAAGCGGCTTGCTGTTCTTAATACAACAGTCGCCGTCTATATATGAAAATGACGACAATCTCGATTTTGTATTAACCCTGTTCAAAAAAAAGGAAGAGAACCCGGAAAGTATCTCATTCGTTTCATTATTACAACAGGTTCTGAATTTAATACCCGGCGAGTCGCTAGGTAAGGTTGCCGATTGGATGAAAAGTCAACAAAATTGGATCTATGGATTCGAGGGCAGGATGGGGGAGCATTGCAGGATCAGGTACGAGAATTTTGTGGACGGAGACCTTCAGGGACTTGAACAGTACCTCGGGTTCAGGCTGACCGGCGAGGCTGAAGTCGGCGAGGAAAACAGCCATGTCCCGAGGACAAGGGGGTATGGCGACTGGAGGAACTGGTTCCTCCCGGAGGATGTTGATTTTTTCAAACCGTTGTTTGCCGAATATATGGAGAGATACGGTTATGCAAACGACTGGAGTCTGGGTGACAAAAGGACCATAAGTTCTGAGCACTGCACTGGATATATTAAAAGAACGGTCAGCAGAAGAAAGGGATATGGCTAACGTGAAAGATGAGAAATTGGGCTTTTTACACCACCGAATGGGTGGAGATAAATGTTCGATAAGAATTACATGAACCTAAATGAAGCTGCAATGAATTTCGATTTAGAAGACTTGATCGAGGTTATTTCCCGGTAATCGGATATTGGTCATGAAGAATTTATTAAAGAGCGTTTGGAATAAAACATCGAGGACCGGAAAATCCGGCGGACCCCCTGCTTATACCCCTATGACGCGCCCTTTCAGGACGTCGGATCTCTGTCGGATACCGGATAACTGGAAGATCAAAGGCCCTGATTTCGTAGGTGTCGCCAGTCCTAAGGCTGGCACTACCTGGTGGTATTCGTTGCTCCTGGAACATCCACAAGTGGTGGAGAACAGACTGAAAGAAAAGGAACTCGCTTATTTCTACCATTTCGGCACTCATGGGATAAGTAAGGAAGATATTTCCGTTTACCGTCAGGCCTTTGCCTCCCCCGACAACTGTATAAGCGGAGAATGGTCCCCGAGTTATCTCTGGTACCCGTTAGCCCTGGATTATTTGGCCGGAGCCGCTCCCGAGACTAAAATTCTCATAGTTCTCAGAAACCCTATCGATAGGTTTATCTCACATTTAAATCAATTCACATCTGTATATTCCGAGCGTTTTGATCTCGGAACCGACCTCAATCATATGGTAGAATTGTTTTGGGTATTTCCTGATTCAATAACGCAAAGTTCCCTCTCGTTTTCTCTTTCAAGGCTCTTATCCCTTTTCGAACGCGATCAAATTCTGATATTGCAGTATGAAAAGTGCAAGCTGGATATTTATACGGAGATTTCGCGAACGTACAGATTTCTGGGAATTGATGACGGGTATAAGCCCGCAAACCCCGAGAGACCCGTCAATCGTATAGTGCATAAAATTCCGGATATCACGAAAGAGGAAAGAGAACGTCTTGCAAGATATTATTCACCGGACGTCCAGGCGATGATAAAGATGTTTCCGGAAATTGATACTTCCCTTTGGCCGGAGTTTTCTGAATGATAGGTCAAAGATGTGAGTACACATATATCAAGCGCAGGGATATTCCCGGAAGCATTATTGAAGTTTATAATAAAAGCGCCGATGAGCTCGCTATGGAGATAGAACAAATGCAGTCCATTGCCCTAAGGTGTTATTCAAGAAAGCAATTCTCTCAAGAAATGAGGAGTTTTTTTTCGAGCCTCCTCGGCTGAGAAAAGCTTATATATCCTCAGACAATTCTCATGTTATATATCCGGCACAGTAGGAGATTATAATTGCGCGAATACATTAATATATGTATAATGCTTCAATAATGTATGTGCATGTTATTGTAAGTGTGTTTTCAAGGTATACTGGTCTAGCAAAATATATTGGAGAGGCCTTAAAAATAACCACAAAAGCCCCGCAGAGGATGGATACTGTGATTTTGTTCTCCAATGTAATCCTGTTGAGCATTTTCGAAAAAAATAAGTGGAGTTCATTAATTTCAGCTCCGGTGACGAAATAACTAAATCCGGATGAAATACTTCGATGATAAATCGAAGCGGCACAGGAGGTTAAATAAATAGTGTATATGCACTGGTTAAAGACCGATCTCGGCGGACTTGGAAAGGAAAAGGCGGATGAATACCAAAACAATCCTCCTTTTCCCCACATCGTAATAGAGGGTCTTTTTAATGAAGAGATACTCGACGCAGTGCTTGATGAGTTTCCCGATTTGAGCAGGTCTCGGATGAAGCTGGAGTACGATAATGAGCATGAAGTCAAGCTTGCAAGTATCGGCGAAGACCATTTCGGCCCACGCACAACATTGTTCCTCCATTTCCTGAATTCAAAACCGTTTATAGATTTCCTGGAAGGGATGACGGGCATAGACGGCCTCGTCCCCGACCCTCACTTTTTCGGCGGCGGGCTGCACGAGCTGAAGCACGGAGGGTTTCTCAACATACACGCAGATTTTAACAGGCACCCTAAGATGAGACTCGACAGGAGGCTCAATCTTCTCATTTATCTGAATAAAGGGTGGACGGACGAAAACGGCGGACAGCTCGAACTCTGGGACAGGGAAATGAAAGTGTGTCACAGAATGGTTGTACCCGCATACAATACGGCAGTCGTGTTTTCTACAACGGATTTTTCGTACCACGGCAACCCTACTCCTGTAAACTGCCCCAACGGCGGAAGCAGGAAATCCCTCGCGCTCTACTATTACACGAACGGCAGACCGGAGGAGGAGATAAAAATAGGGCTCGAAGATCATACTACCTTATTTAAACTGAAACCCGGGCAGACGCTGAGGAAAGCCGAAAGGGCGCAAAAATTAAAAGATGCAGTCGCATTATTCGTACCGCCTATCGTGTTTAGGGTGAGGGATGCACTGTTTAGATAAAAATGAGGCTTTAACTTTCGCGTATACCAGTGGTGTGGATAAAGTAGGTGATGTCGTAATTAAAGTGAACGGCATTATGTAAAAACTATATATATGGAGGAGAGATTAATAAGTTAATGGATGGAGAAGAGGCGAGTAAGAGGTCGATTGCGGAACCTTATCTGAATTTACATCGGGACCGTATCTATAACCCTTTGACAAACCGTACTATCCTGCCTAATGACCTGGGATACGGGGAATTGAGGGCTATGGCATCGGGAAAACGTTCTGTGGATTCTTTGTCCCCGGATTTAAAACATCTCCTTGAGAGTGAGGGGTGGATAATCCCGCATATAAGCAATGAGGAATTGTCAAAACGCTTTTATCTTAAATTCGTATCGATCGAAGCGAATACGGTATGCAATCAGGCGTGTTATTTCTGTCCCGTTTCGATAAATCCGAGAGAAGAATATTTTATGCCCATCGAGTTTTATGAAGATATATTGAGGCAGCTGTCGGTTTACCGCAATACCGTGGAGCTCGTTTTCATGATCAGCTACAACGAGCCTACAGCCGACAAGCGGTTTGTGGATCAGATAAGACTTATTAAGAAACACGGCTTCCGTCCTGCGGTGAACACGAACGCGACCGGTCTTACGCCATCGAGGTCGGACGAGATCATTGACATGGGCGGGCTGGGTTATCTTTCCGTAAATCTTTCGACAATGGATCGCGAACGATATAAGAAAGACCGCGGAGGTGACCACGTCGGTACGGTTATCAGGAACCTCGATTATATTAAAGACAAGAAAATTGCTGAATATATGGATATAGCGGTGCTGGGCATGGGGGATGAAGACCATATCCGCAGCTTCAGAGAGATAGCGGAACACTTCTCGGAATCATATTTCAATGTTAAATATTCTATTTTGACTAACCGGGCAGGTTATCTCAGTCTCGGGTTGAAGACAGATAACCCGCATAAAAAGCTGCGGGGCTGTTCGTTATTAGGTTCCCGCCCCCTACAGCACCTGCATATCAACCCGAAGGGGGAGTGTTTCCTCTGCTGTCAGGACTACAATAATGCCTACATAGTAGGCGATCTTAACAGACAAACAGTGGACGAGGTCCTTACCGGGCCGGAATTTGCAAAGATGAGGCGCTGGATATACGGGATCGAAGAGGCTCCTGCGGATTTTATATGCCGAGGATGCAGAGACGCAATAACCGCTCCCGATTCCTGGCATGTGTCAAAATTACCGGTCTCTTTGATTTACAAGTCTCTTTCTTTACTGAGACACATTGCTCAGGGCGTATCCGGTTCGGACCGTTGACTGACAATATGAATTTAATAGTGAGTAGACCGTGACGATTTATTATCTTGCCCCTGAATACGATAAGCCGAGCTGGGGCATCGGCATGTTGTACGGCCACGTGAAATTACTGAATCGAAACGGAATCGATGCGGCTGTCCTGCATCATAAAAGGCCCTACCGCTACCGATGGTTCGAGTCGGATGTACCTGTTTCATATTTAAATGACAGTTCTTTCAAAATCAGAGAAAATGATTTTCTTGTAGTCCCCGAAGTCAATGTACTCGACGACTTCCCGAGAAGCGCCGGCTGTAAAAAGATTGTGTTTGTTCAGGGTGGGTTCCTTATCCTCCACAGGCTGGAAAAAGCCGTAAATTATGACGAACTCGGTTACGGCCATGTAATCGTCACCATGCCCAATATAAAGAAGATCGTTGACACTTACTTCGGCGCTCAATCGGAAGTTATCCCCCCGTTTATTGCGCCTTACTTCTTCGCCCATGATGAGGGTGCCCGTTCCGGAGACCGTCAAAGGAGAATTTTATTGTTCCAAAACCCCGCATACGCCGGAGCAGGGTGCGTTGATTATGATATTGCCCTCAAGCTGCTGATAAAGAGAGCAGAGACGGTCGGAACGAAGTCTCCGGGACAATGGGAACGGAGGTCCGGGGATAATTGGGATGTTGTGAAGCTAAACGGTATGACTCACCGGGGGGTTTCGGAGCTTATGAAGGGGTCTTCTTTTTTCGTAAATCTAAACTTGATAGAGGGGTTTAACGTGACTGTCCCCGAAGCGATGGCCGCGGGATGCATCCCGCTTTGCTACGAGGCTTACGGCGGTATGGATTATCTCGAGGACGGTCGGAATGCGTATGTGTTTCCGAACAACTACGTTTACCCGCTCATAGATAAACTCTTCAGTCTTATCGAGAATTACGACAATATTCAGTACGAGCTCGACCGGATAAGGGAGAACGCCCACAAGACCGCTCTCAGGTACTCGGAAGAGGAAACGGAAAAGTCGCTCCTACGGTTTTTCACGGGTCTCCTGGCATGACCCGGCCAGGCTGTATTCCGCCGCATATATATGATATGCGGCCTTTTACAAACAGGTTAATTCTAATATGAAAGTGGCTCTAATACTCGTTCATTACCACACCCCCGACCTGCTGCGGAAAGCTGTAGAGGCAATCCGCTCCGATATGCGATCGAGCGGGATAGAAGGGGAGATAATAATAGTAGATAACGGGAGCGGCGACCGTGATAAGGGACTTATCGGATCCCTCCCGGCAAGGCTCCTCGATCCGGGGGTGAACCTCGGCTATGCAGGGGGTATCAATTTGGGTGCCGGCGCCACAAATGCTGATATCATGATATTTATGAACCCCGACGTTCAAGTGATGCCTGGGTCATTAGGCGCCCTCGTGTCGGTGCTCTGTAAAGGTGCTCCCGCGGCAGGCCCGAAGTTTTTTCTCGACCCGGAACGCATAATACTGCTCCCGCCTCTCATGGAGCTTAAGAGGCGGAACGAATTGATATGGAGGACATCTGCGCTCGGGGAAGACTGGGCCAGGTGGGTGAGGAGTATATGGAGGGTGCACGCGAGGAGGCATTGGGAAGCCGGAGATGCCTTTGAGAGCTACTCCTTAAGCGGCGCCCTCCTGGCTGTGAGGAGGGACACCTGGAACAGAGTCGGGCCGTTCGACGAGGCCTACAAGCTATATTATGAAGAGGCGGACTGGCTCAGGAGGCTTGAGAAAAACGGACTGAAATCTTACTATGTGCCGGACGCTCAAGTTGTGCACGCATATAACCGGAGTGCGGTAAAAGAGCCCAGGGCGAAAAAGTGGTTCGAGGAATCGGGCCGTATGTTCAGGAAACGCTACTACGGGATAGTCTTCGATACTTTTATTTCATATCTAATCCCGCTGATGAGACGGCTGGCATTTCACTGTGGTTTGGGGGCTCATGGGCGTTCGTTTCCGTGGTGTGGCGTTCCTACTCTCGAGTTCAGTTCTATGGGAATGATACGCAGCTTGCCGTTATGGGTCGAGATTTCGAATAATGATCTTGGTATTCCTGCGGCAGCGGTCAGGATTTGCGACGGCGGAACTAAATCATGGCGCTTTCCGAGGGATATCTGGATGAACATGGAACCGGGCACATATAATTTCCGTATTGTAGATGGTGAGGGACAGGAGTTAGAAAGCTTAAGTTTTTACCGCTAGGTGATATTGAGGCAGCTACCAGCCGCGACAAGAAAACCCCTTCGCCCTGCGTCCTGAATACCAAATCAATCCTGAAATAAATTCAGGACATGGTTCAGCACAGGTCTATATATGGAAAGACAAAGGAGAACGGGGAGTGCTGTTAATGCGCTCCGGTTAATTATCCGTAATGCGCATCAATCCACTTTCTGTATTCGCTGCTTCTGACCCTGTCAACCCAGGCCTTATTGGTGAGATACCAGTCGACGGTCTTCCGGAGGCCGCTTTCAAAACTCTCGGTCGGTCTCCAGCCCAGCTCGGAGTTTATCTTCCTCCATTCAATTGCATAACGTCTGTCGTGACCGGGTCGGTCGGGAACGAGCGTGATGAGGTCTCTCCGGGGCTTCCCGTCGGGAAGACGGCCTAAAATCTCATCCAGCATATCGCAAATCATCTCGACAACCCGGATATTTGTTATTTCATTCCCTCCGCCTATGTTATACGTTTCCCCCCCGCTTTCCTTATCCATAATTGTCTTTACGGCTGCACAGTGGTCGTGCACATATAACCAATCTCTCACATTCATACCGTCTCCGTAAATGGGAAGAGGCTTGCCCTCGAGTGCGTTCAGTATCATAAGCGGGATAAGCTTTTCGGGGAACTGATAAGGTCCATAATTGTTAGAGCAGTTCGAGATCGTCACCGGAAGCCCGTAAGTTTTATAATAGGCTCTGGCAAGGTGGTTGGATGAGGCTTTAGACGCCGAGTAGGGACTGTTTGGTCTGTAGGGAGCGTCCTCGGCGGAATAACCCCCGGCGTCCAGGTCCCCGAACACTTCATCGGTGCTTATATGATGGAATAGACGAATGCGATCCGTACGCTCTCTGGCGAGCTCTAATAGGTTGTATGTGCCGAGGATATTCGTTTTGATAAAATCCTCGGCGCTGACTATCGACCTGTCCACATGGGATTCGGCGGCGAAATGGCACACCGAATCCACATCGTGCTCGTCGAATACACGCGCAAGCTTCTCTCTATCACAGATGTCCGCTTTGATAAACTCATACCTGTCCGAAAAACGCTTATCGATTCCGTCAAGACTTTCAGGGTTCCCGGCATAGGTAAGCTTGTCCACGTTGATAACGCGTCCCCTGAAGCCCGTCTCCGTGAGAAGATACCTGATGAAGTTGACGCCTATAAAACCTGCGCCGCCTGTTACTAGCAAATTTTCCATTCTACGTGACCGCGAGCCCCCGATACTTTTATCGACTATCCGGTAATTTACATATACACGGGCAGATCGTCGTCGCTTATCTCCCCGAGCGCCGGGTTACCCGCGTCCCTCACTGAAAGAACCGGATTGACTACGGGCCATTCAATGTTTATGTCGGGGTCCGACCATAATATTCCGTACTCGTCGCCGGGGTCGAATAATGAGGTGCATTTGTAGATAACGTCCGCACTCTCGCTCAGTACGCAATATCCGTGAGCATACCCTTCGGGAATATATACCTGCCTGTTATTTAAAGGGGATAGATATACGCCTGTCCATCTGCCGTAGCCGGGAGACCCCTTCCTTATATCCACCGCTACGTCGAACACCTCGCCCGTCACGGCCATAACGAGCTTCCCCTGCGGTGAATTGAGCTGATAGTGGAGTCCCCTCAAAACACCCCTTTTCGAGTGGCAGTGATTATCCTGAACGAACTTCATGCCCAGTCCCGCTGACAGGTATTTATCGTAGCGGTATATCTCTTTGAAGAAGCCCCTGTCGTCGGTATGGACGTCGGATTCGATCACGAATACCCCCTGAAGGGATGTCTCTATTACGCTTATCGCCATACCCGTTATCCCTGGTCCAGTATTTCGTCCAGATACGCCCCGTACTCGTTCCCGGACATCTCGAGGGCCAGCTCCCGCAGGCGCGCCCTGTCTATGAATCCTTCCCTGTACGCTATCTCTTCGATACACGCTATCTTGAGTCCCTGACGCTCCTGAATGGTCTGAACGTATTGGGATGCCTGCTGAAGGGACTCGTATGTACCCATATCGAGCCACGAAAACCCCCTCCCCAAAAGCTCTACGGTCAGTTTCCCGTTCGTTAAATATTCCCGGTTGATGTCCGTTATCTCAAGCTCTCCGCGGTGAGAAGGGGAGAGCCCGGACGCTATTTCCAAAACATTATTATCGTAAAAATAGATTCCCGTGACCGCATACCTTGACTTGGGTTTCGTCGGCTTTTCCTCAATCCCGATAACGCTGCCGTTCCCGCCGAATTCCAGAACCCCGTATCGGCCGGGGTCTCTGACGGGATAACCGAAAACGATCCCGCCCTGACCTGGACCCGCGCTCTTTTTGAGCAGGTCCCTCAGCCCATGGCCGTAAAACAAATTATCCCCCAGAACGAGACATACGGCATCGCATCCCACGAAATCCCTGCCTATAAGAAACGCTTCGGCAAGACCCCGGGGCTCTGTCTGGGGAGCGTACGAAAAGGACATTCCTAGATGAGAGCCGTCCCGCAGGAGCTCCCTGAATCTCGGGAGATCGTGAGGGCTCGAAATTATCAGTACCTCCCTTATGCCTGCGAGCATCAGAAGCGAGAGCGGATAATAAATCATCGGCTTGTCGAATACCGGCAGCAGCTGCTTACTTACGGCACGGGTCAGGGGAAAGAGTCTTTTGCCGGAACCCCCGGCGAGGATTATTCCTTTCAATTTCCTTCACGGATGTTTAGTAAAAGTTCTGTTTTTGTAGTTTCATTATATCTTATTACCGAAGTTTCGAAAGAGCCGATGAAAGTTTACAAGAGCCGGAATTGTAATTATAAATCTGATAAGTATAGACTCAGACGAGTCCTGCAACCTACTTTATGAGGGTGAGAGAATACTGTATCTTTATTCTCATGTCGGACGGGAGCACGGCTTATCGGAGCAGCAGGATAATCGGAATGAAACCTGTGAATCCGGGTTTAGGCGGATAACAGGAATGCTAATTCCCGCCCATGTGAGGGATCGATCCATAGACGATGAAATAATCCTTTCGGTGATCATCCCTGCTTATAACGAAGAGAGTATCATCGAATCGACCCTGCTTTCCGTTCATCATTTTTTTGCGGACATGAAATTCAAGCATGAAGTTATAGTCGTTGACGACGGGTCTATGGATAAAACCGCCGAGACCGTCTCGTCCCTGATGGACGCGATGCCGGAGCTCGTGCTGATCACCCTGCCCGAGAACAGGGGTAAGGGGACGGCGGTGAAGGAAGGGATGCTCAAGGCGCGGGGGACCTGCCGGCTATTTATGGACGCGGACAATTCCACCTCGATAGAAGAGATACGTCATATGATGCCCTATTTCGACCAGGGATACGACATAATTATCGGTTCGAGGGGCGTAGAGGGCGCCAATATAACCTCTCGCCAGCCGTGGATCAGGGAGAGCATGGGGAAGGTGTTTATATACTTCGTTAAGCTGTTTGCCGGCCTTCCATTTAAGGACACTCAGGCGGGCTTCAAAATATTTACGGGGTCTTCAGCCGATAACGTTTTTCCCCTGCAAACGATCCCGGGCTGGATTTTCGATGTGGAGCTCCTGGTGATTGCAAGAGAGTTGGGATATGAGGTGAAAGAGGTGCCTATTACCTGGAAGCATTACCCGGAGAGTAATGTGAGCGTTATAAAGGGGACGGTGAAGGCTCTCGCCGATTTAGCGGCGATAAGAAGCAGGTTGAGGTCTGGGAAATACGTCCGCCGTTCTCCGTCATCTGAATTTTAGAAACCGGTACGAATCTCAGGACTCAGGCTCGGCGACGTAGTATTGCGTCCATAGGGCCCAATCGAGGGGTTGTTTGCGGATACGGGATTCCACCCATTTCTCGAGTCTCAGGCCCGTTTCCCCGGCAAACTCGGCTATCAACGGGAGATATAAGCCTGATTTATGACGTTCCCGTATACGAAAACGGTTTTCTGCGAGCTGCCTTGTAATCTCTTTTTCCGTCATCAGATTGATATGCCCCGTTTTCAGAATAGGCTCTTTGTATATATATCTCACAATATCTATAACACCCGGCAGGAATGCGATTCTGGAAAGAAGCTCCAGCGGACTCCACGGCTGCGGGGTCGACAATATCAGCGGACATCCGTTTTTGAGGAGCCTCTGCATCCCAGCAAACGCTTTGTTCGAATCATATATATGCTCGATTACTTCCGAGCACAGGACAAGATCGAAGCTCTTCTCAACCAGTCCGGTTTCGGTAATATCGTCCTTGATTATGGATACGTTGGTCAAATCCTTTGTCATGGTCATTGCGTTATCGATATAGGAATCCTCTATGTCGATCGCAACTACATTCTCAAATAACTCGGCTAGCACAGGAAGGTAAATTCCGGAGCCTATCCCGACTTCGAGGACTTTTCCTTTTCCCTCCTCGCCGGCAAATCGTCTGAGTTTGTGAACTATCCAGTCCTTGCGTGTTCGGTGGAGCCAGCGTCTTGTGGGGTTCCTGGAGTTATAGAGCGTTTCCTGGAGTCTGACCAGCTCATTTTTCATGTGTAATGTATAACTTTACAAGCTCCTCGATAACAGTAAAGCGGGCAGGCTGGTTTTTCTCCGATCGATGGTGTAAATTAGAAATTATTCCAATTATTAATATGTGAGGTCCGGCGTATATCGATCGTATGGAATGTCGGCTCTCACGGTCATGTCTAGTTGAACATTAACCCGATCTTACCGCTTCTCCTTGCCCTCAGCTGCATCGGATTGATATATAAAAGAAGGGGTTTTGGGATCGCATTTTTCGCTTTGGGAATCTCGGGAGCAGCGCTATTGATGCCTGCACTCACTATCCCCGACGGAATTCCGAGCCCCGCTGCGACAATGGCGCAATTCGCACCCTGGGAAGGTGTTGCGGATGCAGGGAAGGGTAACCCCCACCTGCGGGACGTGACTCATCAGGTTCAGCCGTGGCTCTTGTTTCTCCGTCACGAGATGAGGCAGGGGAGGCTTCCGTTCTGGGATCCTCATCAGTTCTCGGGAACCCCTTACTGGAGTAACGGCTCCGGTGCTCCTTTATTCCCTTTACATCTGTTGTTCGTGGTGTTGCCCCTTCAATTGTCGTTCGTTTTGCTGCCGTGGCTCAGGTTCGTGATAGCGGGCCTCGGCGTGTGGTATCTTGCGAGAGAGCTTGGATTGGGACAGCGCGGCTCTCTCGTAGCCTGTCTCATTTACCCGCTCTCGGGCTTACCCGTCGCATGGCTTTTGGTTCCCATGTCGAACGCCTTTGCGCTCGTTC
This sequence comes from Thermodesulfobacteriota bacterium, assembly GCA_041753155.1. Classification (GTDB taxonomy): domain Bacteria; phylum Desulfobacterota_D; class UBA1144; order Nemesobacterales; family UBA2774; genus 2-12-FULL-53-21. The sequence continues at coordinate 41,352 of JBGSVA010000041.1, read as the reverse complement.
CCTGGGTCCTCTGGTCTGTAGAGCGGATTGCGAACGGAAAAGGCGGCTGGCGGATGTTGAGCGTGACCGCGGGGCTCGAGCTTTTAGCCGGACATCCCGAGACAGTGATCCTCACGGCGATGATATCTACTCTATATTTGCTTGTCAGGGGTTCGCAAGATTTGCTGCGGTCGTGGGCAGGTTTTGCCTTCGGCTGGATTGTGGCTGCGGCGCTCTCGGCTGTCGTGACCCTGCCTTTTCTATTTACCTTATTCGAAAGCAGTAAGTGGCTTTATGAGGGCAGCGGTAAGGGTGCTGCCATTGAATGGATTGAGATATTGGTTCAGCCTCTGAGGATTGTCCTCCCCGAGATGACGGGGAACCCGGCTTCGGGCACCTGGTGGGGGCCATTCAATTATATCGGAACGACGGTGTATGCGGGCGTATTAACGCTATTGCTGGCTTCTGCAGGGCTGAGTGATTTTTGGAAAGACCGGAGGTGGCTTGCGGTATCGGCTATTCTGATAATTTCTTTCCTCGCTGTGTATATCCTGCCGCTTGAATTCGATCTGATCAAGGATATTCCCGTCTTCGGGAAAGTGATCTATCATCGACTCAGGTTTGCCATTGGACTTTCGCTCGCTCTGCTTGCGGGATACGGATTTAACCGCTGGATAGAGGGCTCGGGTAAAACCATGTTGATCGGGACGGCGGCGGTCGCGGTATTGATCGCGGTGACCTGGTTCGGTTTTATCGAACTTTGGGAACAAAGGGGGACCGTCGATACTCAGGTATATTGGACAATCTGGGTCCTCGGATCGGCTACTATTTTTTCATTTACTCTGTTCTTCAAGCCCGCCTATAGAAAATACATATGGCCTGCCATTCCGGTGATCCTGGTTCTCGATCTCCTGGCCGCTCACGGCAATATCAATCCGGGATTGTCCCTGAACGAGCTCTATCCCGTCACCCCGGCGATTGAGTTCCTCCGGGATAAGCCCGGCCGCGTCGCCGGGGTAGGGGGGGCGCTCCATCCTAACGCCGCCATGGTATACGGACTCTATGATATTCGGGGCGATAACGTGGTGAAGCTTGAGAGGTATGAAAGGGCATATTCTGCATTCTCAGCCGGATACAATCCGGTCTATTTTAGTCCGGTAGCGGACTGGAACTCCCCGATGATTCGAAAACTGGGGGTGAGGTGGATATTGACCCCTCCCGGGTATGGAGCTCCTGTAGAAGGATTGAAAAAGGTATATGATGGAGAGGATGCTTCTATATACCGGTTAGTTGATGGACTGCCGGTTGTACGATGGCTTGAGACCGGCGATACGGATGAAGACCTGGAGATTGGGCTTAGAGTTGACGAGCGGCTGCCGGGCTACTGGCGTATTTCGTGGGATACACCTCGGGAAAAGACATTGGTCGTAGCGGAGACTTGGGACAGGGGTTGGAGAGTAAGATTCGGGCACGGCCCCGGCGGATGGTTTACACCGGAAGTCGCGGACGGGGTTCTGATGGGCATCCGTGTAGGTCCCGGATTGGGGCAGTTAGAGCTCCGTTACATTCCCTATGGCTTGATTCCGGGTGTTCTAATTTCCCTGGCGGGACTTTCGCTGCTGGTCATTTCCGCTTTTATAACTTATTGCGGACAAAGGCGTTTTACTCGCTGATCGGAAGAGCATGTGTGAATATATGTACAAACCAGGACTTGTGTCAGGGGTTGTTTTGGTAATCGTATGTTAAAGGGAATTAAAAATATATCAACAATTCTGGAGACTTAAGAACGTGCGCGGTATAGGTCTTGAAAACCTGCGTCCGCAAGGACTTGGGGGTTCGAATCCCCCGCCCTCCGGCATAAAGAGCCGCCTGTCCGGCCAGGTAACGTAGGTATTTTAATCTTAGTCATAACCGCAATACACGGCTTGACTTTCTTCGGTCGAAATAGTTAAATTGAGATTACATACATACGTTAAGGAGGAATGATATGGAAAGGATATTATTGAGCATTTCCGCTTTAGTCGCAATGTCGCTTTTTGCTTTAAATTCATACGCCGCGCCTAGCCCGGCGCCGCAGCCTCCGCCTACATGCCAGGGTAAAACGCCGACAATCGTGGGAACGAACGGGAACGATACCCTGAACGGGTCGCTCGGACCTGACGTAATAGTAGGGCTCGGAGGGAACGACCAGATAAAGGGTCTCGACGGGGACGACGTAATTTGCGGCGGCGACGGCGCAGATACGATTACCGGCGGGGCGGGAGAGGATATAATATACGGAGACGCCGGGAACGACGACCTGAGGGGTGGTAAGGGCGACGATGTCGTATACGGCGGTGACGGAGATGATTACCTCGAAGGGAACGACGGTGAGGACTTCCTCGATGGAGGAATGGGCACCGACAGCATCGACGGCGGGAAGGATCAGGATAAATGTATCAACTACGAGTCTCATCAGAGATGTAACGTGGATTAACGCTGCCGTAATCAACCTGATAAATTTCCCGGCGCGTATAAAGGGTTGACGCACTATATAGCGTAATTGGAATTATTGATTTCCCGTTAACGGCTTGTTCTCGGATCAGATGAGCGGAAGGCTTTATATCGTTTCAACCCCCATAGGAAACCTCGAAGACATAACACTTCGGGCGCTCAAGATATTGAAAGAAGCGGACGTCGTCGCCTGCGAGGATACGAGGACCACGAGAAAGCTCCTTTCCCGCTACGCGATCGAAACACCCCTCGTCAGCTACCACGAGCATAACGAGATCGAGAAGTCAAAAGAGCTCCTCTCGCTCCTGCGGGAGGGAAGGAGCGTCGCGCTCGTCTCGGACGCCGGAACCCCGTGCATTTCGGACCCAGGATACAGGCTCGTCAAACTCGCGTCCGGGCACGGTATCGAGGTGCTGTCGATACCGGGACCATCGGCATCCGTATCGGCATTGAGCGTGTCGGGGCTGCCCACTTCAAGCTTCGCTTTCTTCGGCTTCCTGCCGAGGACGAGGAAGCACTTGACCGACTATCTCTCGCGTATAAAAAATTATCCGGAAACGCTCGTGTTTTATGAATCCCCCAACAGGGTCACGAAGTCGCTCGATGCAATTTCCGAAGTCCTCGGAGACCGTAATATTTCCGTCAGCCGCGAGATGACGAAGCTGTATGAGGAGACTTTGAGGGGCAAGGTCTCGGATGTGCTCGAAACGCTCGGAAAGCGGGATAAGATAAAGGGCGAGGTAACGATAGTGGTCGAGGGAGCTTCGGCTGAAAGCGGTGAAGCTACTGAAGAAAGCATAGACGAGCTTCTCATCTCCTATAAAAAAAGCGGGCTCAGTCTTAAAGATGCTGTCAAAAAAGTTTCCGGGGAATCCGGATATTCGAAGAGTAAGACTTACAAGCGTGCTCTCGTAATCTGGGACCAGCGGTAAATTAATATACAAACTGCGGGAACAGTATAACGGCTCGATCTCGGGAGAGAGGATTTACTTTTTATATGTCATTGCGGTAGATGTCAAGTAATTCGAGGCTGGGATTCTGTGGGATTTATATTTCCCGACATTACAGAATTTGCGTTAAGAAAATCGCGTGTTGAAGCGTGAAAATCTTTCAGCTTTCCAATTGAAAGATTTTAGCTTCAACATAAGATTTTTAGCAAATTATGTACAGTCGGATGATTTTTGCTTCTTTTCATCAAGGAAAAGAAGAAATAATAGTTGCCTATATTTGCCTTTTCTTTGTCATTTCGAGCAACAGTTCTGAGCGAGCGTAAGAATTGGTCGCTCTTTGCTGATTGCAAATAACTCGCATTGACATCGTATATGATCTGCACAAACCAAAACGAGAAATTTATCTTTTTGAGCTTTTAATTCCTTCCCCCGAGGCGGGGGAACTGTTGCGAATAAATGAGCAACAGGTCGCCTTACCAACAAAGGTGCCGAAGCAACTTAACTTCTGGCTCAAGGCTGCTTAAACCAAATTAGGTCAGGATGGGGGTGTTACATTTCACTCAATAATTTCAGTCATCCTGAACCCTGAATCACGTTCAGCGTTGGCTCGTTCACTCTTTCTTATCTATATGCTTCTTCACTATCTTGTCTTTCTCCACTTCAGAGCCGACTTTCACCTGCTTCTCTATTTTCTGCTTCTCCCCCGCCGCTTCTCCCTGAATCTTCGCCTTGCACTCATCACAGATAGACGAATCGGACGGCTTCCCGCATATCATGCATACCTTTTTCTTCTCGGCCATTTCGTTCTCCTGATTTATAAACTCCGCTTAAGATGACGCATACGGCAATAAGTCTATACGAGATTTATCACGAACATCAGAGGGGAGGCCTTCTTTCTTTCCATCCGGCGTGCTGTTCATACGCGTGGGCGACATGGATAACCGAGCCTTCGTCGAAAGGTTTACCCAGCACCTGAATCCCGATCGGGAGCCCGTCCCCGGAAAATCCACAGGGGACGGATATCCCCGGGAGCCCCGCGATGTTGCACGGTATTGTCAGGACGTCGGACAAGTACATCTTTATCGGGTCGCCAGTTTTTTCGCCGAACCTGAACGCGACCTCCGGTGCAGTAGGAGCCATGATCACATCTACCTTTTTGAAAGCCTCGTCGAAGTCCCTTTTTATGAGGGTCCTCACCCTCTGGGCCTTCAGGTAATAGGCGTCGTAGTAGCCCGCGGACAGGGCATAGGTTCCGAGCATTATCCTCCTCTTGACCTCGTTCCCGAACCCTTCGGCCCTGGTCTTCAAGTACATGTCCCGGAGCGTCCCGGCGCCGCCCGCCCGGAAGCCGTACTTCACGCCGTCGTATCGTGCGAGGTTCGAGCTCGCCTCGGAAGGGGCGATTATGTAGTAAGTCAGGACCGCGTATTCCGTATGCGGGAGGGATATGTCGATTATCTCGCCGCCGAGGTCTTCGACGAGCGCGATCGCCTTTTTCGCGGCCTCTTCCACCTCTCTGTCCATGCCGGGAATGAAGTACTCCCCGGGCACCCCCACTTTCACGCCTTTTATGCTGTCTTTCAGGCTCAGAGTCAAATCAGGCGCCGGGGTATTAACGCACGTCGAGTCCCTCGGGTCGTGTCCCGATATAGCGTTCAGGATCAGGGCTGTATCCTCGACTGTCTTCGTTATGGGGCCCGCCTGGTCGAGCGACGACGCGAACGCTATCATGCCGAACCTGCTCACGCGCCCGTAGGTAGGCTTCATTCCGACGACGCCGCAGTAGGAGGCCGGCTGCCTTATAGAGCCCCCGGTGTCGGTACCTACGGACCCCAGGCAGAGTGAGGCTGCAGTAGCCGCCGCTGACCCGCCGCTCGAGCCTCCGGGCACTCTCTCTACGTCCCAGGGATTCTTCGACGGGCCGAAGTAGGAGGTCTCGGTCGACGAGCCCATTGCGAACTCGTCCATGTTATTCTTGCCGACAATAACCGCGCCGGCGTCCCGGAGTTTTTTCGTTACCGTGGCATCGTAGGGTGGAAAGAAGTTCTCGAGCATCTTCGACCCGCACGTAGCGGGGACGCCCTTCATGACGAATATGTCTTTAAGTCCGATTGGTATGCCGTGAAGGGGGCCGCGGTATGAGCCCGATGAGATTTCCTCTTCCGCCGTCCTCGCCGCATCAATCGCCTTCTCGCCCATGACTGTGATATAGGAATTGAGCTTTCCGTCGAGCTTCGAGATTCTATCGAGGACCGACTCGGTAAGCTCCTTCGGGGAAATCTCTTTATTCCTTATAAGCCTGGAGGCTTCCCCTATCGATAAAAACGGGAGTTCCATTCAAATCTCTCCTTAGTCTTCTATTACCTGCGGGACGACAAAGAACCCGTCTTCCTCTTCGGGCGCGTTCTCGAGCGCTTCTCCTGCGGTGAGCCATTCCTCTACCGCGTCTTCCCTGAGGGGCGTTGCGAGGTCGAGCACGTGGGACGTTGGTTCGACGTCTTTTGTGTCGAGCTCGTTCAGCTTTCCGATGTATGTAAGAATATTTCCGAGCTGCTCCGTGAATTTATCGAGCTCATCCTCTTTGAATTCGAGCCTTGCCAGCTCCGCAACCTTAATGACGTCGTCTCTAGTGATTTTCATTCGATCCTCCCGATAATTCTGTCCCGGCATCGGTATGCGGCGGGGAATAATCAAAGACTCAACGCGAGCATAGACCTTCTGCGAAATCGATTACGTCCTCTTCGAGCTTCACTCCGTTGAGCCTGTTTATCTCCTGCACACCCGTGGGGCTCGTCGTATTAATCTCCGTTATATATCCCCCGATGACGTCTATGCCTACAAAATAGAGGCCGTCCTTCCTGAGCCTCCGGGAGAGGGCTTTGCAGATTTTCAGATCCCTCCCGGTGAGCTCCGATTTGGCCGGGCTCCCCCCCGAATGGAAGTTGCACCTGAATTCTCCGCCCGGCTTCGGCACCCTCAGCACCGCTCCGAGCGGCTCTCCGTTTAAGAGTATTATCCTCTTGTCGCCCTCGCTCACTTCTTTAATAAATTTTTGAGCCAGCACGTACTGTTTTCCAAAATTGGTAATGGTCTCGAGTATCACGTTCGAGTTCCTGTCGCCCTCCCGGACGTAGAAGACCCCTTCGCCCCCGTGACCGTCGAGCGGCTTCACGACGATTTCCCCACCCGCCTCGGTCAGGAATTTACTCAGCTGCCCGATATCCTTGGTCACTACCGAGCTCGGTATCCATTCGGGGAAATAGAGCGTGTAGAGCTTCTCGTTCGACTCCCTTATACCCCTCGGGTCGTTTATCACCTTCGTTTTACCCGGGTCTATGAGGCTCAGTATATAAGTCGCGTATATGTAGTCCTGGTTGAACGGCGGGTCCTTCCTCATCCACACCGCATCGAATGTCTCCATCTCGACCGTTTCGCCCCCACCGAGCTTATAGTAGTCGGCGCCCCTCTTAAGGCTTATCCGGGCGGCGTTACCGTACGCCTTCGCATTTTTTACGTAGAGGTCTTTAAGCTCCAGGTAATAGACCTCGTGCCCCCTCGCCTGGGCTTCGAGCATGAGGACGTAGGTCGTGTCCTTTTCCGTATTTATGTCCCCTACCGGGTCCATGACGAAAGCCATTCTGAGCTTCATTTCATATATCCTGAAGGTTTTAGTTGATGCCGTTTGATTCTACCGAATTTTATTGTCACGGACAAATACAGGCGCTTCGGAAGGCATAGAAAATAAGTTAATCCGTCGGAGCGCTTCATGTATACTTCTATAGTCAATCGATAATCCTCAGGCGGTGTTTACCATGGAAAAGCAGATTCCCAAACCCGAAGAAATAGCCGAAGAAAACAGGAAGCTGAGACTCCTCCGCCTGATGGTCGACCTCACCATATCCCTCATGTATCAGACAAATTTGACGAGGGAGGAGGCTCTCGAGCATTTTGAAAAAGTCAGGAGTTTTGCGCTCAGGCTCTTTCCGGGGAAAGAGCTCGCCTTCGAGCTTATTTACGCCCCCAGGTTCAAGAGGGTAATAGGGGATGTCTATGGGTATCATTGACGCCGGCCTGCTCGAAGACCTTTACCGGGGAGGCCCGCACTCGGCCCGCCCGCGCCTTCGACGTCCAGAGAGAATTAAGCAAAATAGTTATAAGAGAGAGGCAGTTCGGAGAGTTGAAGACGGTCGCGGGGGCCGATCTTTCGATTCTCACGAGCGAGAATAAACTCATATGCGGGATTATATTGTTTTCATACCCCGACCTCGCCGAGATCGAGCGGGTTTATACCGTGAGCGACGAAAGGTTCCCCTACATACCCGGTTTACTCGCCTTCAGAGAAGGGCCGGCTATTATAGAGACGTTCAAAAAACTGGGACAGAGGCCCGACCTCCTTATTATTGACGGCCAGGGGATAGCGCATCCGAGGGGCTTCGGTATCGCATGCCACGTGGGGGTATTACTGGATATTCCCGCCATGGGGATCGCAAAAAAGAGGCTTTACGGCAATTACGACGCGCCGGGGGAGAAAAGGGGTTCCTCCAGCCCTTTGATGTCGAAGGAGGGGGGCGTGATTGGCTCGGTCCTGAGGACGAGGGATAATACGAAGCCCGTCTTCGTTTCTCCGGGCCACAGGCTCGATACGGACTCGGCGAGGGAGATCGCCCTTCTGTGCGCGAGGGGATACAGGATACCCGAGCCGACCAGACGGGCCGATATATACGTTACCGAGCTTAAGAAAAGGAGATCGTGACAGTGCCTGAAAGGTTCTCCTGGGTAGTCGAGGGTGTGATTGCGGGTATGGAAAGGCCGGGGCAGTTCAACAGCTTTGAGGACGACCTCGAGTTCCTGAGAAGGGAGGGGATCAGCGTAATAGTGAACCTCGAGGAACAAGAGTATGCCAGGGAATACGAAGGCTTTATAGTGAAGCACATACCTGTCAACGACTTCCAGGCCCCCGGGTTCGAGGATTTCAGGGAATTCGTGGATTTCGTCAATGACCGGCTCGCCGAAAGAAGGCGTGTGGCAGTTCATTGTTATGCGGGGATGGGGAGGACTAATTTAATGCTCGCATGCTTTCTTATGCATCATATGAGGATAGACCCCGGTACGGCTCTCGACGTCGTAAAGATGAAAAGGCCATTTCACGTAGTCACCTTGGAGCAGGAAGAAGCGCTCAGGGATTATTTCTTCATGATAAGGGACAGTTTAGTGCTCCAGGAATAGACGGGATATGCAGTGCTGCGCGGGGGGTCGGTAATCTGGTATATCCGCCCCTTATCTGGTAGATTATAGACGCCGGGGTTCAGAACAGGCTTCGGAGCGGGAGTTGTCATGGGTTACTCGAAAGAACTGCTCGAACAGTTGAATTACGGCGAAGGGGAAACTCTTTACGGGGATACACCGCTTGCGATACTGAAGGCTTTCCTCCAGTCGGGGGTGAGCTACCTCGGGGGATACCCGGGCTCTCCTACGGCCGGGCTCATCGATGTCATCTCCGACGCATACGAACCGGTGCTCAAAAAGAAGGGAATATACTTCGACTGTTCCGGCAACGAGGCGTCTGCCGCGTCGCTGTTGTCAGCGTCGATCAGCTATCCGATACGAGGCTCCGTTAACTGGAAGATAGTGGGCACGAACGTCGCTTCGGACGCCCTTTCACACATATCCTCATCCGGGGTCACGGGCGGGGCTATGATTATAGTTGGGGAAGATTACGGCTGCGACAGCACGTGCGTGGCCGAAAGGGCGCTCCCGTTCGCACTTAAGTCAACGATGGCAGTGATCGATCCGAGGGGGGACCTCGATCAGGTGGTCAAGATGATCGAGGCCGGTTTCGAGCTTTCGGAATACTCGAACATGCCGGTCATGTATCTTCTGTCCACCAGGGTAGCCCACATAATGAACAAGATGACCTGCCGGGACAACAAGGAGCCCAAAATCAGCATGATCAACCGGCTGGACGACCTCATAACCGATCTCGAAAAAATCCCTCTCCCTCCTTTCACGTTCGACCATGAAAAGAAGAAATACCACGAGAGGCTGCCGGCCGCGAAAAGGTTCATACTCGAGAGGAAGCTGAACGAGTTCTTCGAAGGCGCCGACAGCAGTATGGGGATTATCACTCACGGAATGATATACAATTCCCTGATGAGGTGCCTCTATAACCTGGGAGAGGCGAGCCTTTACGGCGAGTGCAGGATACCGATACTCAACCTGAACGTTACTAACCCGCTCGTACCCGAGGAAATAATACTCTTCCTCCGGGACAAGAAGGCCGTGCTCATCGTCGAAGAAGGCATGCCCAATCTCATGGAAGAACATATAAGGGCTATCGCACAGAGGGCTAAGCTGGGTCTCGATATATTCGGAAAGGATATTCTCCCTCAGGCCGGGGAATATACGCCCGACCATATCGCAAAGGGCGTCGGGCAGTTCCTGCTCAAGAATACCCTCTCCGATTACGAGAAAGAGAGGATAAAAGAGAGAAGCGAATTCACGGAGAAACACAAGGACAGGGCCGCCAACTTTTTAAAGCAGCGCGTCACGAAGAGGAACCCCGTTTTCTGTACGGGTTGTCCTGAAAGGCCGATTTTCACCGCGATAAAAATACTCGAAGAGGACTTCGGCAGGTCGTACTACGCGTCCGACATAGGTTGTTATTCGATGAGCGGTCTCCCGCCGTTCGACCTCAGCAACTCGATCACGGGCATGGGCATAGGTCTCGCGTCCGCTGGCGCGCTCTCGAGAATGGCGAACAAGAGGGTCATATCGTTCATGGGAGACGGCACGTTCTGGCACAGCGGCCTCACGTCGAGCATCGCGAACGCCGTGTACAACAACCAGAACGCCATATTGATCATTCTCGAGAATTTCTGGACCTCCATGACAGGGCATCACGAGAACCCCGCGTCGGGCAAGAACATGAGGCAGGAAGGGGTCGGGATGGACATAGAGAAAGCGCTGAGAGGAGCAGGAGTCAGGTGGATTAAAACGGTCGATCCTTACGACCTCAGGGAATCCATGGAAGTGCTGAGTGAAGCGTACGAAGAGGACGAGGGGCTAAGAGTTATAATTTCGAGGGGCGAGTGCCAGCTTGAGAAGACCAGAAGGGAAAAAATAGTTCTGAAAACGAATATAAAAGATGGCAGGCGCATTGTGCAGAAGAAATTAGGCGTCGATCCCGACGTCTGCACCGGCGACCACTCGTGCATGAGGTTCAACGGATGCCCTTCGCTCACGCTCAAGCCGAGCCCCACGATACTCAGGGACGACCCGGTAGCGCATATAGAGCACTCGTGCGTGGGCTGCGGACTCTGCGGAGAGATAGCGCATGCGGCCGTTCTCTGCCCCTCCTTCTACAGAGTGGAGATAATAGACAACCCGTCGCTCTTCGACCGGCTCGGGGCTAAAATAAACCGCTCGCTGCTTCACCTGGTTTCACGGAACGGCTGGTCGGGTTAGATAGACAGCCCCCGTCAAGGCATCTTATACCGGAGTCCCAAAGGCAGGCTGACCATGACTATAATCCTTTCGTTTCTCTCGCCGAACATTAATTATAGTTTCTCCGTTCTTTTTTTAATGGTATAGAATTTGTTTAAACGGATTTTAAGTTTGTGGAAGGCGTAAAAATTGTTGTAGTATTTCTCTGATAGAGCTTTTCTGATTCGTGATGCAGAATAAGAGCGATTTAATAAAAATATTCATCCCTGCTGTCGGCGGACAGGGCGGCGGGGTACTCACGGAATGGCTGGTTCAGGCATTCTTCCTCGAGGATTATGACGTGCAGGGAATAAGCCTCCCCGGCCTCTCTCAGAGGGGAGGGTCTACGGTTTACTACATGGAGGCGCACCCCAGGTCGGCCTCCGGGAAGAGGCAGGTTATCTTCGCGCAATTCCCGGTCCCAGGCGAGGTGGACGTAATTATCTCGCAGGAATTCCTCGAGCTCGGCAGGGCGCTTCAATTGGGCTACGGGTCGGATAAAACGACCATAGTTACGAGCACGCACAGGGTATTCTCGACTCTCGAGAAAATGCCTGTCGGGAGCGGTATATATGCGGACGAGAACCTGAGAAAGATAGCCTCCTCGTTTTCGTCGAGATTCATAGAGCTCGACGCACTCGAACTATCCAGGAAAAACGGCATGGACGAGCTCGCGGTCAACGCGATCCTCCTCGGCGCGGTTTCCGCTTCGGGCGTGCTGCCGCTCAGGAAGGAATCGTTCGTTGAATCGATCGAGAAGGTAGGGGTTTCGGTAAAGGCGAGTCTAAGAGCGTTCGAAGTCGGATACGAGCATGTGTCCTCCCGGAAGAGCCCCGATCAGAAGAAACCCGCCCTGGTTTGGGACAGCTTCATCCGGGAGAGGGCCGACAAGCTCGAGGATTACGACAGGGAGGAATACCTCGGAAAGGTCTCGAGGATCGAATCCGAGTTCCCCCCCAACCTGAGAGAGATACTGGCGGAGTCGGTATTCAGGCTGCTCGAATACCAGGACGCCGGATACGCTGACGAATACATGGAAGAGGTCAGGGCCGTCTATGAAATTGACGAGAGGACGAAAAGCGGAGGGTCCAAGCTTACGGAGCACTACGCGAAGAACCTGGCTTTACTCATGAGCTACGAAGACGGGATACGCGTGGCCGATCTCAAGATAAAATCGGACAGGTTCAAAAGGATCAAGGAAGAGATGAGGCTCCGGGACGACCAGGTCTTCAAGGTTATAGATTACCTAAAGCCCGACGCCGAAGAGATATACGGGCTCTTGCCCTATTTCCTCGTCGCCCCGATAGTGCGGTTTACTCAAACAGGTTTATTCAAAAAAATATGGCCCAGGAAAAAACCGCTTACGTTCGGCCAGACCCCGACTACCACGTCGTTCTCGGGATACGCGATGTTCTGGCTCCTTACCAAGATGAAATACATGAGGAGACACTCGTTCCGGTACAGAAAAGAGCATGTATTAATAAAGAAGTACAGGGAATCCGTGAAATACTATGCGTCCCTCGATTACAGGGTCGGATGTCTCGTAGCGAAGAGCGTCTCCATGGTCAAGGGCTACGGCAAGGTCAGAAGGAGAACGATGAGCGCGTTCTCGAGGTTTATCGACAACGTAATATTCCCGCTCGCCGAGTTCGAGAAAAGTAAGAGGAAGAACTACGATATAACGCTCGAGATCGGGGAGGAGGCCCTTAAGCTCATATCCGGAGAAACCGTGGACGGCATAGACAAGGCGGAGAAGTTAGCCCGGGAAGTTTTGGAAAGAAGAGCAGCTTGAATTAACAGCGCAGCAACCCTACCACCACCGTCCGACAAGTGATCCCCCACACCGTTCGTCGTGAGCCTGTCGAAGGACGGAGCTTTATTCTGTCGTTGCGAGTGCAGCAAACGAAGTTAGCGGACCGCGGCAATATCATCTTTATCTTGTTATTTCGAGCAGCGCGAGAAATCTATCTTTTGCTTTTCTCTTCCCGACATTACAGAATTTGCGTTAAGAAAATCGCGTGTTTAAGCGTATAAAAATCTTTCAGCTTTCTAATTGAAAGATTTTAGCTTCAACACAAGATTTTTAGCAAATTATGTAGTCGGATGATTTTTGCTTCTTTGTATCCAGACAAAGAAGAAAATAATTTTGTAGTTGTCTTTTCATAAAACACACTTTGTGTGTGCAGTAGTTCATAGACCACACTACGTGTGTTCATCAAGACAAAGAAGAACACACACAATGTGTGTTTTATGATCTTTCCATCCCTCTCCTACTCAAACCAGCAATGAAGCCAAACCCGCCTGTCCTGAGTGCACACGAAGTGTGCAGTCGAAGGGTCGAAGGATGTCATCAAGAAGCAATAAGACTCAATTCACGAGCGTGAGATGAGATAATAACCGGAGACGGACGGAGCAAACGCTCCCTTACCCGCGCTCTTCCATGAGGTCGATGAATTCCTTGAAAAGGTAAGACGAGTCGTGGGGGCCGGGCGAGGCCTCGGGATGGTACTGCACCGAAAACACGGGGTGCTCCCTGTGCCTGAGCCCTTCCACCGTATTGTCGTTCAGGTTGATGTGCGTTATCTCCACGTCTCCGCCTAGACTGTCGGCGTCCACTGCGAAGCCGTGGTTCTGTGAAGTGATCTCGACCTTGCCGGTTCTCAGGTTCTTGACCGGCTGGTTCGCCCCCCTGTGTCCGAACTTGAGCTTGTACGTCGACCCCCCGAGGGCGAGGCCCAGTATCTGGTGTCCCAGGCAGATGCCGAATATCGGTTTCTTCCCTATGAGCGTCCTCACGCTCTCGACCGCGTAAGCCACAGCCGCCGGGTCGCCGGGGCCGTTCGAGAGGAAAATTCCGTCGGGCTTCATCGAGAGTATTTCGTGCGGCGGTGTCCTCGAAGGGGTGATTGTCACCTCGCAGCCGTGGTCGACTAGCTTTCGGAGTATGTTTTGTTTAAGTCCGTAATCGTAAGCGACCACCCTGAAGCGTTTTTTCTCTCCGGACAGTGTATCTGAGGCCGGTCTCCAGGCCCCTGTCCCCTCACTCCATTTATAAGGGTTATCGCAGCTTACTTCCGTTACAAGGTCTATTCCCACTATCCCCTGCGAGGCGCGCACCTTCCTGAGAAGCTTCTCGGGGTCGGACTCCGTCGTCGATATTACTGCCTTCTGGGCCCCCTTCGAGCGTATGAGCCTGGTCAGGGACCTCGTATCGACCCCTTCTATACCCACGACCCCGTTATCCGAGAGGTATTTCCCGAGGCTGCCTCGGGAGCGCCAGTTCGAGGGCTCTTTCCAATATTCTTTAACGATGAAGCCCCTTAAGAAAGGCTTTCTCGATTCGACGTCCTCGGGGTTGACCCCGTAATTCCCTATCTCGGGGTAGGTCATCGCAACGATCTGACCGTTGTAGGAGGGGTCGGTGAGTATTTCCTGGTAACCGGTTATCGAGGTGTTGAATACCACCTCCCCATAAGCTTCACCCTCTCTGCCGAAGCTGAAACCCTCAAAAACAGTACCGTCTTCGATTACCAGAGTCGCTTTTTTCATGAATTTGGTTGGAAAATACATACTAAAAATGCCTGTGTCAAACTTTTGACTGTATATTTATATGTAATGGGGGTTAGATGCGGTACTCATCGGGGTGATGGGTAGTGGATCACTCCCGTTTAATCTGAAAAAGCCGAACGTATGAGATCAGGCAAAAACTCTGCTTGGATGGGGCATCAGCTTCATGGATAATAGATAATATGGAAATGGCTAAAAAAATCTCACATGATACGGTGAGAAACACCGGAGAAAAAATCCTTATCGTAGATGATGAGGATGCGATAAGGAGTCTCTTCGTCGAGGCGCTCGAAGAGCTCGGCTACAGGTGCGATGTCGCCGCGAACGGTCTCGAGGCTCTGGAGAAGTTCTACAGGGTAAAGGACTATGACGTCGTCCTCCTCGATATACAGATGCCTAAGTTAAACGGCATAGAGACGCTAAAGAAGCTGAAAAATTACTCACCCGACCTCTCGATAATAATGGTTTCCGCGTCTCGCGATATAGAGAACGTAAGGGCCGCACTGAAGGAGGGGGCTTATGATTACGTCTTCAAGCCTTTCCACGTGACGGACGTCGATACTGTGATAAGGCGGGCGATCGAGCGCTCGAATCTCATAAAAGCGAATAAGGATTACCAGAAAAATCTCGAAAAGAAGGTCATTCAGCAGACGGAAGAGCTGGTGAGGGCGTATTCAGGCACTCTCGAGGCGATGATCCTGGCGCTCGACCTGAGGGAGCATGAAACGGGTTATCACTCCTACAGGGTTACCGAGTTCGCGATCAATCTCGGGAAGCATATGAACCTGAGCGAAGAGGAGCTCTCGGTAATAGCGAAAGGGGCACTGCTCCACGACATCGGCAAAATAGGCGTGCCCGATCACATTCTCCTCAAGCCCGACAAGCTCACGGAAGAGGAATGGGAGCATATGAGGAAGCACGCGCAATTCGGATACGACCTCCTTAAAAGGATAGATTTCCTGGAGGCATCGGCAAGGATAGTCCATACGCACCACGAGAGGTATGACGGGCAGGGTTATCCGTCCGGGCTTTCCGGAGACGAGATACCGTTAGGCGCGAGGATATTCTCGGTGGTCGACGCGTTAGACGCGATGACCTCGCGCAGGGCTTACAGGAAAGCGGTACCTTTCGAGGATGCGGTGCAGATTATAACTGAGGCATCGGGCTCCCAGTTCGATCCCGAAGTGATCGAAGTGTTCGCGACAATCCCTGTCGAGGAATGGAAGGGCATCAAGAGGCGCATCGCCGGCTCGAGTTCTGAGTACCTGAAGCAGCTAATGTTCGAGTTGAGTAAGTATAAGTTCTGAGTCTATACCGTAAATCCTGTACTGAATCCCGTAGAATACCGGGCTTGTATTATTTCGAGAGCTCCGCGGTCAATATCTCGTTCACGACCTTCGGGTTCGCCTTCCCCTGAGTGGCTTTCATCACCTTGCCGACGAAAAACCCTATAAGCTTCTCGTCACCCGCTTTATACCTCGATATTTCCGCCGGGTGGTCTTTAAGGATTCCGGATATGATATTTTCAAGCTCCCCTCTGTCGGATATCTGTTCTATCCCTTTTTCCTCGATTATTTCTCTGGTTATTTTGATTGACTCTTCGAATCCAATTTTTTCAGTAAGTATTATTTTTTTTGTAACCATTTCTCCAAATACTTCCTTGGCCATATTACGGTTTATCGTGCCGTCGTCTATAAACTTAACCAGCACAGCGACCATTTTAGGCGGTACAGAAAAATCCTTAATTTCATCTTCATCTTTAAGCTCTCTCATGACTTCTGTCATTATCCAGTTGCTCACCGCTTTCGGGTTGTTGTAAGCGCCGAGGCATTTCTCGAAGTAGTCGGCGATCTCTTTCGACGCCGTAAGCACGGACGCGTCATACTCGGGGAGCTTATACTCTTCCGTAAATCGCATAAGTCTCTGATCGGGCAATTCGGGGAGAGACGCGCGCAGCTCTTCGATTTTCTCCTTCTCTATAACGACCGGCAGCAGATCGGGGTCGGGGAAATACCTGTAGTCGTGCGCTTCCTCCTTCGTCCTCATCGAAAATGTGATGCCCTTGTCGGCGTCGAACAGCCTCGTTTCCTGTACTATATTCCCGCCCCCTTCGATGACCGAGACCTGCCTCCTTATCTCATACACTATGGCTTTCTGTATGAACTTGAACGAATTCACGTTCTTTATCTCGACCTTAGTGCCGAGCGTTTTGCTTCCCTTAGGACGGACGGACACGTTAGCGTCGCACCTCAGGCTCCCTTCCTCCATGTTGCCGTCGCACACCCCTATATACATCAGTATCGAGCGGAGCTTTTTCAGATATAGCACCGCTTCCTCGGCGCTCGCGATATCGGGCTCGCTCACGATCTCGATGAGCGGGACCCCGGCGCGGTTGAGGTCGACGTAGCTCGACCCGCCTGCGTTTTCGTGGACGAGCTTCCCGGCGTCCTCTTCCATGTGTATCCTGGTTATCCTTATTTTCTTCGCCGCGCCGTTTGCGCCGATGTCGAGCCATCCCCCGGTGGAAAAGGGCTCTTCGTACTGCGAAATCTGATAGCCCTTCGGCAGGTCCGGGTAGAAGTAGTTTTTCCGGGCGAACCGGGACCGGCCGTGTATCTCGCAGTTGACTGCGAGCGCGGCCTTCACCGCGTATTCCAGGGCCTTCCCGTTCAGCACAGGGAGCACGCCCGGCATCCCGAGGCATATGGGGTTGACCTGGGAGTTGGGCGGAGCGCCGAACTCAGTCGGGGCCGGTGAGAATATTTTCGACTTGGTCTTGAGCTGCGCGTGCACCTCGAGCCCTATAACCGGTTCGTAATCCATTTCGTCGGGTCTCCTTTCAGACAAATTAATGGTGATTGATAAGATTGAATTGTCAAGGAATACTAAAGCCATGCCGGAGAGGAACGTCCTCATAATTTCGCCCCACCCCGACGACATGGAGATAGGCATGGGCGGTACGGCCGCCAAGCTTATCGACAGCGGCATAGACGTCGTGTCCCTCGTCGTGACCGACGGGAGGAGGAGTACGAGCGTATACGGTCTCAGCGAGGACGAGGTCGCCCGGCTCCGGGAGTCGGAGGTCAGGGAAGCGGTCGGTATTCTGGGCGTCGAGTACCTGATACTCCTCGGGCTCGGGGACGTGAAGAGCGGGGAAAACAGGGATCACTTTCAAAAGGAGCTGAGAGTAGCGTTAAGAAGGTTCAAGCCCGAAGAGGTTTATATGCCTCATCCGGAAATCGACAAGCACCCGACACACAGGGCGGTGTCATCAATAGCGCTCGAAACCATCAAGGGTATGCCGGCTGATGAAATGCCTGTCCGGCCCGGGATCTGGTGCTACGAAGTCTGGACCCCTTTCCCGGCCTACGACAGGATCGAAGACATATCGCTTCAAATGCACCTAAAAACAGCAGCTATCGACGCCCACAAGAGCCAGATCGATTATAAGGATTACACCGGTGGGATCACGGGTCTCAACAGGTACAGGGCAGTCTTCGACGAGACTGACGGAATTACGGTAATGGAATACGCCGAGGTATTCATCGGTCTCACTCTCTGATTATGCGGAACGCGGCAATAATAAACCGTAGGAGCGGCTTCCAGCCGCGATTCATTTTATCTGTCATTTCGAGCCGCAGGCGAGAAATCTATCTTTTTCCTTTCCCGACATTACAGAATTTGCGTTAAGAAAATAGATTATTAAGGCGTGAAAATCTTTCAGGGATGGGGTGGAATTGAAAGATTTTAGCCTTAATATGATATTTTTAGCAAATTATGTGCGTCGGATGATTTTTGCTTCTTTTCATCAAGGAAAAGAAGAGAATTATTCTTGCCTTTTCTTTGTCTTTACCATTCGCGGCTGGAAGCCGCTCCTACAATTATGACTGCGAGCTCAGCGCGGCAATCTCTTTTTTTTCCCCGACATGCACGGAATCAGCAACACACAATGTGCGCTGATAAATGGGAAGCGCCTCCCCGTTACGCATATCCCTTCCGGTTACGCCGGATAGAACGGATTACCAGTACGGCGAGGGTAATGGCGGTGAGCGGTATAACGAACCAGATCATCCCGAAAGCGAAGGTCCTCTCGAAATAGTGGTCGGTCGAATCGAGCACGATGTAGGTCGTATAGGCCGCATAGTAGAGCAGGAAGAGTTTTCCTTCCCAGCGGGCGATCACGTTCCCCGTGAAGAAGATCGGCAGACAGGCGACTGCGACGGCAGTCATAACCGGTATGTCGAACCTCAGGGCCGATTCCGGTACCGTGATCCCATCGGGCGCCGCTATGCTCGAGATTCCTAACACTGCCAGAATATTGAATATATTGCTCCCGACGATGTTCCCCACGGCTATGTCCCGCTCCCCGCGTATGCTGGCGATGACTGAAGTCGCGACTTCGGGGAGAGACGTTCCCGCGGCTACGATGGTAAGCCCTATTATCAGCTCGCTCAATCCGAGGTAAGTCGCTATCATTACTGCCCCGTTCACGAGCCAGCGCGAGCCGAGCACGAGCAGCCCTAGACCCGCCGCTACGAGCGCAATGTCGATGAGGAGCGTTTTTTTCCCGTTTGCTTTGTATTCCTTTACGAACTCGTCTGAAGGCCTCTCCTTTTCTTTTCTGCTCTGCAGTATTAAGAAGGTTGTATATGCAACAATACCCGCCGTAAAAAGTATACCGTCCGTCCGGCTGATGCTCCCGTCGAGCCCCATGAGGAGCACGAGGACCGAGCAGATGATCATAATTGGGACGTCTAACCTGATGATTTGCCGCGATACGGCGAGGGGGACTATGACTGCGGATAAGCCCAGAATGAAGAGCACGTTTAAGATGTTGCTTCCGATTACGTTGCCGAGGCTGATATCCGCCTTATCGTTCACGCTTGCGATTACGCTCACTGCGAGCTCGGGAGAGCTCGTCCCGAACGCGACCACTGTCAGGCCGACTACGAGGGGGGATATTCCTACCGTGGAAGCGAGCCTCGACGCCCCTCTTATCAGGGCCTCGGCGCCCGCGATCAGAATAATAATTCCGATTGCGAAAAATATCAGCGTCATATGGGTATTCGTCCGGTTTTGAGGCTCCAGAGGAGCATGTCGAGCTCGTCGAGACCTATTCCGAGCTCACCGGCCAAAGATTTCATCCTGTCTTCTATCTCCTTGTACTTCTTTCCGGTCGAAGGCGGCTTCGGGGAGTCTATTATACCTAAATCGTAGAGCGATTTAATGACGTTTTTATCGAGTATGGCATACCCCTGGAATCCGATGTTCCTCAGAAAATGGCTCGTCTGCGTATAGCCGAGTCCCTTTATATCTTTATTCAGCGCGAAGAAGTCCCTCCTTTCCTCGGGGCCCGGGAACGAATCGACGAGCTCCCGGAGCTTGAAACCGTATTCCTTTTTAAGGTATTCGCGCGTGTGGACGATAAAATATGCTTTTTCGGGGTACTTATGGATACCTTTTAGTGTACTTTCGGTGTACTCCGCCGTCCCGTCGAGAAGAATATCTCTTATCGCTTCGAGCGATTTGAGACCGACCTTAGGCCCTACGGCGGACGTCAGGATGCAGTACGCGAGCTCTTCGAATATCTTCCTGTCGTCGGCACTCTCGCGTATCTTCCTGAACTCACCGAGCTGCGCCTCGATCGTGTCCTTCCTGCGGGCATATTCGGATTTCAATTCTTCGAGTGTGTTGCCTTTGACCATTGAAGTAATTCTAGCATGCAATTCGCCGGGGTTATGCGGACCGGCCTCAATAGTATCAGCGAAGCTTAAGTTCGATGAACTGCGACGTAATCCATACGGCTGCCAGAAGAAACCCCGCCGATAGGAAAAACACGCCCAGTTTTTTCATGAACGTCACATGCGGGGTTTTATGCTTCATATCTCCCGGCATTCCGGGCATTCCCTCCATCGAAGGCTTGCCCGATACGGCCGACATCATCCCGTGCTTGAGCCCGCTCCCGACGAGCCAGGAATTTACAGGGTACGCGGTTATCGCCCCCGCTATCGTCGCAATTGCGGATATCCCCCAGAACATGAGGCCCTTCGGGTCGTCCCCGCCCGGTATCTTCATCCTCATTATCGCCATCACGGGGATCATGCCGACCATTACGAAGTTCATCGATACGGTCTCGGAGAAGAACGTCTTTTTTACGGCTTCCAGGTAGTTCCCCCCGGCCATGGATTTCATGAACAGGGCCTGGAATATGAGGAGCCCCACGACGAAAGCGGCCGCGTATTCGATTATCAGGTCTATGCCGTTAGGGAGAGCGAGATGGTACGTGACGATTGCGCCCAATATGATCCCGGTCGCGTCCCCCGCGACGCAGTGCATGAGAGAGCCCACGGACTGCTTCCAGTGAGGCGCAATGAATGCGTCGTGCGTCCCCGGAAGGGGCTCCCGGCAGGAGAGCATGTATATAAAAAGCCCGAGGGGACCCGTGTAGAGGACTATCAATATCCAGGCGAGCTTCATCACCCACTGGGCAGGGGTATTCGTCTCGAGGTCGTATATTAGGAAGACGAGCGACGCCGCGGTGAGTATGTACCAGAGGACAAGCGCGCCCCCAGTCATCGTATCCGGTATTATCATGTTTTTCCCCGGGTTATTGTGATATCGGCCTGCAAATGCTCGTAATGAAGCCATTATCCCATCAGTATCGAGGTTTTGTCAACAGTTTGACATGTTTTGGCGCCGCGTGTGATAATCTGAATCTGGATGACAATCGAGGAGCATATCAAATCCTACAGGGTAAGGCATTCGCTCAAGGTCGCCCTTGCGGGGTCTCTCTGTGTGATACTGAGCGCGTTCCTCCATATACCGGCGCCCTATTTCGCGGTTATGACCGTGCACATCATGATGACCGTGCACAGGGACAATACCTTCGAGCAGGGGATCGAGAGATGGCTCGGGCGCTCTTTAGGCGCCGTAATAGGCCTTATATCGGTATACATTTTTCACAACATGCTGCCCTTGTATCTGTTTACCATCTTTTTCTGGCTGTGTCTCAGCACATACCTTTACGTCGAACAAAAGTTTTCATACGCGTCGCTGATGGTCTCGGTAGCGACCGCGGGCGTGATGTACACCGGGCTCGTTTCCATCGGCGCCGCGGAGGCTTTGACCGTCGACTGGATAATACAGATAGCGTTGGGCGTCCTCGTCGTCTGGCTGATCGACTATTTACTATGGCCTCCGAAAACATTGACATCCATAAAGGAGAGCATGTCCAGAGTCGCAGGCGGGTTCAGGGATACCGTTCACGCCCTCATTTCGAAAGCGAAGGAAGGCGAGAGCCCCGGGCCGGTCAGGAATAGGCTTACGCTCGACACTATTAGCAGCATCTCCTCTCTGATAACGCGTGCGGAAAAAGAAGAGAGAGAAGGGCTCTTTCCCGGCGACCTGTACATTAAATTAATCGCGCATTCGAAGAGCCTCTTCGTAAAGCTCGAATCGATCGACGTAATGCTGCATAAGGACGCGCCGTTTTTATCCGAAGGCGAGCTGTCGTCGGGAATCTACGGAGTTCTCGAAGCCACGGAGAGCACCTTTTCCGACCTCGAAGATTCGATCCTGAGAAAGAGCTCCTTCGAATACGGGGGAGGCGAAATACATGAAAGGCTGCGCGCACTCGAAGAAAAATATATCGCCATGAGGAAGGAAGCGGCTTTCTCGGACTGGGAATATGAGGAAGTCCTCGAGCTCGGTTCTTTTATCAGTCTCCTGAAAAATGCGGCTGAAGACCTTGATGAGATCTCGGCGGCATGGAGGGCGATTCAGTCCCATATCGTTTCCAGTGAATCCCCTCGACCACTATCAGCCCCGCCGAAAGATGGGTCATATATTGCACGGCGGGAATTTAAACTCAATATCGAGAGTCTCAAGAAAGGGATAAAGACGGGTTTGGCTGTGATGGTCATAGTGTTCGGGTATCTGTATCTCTCGCTTCCGTCCGGTGTGGGGCTTTCGGCGATTATTACGATCCTCGTTATCTCCTACCAGGCTAATCTGGGGATGTCCCACCTGAAAGCCAGGCTGAGGTTTCTCGGGTGTCTCTTCGGCGGATTATACGGACTCGCGGGTCTATACATATTGAGCCAGTCCCCCCACATGCCGATACTCGTGATGCTCCTCTTTCTCGGCCTTTTCCTCGCGACTTACGTTGCGCTCGGGAGCGAAAGGGTTTCTTATGCGGGGGTACAGGCGGGTCTGGTCCTGCCCCTGTCGCTTCTTATAACGAACGGACCTCCCGTGTCATTGAACCTGGCTCTCGACAGGTTCCTCGGGATCATACTGGGCTGCCTGGTCGTTTTATTTGTCCTTCATTTCATATGGCCTCAGGACCCGATAAAGTTATTGAAACAAAAATTGTCGGCAGCGATCTCCGACTCCGGTCTTATACTTAATCTTATTCTGGGACGCAGGGCCGGAGACATGGAGGAGCTCGGCCGGGAAATAGATTCCCTGGAGTCGAAGCTCCCCTCGAGCTCCGCGCTTCTTAAAGATGCGGGATATATACTGTTCGGCGATTATAAGCACGCAGGCCAGTACCTTACGATCATCGAGTCCCTCGAAAAGATATACGTCGAGTCGGAATCACTCAAGCGCGCTATATATGAGGGGCCTGACCAGAGTCTGATCGACAAGTATATGGAGTACATGGGCGGACATTACGAGAAAATGACGGATTGCTTCGCCGATGCGGCATCGAAGCTCGTGAGTCCGGGTAAAATTGCAGGCTCGCAGGACACGGTCGCGGTCGTCGAGGAAATTCGCAAAGCCAGAGACGAATTCAGGTCCAGGAGGGCGACGTTTGCATACGGGAGCGAGGAGCTCGAAAGGTTTTCTCTCGTCCTTACCGGGATAGACGGGATACTGGGATCAATTGCCACGATCTCGCACGCGGTGAATGAAATCGATGAAAGCGATCGATCCGCTAATGATTACAAATTCGCCGGGGCGCGCTGAAACGGATCTGGAAATGAATGACCGTTCTGCCGCCCCGTAGATAATCAATGGACCTTAAACATTATCTCTCCGTGTTCCGCGTCAAGATCGCGCTCAAGATTACGCTCGGCGGCGTAATCGCGGCCCTTATCTGCAATTTCTTCCATCTCCCGTCGGGATTTCTAGCCCCCGTGATACTTTACATGATTATGGCAGGCTATCACGGTAAGACGTTCGAGGTCGGCGTCCAGTCGCTGATAGGGTGCCTCGTGAGCGGCATCTATTCGTTATTCATAATCTACTATTTTCTCGATTCGATTCCGGTTTACCTCATACTTGCGGCGGTATGGATATTCGGCTGTATAACTTTCATCGGTAAATACCCCATCGCCTCGGTGCTGAGCGCTATCCTGACAGCCATGAGCATGTTCGTCGCGGTTTTCGGCACGGTGGCCCAGACAACGGCCTCCGTAGAAAATTACATGGTTCAGCTATTCGTCGCCGCGGCTGTCTCGTGGCTCGTCGACGAGATAATATGGCCACACAGGAGCGGCGGAGCCCTCTGTCTTACACTGTCCACAGTATATAAAGATTATGCCGCGAAGTTCGAGTCCTATATCCGCACTGAAACGCAAGAAGCGAAGGACGGGAAATTCGAATCTGCGTCCATGGATGTTTTCAATAACCTGGTCAATCTCGTCAGGCGTACCGAGCGCGAGGCGAGGGGCGGCAGCTTCCACGCGGAGCCTGTGCTTATGCTCGTCGCCTATGCCAAGAGCATTTATATCAAGCTCGACGTTCTGGACGGGTTTATGAGAGCCGGGCACAAATGCCTGGAGGATAAAAATGTTTCGGACGAGTTAAACGGTCTGTTCGCTTTATTGTCTGAGGGTTTTACAGACCTGGCTTCAGCTATTGTCGAAGTCCGTTCTGCCGGGTCGTATCAGGACAATCTCGGAACAAAAATCGGGGAGCTGAAGAATCTCTATGAAGCCATGCATTCGGCGGAAGGGAAAGACCAGGACTATTTCGAGGACCTGCTCGCTTTCGGAGCCATACTTCCCTTGTTCGAAGACACGCTCGAAATTCTCGGTAAAGCAGGCAGGACGTGGAATCTGGTCAACAGCGGCGAATATGATAAGCTCGTGAGTGACAGGGTTACCAGGTCTCCCACTGTGGAGAGCATAAAATCCGGATGGCTGCCTCAAATCACCAGGGAATCGGCCCGCCAGTCCGTAAAATCAGTGATAGTGATCATGCTTCTTCTCTTCGGCGAGCTTCTACTGAAACTGCCGGGCGGTTATCAGGCCTCTTTTTACGGCGTGCTCTTCGGCTCTATACCGAATACCGGCCAGGCCCACCTCCGGGGTAAGCTCGCTATCGTAGGTGTGGGCGCAGGTCTCCTCTACGGCATAACAGGTCTATTTGCAATCTCGCTCATACCTCATTTCTTATTGCTCATACTTATTTTCGCGTTGGGGACTTTTGTCTCCGCCTATGTCGCCAGCGGCAGCCAGAGAATAGCTTACTCAGGTCTCCAGGCGGGTTTAATGCTCCCCTACGTTTTTCTCTCGAGCCCGGGGCCCGAGATAAGCCTCACGCTCGCAATGATGAGGATGTTCGCCCTGCTCATGGCGTCAGCTATCGGCCTTCTCGTGCTGCACAATATCTGGCCCGTCAGTCCTTATCGCGAGCTCAAAAAGAAGATATCGTCCGCGATAGCGATCAGCGGGACTATATTCGGCAAGCTCCTGATGTTAGACGAGAGCGAGAAGGGCAGGATAGAATCCCTCGTGAACCCGCTCGCCGCGGCCATGCCCACGAGCAGCTCGCTGCTTTTCGACGCCCAGTATATCATCAGCGACGAGAAGCTCCACGCCGAGGACTTCGTAGACATAATCGAGTCGCTCGAAGTTATCTACGCGGAGCTCGAGACACTGAAAAAAACCATGTACTCGGAAGCAAACAATCCGCTATTGATAAAATACCTCGAACACATGGGTCCCGATTACAGTGCGCTCTGCGGATTGTTCGACAGGGTTTCGCGGCAATTCTACACCAAAGACGATCCGGCGCCTGCGGCGCTGCAGTTAACCCTGCAGATACAAGAGCACAGACAGGAGTTTCGTGAGACCGGGTTCTGGAAACAGTTCCCGCTCGAGGACCTGGAAAAAGACGTGCTCGTTGCTGCGAGCGTCGATACGGTGCTTGCCTCCCTGCATAAGATAACGGTCTCGATCAGCGGGATAAACATAGCGGAGGAGGCTCCGGGGACCGGGCTCGCGGCTTCTAAAGCCTAGAGGTACTGCGGCCGGTTATCTTCTGGACAACTACCGCCGCACTTTGTATAATGCCGGATTAGAATCGGGATTCGAATTCCGGTCATGCGTTCTGTCTCCGGAACAAGAGCTCTATGAACTTATTCGCGGTATTCACAATACTAATAACCCTCACGGCTCTCTTCAGTTTCGTCAACGAGGCATTCGTCAAGCTCCCGACGACTATCGGGGTAATGCTCGCGTCCCTCGCGTCCTCCGTCCTGATAATCGCCTTCGGGTATCTGGGGTTCGGCAGCGTGGATTGGGCGGTCGAGCTTGTGCAGGCGGCCGATTTCGACCACCTCTTCATGAACGGTATGCTGAGCTTCCTGCTATTCGCCGGGGCTTCAAGCGTGAATATCGATGATCTCGGGGAATACAAGTGGACGATCTCGTACCTGGCGACGCTGGGTATGATCATCGCCACTTTCCTGACGGGCGCGGTAGTCTGGTGGGTGTTCGGCGCGATAGGGGTGGATCTGCCTTTGATATATGCACTCATTTTCGGCGCGATCATATCCCCCATAGACGCGGTTATCGTCCTCAAGCTTTTCAGGCGCATTCAGCCCGGCAAGACTCTTGAATCGATAATATCGGGAGAGTCCCTTTTCAACGACGCTGTCGCTGTCGTGCTCTTCGTTCTCTTCGCAGAGATAGCATCGGGGGAAACGCAGGTGTCATTTATCCATATTGGCGAGTTCTTCTTGAAAGAAGCTTTGGGCGGGCTTTTCCTGGGAATCGCACTCGGTTATATCACCCACCGGATGATATTCGAGATAATCAAGCGGGGCGCGGACGGCAGGATCGTCGTGGCGCTGTTAACACTGTCGCTTGTATCGGGCGGATATCTCCTGGCCGAGACGCTCGAAGTCTCGGCTCCCCTTACGTGCGTCGTGGCGGGTCTATTCCTGGCCAGGAGGAGAAGGTTCATACCGAGCTCCGCCGATCACATAAGGTCGTATGTGTCGAGCCTCTGGGAAGTGATCGACGACGTGCTTAACGCAATTCTCTTTGTTCTAATCGGTCTGGAGGTCCTGGTGCTCGACCTCGAGGAGCCTTATATAATCTGCGGACTGATATCCATACCCCTTATCACCGGGGCGCGGTACGTAAGCGTCGAGCTTCCGCTCGTATTCCTGAAACTATTCAGGAATATCCCTTCCCTCTCCGGTTTTATCATGACCTGGAGCGGGATCAGGGGTGGGGTCTCGATCGCGCTCGCTCTGGCATTGACCGATTCCCCGCACAGGGACCTGATAGTGCTCATGACGTATGTCGTCGTGGTATTTTCCATCACCGTGCAGGGTCTCACGCTCGAGAACGCCCTCCGGTGGAACAGGTCCAGGACGAATTCCAAATAACAGCCGGCTATTTAATTATATGGATTTAGGTGTTAGTTTTACATCGTCCGCTGTCTGGCGGCGGGGCGCCCGGCCCCGCCCGATCGGCGAGATTGGAAAGGAGGAACGATTTTATGATACAGGTCAGAATGGTTTTATCCTTATTGGCGGCGATTTTTATTTTGAGCGGATGCGCGGCGATACAGGGCGAGCAGGCGAAGAGTACCGAGGAATTGCTTGCCGCCGCGGGGTTCCAGATCGTCTCGGCTGACACGCCGGAGGAGCTGAAGATGCTGAGCTCAGTTACACCTTACAAGATCCAGTTCAGCGTAAGGGACAACAAGCCCCTCTATTGGTATACCGACCCGAATAACTGTCAATGTATATGGACCGGGGATCAGGCGGCTTATGACAGATACCAGCAGATGGTGTACGAATCCAACGTCGTCAACGAAGAGGAAGAGGCCGCGATGATGGCCGAGCAGGCCGAATTCGGGCCCGGCTTATGGGGATGGGCGGGAGGGCCCTGGGGCTGGTGAGGTTGATAACAGATCGGCCATTTTTTCGATGCAGGTTATAGCGCGGTATCCGGTGCCATTATTCAATGAACCTTAAAGACATCGCCTCCAGATTCAAGCCGGGCAAATTGACCTATACGGCGAAGTTCTGGGTGATTTTCAT
The DNA here is from genome assembly GCA_041753155.1 of Thermodesulfobacteriota bacterium. Taxonomy (GTDB): domain Bacteria; phylum Desulfobacterota_D; class UBA1144; order Nemesobacterales; family UBA2774; genus 2-12-FULL-53-21. The sequence goes on along the minus strand of JBGSVA010000041.1, from coordinate 13,593 downwards.
AATCTCCCTGATCGTGCTGCTGATCGTCTACTATATCCTGCTCGACAGGTACACGCCCTATACGAGCGACGCTTACGTTCAGGCCTACGTGCTCCAGGTGGCGCCTCAGGTGGACGGGCAGGTAGATGAAGTTTATGTAAGAAACAACGAGTACGTCGACAAAGGCCGGAAGCTGTTCAGCCTCGACCAGAGGCCCTACGAATACCAGGTGCAGCAGTTGAGAGCGAAGCTCGTCCAGACGAGGCAGAACATCGACGAGCTCAAGAGCGATATAGCGGCCGCCGGGCAGGCCGTGAAGAAATCCCAGGCGGACCACGCCTATGCGGCGCAGCGTTATCGGGACCTCGAGCCGCTCGTCGAGAAAAATTACATAGCCAGGCTCGAATTCGACCAGGCCACGGAACAGCTGAACTCGACCCTGGCGCAATTGAATCAGTCGAGGGCAGATTATGATAAGGCGACGCAGGCCCTCGAATATAAGATCGACGGCGATTACGCGATTATAAAGGAAGTAGAGGCCGCGCTCGCTACCGCCGAATATAACCTCACGCAGACAACCTTCTATGCCCCGACCGACGGATATATCACCAACCTGCAGCTTACGGTCGGGTCCTATATAAAAACGGGAGAGCCCGTGCTAACGTTCGTGGACGACGACAGCTGGTGGGTGGTCGCGAACTTCAGGGAGAACAGCGTGGGACAGATCAAGGCGGGTCAGGAAGCCGAAGTAAGCCTGGCGCTATACCCTGGGACGATATTCAAAGCCGTCGTCGAAAGCACCGACTGGGGCGTGAGCACGGGGCAGGGGGTCCCCTCGGGGTTCCTTCCCGTCGTTCAGGACTCGGAGAACTGGGTGCAGCTCGCTCAGCGTTTCCCCGTGCGGCTCAAGATCTCGAACATCGACCACGATAAGTACAAGCTCAGGATAGGGGCGTCCGTGAGCGTCGCTGTGTTCACGGGTGAGAATATAATACTAAACCCGCTCGCCAAATTGTGGCTCCGCATAGGAAGCCTCGTCGATTTTGTTTATTGATTGAAACCTGCATCCGCTATTGTCACTTCCGAAAGGAAACTTTCGCCCGCCCGTTTCAGTCCCTCATGTTTTTAAATATCGTCCAAAGTATTTTATAGCCGGCCTTGACCGTGCCCCCGAGGGTCCCCGTTACCTTCGAGACACCTATACGCTTCCTGTAGCTTACGGGTGCCTCCCCGCACCTGAGACCTTGTTTAGCCGCCTTTATCTGCATCTCCACGGTCCAGCCGTATGTCATGTCCGACATCCCGAGTCCCAGGAGCTTATCGAACCTCACCGCGCGGAAAGGGCCGAGGTCCGTGAAGCTGACCCCGTAGAGCCATTTTATTAGCGTCGTCGCGAGCGCGTTGCCGAACAGGGCCTGAGGGAGAAGCGCCCCTCTCTCTCGCTCGCCCGATGTTCTTGAGCCGATGATCATGTCGAAGCCGTCCTCGATAATCGGTCTTACGAGTGAGCGCATCTCCCCGGGGTAGTCGGAGTAATCGCCGTCGAGGAATACGACGATGTCGGGCCTTTCGCCCGCGGGTTTTGAGAGCGCGTATTCTATGCCCTTCGTGCACGCGTAGCCGTATCCGCGCCTCTTTTCCGTTAGCACGGTCGCACCCGCGCCCGCTGCAGCCCCGGCCGTCCTGTCGGTCGAGCCGTTATCCGTTACGACTACCTCGCTCACGAGATCACGCGGGATATCGGCGATCACTTTTCCGATTGACATCTCTTCATTAAGTGCGGGGATTATAACGAGGATTCTGGGAGTCATGGGCTTACCTGCGCCGGGATATGAACATAGTACCCGTACACTCGCGGCGTGTGAAAGTCGCAAGTTATTCTCCCGCACGTTCATGAGACGTGCTCCAGATTTTTTACCGGGGGTTTTCGTGGGGATCTGCTGGATCTCGGAGCCGGGAGCGGGCCGTGAATCCTTGACTCATTTCCCTTCTCTCATAAGAACGGGAGAGGCGGCGAGGGAGTCGATTTTTATAACCCTTCCGCTCTTCCTGTCTATCTGCCCGAACATGAGCACGCCCGTGGGGCAGGACTGGACACACGCGCTGCACCGGACGCATTCGGGGTCGCTCATCGGGAGGCCCTTGTTCGCGAAGTTCATTATGTCTATCCCCTGGTGGCATACAGACGTGCATACGTTGCACGATATGCATTTCTTCTTGTCGGCTAAGATCCCGAAGCGGCTGAACCTCGCGTATATGTGCATAAGCGCGGCGAGCGGGCACATGAACCTGCACCATACCCTGCCGCTGTACCAGAAATAGAGCCCGTACCCGACTATGCCGGCGAGTACGAGGTCGACTACGTACTTGTAGTTAAGCTCGATGCCGAAGGGCTTCCAGCCGTAAAACGCTCCTTCGTAGAATTTGTAGACCCATTGTCCGAACGCGGAGCTCGGAAACCCCCAGCTCAATACCCGGGCTATCAGTATTATGAATGCGATCGCCAGTATTATCTGCCCCACCATGTTGAGCCTGTTCCACCTGGCCCCGTGGGGCATCTTGTGGCGCTGCGTGTCGCCGAGTGTCTCGGCCATCGCCCCGCAAGAGCATATCCACCCGCAGTACGCCCCCTTGCCCCAGAAGTAAATTATGAGCGGGATCAGCACAAAGGTCTGAATCAGGCTGATAATCAGCCAGGTCCAGAGGGGCTCGCTGCTGAATACGTTCCATACGAAGAGCGGCCACGCCAGTATGAATCCGAACGCCCGCCAGTACTCCCGGCCGTGCCCGTAATTCGCCGCGGGAAAGAGTGCGTCGCCGACCGACTTCATGAACCCCGAGTCGAAGAATCCGTTGTGTCCGAGATAGGGGAGCAGTATGTACGGCAGGAGAAATAACGGTATCAGCTGGAACGTTGCGAGAGAGATCGTCTGTACGGTAATGTAGGGCGTCTTTCTCCTCCTTATGCGGAGAATGGCGAAGATTATGATTATGGTCGTATACAGAAGCGAATAATAGAATCCGGGCTCGCTCAATGTTATCGAAAGTGTCCCGACGAGGGTCGAAGGGTCGTTCACCATGCCGGTGAATGATTCTCCGAAGCTATTGAAGAACCCCGGCAGGTTGAACGGGAACCAATTATTCTTCTCGAAGAGTTTCGTCAGCGGGCCCCCCGCCTTCCAGTTGTAAATGAAAGTCATGAACAGAAGGAAGAGGACCATGGCGGTTATGGACTTGGCGCCCATCTCGCCCTTGATTCTCACGCCGCTTCTCCTGAAAAAATCGAGCGGGGCCTCGCGCCCTATCATGGTAAAGACCGCGTCGTTGGGGATAGTGATCTCTTTACCCTCGCGGTCTGTGAGTGTGACGTCTGTATCCCCTATGTTTTTCACGCGGCTCTTCATCATGAGGCTGAGCTTCCCGGGCTTGTGCTCTCCCGGCATGAATCCGCCCGTGCTCGTCGTTACGCGCTCTGACGTCGGAGTTTCGACGGAGACTTCCGCCATCGGGTCTGCCATCAGCATCTTTATGTATTCCACGTTCTCGGGCTTGGGACGGGAAAACTCCTCGTTCCTGTATGAATGGGTTACGTTCCCGCCCGCCTTCGCTATCGCTATCGACGTTTCGAGAGCGCTGTCCCCCCCGCCCACGACGAGGACGTTCTTGCCCTCGTAGTCCTTGGGGTCGTGGAGCCTGTTGAAGACCTTGTCCTTGTCCTCACCGGGCACGCCGAGCATCCTGAAGTTGCCGGAGCGACCGATGCCCACTATCACCCGCAGCGCCTTTAGGCTCTCGGCATTGGGGATTACTACTTCGATGAAACCGCCCCTGTTGACGACCTTCTCGACCCTCTGGATTTTCGGCTGTATGCCTCTCCCGAGCGTCTCTTCCTTTATCTCCTCGACAAGGGGCTCTTTTACGTCCTTCGTGAACTGGAGGTCTCCGGCAGGGACCATGTCCGTCGGGTATGTGTATATGGGCTTCCCTCTCGGGAAATTTACGATGGTTGAAAAGGGCTCGGTCGCTTCGAGTATCTCGAACCTGAGCCCGTTTCTCTTCGCTTCGAGCGCGGCCGCCATTCCCGAGACACCGGCCCCGACTATCACGAGGTCGAGTATGCCGCCATCCCTGAGCGCCTCACGGCTTTTGAGGAACCCCTCGTCCATGAGTATGTTCATCACAGCCCTGGCGCCCGAATCGGAGGAGAATTTCAGGAGCGGTATCCCCGTGAGGTCTCCGGCTATGTAGAGACCGGGGACGTTGGTCGAGTAGTCCTCTTTTACCTCCGGCAGCTTCTCCACTATTCCCGCAGGCCACTGGGTGTGGAGCCACCTCGTATATTTTTTTATCAATCCGAACATCTCGTCTCCTCAGGCGGGATTAATGCCGTGTCTTTATCCGCGCTCTCAATTAAAATCCGACATCGAGCGTCTATTTCTCTTTAGCGGAGATATCGTTAAGCGACCAGTCGTAGTCCGTATATACAATAATATATCCTTTGAACGGTTCATTTCCGTAATATTTTTTCAAATACCCCGGGACCGAGCCCGCCTCAGCCTTGAAATCTTCCGCATACCATTCGAATATCGGAGAGAGGCGTAGTATTTTATTTTCCCTGTCGATCGAGTTTTTTCCCGGATCGGACAGGAATTTCTTTGTCCGCGCTTCGAGCTGATTGTCGAGACTGCCCCCGAGGTACGGCTCACCGAGAAGGGGAGGGCACCCTACTGCCGCGCAGACGAGGGCGAAGTGTATCCTGGGGTCTTTGTAATTCCTGCGTATCATCCAGTTCTCAAGAGCGTTAAGAGTTATAGTTTCGCCGAAGAGTTTGACAACGGGCTCATCCCACGGCCCTTTACCGCTGCTTCCGATATCCCTGATACTTTTTACAGGGTAATTATCGACTATGAGCTCGAGCGTCCGGGCGTTGTAGATGTTGATGAGAAAGGCGAGTTGTTCATCCTCGGGCCAGCTCTCGAAATCCTTCCTGGTTACTTTCGCTGTCGATTCAAGGTACGCCTCGAGACCGCCGGGATCGGATTTAAGTCCTCTGTAATCTACGAGGCCGTCCCTGACGTAGAGGGACAGCACCTCTCCATAAGCGCCGTGTGAATTATCGAACGCGGAGGAAGAGGCCTCCGAAACCGTCCATATGACTAGCGACAAAACAAAAGTCCAAAGAATCTTGAGAGCGGGCTGCCGCATGTATTGACGGATTATCATTGTACGAGTGCTCCGGCACTAATAGGAGTATACGCTTTAATGTGACACGCGGATTCGTTTGTTTTTATATTGCCGGGATTTAACGGGCGCCGGATTATTCTTCCCCGTGGACCTTCCACCAGTCCCCGGCCCTTACGAGGAGTGCTCTCGCGTATTCCACATGCGACCACATGAGAGGCGCGGCGAACTGGATGTATCCGCCGCCTGACTTTTTATCTTTTCTGACCATGCGCCGCTTTCTGCACTCTTCGTATGAGTGGTGCATGTTATTCGCTTCTTCGAGGATTTTGTTAAAGTCCACGTCGTCGAGAAGAATGTCCTTATAGAACTCCTTCCGGAAATCGATCCCGGTCTTCCATTCCCTCTCCATGAATTCCTCGAACCTCCTGAGCGTCGAGAGGTGTTCCGGGATCTCCCCCGTATCGCTCCTGAACGAGTCGATTATGGCCATTATCTCGTCGCCGCGTTTCGTGTTCCCGTTCCAATAGTGATATTGGGCGAGCACGGCAGTGTATTGGAGCCAGGGGCCGTTGCCCGCGTGGACGTGAGTCGAGAAATCCCTGTAATACGGGAGGTACCTCATTATCATGCCCAGCTCCGGGTCCCAGAGCTGTTTTTCGATGAACGTTACGCTGTTCTCCATCTGCGTTTTATAATGGAGGAAACCGTAATAAAAAGGGCTCAAGAGTGTAAAGTCCGGCCGCATGTCCATGCTCCCGGAAGGGTCCATCCTCCTGATGTACCTGTCGCCGGCCATAAAGAGCTCGCTCACAGAGTATAAAAATCGTTCACGGAAGCTCAGGTGCTCGGGTGAAATGATTTTCTTCCTGTCGATTTTTTCGGCCACCTCGTTCGCCAGGGAAAAGGCGTAAAGGAATGAAAAATTCACCCAGCACGTATACCCTTGCTCCATCGCCGATTCGTGGATCGATGTCGTCGAGTAGAACAGATTCAGCTCCTCCTCGTACAAGACCCTCCGGCTGTAACCGAGGGCTCTGTCTACACAACCGAGAAAGGCGTCGAGGTCTTCTATGTCTCTTTTTAGATACTCCGCGGTCAAGAGGTAATTGCAGATAATGGATATACCGTGGGCTACGTTGTCTTCCTGCCTGTAGATGCTTTTGTTCTCGCCCTGGACGCTGTAACGCTGCCCCCACGACCCTTCCGGGGAAATCGTGTCTTTCATGAAACGGGCCATCGATTTCATAATAGCGTAGGCGTCTTCAGCCGCATCGTATCCGTGCCCGGAGCCCGCCAGGCGTCTGAAGAGCTGTACGGCAGAGCTCGAGTCTCTCGTGTACACGTACGGGTACCGGGATTCGGGCGGGGATGCCAGGAGGAGCCTGCCGTGTTTGTCGTTCACGGACGTGCATCTCATAATGATGGCCATATGCTGAGAGAGGCTGTCGTTCAGTCGTGATAACTCTTTTCTGCTTACACCCATATTATCCCTCCCGGAATTTTTGTCCGTTGGACAAAACCATCTTGAATACCTGATTTTAATTGATTGGACGGGTTATTTAAAGTGATCCGTAGAGGTACATATCGCCTGTCGGCTGGGGCATGCCCCCGGCGGGCTCTAATGTGACGGCGAATTGCATGGACTCTCCGGGCTCGGGCATCAATTCGATTTCCATCATGCTGTTCCCCTCTTTATCCACGTCGAACACTCCCATGCTGACCGGCTTCCCGCCCCCGATCGCCCAGAGCTGATAGGTTTTACCTTGTTCGAGCAGAGGGATGCTGGACACGAGAAAGAGGCCCTTGTTCGTTTCCTTATCCCAGTAGAGCTTCCCCGCCGCATCCATGTCGGGCATCTTGCTCCCGAGCTCAACTTCGTTGACGTCGGGGTTCATGACGAATGCCAGCATCTTTTCTTCTTTTTCCAGCTTCGCCTGAAGCTCGGTGAGGCTCTTATCTCTGGTTTCGAGCTCGTCCCTGAGGGATATGTTCGTAACGACGAGGAAGATTATAATCGCTAGAGAGACCGCAGCACCGAGGTTAAGCCACGCGGGGTTGAGACTCTTCCAGAAATCGAAGACGGACGATCTCCCCCCGGCCGGTTCCCTGGCCTCTAGCCTGCCGAGTATCTTCTTCTCTAGGTCTTTCGGCAGGGGTGCGTCGTCGAGGCATAAGGGCAGGTTGGTAAAAACCGTATCGCTGTCCTCTAGCATGCTCTCGCATATCTCGCACCCTTCCGCGAGGTGCCCTTCCAACTCTCTCAGCTCCCCGCCTTCGAGGAGGCCGAGCGAGTAGAGAGCTATCTGATCTTCGTACTCTGCTTTATGCGCCATTTATAACAAGTCCCCGATATACGGTGAAATTTTTTCTTTCAGCTTCGCGACGCCCAGCCTTATCCTGGTTTTGATCGTCCCCACCGGTTCGTTAAGCCTTTCTGCGGCCTCGATATGCGTCAGTCCCTCGAAAAATACCATCTCGATCGCGATCCTCTGATTGTCAGGCAGAGAGTCGAGGGCCTCCCTGATTATCTTCCTGCTCTCCTCCCTGTCCTCTATTATACGAGAGAAATCGGATTTTGAGTTCACTCTCTCTTCGTTGAGCTCCGTGGTCTGATCCCTGTAACCGAGCGTCCTCAGCTTGTCTATGGACCTGCTCCTCGCTATGTTCACTATCCAGGTCGATATGGCTCCCCTTTCGGAATCGTACGAGTCCGCTTTGTTCCAAACCTGGAGGAATATTTCCTGGACGACCTCTTCGGCCTCCTCCCTGCTCCTGAGCATCCTCAGTGCGAGGTTAAAGACGATCTGTGAATAACGGGCGTAGACCTCCCTGAAAGCGGATTTGTCCCCTTTCCTGAGACGGTTTATCAACTCCCGGTCTTCGCTTCGGGCTGAACCCTTGTCCATGATGGCAAAAGCTTTAGGCTTTTGAACCATTGTATTTAATTCGGGGTTCTTGTCAATCGGTGGCTGGGATACTGGGTTCATACCTGAGACACCGGCGTTTTTCTCTAAATACTGCACTTGTACCGCGTTCCGGCGCTCCTCTTAATTCGTATTACGGTGCTCGCGCCCGATCGGAGCACACTCATAACCCGCCCGCCCACTTTCCGGCGGGTCCCAATGCGCGGTAACGGTTGAATATACGCGGTCGCGGGCCGTACGGTTTCATAACAATCCACCGATACTAAAATTACTTTCCATGCATTACGGTCCCCGGGCAGGCGGCGGCCTTGACGAAAAACCTTTCAGCTTCGCACTCTTGTCATGATTCCCGAGCGGGGGATTATTTATTTTCCTTGCGTATGGGTGATTGCTGGCTATATTATTTCTATCTCTTAAGAGTGCCCAGGAGGCATTTATGAACCGTTCGTTTGCACTACTAATTATTGTCCTGCTACTGCTTGCCGTGGTTAGCCTGGGGTGTAAAAGACCCGATGAATCCGGGGTTTCCGACAAGGGTCAGGAGAAGGCGGAGCAGTCCGAAAAGACGGCCGCGCCTCAAAAAGAACCCGGTGACTCCGGGACGGTTAAGGAAACCGTAAGGGACATAAGGACACACGAGTTTCCCTCATTCGCCGACCTCGTCGAGAAGTTGAAGCCTTCCGTAGTCAATATCAGCACCATGAGCGTCGTTAAGCCCAGGGGCTTCCGGGAACAGCAGCCGAGGACCCCGTTCGGCGAAAACGACCCGTTCGAAGAGTTCTTTAGAAAGTTCTTCGAAGGCGCTCCCCAGCACGAATACAAGCGTCAGGGCTTGGGCTCCGGGTTCATAATCAGTGAAGACGGCTATGTGGTCACAAACTACCACGTGGTTGAAAAAGCGGTGGACATAAGCGTGATACTCGAAAACGGGGATAAATATGAAGGCAAAGTCATAGGGAAAGACCCTAAGACCGATTTAGCAGTTGTAAAATTCGAACCGAAAGGGAAGCTTCAGGCGGTAAGCTTCGGGAATTCCGACGACCTCAGGATAGGCGACTGGGTTCTGGCCATAGGGAACCCGTTCGGGCTCGGATATACGGTCACGGCCGGAATAGTCAGCGCAAAGGGGCGTTCGCTCGGTCTCGGCGCTTATGACGATTTTATACAGACGGATGCATCACTCAACCCGGGGAACAGCGGCGGGCCGCTCTTTAATCTGAACGGAGAGGTCGTCGGAGTGAACACCGCCATAGTTGCTCAGGGACAGGGGATCGGGTTTGCGATTCCCATAAAGATGGCCGAGTTCGTAATCGGCCAGCTCAAAGGGGGCGGCAAAGTGGTCCGCGGATGGCTCGGTGTTTACGTGCAGGAGCTCACTCCCGAGATCGCTTCGGGGCTAAGCCTGAACGAGGACGACGGGGTGCTCGTGAGCGACGTCACTCCTGGGAGCCCGGCGGATAAAGCGGGGATAAAGAGGGGCGACGTCGTCGTGGAATTCGAGGGCAAAAAGGTAGACGACGTGTCCGACCTCACCACGATGGCGGCCGTTGCAGAGCCCGGTACGGAGGTCAATATTAAGTTGATACACGACGGGAAGCCGAGGGACGTGACCGTAAAGCTCGCGGAGGCCCCCGATGAGGGCGTCCCGGCGGAGGAAGAGGAGAAGGCGGAAGAGCATCTCGGTCTCGGCGTGAAGGAGATTAACCCGCAGATCGCCCGGAGGTTCAATCTGGATGTGGATAAGGGTGTGATCATATCTGAAGTCGCGGACGGGAGCCCGGCTGAGGACGCGGGGCTCAAGCCAGGCGATATAATTCTCGAGATCGACAAGAAAGGCATCACCGACCTGAAACAGTACGCTCAGGCGGTCTCGAATGCGAAACCCGGCAGCACGATACTTATCCTGGTAAAGAGGGCCGATACTACTGTCTATGCGGCGCTCAGGGTCGAAAGCGGCGGGGAAAAGAGTAAATCCAACTGAAGCGAAATTGTCCGGGTAATCCTTTCAGGCGTGCCTGGAACATCTGACGACATCGTCTCCCCGGGTCCATCATCACCGCGGCTTAAGGAGCGGGTCGTATTCGTTCGTTGACACCGGGTCCGGCTCCATGGGAGAGTGATTGCTGCTTTTACTTCCCGTGCCGTGGTGATAAGCTTACTCTCGAAAGCATTGTAAATGAGGAGGACCGAGCCGGATGCCGGATACCGTTACTAACCGTGTGCTAATACTGGGCGGAGGATTTGCGGGACTCGAGGTCGCCCAGAACCTCGAAAAGATCTTCAAGCATAGAGACGACGTCGAAATAACCCTCGTCAACCAGAACAACTATCTCATATTCACATCGATGCTTGCCGAGGTGGTATCGAGCAGTATCGAAGCCAAGAACATCGTCATACCGCTGAGGGAGTGTCTCAATAGAGCCGGGTTTAAAGAGCTCATCGCCGACTCCATAGACCTCGTTAAAAAAACTGTCTCGTGCCGCCGCCCGGACAACAATGAAAACTTCACGCTCGGATACGACTACCTCGTTCTCGCCATGGGGTCTATTACCGGGTTCCACGGGGTCGAGGGGGCGGAGGAGTATTCATTTCCTCTCAAGGACCTCGCCGATGCGATGGAGCTCAGGAGTCATGTGATAGATATGTTCGAAATGGCCGACTTGGAAGGGGGCCACGACGTAAGGAGGAGGCTCCTCACGTTCGCTGTCGTCGGCGGGGGCTATACGGGTATAGAAGTCGCGGCCGAGCTTAACGATTACGTGGACGCGAGCAGAAGGTTCTACAAGAACGTCAAATCGGACGAGGTCAAGGTCGTCGTCATCGATCCCGGGGACCGGATCATGCACGAAATGAGCGAAGGGCTCGCGGACTACGGGACCGCGCTCCTCAAGAAACGCGGGATGGAATTCCGCCTCAATACGAGGATATCCAAAGTCACTCCGGATTCCGTGGAGACCGCGGACGGGGGAAATATCGAAACGCACACTGCTATCTGGGCCGCGGGCACGTCGCCTCAGCCCGTTATCGCCGCGCTCCCCTTTGCTGACAAGAAAGGGAGGATAGAGGTAAACGATTATATGGAAGTCCCCGGATTCCCGGGTGTCTGGGCGCTCGGTGACTGCGCGGTAATTCCTGACCCTCACACGGGTAAACCGTATCCGCCGACGGCTCAGCACGCGACCCGGGAGGGCAAGCGCACCGCTTATAACGTCGCGGCCGCCATCAACGGGAAAGAGGGGGACAGAAGACCCTTTATATACCAGACGCAGGGCATGCTGGCCCCGCTCGGACACAGGTCTGCGGTCGCCGAGATAAAAGGTCTCAAGTTCTCCGGGTTCTTCGCCTGGGTGCTCTGGCGCTGTATCTATCTCGGTAAGCTGCCGGGATGGGACAGGAAGATAAGGGTCGCGATAGACTGGTTCCTCGACATATTCCTTCCGAAGGACATAGTGCAGCTCAAGTTCCTGATGAGGGTGCGTCAGTCGGAAGCTGCCGACAAACGCTGATCATTTCTTTTTTCTCGAAGATAAGAATTCGACGAGGTCGCTGAGCTCCTGGTTGTTGAGAGTCCCTCCGAAGCCCGGCATGTTCAGTCCCCCGTTCATAATCCTCCACGTGAGCTCGTTCGCGCTCAGTCTGTCCCCTATGTATGTGAGGTCGGGCCCCCTGAGCCCTCCGTGCCCGGATATCGTATGGCAGTACAGGCAGCCTTTGTCGTTAAAGTTCATGCCCCCCCGCCACAACGGCCCGCTGTCGGCGCCTATTATCTCCGCTGTGAGGGGCTTCGCGTCGAAGTGGGGGGACCAGGGGGACGTTATGCCTATAGCCCAGAGCCCCGATATCGTCGCGATAGTGAGCGCCACGATGGCGACGGCCCACGGACGGCGGAGCGGGCTCCTCTCTCCTCTATTCGAGATGAACGGGAGGCAGAAGAGCAGCAGTCCCACCAAAAGAGGCCCGAACACCATCAGGTACGTTTCGATTTCGGGCGGCATGAGCGCCAGGAACGCGAAATAAAATACGAAGTACCAGTCGGGCACCGGGAGCGCGTGGATGTCGGACGGGTTGGGGGGAGGCCCCAGCTCAGGCGGCCCTATTACGATTGCTATCGCCAGTATCGTGCATATGACTATGAAACCGAAGACCATGTCCTTCCAGGCGGCGTCGGGCCAGAAGGGGATGCCCTTCTGCTTGACCATGGCCTCGTACTTCTCTCTGTAGCTGGCAGGGTCGACCGGGTCTCCCGCTCTCGGGAACTCGGAGATACCGTTCTTAATCACGAGGTAGAGGTGAAATCCTATGAAAACGAAAAGAAGCGCCGGTATGAGGAATACGTGGTAGGCGAACATTCGGCTGAGAGTCGTGCCCCCGACCGTGTCGCCTCCGATTATGAAGTCGGCGAGCCATGCTCCCATAAGAGGCACGCGCCCCGCCTGCTCGGCGGCCACTATCGTCGACCACACGGCGGTCTGGTCCCACCTCACCACCTGCCCGGTGAACCCCATTACTATAGTGAGCGCCAACAGGACGACACCCGATATCCAGTTCATTTCCCTCGGGAACTTGTAAGCCGCGGTGAGATAGACCTGTATCATATGTATGCCTACTAGGAGTATCATCGCAGAAGCGCCCCAGTTGTGCATACCCCTTACTATCCTTCCGAAGGTAGTCTGAGTGGTGATGTACTGGAGGCTCTGGTACGCCTCGCCTGAGGAGGGGACGTATATGAATGCGAGCGTTACGCCAGTAGCCACCTGGAGCATGAACGTGAATAGCGTGGCGCTCCCGAAAACATAAAACCACGTCGCGGTGTTAGGCGGTACGGCGTGTCTCGCTATCGGTCCTATGGCGCCCGAGAGGCCCGTGCGGTCGTCAAACCAGAGCCATGCGCGCTTGAGGAAATTCATCTGCAGTATCCCGTATTCAGGTTTATTCTCGTCGTGAATTTCATGTTTTTCATACGGTCGTTATCGGTATAGGACTTGCAAGTATTTCGACTTGTCCGTTATTTACCCTTACCGGGTACTGATAGAGGCCCCGCGGCGGCGGCCCGGCGGCGACGGAACCGTCTTCGTAATATACCCCGCCGTGACAGGGGCACATGAAGAGCTTCGCACCCCCTATCCATCTTACGGGGCAGCCAAGGTGCGCACAGTTAACGGAAAAAGCGATGAATTTATCCTCGCTCTCCCTCCTTAGCCATGCCGCCGACTGCGCCGTCACCCCAGCCCACGGCAGCGGAGAAGTGTTCACGTAGTCGACCTTCACGTAGCCTCCTCCGACCTTGAAGCCGTCAACCGCACCAACCACTCTCCATTCTGGCTTTGGCTTCTTTATTATAGGGGCGAGTATCGAGCCCACTATAGGGATACCCACGAGTACCGCGGCTATGCTCCCTAAAGCTATGCTCACGTGCATGAAGAACTGTCTTCTTGTGCAGTCACCCGTTCCAGTCTTTTCGCTCATGTCTCATGTCTCCTATCCATCCTGCAAGCGCTCCTACGAA
>JBGSVA010000040.1:0-1906 GCA_041753155.1 Thermodesulfobacteriota bacterium | reverse complement strand
GTTATTCGGACATGGAGGAGTGAAGGCGCTGATCTAACCCGCAGCCTCTTCGGACTAAGGGAGGATTGAGCGTCTCTTCGCTCCTCCTCTTATTTTATACTCCTTTACCAATGTTCTTAAGATACAAGGGTGGATTTTTCTATATTAATCCTCATTTCATATTAAGGAATAAATTGAGAATCGCAATAGCGGCATTAGAAAAGCGGGCCAGGGAACCCTGCAATCGCACATCCCCGTACTCAAATACTTCGCAATAGCGGAATTAAGATACAGTCACTGGCCGCCCAGGAACTCAATCACCTGCGCAGGGGTCACGTCCAGCGTATCCGCGTCGTGCTCCCCGCCTTCGGTGATCGATATCTCGTTCGTCACCCCGGCCGCTTCGAGCGCGTCCTCCAGATCGAGCGACTGCATCCACGGCACGAAGCAATCCTCCGTCCCGGCCGCGATAAAGACGGGCGGGTCCCCGGCGTCAACGTGCGTAACCGGGCTCGCCTCGTCGAGGTCGGACTGGTCGCACTCGCCGAGCGGGTCCAGAAAATCATCCAGCACCGGGCATTCGAGGAGCGCCCATATCGGGAGCGGATTCAGCTCCACACCGCAGCTCCCCGTGAGCAGCACTTCCAGCGCCTCGTCCACTATCGTATTGAAATCATACGGCCCGTAAAAGAGCACGGCCGCTGCAACATCGGTCGATGCGCCCGGGTTTACTGTCCCCTCGAGGCTTCCCACGCCCGCAGAGAGCGCGACCATCGCAGCCAGATGTGCGCCCGCCGACTCCCCCGTAACGATGATCGCGTCAGGGTCGATTCCGAGCTCCTCGGAGTTCAGTTTAATCCACCTCACCGCCGACTTCACCTCGCGTACTATCCCCGGCCAGTCCTCCGCCCCCTGCCCCGCGAGCCTGTACCCGACCGACACCAGGTGAAACCCTCCGGCCTCCGCGATGTCAAACGCGATCCCCTCTATGTTCTCCTTCGAATTTATAACCCATCCCCCGCCGTGAAACCACACGAGCGCAGGCCTCGTCGATGACACTCCCTCTATCCTGTAGAGGTCGAGTGTCTGTCTCTCGGTGCCTCCCTCGACGTAGAAAAATGTCTCTGGGTCGGCCGCGAGCGTCCCGCCCGTCTCTATGTCTATCCCCGCTCCGCCTCCGTTCCCCCCGCCATCGCCGGGTCCTCCGGCAGTTCCTCCGCCTCCGCCTCCGCATCCGCCCATTGCCCCCGCCGCCACTGTGCTAACCATCAGAAGCATCAGTCCTATCCGCAGCCAGCCGGCCAACTGTTTCTCTTTTGCGATCTTCGGCATATTATCCTCCTCACACCATATGCACATCGTTACTAATACATTATACCGGCTCTGAATTATGTCAGGCGTAATTTATACTTCAACGAGATAGGGGCATGATAAGCGGGAGTGATCTGTGATTCCCATGAGTCAAAATAGTGCTGGTGTGGGGGTTTACCTCAGCACTCCTATCAATCAGAAAGTCTTTCTCCTCTCCCGACATTACAGCGGCAATCTCGTTTTTTCCTTTCCCGACATTACAGAATTTGCGGCGGGTGAGCACCCGCGGGCATACGGTCTCTAAAAACACCTGCTGAGTCAAACCCGTTCACCCTGAGCTTTTCGAAGGGTGATTGTTTCCGACATTACAGAATTTGCGGCACACAATGTGTGCCCATATACGATTCTTCCGAATCTCCTCAGCCTGAGCTAACCTGTCTTTGCGAGGAGCGCCGTATGCGACGCGGCAATCTCATGCTACATCGCACCCGTAGGAGCGGCTTTCCTGAAACAAGTTCAGGACAGGCCAGCCGCGATTCTTCCAGTATGTCTTTGCGAGGGAGCGCCTTGTCCCCCGAAGCCTTGGCGAAGGGGGATGCGACCGCGGCAATCTCAT
>JBGSVA010000039.1:0-2551 GCA_041753155.1 Thermodesulfobacteriota bacterium | reverse complement strand
GGAAAGTTAAACGTGTTCTTCCGGAACTTCAAAATTGCCCGGATCGACCTGGTCTAGTATCATGAAATACTGTAACCCATGTCTCCGAACACCTGTAACCTATGTCCCCGGTCTATACAAAGGGGGATTTAGGGGGATTTTCCCATCTTGCTCTCTAGATGCCCCCCAATACCCGAACCCCCGTTCATTATGTATTCTTGTATATCCCGGCATCGAGGCCGGACAAAAACCCGGAGGTCTGAAATGTTCGAAGGCTCGCCGCTTGAATACTACATAAAGAAATTCTCCGATTACGACCCCGTGATCTCGGCGCACGTCATAGAGACCATGGACGTGGAAGAGAGCGGGGAGGTGTTCAGGAGCCTCCCCCCGCATATATCGAAGACGATTTTCGAGAACCTCCAGAACGAATACGCGGCTATGCTCCTCGGCCGTCTGCCGGACGACATGGCCGGGGAGATCATCCGGAGCATAGAGCCGCTCAAGGTCTCGCTCATCGTGAGCGTTTGCCCCATGGCGTTAAAGGACAAGATAGCCAGGAACCTCACCGAGAAGCAAAAGCGCGAGATAGGCGAGCTGCTCGAATACCCGAAGGACAGCGTGGGCTACATGATGAGCCCGATTTACCTCGCGCTCAGGGACGACCTCAGGATATCGGACGCGGTGAACAAGATTAAGCAAATGGCCGGGCAGGAGAGCATGCCGCTCTCCTACGTATACGTCGTCGACGCGGACTTCAAGCTGGCAGGGGTGCTCAGCATGAGGGACCTCCTCATCCGGGACCCGCAGAAGAAGCTCTCCGAGGTCATGATAAAGAACGTCTTTTACCTGGACGCGTTCATGGACGTGGAGGACGCGGCCAGCATCGTATCCAAGCAGAAGTTCTTCGCCGTCCCCGTAGTCGACAGCACCCAGAAGCTCGTGGGCATAGTGAACACGAGTCAGCTCCTGAGCGATATGCAGGAGGAATACTCGGCCGACATACAGACGATATTCGGCGTCCACAGCGATGAAAGGCCCTTTTCGAGCACCGTCTTCTCGCTCAGGAAGAGGCTCCCCTGGCTCAACATAAACCTCGCGACAGCCTTCCTCGCGGGCGCCGTGGTGGCCCTTTTCGAGAACACCATAGCGACAGTCACGGTGCTCGCGGTCTTCATCCCCATAGTCGCGAGCCAGGGTGGGAACGGCGGCGCGCAGTCCCTCGCGGTCGTGATGAGGGGGCTCGTCATGCGCGAGATATCGAAGAGCGATTTCCCGAAGCTCCTCTGGAAGGAGCTCAAGCTCGGTCTCATAAACGGGATCATCACGGGTATCATCACGGCGCTGATAGCGTACCTCTGGCAGGGGGACGCCACGCTCGGGATAGTAGTGGGGCTTGCGATGATCATCAGCCTCCTGATCGCGGGCCTATCGGGCGCGATAATACCGCTCGGGCTAAAATCCCTCGGGCTCGACCCAGCGCAGTCCTCGATGATAATACTGACTACGATAACGGATATACTCGGGCTTGCGGTGCTCCTCGGATTGGCTACAATCTTATTCGGGTTGAGCATATAGGCGGGACAGGACCGGATGGCAAAGGAACGGATAAAACTGCTGATCGGAAGAAAGGAAAAGGTCGATTTCCCCAAGCTCAAGCTCTACGGCATTAACGCCAAGATAGACACCGGGGCGTACACCTCCGCGATACACTGCGACAGCATCAGGGCCGTGAGAAAAGGCGGCGAGAGGTTCGTGAGGTTCAGGCTGCTCGACCCCTCCCACCCCGCCTACGACGGGAGGGAGATACGGAAGCCGCTCCTCGGAAGGAAGAAGGTAAAGAGCTCCTTCGGCCAGACCGAATACAGGTACATCATAAAAACATTCGTAGAGATATTCGGGAAGAGCTACGAGATAGAGCTCTCGCTCTGCGACAGGTCCGGGATGGAGCACCCGATACTGCTCGGCCGGAAATTCATACAGGACAAGTTCGTTGTGGACGTTTCGAAGTTCGATATGTCGAGGAAGAAAAAGGCTATTGAGGTCAAGGGCGGATAGCATCCGCAGGCAAACGGGTGTTATGTAAGTGCTGAGAATATCCCCCCCTCATCGGAGTAGTTTCAGGAGAATCGTAGAACGCACACGTGCGTGCGTCGCGGCGGCGGGGAGATACGGGTGTTTAGGGAAGGAAAAAACGAGATGCTGAATGTTTCGTGTCCTTTAAGGAAAGACCGTGGAACAGTTGGATTGTTGCATTTAGCCAACGGCGTCCGATTTCTCGCTCGCTTGAAATCGTAGTTCAGCTTGATAGCCCCTATAATCCCCTCCTCGCACTCTCTATGATGCGGTAAAATCCCCTCTTCCATTCCATCCCCTCCAGGTTGGTGTTCTTTATTTGTTTTCCCCCTTTGTAAAGGGGGATTTAAAATAAAGAAAAATCCACCCTTGTATCTTAAGAACATTGGTAAAGGAGTATAAAATAAGAGGAGGAGCGAAGAGACGCTCAATCCTCCCTTAGTCCGAAGAGGCTGCGGGTTAGATCAGCGCCTTCACTCCTCCATGTCCGAATAAC
>JBGSVA010000038.1:0-7306 GCA_041753155.1 Thermodesulfobacteriota bacterium | reverse complement strand
CCCGACATTACAGAATTTGCGTTAAGAAAAGCGGGCAAGCGCCCGCGTGCGTACGATCTCTAACCACCACTTCCGCTAAATTTGTACTGTGAGTGACTTAAGCCCCTGCCGTCAATTAGCAACCGTAAAATGGACACTATGTGTCCAGCGTAAAAATCTTTCAGCTTTCCATTTGAAAGATTTTAGCTTCAACACAAGATTTTTAGCCGTCTTTCGTAAATCGCACTATGTGCGTGTACAGTCTTTTCATAGAACACACTACGTGTGTGATTTTTGCTTCTTTGTATCCAGACAAAGAAGAAAATAATATTGTCGTTGTCTTTTCATAAAACACACATTGTGTGCCTTTGCTTTGTCTTTTCTTTAGTCCTTCCAAATATCGCCAGGGTATCACGGTAATCTCTCCCCCTTTGAATTTCCCTCTCTATCCATTATCCTTCTTCGTTGCATCGAGAGCCGTACATGAGCATATTCCTGGTCAGAACAATCATCGGAGCCGCGCTTCTGGCGGCGCTATCAGGCCCACTCCCCTCCCTTTCCCGGGACACGGACGGTTACATGGTCGCGGAGAGCCCCGCCGTGAAATCCGCCGACAATCCCGCCCCTGCCGCGGAGCCCGCTAAGGACCTTACGCTCGACGAGATACTCGGGAAATACTACGCCGCTATTGGCGGCCTCGGCAGCTGGCAGTCCCTCAACACGCTCGTCATAAAGGGCACGATACTCTCCCAGAACAGAGAGATCACGACGTCCGCCGAGTACATGCGTCCCGACAAGTGCAGGGTCTCCTACACGATCGGCGGAAAGCTCGTAGTCCAGTCCTATAACGGCGAGACCGCGTGGCAGCAGAGTGCGCTCTCCGAAAGCATCGCGCCTGAAATACTCGACGCCGAACGCACGGACTATCTCCGCGACAGGTGCGGCATAGAAAGCCCCCTCATCGACTACGCGAAAAAGAACCTCAAGGTCACGCTCGAAGGCAGGGACGCGGTCGACGGGAAGAGCGCCTACAAAATCAAGGTCACATACACGTCGGGTAATTTCCAGTATTACTTACTCGACGCGTCGTCTTTCCTCCCGGTGAAGGCTGTCGGATTCTACACGGTCGGCGGGCAGGAGGTCGTCATGATGACCAGGTTCAATGACTACAAGAGAGTGGGGAAAATACTCGTGCCCTTCAAGCTCGCGATCGAGAAAAAAGGGAACGCGCCCCGCGAAGAATACGTCGTCGAATCCGTCACACCCAACGCCCCCATCAACCCCGCCATATTCAACATGCCCTGACGCACACAGACACATAGTGTCATTTTACGATTCTCATCATCGCCTCTGCATAGGCCAACAACCGAACCTAATCCGTTCATACGTCGATCCTTCGACTTCGATCAGGACAGGCTCCTGCTCAGTACAAACGGTTTTTTAAATGATTTGTCATTTCGAGCCCTTCGACAGGCTCAGGACAGGCTCCGCGCGGCAATCTCACCCTTATCCTGTCATTTTGAGGCAACAGTTCTGAGCGAGCGCAAGAACTGGTCGCTCTTCGCTGATTGCAAATAAGTCACATTTACATCGTATCCAATCCGCGCAAACCAAAACGAGAAATCTATCTTTTGTCTTTTCCTCTCCCGACATTACAGAATTTGCGTTAAGAAAATAGATTATTAAGGCGTGAAAATCTATCAGGGGATGAATGCGAGCGAGAAACGAATTCGAGCGTGAGAGAATTCGGTTGCCTCTGGTTGAATACACAAATGCATGTTTTCATGGGATGCTCCTTTGAAGCCAAAACAATTCGGACGCCCTTTCCTATCAGCAATAATGTAACTAGATTTGCATCACTGTTAATTAGGGTGGAATTGATAGATTTTAGCCTTAATATGATATTTTTAGCAAATTATGTACAGTCGGATGATTTTTGCTTCTTTTCATCAAGGAAAAGAAGGATAAACAAACAGCCTTTCTCCTTTCTTTGTCTTTTCATAAAACACACAGTGTGTGTCTTTTCATGAACCACACTACGTGTGTTTTACGATCCTTCCGAATCGCCTCTGCTCAATCCGGCAACCGCGGCAATCCCGCCTCCCCTCCCCCCATTTCCATCACACCACAAAACAGATGTATTATTAACCCATACGCCCCGCCAGCGTCCGGCCGCTCTACCCGGCCCGCATTTGATTTGGAATCACCATCGGAAGAATGAAAAACAAGATCGAGCTCGTCATACCCGTCATGGTACTGATACTCCTCACGGCCGTAGCCGGGTGGATACTCTTGAGATACACGGGAGACCTCTTCTTCTACAAAAAGCTCCGCGACGAAGGGGTCGAAACATCAGCCGCGGTCACGATGAAGGCGATAATGAAGGATAGCCGCCTCGTGAGGTCCAATATTACCTCCCCTTCCGACGACCACCGCATTATGGTCTCGCTGCGCCTGCCGGGCGAAATCACGAGCGTCTGCACGCTCCGTGTATCCAAGTTCACGTACGACGTCGTCGCGAAGCGGGACATCCTGAACGTCGCATACCTCCCGGAGGACCCGTCCGAGTGCACTTTGCCCGACGGCATTGAGCTCAACCTCTACCTTATTCTCTCACTCCTCGCAGTAGCCGTGGTCCTGCTCCTCCTGGCCGCGGGTTTCGCTTTCTATATTTACAGGTCGTTCAGAAAACCTCCCCCCGGCAAGCTCGTCCCCCTGACGACCGAGCTCGGAATCCCCGCGGGCGGACTCGAGTGCCCCAGGTGCGGCGCTCCCATGACGGAAGGCTATATGCCCACCGTCGGAGGCGTCGCCTGGAGGGACAGGGAAGACCCTATCGGCATCCCCACGATGTTCACGGGGCTCCCGGGTACGGCATTCTGAATCAAACGGCCCGCCCTGCACGCATACAGGTGCGAGCCCTGCCGGATAATCATGTTTAAATACGGCGGCTAACTATCTCATATCTCGCTTTTTTCATTATGCCTCTCATAACGCGCCCGACTCCGCGTCCGTCTCATTCTCGGCCATTCAAGAAAATCCTTTAAATTCCTATTGTAATTCCCGCTTTTTACTTTAATCTTCATTATCGTACACACACTAATTCAGGAGCGGAGTTATGCGAAGGAAATTCTATCTCTCATTGATATTGATAGCCTTGATCGGATTTATGGGAGCGGTGTCATGCAGGCGCGCGGACGAAAAAGAGCAGGCGAAGACCGAATCCGAGAAGCAGGTGCCATCCGAAAAAGCGGCGCCCGAAGAGCCGGGCCGGCCCGAGAAAGCCTCCCCCGGAAGCGGAGACGCGGAAGTTGACGCAATACTGGCTAAGTATTTCGACGCTTTAGGAGGCAGAGCCAGGTGGAACGACGTCAAGACGCTCAAATACACAGGGAAGATGAATTCCATGGGTAAGATGTTTCAGATGGCGATCGTTTACAAGCGTCCTGACAAGTGCAGGATCGACTTCAGCCTCGGCCACATATACTTCATCCAGTCATACGACGGCAAGGAAGCCTGGAAATTCAACCCCACCACGCAGGGCAGCACCCCCGAGGTGCTAGAGGGCGACGACGAGGCGAGCCTTATCGAAACCTGCGATTTCGACGGCCCGCTGGTCGACCCCGAATCGAAGGGTATTAAGGTCGAGCTTATCGGTAAGGAAAAGATCGACGGCCGCGACGCCTACAATCTCAAGGTCACGTTCAAGAGCGGGAACGTCGACAATTACTACCTCGACGCGAAGACGTACCTGCCGTTCATGGTAAAAGGGACGACGAAACAGGACGGGAAGGTCCTCCCTTCAACCACGATCATCGACCAGTACATCGACACGGGCGGCGTGATGATCCCCTATTATTTCAAGTTCGACGCCGAGGGCGGAGAGGGCAGCGAAATAATAAAGGTATCGACGGTCGAGCTCAATCCCGAGCTCGAAGATTCCGTCTTCACCTTCCCCCGCCGGATCGAAGACTCATACTAGCGCACACTCACACACATAGTGTGTTTTATGATTCCTCCGAATCCCCTCTGCTCTACCTACCCTGTCATTGCGAGAATGATTTCGAGCATGCGAGGAATCGGTCGCCCTCGGCTGATTGCAAATAAGTACCTTCCTCATTGCACCTAAGTCACAAAAAACATATTACGAAGAAGCCGCGGCAATCTCGTCTTTTTCCTCTCCCGACATTACAGAATTTGCGTTAAGAAAATCGATTGTACGAGCGTTAAAAATCTTCCACGGGCTGGGGTAGAATTGGAAGATTTAGCGAGTACATAAGATTTTTAGCAAATTATGTTCAGTCCTTTCATAGAACACACTACGTGTGTGATTTTTGCTTCTTTGTATCAAGGAAAAGAAGGATAAAAAAAACAGTCTTTCTCCTTTTTTTGTCTTTTCATAAAACACACATTGTGTGTGTTTTATGATTCCCCCCAACCTTCACCGCCCAATCCGGCAACCGCAACAATTTCGTATGTCAGCGGCGACTCGCCGCCCGTTCGCCCTGAGCAGGAGCCTGTCCTGAGCGAAGTCGAAGGGTCGAAGGCGTATTTTTTTCTTTCCCGACATTACAGAATTTGCGTTAAGAAAAGCGGGAAGCGCCCGCGTGCGTACGATCTCTAACCACCACTTCCGCTAAATTTGTACTGTGAGTGACTTAAGCCCCTGCCGTCAATTAGCAACCGTAAAATGGACACTATGTGTCCAGCGTAAAAATCTTTCAGCGGTCCAATTGAAAGATTTTAGCTTCAACATAAGATTTGCAGCAAATTATGTACAGTCTTTTCATAAAACACACTACGTGTGTGATTTTTGCTTCTTTTCATCAAGGAAAAGAAGGATAAAAAAAACAGCCTTTCTCCTTCCTTTGCCTTCTCATAAAACACACGTAGTGTGTTTTATGATCCTTCCGAATCTCCTTCGCTCAATCCAATAACCGCGGCAATCTCATCTTTCCCTCCTCACACCTCATCAAACGCCGGATGATACCTCGCCTCCCCCGTGACCCCTTCGAGCACCCCCGGTACAAGCTCGATGTCGAAGAAATAAGGCGCGAACTCGTCGCTCTTCCAGTATATCCCCTTCGCCGACGCGTGGCTGAACCCGAACTTCAAATAGTACTCGGGGTGCCCCAGCACGAACACCGCCTCTATCCCCTCCCCGGCGCACGTTTGGAGACCCTCCCTGATCAGCGCGGACCCGGCGCCCGTCCCCTGGCGCTCCGGAAGTACCGCCATCGGCCCAAGCCCGGCCGCCCTCAAAGAGGAATGCCCGACGGTCACGGGAGTGAATAGTATGTGCCCGGCGAGAACACCCTCCCCGTCCTCGGCGACGAGAGATATGAACGGGTAGACCTCGTTCCTGAGCCTGTCGACGAGCCTCCCCTCGTCCACCCTCATGAATGCCCGGTAGTTGATATTAAATATATCCCTTATATCCCCGGGCGACTCTCTTCTCACCCTGATAGCCACGATAATAGTTTGACCGGATTTTCCCTGTATACCTAATCTTTTCTCCGCCCCGCTCAACCGTCGATTGTCCTGAATCCTGACACCTCCGGGCTTACCTATATATGCGGACTAGCGGAGAGCGGCGAATAATATTGCTGTATCCACAGCGCGTTACGCCGCTCCACGCCCTGCGGCACGCGTATTGCAAATATATATGAGGCTAACGCAGCCCCCGCATGTTAAACTAACCAAAGGAGATATACACATGAGCCTTGAATCACTTTGCAGGAGAGAGATTGTTTGCGTGGACGTTAACACGAAGGTCCTCGAGGCGACGGGGATGATGGAGGAAATGAACGTCGGGAGCGTGGTCGTCATACAGAACGACAGGCCCGTCGGCATCGTCACCGACAGGGACATCGTCTTAAGGGTTGTCAACAAGAAACTCGACCCGGCGAAATGCGCGGTCGGCGACATCATGTCTCTCGATGTCGTATCGCTCAAACAGAGCACTGGCCTCTACGACGCGCTCGAGCAGATAAAGGAAAGCGGGAGCAGAGTGAGACGTTTCCCGGTCGTGGACGACAACGGAGCGATAAAAGGCATCATCACGCTCGACGACGTTATTTATCTCTTGGGCAGGGAGATGTCGGACGTCGCCTCCATAATCGAGAGCGAACGCCCGCGCCTTTAATTTCCAGCCCTTTCCTTCCTTCGTCATTCGCACCTTCCCCTCAGAAATGGGGAAGGTCGGAATGGAGGTGTCACCTTTCACTCATCAATCCAGGAATGTCCGTTCGCCCTGAGCCTGTCGAAGGGCGGAGTTTTTTCTTTCCCGACATTACAGAATTTGCGTTAAGAAAATCGATTGTACGAGCGTTAAAAATCTTCCACGGGATGCGGTAGAATTGGAAGATTTAGCGAGTACATGAGATTTTTAGCAAATTATGTAGTCGGATGATTTTTGCTTCTTTGTATCCAGACAAAGAAGAAAATAATATTGTAGTTGTCTTTTCATGAAACACACTGCGTGTGTGCAGTATTTCATAGACCACACTACGTGTGTCATTTCATCAAGGAAAAGAAGAAAATATTTGCCTTTGTCTTTTCCTTGTCATTTCGAGAACGGTTCTGAATTAGTGCAAGAACCGGACGCCATCGCTAAAGTATTACGAATCCGATTAACGCCGGGAAAAAGCACAATCAAATTCTATCAGCCGAGAAATCTATCATCCCCTTTTTATTGCCTTTTCTCCCCCTTTACCCGGCAGGGAAGTCCGGGCCTTCCCCCCGGATTGACACAGCCCCCCCTTTATGAGACTATCTCTTATTAGGCGCACACCACGTTCCGCGCCTCAACAGGACAAGGGAGAAAACGCCCGTGCTCAAGACCCCCGAGGAATACGTCCAAAGCCTGAGAGAGCTCGATCCCGTCGTCTACATCAGGGGAAAGCGCGTCGAAAGCGTCCCCGACGAGCCGCTGCTCGAGCCCGGCGTGAATGCGGTCTCGGTCACGTACGAGTTCGCACTCCTTCCCGAATACGCGGACACGATGACTGCCGTCTCGCACGTCACGGGCAGGAAGGTGAACCGCTTACTTCACATCAACACGTCCCAGAACGACCTCCTCAAGAAGCTCGAAATGGTCAGGCTCCTCTGCCGCGAGACCGGCTGCGCTCAGCGCTACCTCTGCCACGACGCGTTAAACGCCCTTTACGAAACGACCCACAATGTAGACCTCCACTTCGGCACTGAATATCACGTAAAGTTCCTCACGTATCTCGAATACCTTCAGGACGCCGACCTCACCGCGTGCGTCGCCATGACGGACGCCAAGGGCGACCGCTCCAAACGCCCCCACGAGCAGCACGACCCG
>JBGSVA010000037.1:0-13691 GCA_041753155.1 Thermodesulfobacteriota bacterium | reverse complement strand
CGCACATGTACGGTCCACATGCAGAAGAGATAATTAATATTTTCGGAATTGCAATACGGTCAGGACTAGATGCTGAAGAACTAAAATTGATGCCCTATTCATATCCGACCAGCTCATCTGATATTAGCTATATGGTATGACGCGCAAAATTATTTTACAGCATAATAAACAATTTAGTATTATAGCCTTGAGATTCGCTTCAAAAGAATTGGTAGAGGAAGTCAGAGCGCAAGTTAGGACAGTGGAATGTTAATTTGTCGGGTAAAGAAAAGAAGGGTACATGAAGACCCTTCTTTTCTATTTTACCACTATACAGTACCTATGCCCGCGGCACGAAGGTCGCTATCAGTAATGTGTCCGACCTTGCAGCAATCAAGCAGACTGCCATTGACGGCTACGGCAGGTAAACGGGTTATCCCGTAGAGTCCTACCTTGTCACGACATTCATTCGTTATACAGCCTTCGCGCAGGTCATAGACGGTGACCTCGCATGAAGAACATGCTAGATTGTTTACCAGCTCAACCGTTGGTTCACAGACCGGACATGCGGCCGTAAAAACTTCGACTTTCCTTTTGGTCGCCATTATTATCACCTCCTTTTTGTTTGTTGATGCTCGATAATATATTTTACCGTTTACAGTCTGATGGAATGTCAAGGGGAATTTATTATAGCAAAAAGAAACACTCGTCTGACTAAGCTGTCGCTCGCTGCACCCTTCCGGTATTTACTGACACTCAACACTTCCGCAGGAACGATGCACGCAGCAATGGCCGGGCGCGGGTTTTAATAAGGTTTTACAGAGTATGTGCACTTTAAAAGAATAGACATGAATCTGTGAGCATGGTTTCTTCTTTCTCTATTCAACTCCTCTACTTTACTTCGAAACTCTCTATGCTTAAAACCGGTGGAACTCTTGACGGCTGTGAATGAATATACCCCGTTATGGTAAACTCATCACTTCCGTTTCCGCTTGCATTCTTTGGCCCTTCTAATTTTTTTTGTTTCAAGGGTTCCTCCGTTCCATGATCGGGAGCGCCGGTCAGCAGGAAAACCTGGCCGGATCCCGTAACTTTAAAAGCGGGGTTTTCCTTTCCTTCCAGCTCGTATGTAGTCAATCTCCCCGTTGCATTGATCTTCATTTTTCCAGGAGTAAATCCGCTCTCATGAACAGCCTTGTTAAGTCTCTCTATATCGATCTGTTCATTCTCGTTCAGAGCAATATCCACCGTGCCTGTCTTAAGATTTGCACTGGCGTCCTCCACCTCCTTCAACGCCTCTAATTTCTTCTCAATGCCATATACACAGAAGGGACAGGTCATCCCGTCTACCTGCATCTCAACACTGTTTATTTGTGCAAATAAGGGTTGGAATGAAACCAGTTGTGTGAATGTAAGAGCCACGATATATATAAGATTTTTTAACATTTTTTATCTCCTTTCAAATAATTATGGCAGATTTACTCTAAACCCCGCTGTCAGGATAAAGTCCGTTTTTACTTGACCGCCGTTTAAGTCCTGGATTGCCGGCAGCTGAATCGATGACTCAAGTATGTAACGCCTGGTTGCAAATTGAAGCCCGGGGGAGAGAAATAATGTATGCCCGCCCGAGTCGTCTATCGTTTCGCTCCCGAGCTTCCCCTTCTGCGAATAGATGCCATTTGCTTCAGCCACTAGGTATATAAAATTAGGAGTGCCGACGTCGGGCAGTGTCCAGGGATATAACCTGAACTCATATGCAAGATCGTAAGTCAGGTCGTCCCCGCTCTCGAAACTCTTCGCCTCCGTGTTGATCCTGTAAATTACGTCCGCGTCAATCTCATGTCTGCCGAAGTCCCAGGTTATAGTTGATACTCCCCCGAATTGAAGGTCAATGGAGTCGGTTGTAATCGGCTCAAGGTCGTCATCACCCGTAGGGATTTTTATGCCTGCCAGGGGTGCGATTCTGAATGTCCCCGATGGGTAATCCCTGGCATAAATGGTGTAGCGAGCCAGGAGAGTGAGATCTCCTATTCCATTTTCGTTTTTATTGATCCTCTGTTCGGAAGCAGCGTCGGTAAACTCAACTTGTCTAAAGATGTAGGGAAAGATCGCAAAGAGAGCCAGGTCCGGTGTAGCGCCATAGACAAGCACATTAGGGACTGCAACTACATTAACTTCTCTGTTGAGCGAAGTCGGATCGTCCGTAGCCCTTAGCCACTTGACCTGAGAACGAAATACAAAACCTCCTTGCCTAACGGGAAGCGCAACGTTGGAGTTTATAGGCGCAGACAGTGCATTAGTTGTCGAAATAAAAGACAGAACGACAAAAGCTATTATACTTACTGTGACCGAATATATTTTATCCATGTGACTTTATAATTTGATTGTCTTATACAAAACATTCAACCAAAAATTCGGAACAATTAGTTAATAAATCTATCAGAGCGATAAAGCAAATTGATGTTCCGATTTGAAAAGTTTATCAATTTGCCATTCTTAATTATTTACTGCTTTATCATCTCCTTGCCGCAGCAGCAGCGCGGTGCTTGATCGCCACCGGCGCCGGGCGCGGCACCCTTGGTCACGGTTATCTCACAACCACAATCCGGGTCAGGGCATTTGTAAACTTCTCCTTCACTAAGAGCCATTTTATATCACCTCCTTGTTATTTGTGTTCTATGAATCTTATTATAAACGTTACGGTATGGTAGAAGGTCAAGTGGAATTTTCACCTTTTTAAACTTATGGAAAATTTCTGAATTCGGTTGTTGCCCCAATCGACAACAAAGACATTCCCTTGATTATCAACTGCCGCATCCGTGGGACGCTCAAATTCCCCTTCACCGGAACCCTGCTTTCCGAAGGAAGCAATAAATTCTCCTTCCGGGCTGAATACCTGGATTCGGTGATTGTAAAAATCTGCGACGTACACACGGCCTTGCCTGTCTGTGTCTATACCGGTTGCTACATCAAACCAGCCGGTTTTATCTCCCTTATCGCCTTTTCCCGAATGTCCTCCCCACTTGTTCAGAAACTCCCCCTCCGGGGTGAATACTTGGATTCGGTTATTGTATGCATCTGCAATGTATATATCCCCCCCTGCTCCAATCGTTACGTCCGTTGGATAGTGCAGCTTTCCGTTATCCACTTGTCCGGGTTCGCCGATTTGATTCAGAAATTCTCCCGCCGGAGAGAACCTCTGAACCCTGTGGTTGTAGAAATCGGCAACATAAATATTCCCGCTTTTATCGACGGCTACTCCTGACGGAGCATCAAATTCGCCTTTGCCTTTTCCGGTCTTTCCAAAAGCAATAATGACTTTTCCATCTGACGAGAGTTTCAGAACCCTGTCGCTTCCGTACTCGGAGACATACAAATTGTTTTTACTATCGGCACTGATGTGCATTGGAATATCCGGTTCAGCATTCTTAGAACCTTTACGACTCCAACTCGAGATGAACTCCCCGCTATTCGAAAATTTTTGTATTCGATCGTTCCCCGAGTCCGAGACATAAACGTAACCTTTGTCGTCAATAGCTATTCCGATAGGTTGATCGAATTCTCCATCGGCCTTACCGCTCTTCCCCCACTGAAGCTTGAACTCCACTTGAGGGACTTCGCCAATTCCTTTGCCAGCATATACCAGCAAAATTCCTAGAATAGCAGTGATCAATATCCCTCTGTTCTTTATTCCCTTCATAACAGTCACCTTTGTCAATTTAGGAAAATCCCGGATAAGCAAATTTCAAAGAGTTATCAATCCGAACCTGAAAGCCCATAGAGCTAAAGCTCCGATCGTAGAGACAAAAACCACGGCTCTGCTTGTATAGCTTCCGTGCTTTTTGTATAAGCTGAGATAATTCGCCCTTCCCAACAGAAAGATCGAGATGACAAAAAGTGGATAGACGGCTTCCGTAAGAAAAACCCTCGCTGCGCCGGCTGCGCCGAAAAATCCGAGGAGAGATAAAAATGCCGGAGTAATGCAGCACCAGGGTAATGAGAAGAAAAAAGCTGTCAGACCCAGCTTTGCCTTGTCCTCCGATCCGGATTCTGTAGAGCCCTTGACTTCGATTCTTTTAATAATCATCTTTGCTCTGAATATTTCTTCATTTTTTTAGACTGGAAAGTCTCGGACGGCTTTTTTTAAGCCGGCCTTCTGTCCTCTCAATTTGAGGACAAATTCCTCCATCCCTATGGTCATTTACCGTTTTCATTTTCGTCCATGAATCTTCGAGCTTTTTAAGCTCACGCCTGAGGCTGGTTAACTCCGAAAGCTTCTGATCAATATCTATAATTCTTTGTGTTAAAAGCTCCTGGACATGATTACAAGGTTTTACCCCATCGTCTCTTAGAGTAAGAATTTCTTTAATTTGCCGAAGTGTGAACCCCAAGCATTGGGCTTTTTTAATGAAATTCAGCCTTTGTACTGTATCGTTGGAATAAACACGATAATTATTCTCTATCCGTTTAGACTCGGGCAAAAGGTTAATTTCCTCATAATAGCGGATGGTTTTGGGGTTAATGCCGATTTGTCTTGCCAGTTCTCCAATAAATAGCTGTCTACTTTCCATTGTTTTATCCTCATAATCTCACTGGATTTATTATATTATAAACGTTACAGTCTGATGGAATGTCAAGGGGAATTTATTATAGTAAGAGGAAACACTCATAATAGCGCAGGGTTTCACGATTGACCCCGGCAAGCTTTGATACTTGACCGATAGTCAGGAAAACGTTCTTTTCCGGATAAGTTTTTGTGTTCATGTTCTTAATTATAACGGTTGTACCTAGGTACAAGGTCAAGGGGTCATGAAAAATTATTAACAGATGGGTCCCGTGTTTGGAAATTGCATCATAAATCCAGTACATTTACCCGCTTGAAGTAGATGTTTCTGGTACGGAACCCCGTTACGGGGCCATAGGGGGTGAGTAGTGAAAGAAATCCTGCCCGGCGTATTCCACTGGACGACGTACCACGAAGGCATAGGTCAGGACGTCCATTCCTATTACGTCTCCGACGCGAAGCCGGCTTATCTCATCGACCCCAGGGTGCCGGCCGAAGGCATCGGCTGGTTCGGGAAGCATAATCCCCCGGAAAATATCTATCTCACTAACCGTCTCCATTACCGCCACAGTAAAAGGTTCGGAGCTTATTACGGCGCAAAGGTATTCTGCCATGAGGCGGGCCTGCATGCGTTCGGGAGGGATAAGAAGGTTACGGGGTTCGGGCACGGGGACGAGCTTCCGGGAGGGGTGCTCGCGCTTGAGGTAGGGGCCCTCTGTCCCGAGGAGACCGCGCTCTATATCCCGCTCGGCAAGGGGATCATATCTGTCGGGGACGCGATAATAAGGGATGACGGCGAGCTCGAGTTCGTCCCTGACTATCTGATGGGAGACGACCCCGAAGGCGTGAAGCGCGGACTGAAGAAGGCGTTCACTTCCCACCTGAAGCTGGATTTCGACGCCATGCTCTTCGCCCACGGCGAGCCTCTCCTCAGCGGCGCGAAAAAAGAGCTGCGAAGTTTTTTGAAGTGGCTTTGAATTTGACCGCGGTCTCCGTGTGTTTACTATACCTCGTAATTCATTCCGTTCTATCGGTGAACCGACATGGATGATGCAAAAGATAGCTCAGGAACGACGGCTGGGGTTCATCAGTGTATATCAGAAGGCTGGCTAATTACTCTCTGTATTGAACTATGACGGCCGGGACAGCTGCCGGCCCGACTGTGTCACTGATTCTGGACGTCAACAGACAGTGGGAACGAAAACTCTTTTTCGTTCTGTCCCACCATAGCCTTTATGATGATCTCACCCATGATGTCCTTTGCAACGTCGCAGGTAAACTCAACCGTCAGCGTCACCGACTCACCCGGTTCGAGACTTCCCGCGGGCGGGGTGGTCCTCGTACCGGTAACCCCCATCCTGAACCAGTCGAATGGGACGTCCCCAGTATTTGTTATTGTTATGGTTCCTATCAACTGGGGACAGGGGGACTGGAACACTATATGGGTAATTGAGAGATCACCGTCCGCCGTGACCGTGAGATCGAAAGTCGTCTCGTCGGACTCGACGTCCACGCACTGTATTATCGCGCCAACGAGCTTGACGGTCGCAGTGCCCGGAGGCCCGTATGCGTAATTCTCGATCAGGATTTCATTTTGCTGTGTAATATCGAAATTATATATGTCGTTTTGCGGTATAGGCGCGCCCGTATCATTATCCAGAACCGTGTGGTTCGCGTCGTGGAATACGAGTTTCTTCAGAGCCGATGGGTCGCCCTCAGCAGGCGGGTCTCCGAAACCGTCGAATTCGTCGAAACTCTGACCCAGAGAGTAACCCGTGATATTTACCATATGGCCCCCGATCTTCTGGCCCTGGGCGTTGAAGAGCTGGAGCTTCGCCTCGGCAATGCACCCGTCCTCGAGCCTGTCCTTAATCTGCTCGATCAAGTCGCCCGGGTTCTCGGGGTCGATGTCAATCTCGGATGTTTTGATCGGAATATTGTTCTTCTGAACAAACATCTCTTTTATAGGGACGACATTCTGGGGCAGCACTCCTCTTATCTGCCCGTTCTGCATCACGAATCCGTTATTGTCCCCGTACTCGATGATTAGCGGGTTTAAAAGGCTGTCCGCTATCGAGAAAATATCGTTCACATCAACCGGGAGCTGGGTGTCTCCCTCGGTGATATTCAGGTCGAAATCGAATTCCTTGGCCAGCCACGCTATCGAGTTCGCAATGGAGTTCGGGACGCACGTGTTAATGCTCTGCGGAAGGTCCGGGACTCCGTCCAGAACCAATATGTCTACTCCTTTGACTGTAATAATCTCTCTTCCCCGCATCGTGTCTATGGCTTTCTCGTCTGTCGGCAAACTTTGTCCCGCAACAGCCGATCCCGCGCCGAAGGCTTCGGGGTCGGGATCGACCATGTTCTCGAAACCGAACAGTGAGAGCTCGATCATGCCTTCGATAAAGCTGCTTTTGTCGGGAACCTCGCCGTTCAGCTCATCTACGGAGCTTATTGTATCATCGCTCAACACTATTTTTATTGTGTAAGGCGTCCCGGTGTCGACGGCATCGTCCGGGATATCAAAGTGGAAGTTGTAATCGAACGGGAAAACGATGACCGGTGTGTTTCTTACTATCCATTCTTCCTGCACGCCCGCGCCAGTGTCATAGTCGGCGAACACGCCGTCTTCATTCAGGTCCATTACGACGTTGACAAAGTTCCGGTTCTCCGCCTCCGTTAAGAAAGGAATATTTAAAATCGCGGTCCTTACCGCAACCGTCTCCTCGTCCTGCCGGGCCTGGCTTGTCTGGTTTGTCCCGAGCTCGTTGATCAGTGATACGCTCACGCCGCAGTCGATGAAAGAGCTGTCCTGTTCTGACTCGACCGATCCGCATAGAGTGTTGAGGACTGTTGGGGTGTTTCCGCTTCCTCCCCCGCCGTCACCGTCACAGCTTCCGATGAGAAACAAGGAAATTGTTAGTAACAGGCTCACTAAAGTGAAAGGAAGACGCCTTTTCATAATCTGCGCTCTGTTTGCAGCCATGGTTCACCTTCTCAAGAAATAGTGAATTTCACTCACATTGTGTTCAAGTATTATAGTGCTATATTGAATAAAATTAAAGAAGATAAAGAAAATGGATGGAGTGCGAGCTTCGGGAGGACTTCAGGAATTTTCGTCTGGACCGTATGGAGTCCATGGACGTCCTCGATGAACATTTCCGAGACGAGCGCGGAAAGACCTTACGGGATTATCTCGAGCAGATGCGTTAGCCGTAAGGGGGGCGAAGGAAAGTATTCACGTCCCACCTGAAAAGACAATTCGAAGCGATACTCTTCGCCCACGGCGAGCCGATTGTCAGCGGCGCTAAAAAGGAGCTCCGCCGCTTCCTGAAGGGACTCGATTTATGAGTCTTACGGCGGCTGGAATATGAGTGTATTATTTAAAACGAGGTCAGAGGTTTTCGACGAGGATATAAGATAATGCGCGATCATCGTAATCGGTACATTCTATAAATTATCCTCCTCACTGTCTCGTGCCTCTCCTGTACGGACTCTACAGGGAACGTGAGGGGAGCGGTAGAGCCCTTCTACGGCACACCTTACGTGCAGACTATCCTGGTATTCGGACTTTCGAAAACCGACGGAGGATCCGTCTCCGAAGAAGAGTGGATAAACTTCGTCGATACGTTCGTTACCCCGGAATTCAGGGAAGGGCTTACGATCGTCGACTCCGACGGCCAGTGGATGATGGAGAACGGAGAGGTAATAAAAGAGGGGTCGAAAATATTGATTCTGCTCTACGATAACGAATCGAGCGCCGAGGTCGACGATACGATAGAGCAGATAAAGGAGACGTACAAAAAGCTATTCAATCAGGAAGCCGTGCTCCGCATAACATCCGCCGCCGGGGTTTCTTTCTGAAATCACTTTTCCTGGGTTGGTGTATGCTGATTTACCTGTGAAGGGCTTCCAATGCCGCGTCGGCATCTTTATCGATTATCCTCAGCAAAGCCTGGGCCGGTCCCTGCGGAACGCGCTTTCCCTGCTCCCACTGCCTGAGAGTCGATAAAGGTATAAAAAAGTACGTGGAAAACTCTTTCTGACTCATCTTCGTTTTCTTGCGAATGAGAGCCACGTCCATCGCCGTATATTTGCGGACGCGCGCGTCCGTCTTTTTGCCCTTTTTCCAGGCAATGGCTTCTTTTGCGCCTTTCCGGATTGAATCGAACCTGTCGCTCATTTCTTTCTCCCGCTTTTTTCCCCTTTTAGAACGGCCACCAGTTTCGCGAGCTCGTTCCTTTCGGCTTTCGTCAGATTGTCTTTTTCCCCTTTGCCGTAAATATCGACCAGGTGGACTTCTTCGTTTTTAAGAACAAAGAGATGAATGACGCGTACGCCGCCCCTCTTACCCTTGCCCTCGACGCCGGCATATCTTAACTTTCTGAAACCTCCTGTCCCCTGCATAATATCGCCGGAGTTCGGATTGGCGGCAAGTATATTGGCGACTTCATCCATCTCCGCTGATGTCAGCAGTTTTGCGGCCCTCTTCATATAGTTAGGGTGTTCTACAACCGTTACCAGGGTATTCATATATAGTACCTCATTGAGTTACATGTGGCAAGGCCGAATTTCCGTCTCAAGAATATTATAAACCGTACTTCGGGGAAATGGGGATACGCTGCGGTATGCTCGTTATAGAATTTAGGTCTATTTACTGCCGGTACCGGATAGCATAGAATTAATTGATCGTTACGATAACAAGTTGGGGGGTCTTCGCATGTTCATAGCAAGGTGGCAGATCGAGGCCAGGTTCGGCTACAAGCAGGCGGCTTTAAATTCCATGAAGAAGTGGCTTGAAGAGGTGGGCTCTCAGGTCGGATGGAAGCCCGACAAGGTGAGGGTTCTGACGGGCTCCATAGGCGCGAACGAATCCACTATCGAGACAGAGGTAAAGATAAAGGAGCTCCGGGAGCTCGACGAGGCGTGGGCCAAGCTCGCGAAGCTCAAGCAGCACAAAAAGTGGGGAAAGGAGTTCGAGAAGTACGTAGTCTCGGGCACCGCGCGCTGGCAGATTTTCAGGATAATGAGCGACTAGGCGCTTATCTTCTCCCTTTCCCGGATTACCCGCGATTCGATATAACCTCGTCAAGGAGGATTATATATGCCTTTACCGTATCCCGTCATAGTAGTCCCCGGCATTACCGCGACTTATTTGAAGGACGAATACGACCTGCCCCCGGAATACGTCTGGACGGTCATGACGAAGAAGTTCGAGCGTCTGGCGCTGCACCCGAACGACCTCCGCTACGAGGCGCAGGAGCCCGCACGGCTCAGGTCCGACCAGCTTTACGAGATCGCATATAAGGAATTGATCGAGGAGCTCCGATACAACCTCCGCTCGGAGGAGGACAAGCAAGTGCCCGTCTTTCCCTTCGGTTATGACTGGCGGATGAAGCTCGAAGATATTCAGGCCGGGCTCGACTCGTTCATCGGAGAGGTTATAGACCGCACGAAGCTCCTCAAGCACTACTTCAAAGCGGGCTATCACGCCGACCCGAAAGTGAACCTCGTCGGTCACTCGATGGGAGGGCTTATAATAGCGGGTTATCTCAAGAGCAAGGGGCGTCAGGCCCCCGTCCACAAGGTCGCGACCCTCGCGACCCCGTATCAGGGCTCTTTCGAGGCGGTCATAAAGGTGACCACAGGTACGGCGAACCTCGGCACCTCCCCGCCGAGCTCGCGTGAGAGGGAGTCCGCGCGCGTCACGCCCGCGCTCTATTATCTCGTGTATCTCGTGTATCTCGTGCCGAGCTTCAGCGGCGGGCTCGAAGTGCCGGACGGAGTGCCCAAGACTCTTTTCGATCCTGCCGTATGGCAGCCGAGCATTGTGCAGTCGATCGAGGAATGGATACGTCTCAAGGGTCTGCCAGGTGGTGATCAGCGCGCGCTCGCGGAGAAGATTTTTTCGGGAATGCTCGATTCGGGTAAAAAACATCGCGCCGTTATCGACGCGTTTAAATTATCGGATGCGGGGATGAATTCCGACAGGTGGCTTGCAATAGTAGGTGTAGATTCGGTGACAAGGGTTAAATTGAAGATTAAAAAGGAAGGCAGGTTCCCCGAATTCGATTTCAAGACCTCCGACAGGGACAACAAGTGGTTCCCCGCCAGGATCACCGACCCCGAGTGCAGGCTGACCGGAGACGGCACAGTCCCGTTCGAGGGCGCGGTGCCGAAGTTCCTCGCCCCCGAGAACCTCGTCTGCGTGACCCCGGACGACTACGGATACTGGGAGATAGGGGACAAGGTGCTGACCGAGGTCGGGGGTTTCCACGGCATCATGCCCAAGATGAACATGCTCCACAGGCTCCTGGTCAGATTTTTCACGGACGCGCCCGATAAGCGCGACAACACATGGGGCCGCCGCGCCCCCGGCGTCGCCGACGGGACATGGAAGCCGCCTCTCGCGCTCAAGGACAAGACGCTCAAATGAATGTTTACAGGCTGAACACAGGGCAGCCTGTATCATCGTGACTGAAAGAAGCGGCTCCAGCGTCCTTTAAAATGAGATCAGCTCCACGAACTCGTCTATCGCAAGCCCTATGCCGTCTACGTATACCTTTAAGTCCTTCGAGTCGTCCTCCAGCGGGTTGCAGTCCTCCATCGTGACCGTATCGCTGAACATCCCGGCGGGCACGTCTATTTCTTCCCCGAGCGCGATTACTTCGGCCTGGTCTTCGGCTATCCCGGGCGCGGCTTCCTGCTGGAATACCATCCCGACCTCGGGCTCTCCGGGCATGATTATCCCCGGCAGGTTCCCGTCCTCTCCCGCGCGCCACGCCCCGTCGTGATTGATGATCTCGCCGTCCTCATAGTTGTCCACGTCCTCGCCGAAGTAGCAGACCGTCCCGTCCGGGGCCTGAGCGAAGAAGTTCCTCGATTGCTCGACTATCTCGCCGTCTTCGAACTCCGTCTCCACGAGGACGCGGGTGTTTACTCCCGCAACCATCTCGGTATCTCCCGGCACGGTCATCTCCACGCGGACCAATATCCCTTCGTCGTCCACCCCTTCGAGCACGGTCTCGCTACCGACTACTACAGGGAAGAACCCGTTATCGATAACGAGCGAGAACGGGCCCGCTTCAGGGTCGCAGACCTCGATGCCTGTATTCAATTCCGGGCACCGTCCCCCTCCGCCCCCTCCGCCACTGCTGCATCCTCCGATCGCAAAAAACGATAAAGTCAGAACAATGACCGCTAATGCTGCTCTTTTAATCATGGCAATACCTCCTCTCAAATGCGTATTTACTCACATGATAGAACACGAATGTTGCGGGCTTATTTCCGAAACATTACAAGTTCGTAAGGTTTAACCATGAAAGCAGCATATTTCTGTCTTTGCGAGGGAGCAGAGCGACCGCGGCAATCTCATGAATATGGCGAAACCGCAGTTCAACATGACAACAAAGAAGTATCATTCCCGAATGTCTTAATCGGGAATCCAGTCTTTTATATCGCGGCTGGAAGCCGCTCCTACAGGGTTAGGGATCTATTGCTGTAGGAGCGCCATCCTGGCGCGATTCTTTATTTGTCATTTCGACCAACGGGAGAAATCTGTCAGTGTATTGTCATGCTGAACTCGTTTCAGCATCTCGTTTTTAAATCCTCGAATTTATTTCAGCGTCTCACGTCTTCTCTCTTTTCAGATACAAATCAGGCCAAGACAGAAATAACCCGCCCCATTCTCCAAAAAGTATTCAGGAACAGGGCGGGTGCAGGTAATGAGGGATGAGCAGATAATTCATTTCAACCGGTCGGCAAGTGCGGGACTCCCTCCGCATTCCTCATAGCTGTTTACGCTACGCCGGAGGAAGTCCCGTGAATACGCCTGAGTTTTGATGGAGTATTATTCCGAAGTCGTGAAGAAGGCCTCGGTGATCGTCTGGTTCCCGCTTTCCTCTATCGCCAGTACCTCGAACGAATACTCGGCGCCCGGCACTATGAATTCAGCGGGCACGGTAACCTGCGTTGCGTCGTCAGGGAGTATGATGTCGAAACTCTGCGGGGGGTCCGATTCTTCGAGATCGACTATGACCTCATAAGCTATGATTACGATGTCGGTCGAATCGCCGCATTCGCCCGTAGCTGAAGTCGTATCGAGCTTATGCGTAACAGGCTCCCATTCGATGACGACTGCTGCATTCGGGTTGAGCGTATCGCCGTCCACGGGCGATGTAACTTCCGGTCCGCAGGGGAGATCGTGCGTGAGTGTCGCCTCACCTTCGAGCTCTTCACCCTCGATAGTCGTGCCCTCGAAGTCGTAATCGCCCGCGGGCAATAGCTTCAGTATGGCCGGCAGCGTCATCTCCTGGAAATCGGGTTCGTTACTCTCCATGAACAGCTCCGTGCTCCCGAGCCTCCTCAGCTTGCCGAAGTTATCCACCTCGAAGACGACCCGCCCTCTCGGGTCTTCTATCCTGATCTGCTTCCACGGCTCGCCGTCGAGGAAAATCTGAAGTCCCGCGTCTCCGTCGGTGGAGTTCACCTCGATGCGTATCACCGCATCGTCGAAGGGAATCTCTTCCCCGTCGTCGTCTCTCATAACGCTAGTGTCCTGCGCGTAAGCCGCGGAATTAAAAGCTAACGCCGCAAGCAGAATCAGCGCAACAAAAACGATCCGGCTCCCTGCTCCGCCCACGCTTCCTGATACCACTTCTAATGCTCTTGTGCTTCTCATACCGCACCTCCTGATTTTGATTTTAATTACATCGTATCAGGTCAGGGTTGCCGGAATATTTCCCGTGCATTACGAATTAGAAAGGTTGAGGGACGATCGGGTATCCCGTCTTTTTCCTTTCTGTCATTCCCGACACTGATCGGGAATCCAGTCTTTTCTCTTAATTCCCTCTCCCTCTATTGGAGGGGAGAGGGTGAAGGGTGAGGGTGTACATTAAGAATTAAATTTGTCATTCCCGAAAGCCTTTATCGGGAATCTCGTCTTTAATTCTGTCCTTGCTGTAGATGTCAAGTAATTCGAGGCTGGGATTCTGTGGGATTTATATTTCCCGACATTACAGAATTTGCGTTAAGAAAATAGATTATTAAGGCGTGAAAATCTTTCAGGGCTGGGGTGGAATTGAAAGATTTTAGCCTTAATATGATATTTTTAGCAAATTATGTACAGTCGGATGATTTTTGCTTC
>JBGSVA010000036.1:0-3907 GCA_041753155.1 Thermodesulfobacteriota bacterium | reverse complement strand
GGAATCAACTAAGGGCGACCTGCTCCTCTTATACATCGGAGCAGTTCTCGCGATGACAGAAAAAGATTAAAAGATTTTAGCTTCAACATAAAATTTTTAGCAAATTATGTTCAGTCCTTTCATAGAACACACTACGTGTGTTCATCAAGGAAAAGAAGGATCAAAAAAAAGCGTTTCTCCTTCCTTTGTCTTTTCATAACCCACACTACGTGTGTGATTTACGATCCTACCGAATCTCCTCAGCCCAATCCGGCAAACGCGGCAATCTCATTTGTCCTCGGCGGCCCGCCTACGGATGCGCGCTGCGTACACGCTCAGGCGGCGCGGACTTGCCGAGCTTCAATATCCCGTAGCCGAGCGCGGCCAGCGTGGCTGCGTAGAATATGCAGTGGAGTATGATGCCATTCACGATCATCGCCTCATGAATCTCGGAGAGCGCGGATATATTGGCGATCAGGAAAAATATCGCCCCGAGCACGTTCGCTACACCCGACACCTTACCCGGCCTGAGAAGGAGCCAGGCGAAAAGTCCCGCTGATATCAGAGCATCTATCACGGTGCCGGAAGCGTCGAGCTGTATCGCGTCAGGCTGTCCCGTGAGCGCCATTACGGATATTATGCCGACGATGAACCAGAGTATGTGCCCGCCTATCAGAGTGAGCGCGGGATACATGGGCGAGTGTTTCGTATCCCTGAAATTGCCGATGAGCCACCAGGCCGCGATTATGCATACAACTGGTATGAAAACGACCAGGAGCCCGAAATACGCGCTCAGCACGGCGAACGCCACGAGAGCCGCAACGGCCGCAGCTATCTTTTTCGTCTTCGATGCCGGCTCCGGGGGGACCACTACCTCGTCCCCTCTCTCTTCCCTTATCCTGTCGATCTCCTCGGCCGCCTTCCTGCTCTCGTGGTCGAGCTCGTCCCCCGCGTCGGTCGTGTCGGACACGCCTTCTTCGGTGCCGGCCCCGTCGTTCCCCTCCGTAATTTTCTCCTTGTACGGTACCAGGCTCCTGACGGTCTCTCTGAGCCTCTGGACGTGCTGCTCCATGGGCTTTGTGAACGCGTCCAGCCAGTGCTCCGTCATTATGTAATATTCGAGGTCCTTATTCGGGTCTATCTCGTCGATGCGGAACGGTATCACGGGAATGCCCTTGTTCACCGACCGCTCCACTTCCCTGAGTATCTGCTGCGACTCGTTGGCGTTCTTCGAGAACACGAGCACCATAACCTTGCTGCCGTTTATCGCGTCGATGATGGAGCCGCCCCACTTTCTGCCGGGGATGATGTTCCTGGGAGCGATCCAGCACGAGACTCCGTCCCGCTCCAGCTCCTGGCAAATAGATTCGGCTACTTTTTTGTCCTTCGCCGAATAACTGATGAATACGTCGTGAGCCATATATCCCCTACTCTCCGGAAACGGATTGGATAAGTGCGTTAATTATATCAGCGCTTCGGGGCTTCATCAATATGTGCAACCGCCCTATCATCCATCCGACAAAACCCGTTCGTGCTTCATTTTATTTCCCTCCCCCTTGAGGGGGAACGATTCCGATCCGAGGGCAATCTCTCCCCTTCCTGTCTTTGCGAGGGAGCGCCTGTCCTGAACTTGTTTCAGGATCGCGACCGCGGCAATCTCTTCCTGCATCCTGCAT
Source organism: Thermodesulfobacteriota bacterium (assembly GCA_041753155.1). GTDB lineage: Bacteria > Desulfobacterota_D > UBA1144 > Nemesobacterales > UBA2774 > 2-12-FULL-53-21. The sequence continues at coordinate 2,252 of JBGSVA010000036.1, read as the reverse complement.
CCTGTATCCTGTATCCTGCATCCTGCATCCTGTATCCTGTATCCTGCATCCTGTATCCTGTATCCTGTATCCTGCATCCTGCATCCTGTATCCTGCATCCTGTATCCTGTATCCTGCATCCTGTATCCTGCATCCCCCCATTTCCCTTTTTCCCCAAATCACGGTTATTATTATAAATTGTTGTAGCATCATGTTAATCTATGTCACTCAGCTTTAAAGGAGATATGGACGTGAAACACCACAAGCTAATCATTGGAATTCTTATTCTCATCGGAATTATTATTCTTATCGCCGTTTCGTTCAGACTCTCGGGCAGAGTCAGCGACATCTCGGACAGCAACGTGCCCGCCGACATCCGCGCTATATTCGACAAGCCCCTCTATGACGAAGCGATCTGGGGCCTCCGCGTTGTCGACCTCGACACGGGCGAAGTGCTCATCGACCAGAAACCCGATCATCCGTTCTTCATCGCCTCCGTAAGGAAAGTATTCTCGGTCGGCGAGCTGCTCAACGAAATAGGCTCCGACCACCTGTTCATTACCCCTATATATAAGGAAGGGGAAGTCGACGGAGCAGGGGTCCTCGACGGCAGCCTCTTCCTCGTCGCTTCGGGCGACATCTCCATGGGCGGCCGCACAAAGGCGAACGGAGAGTTCGCGATTACCAACTTCGACCACAACGAGGCGAATGCTCTCGGGAACGCCCAGCTCACGAAGCCCAACCCCCTCAAGGGCTATAAGGCCATAGCGGAGCAGATCGCGGCCGCGGGCATCACGCAGGTGGACGACGTCGTCATTGACGACAGGCTCTTCCAGCCTTTCCCCTTCAGGGACGAGGGCAATTTCGCGATCAGGTCGATATTCGTGAACGACGACACCGTCGATCTGATTATTAACCCGACCTCGCCGGGTATGGAGGCAGACGTTGACTGGCGTCCGAAATCCGCGGCATTCTCCGTGCAGAACGATCTGGTTACGAGCGGCCCGGGCACTGAGCTCATGCTCTCTCTCGAGCCGGAATTCCCTCCGTGTTTCGGCAACCCCGGCTGCTCGGGAGAGGTTTCGGGACAGCTCCCCGTCGATTTCACACCGCCCCTCACGAATGAGTTCCCACTCATCCGGACATTCAGGATTGTCGAGCCGCAGAACTACGCGCGGACGGTGCTTATAAAATTGCTCGAGGACGCGGGCGTCACGGTGCTCGCCGACACGGCGGCTCAAAACCCTGTCGCGAAGCTGCCGCCGAAGAATTCGTATTCGGAGGACGACCTCGTAACGACATTCGTATCTTTCCCCTATGCCGACTATGCAAAGCTAATCATGAAAGTGAGCTACAATATCGGCGCGGACACGAGCTTACTTCTCTGGGGCACAACGCAGGGCGTCGACAACATGGACGACGCGCTCGCCGCTGAAAAAGAAAATCTCATTGGTAATTTCGGCATACCTGGCGACGAGTTCTTCTTCATCGACGGCAGCGGGGGAGGAGACACTACGGCGACGAATAGGGCGGTGACGCAGTTCCTGATAAAAATGACGGAAACGGACGTTTTCGACGCGTACTTCAACACTTTCCCGATACTGGGAGTGGACGGCTCTCTCGGGTTCGTTACGGATTTCGAGTCTGACCTGACCCTCGCGGGCGCGAAGGGACAGGTGCACGCCAAGACAGGCACGTTCGTCGCGGGCGACGAGTCAGGTCTCGTGCTCAGAGGCCAGGCGTTCGGGGGTTATATCGATGCGAAAAGCGGGAGGCGCCTCGCCTACCAGCTCGTGGTCAACAACATCCCCATAACCGAATTCTACCAGGTGCTCGGCGTATTCCAGGACGAGGGCACGATCTCGGCCATACTCTGGCGCGACTATTGATGCACGCGCACACAATGTGTGTTTTTACGATTCTTCCGCACCTACTCTGCTTAAACGAGCAACGTTCACCAACCCGTTCGTCCTTAATTTTAATTCCTTCCCCCTAGAGGGGGGAAGGGTAGGATGGGGGTGTCACCCCTGATTCACTAAATCAGTCATGCTGAACTAGTTTCAGTATCTCGTCTTTTTTTCTCTTCCCCCGACATTACAGAATTTGCGGCACACAATGTGTGCTCATATACAATCCTTCCCAACCTCTTCTGCACTACCTACCCTGTCTTTGCGAGGGAGCGTATTCGGCGACCGCGGCAATCTCATGAATAAAGCGAGATCGCCACGACCACAATACGGTCTCGCGATGACAGAAAAAGAATGAAAGATTTT
>JBGSVA010000035.1:0-51662 GCA_041753155.1 Thermodesulfobacteriota bacterium | reverse complement strand
CCACCGATGCTGATTATAGGGGCTGCTATGAGGAAACTGGTGCATATAATTTACGGCGTTCTTAAAAACAAGACGCCCTTCGATCCCAATTATTCTCTTAAAGCGGCTTGACTTTCAAGACGGTATCTAACCCTCCTTTACAAAAGGAGGGAATTAAAAGAAAAGGCAAAAGATATATTTCTCGTTTTAGTTTGTGCAGATTGTATACGATGCAATGTGAGTTATTTGCAATCAGCAAAGAGCGACCAGTTCTTGCGCTCGTTCAGAACTGTTGTTCGAAATGACGCCCCCTTCTGTCATCGCAACGATTGCGAGCAAGTAAGCAATCGGACGCCCTACGCAGAATACTAGCCAGTAACTGTGCTAGGTAACGATTTTACAAAATACAAATCGGAGCGTATTTTGTGACCTTGGCGATCTGTTTTTTTTATGAGATTGCCTACCTAGGTTCTGTGTATGGCCGGGGAAAAAGAAAGACAGGAAAAGCAAAGGCAAATATTATTTCTTCTTTTCCTTGATGAAAAGAAGCAAAAATCATCCGACTGTACATAATTTGCTAAAAATCTTGTGTTGAAGCTAAAATCTTTCAATTCCGCCCACACCCCTGAAAGATTTTCACGCCTTAATAATCTATTTTCTTAACGCAAATTCTGTAATGTCGGGGGGAAAGACAAAGGCAAAAGATAGATTTCTCATGTACGTTCGAAATGACACCTTTCGGCCCTTACATAAACCGGGTTCTCAGGACCCCCGGCACTCGGAGCAGAGGCCGTAAATCTCGAGCTTGTGGTTCTCGAGCTTGAACTCGTTCAGCTTCGCTATCTGGTTCAGGCACGATTCGACCTGGTTGTTGGCGAACTCGTAAATCTTTCCGCACTCCGTGCAGATCATGTGATGATGGTGCTCGCGCTCGTCGCGTATAGGCTCGTAGCGGGACTTGCCGTCGCCGAAGTTACGTTCGGAGGCTATGCCGCTCTCCCTGAAGAGCTTGAGCGTCCTGTAGACCGTCGCAAACCCGATATGGGGATACTTACGTTTTATGTCCTCGTAGAGCTCCTCCACCGTCACGTGCCTGCCCATGTAATTGCCGAAGAACTCGTCGAAGATTACGTCCCTCTGCTTTGTGGACTTGAGCCGCTTCCTGGATATGAACTCATTGAAAGTCTTTCTTCTGTCCATCTTCATCTGTGCTACAGGAGTCATTTTAACGCTCCCTGCGAAATTGATATGTATTATCAATATAAATTAAAATGAAAGAAATATCAAGAGGTGGGAATTATTATTTGGAAATCATTACCATTGTACCTGCTATGTCCTAAAAGCCCCCGGATTGCATGATATAATCATCCAGTCAGGCTCGTAAATCAACCATGGAAAATGCATACATTTACCTGAATTCCCTGGGTCTACACAAGATAAAGCCGGGGCTCGGGAGGATAGAGAAGCTCCTCGAATCCCTTGGAAACCCTCAGGACAAAGCGCCGGGGATAATCGTGGGGGGGACGAACGGCAAGGGGTCGGCGGCTGCCGCCATATCCGCCGTCCTCAGGGCCGGGGGCTGGAACACGGGCGCATATACTTCCCCTCACCTGATTAATGTTATGGAGCGGATTAAAATAAACGGGATAGAAATCGACGGCTCCGACCTGGCTAAACTAATTCTCCGCGTAAAGAAAGCGGCTGAAACATCCGTCGACGGGAGCCCAAGCTATTTCGAGGTGCTGACGGCCGCCGCGTTCGTATATTTCGCCGAATCCGGGGTCGATTTCAGCGTGCTGGAGGTGGGGATGGGAGGAAGGTGGGACGCGACGAACGTTATAACCCCCCTCGTATCGGCCATTACCAACGTATCGAAAGACCATATGGAATACCTCGGGACGACGATAGGGGAAATAGCGTCCGAGAAGGCCCGCATTATTAAACCCGGCGTCCCTGCCGTAACCGGGGCGAGCGGGAGAGCGCTCGGGGTTATAGAGGAATACGCGGCCAGGCTTAATTCGCCTCTTAAGGTTTACGGAAGTGACTTTTCATCGAGGGGAGAAAGTACGGACGATTTCGGTTACACGGGCAGCGTGTGGAAACTCCCGGGACTCCGGTCGAACCTCCGCGGCTTATATCAGATAGAAAACCTGTCTATAGCAATTGCGGCCCTCGAAGCGCTCTCGGAATATCACGGTATTGAAATCAGGGAAAAAGACCTGAGACGCGGGCTCCTCGGCATCGACTGGCGCGGGAGGCTCGAGATACTGAGAGAAGACCCTCCGCTCATACTCGACAGCGCGCACAACCCCGGAGGCGCGAAGGCGCTCGTCAAATCGCTTAAGCACATGTATCCCTCTCGTAAATTTACGTTCCTCATCGGGATGCTCGGGGACAAGGAGCATAGCCGGTTCATAAGGGAATTAACACCCATAGCCCGAAAGTTCATAGTTACGGAAATAGAGTCGGAGAGGGCGCTCAGCGCGGAGGCGCTCGCGAGGAAAATCTCGAGGATATTTCCGGGAGCGGTAATGACGGAAAAGGATTTCAGGAAAGCATACAGGGACATGCTTAACGAGAGCGGGCCCGCCTGCATCGCGGGGTCTTTATACCTTACGGGAGCGGTCGAAGGGCTCCGCCGCCCGTGAAGGATTGTATGTGCGCTTTTCTAAATGCAGTTACTGTGCTAGCCTTTTATCCCACATTAAAAAAAGGATTGACTGAATATGCCGAAAGTCGGAATCGTACTGGACAGGCTCTACGTCGAACATGACAACGGGTTCGGGCACCCCGAATCCCAGGAGAGACTGCTCGCTATAATCGACATGCTGAAACACACGGGCCTCCTCGACGAGGTATCGAAGATCGCTCCGCGCGATGCGTCGAAAGAGGAAATCACCCTCGTGCATACGCCCGAGCACTACGACAAAATGGCGTTTACAAAAGGAAAGCCGAAGGTATTCCTCGACGCGGATACGTCCACGTGCCCGGTCTCGTTCGACGCCGCCGTGAGGGCCGCGGGGGGCATGCTGTCCTCGATAGACAGCGTGCTCGCGGGCGAGGTGGACAGGGCTTTCCCGCTGGTGAGGCCTCCGGGACACCATGCGGAAGCGGACAGGGCCATGGGCTTCTGCCTATTTAACAATGCCGCCGTCGGGGGCGCATACCTGACGCAAGTAAAGGGGTTCGAACGTGTGCTCATTGTCGACTGGGACCTCCACCACGGAAACGGTACTCAGCACATGTTCTACGATACGTCGAGCGTGCTTTATTTCTCTACCCATCAATACCCGTATTACCCCGGCACCGGGGGGCCTTCCGAAACGGGGGACGGCGAGGGTAAGGGATATACGGTGAACGTGCCCCTTCCGCCGGGTATGGGGGACAATGAGTACGTGAAAATTTTCAACGAGATACTGGGCCCGGTAACGGACCAGTATAAGCCCGAATTCATAATCGTCTCCGCCGGGTTCGACACATTCTACGACGACCCGCTCGGGGGGATGAAGGTCACGCCCGAAGGGTTCGCGAAGATGACGAGGTTCCTCACCGACGCGGCCGAGAAACACTCAGGCGGGAAGATCGTATTCATACTCGAAGGGGGCTACAACCTAGACGGTTTGTGGATCTCTACAAAGGAAGTGCTGGAAGAGCTCCTCGACAAGAAACGCTCCGCATACGATTCACCCGGAGAACCCACGGGGGCGGACCTTATAATAGACAGGGTTAAAAAGGATTATTCACCGCACTGGAAATTCTAGACTTTCTTTTTCTCTCTCCTGTAATCCCTGCCCTCGAGGTAGATCAGCTCGCACATCTCGAAAAGACGGGAAGCAATGCGCTCCCCTACCCTGACTTCCAGAATCTCTTCACCGGTTTCTTTCTTGATCTCCCTCGTGACATAGTTCGTCGTTATCAGCGTCTGCTTCGAGGCGTTATACCGTTTCGATATAAGCTGGTCCAGTATGTTGAGCTCCCATTCGTTGCTCCTCCCCTTGCCGAGCTCGTCTATGACGAGCACCTCGGTCTCTATGAGCGGCATTATAACCTCGTTCTCTGGCGTGCCTTCCGAATAGGCCTGCTTCAACTCGGACAGCAGGTAAAAGAAGTCCTTGAACATGCACTTAACGCCGTGGGAAAGGGTGAGCTCAGCGATGGTCCCCACGGCGAGATGGGTCTTGCCCAGACCCGACGGCCCCATGAGCAGGAAGCCTTTTTTCGTCGGGTACTTCTTTACGAATTCTTCCTTGGCATATTTGAGCGCCATCTGCAGGTGCCTGTTGATATGGGTAGGGACGAGGCCGGCGTCCACCTGGAGCACGTGTGAATACTTGGCCGGTATGCCGGCAATATTGTAGAGCCTGACGTTTCGCCTGACGACCCCGCAGGACGGGCACGGAGAGATATACGAATAGCCCTTCTCGTTGGTCAGAAGCACATTCCCCGTCCCCCCGCACTCCAGGCATTCGATGACGCATGCGCATAGTGCCGCAGCCGCGAAATTCCCTTTATTCTTTACCACGAACCCCGACCAGTGACAGTCGTCACAGCCGAATGTCCCCTTGTTCTTCGTCATCTTCATATGGCTTTCAGGAGATTATACACTTTATTCCGTACTTTTTTCCGAGAATCTCGTTTCTGAAAGAGAGCAGGCTCTCGTCGTATGCGGCCTTCGTCATGTAGCGGGCCCTCTCTTTTATCATCTTCTCAGCCTCGATGCTGATTTTTTCCCTCTCTTTATCGGGGAGAGCGCGGAAGAACTCTTCGAGGGACTCCTTCTCGAGACCCATGATCGTTGAAATGTTATTAGCGCCTGGAGACTTTTCGAGGCCGAGGACCATCTTGCGGAGCTTTATATAATAGTCCCTGAGGGCCTGGCTCTTGGCATCGTGTATGAGCCGTTCGAGCCTCTCCGGCACTTCCATATCATCACTTCCGGGTCGGGACTCCCGCTTCGATTTCCTTTCCCTGACCGGAGGGCCGTATTCCTCGATGCACTTCTCCACGTAGCCCGCGCAGTGTTTGAGGCTCCTCGGGGGAACGCCGGCGCCCTTCGACTTCGTACCGCTTTCCGAGAACGCCCTGTTTATGCCCTTTAGGACGATTTCCTTAGGCACCTGACGCTTTTTCCAGTCCTGAATGAGACCGTAGTCGATCGGTGAGAGCATTATCCCCTCCCCCGCCAGCGTCAGAAAATACGATTCGATTTCTTTAATGTACTCAGGGCCGTGATGCATTGGTCTTGGGTTTATTCTAATCCATTTCCGCTTAAACGGGAAGGATGGAAATCCGGGGGCGGCGCAATCATGCAGATGCTTCGCGCAAGAGTTCTCCCACTCGAATCCAAAAAGGACCTCGACATCAATCCGTGAAAAACGAACCCTTTGATTTCGTATGGTGTGGTTGATTCAGGATAAAAGATTAGATTCTGAATATTTTGGGTTCTTCAAGGTGTGAACGTGGAATAAATGCACTGTTGCATTCAGCCTATGTCGTCCGGTTCTTGCGTAATTTGGTTGGTTATTCTTCGGCATGAGGACTAGGAGCTTCTTTGCAATCTGCGATGACCGACCGATTGCGCGCTTGCTTGCAATCGTACTCAGAACCGTAGTTCAGAATGACGGAATTTTTAAGGTACACCCCCACCCTCTCTATTTTAGCTTAGGCATCGTTGTGGCGGAAAATTATATGCTACGTTGCCGTTGTAGAGAGAGCGACCTGCTTCTTTTGTTTTCAGTACATATTGCAGTACATGGCAGCTTACAGGAATCAGCCTGGGGCGACCGGTTTCTCACTCGTTCGAAACCGTTGCTCGCTCGAAGCCGTTCCCCCTCCATTGAGGGGGAGGGAACTTGAGGAATCGCGGCTGGAAGCCGCTCCTACAGACAGGACATAGGATTCAGAATGACACCGCTCAACCCTTCGATCCTTCGCCATACTTCCAGCTTCGCTAAAACTACGCTGTGCAAGCAGGGCGAACAGGATCAAATACAAATCTTCCCTTTCCTAATTACTGCTTCTTAAGCGCGTCCACTTCCAGGTATTCACCGAAAAGCGTAGTCGTGCCGTTTTCCGCAATATTGAAGTCCGAGAATACCCTCTCCAAATCTTTCCTGAGGTTCTCCCCTCCCGTTTCGTCGAGCGCATTTATCGCTTTATTCATCGGTCCATAGTTATCGAAAAAGAATTGAACGACCTCCGGCACGTCAAAAGGATAATCCCATAAAGGATAGAACTTCCTTGTCAGTATTATATGGCTCACCGAATTTCCGAAACGTTCTTTAACGACCTCTTCGTTTCCCCAGAGTAGGGGTGATGGCACATCGGACGGGGGCGGAACGTATCTCGCGAGGGTCTTGAACATTTGTCCGACAAATCCTTCGGGGGTCCAGTTAACCATCAGCATCCTGCCTCCCGGCTTGCAAACCCTGATAAATTCCCGGGCCGCTTTTTCGGGCTGCGGGGCGAACATGGCTCCTACGAGTGTCGCTACGACATCGAACGATCCGTCCGGATACGGAAGACACTCGGCGTCCCCTTCGTCGAACTTCGCATCGAGCCCTTCCCTTCCTGCGCGTCCCCGGGCAAAAGCGAGCGAATTAGGCGCGATGTCGACGCCGGTAACATCTATACCCGCCATGGAAGCATGGATGGATATCTGCCCGGCTCCGCAGGCTACATCCAGCAGGCTGAGTCCCTGCGGGATACGCCATCCCTTCAGTATCTCCTCCGCACCGGGCTCCATATAGGTTGCAAATTTACCGTAGTCCCCTGCATTCCACGCATCTCTCATTCTGGATTTGATTGTATCTATATTTGGTATCACGCTCATGACTTTTCTCCTTTTAAATTGATTTCTACAACCAGGGGGCAGGAGCCGCATTCGTATTCGACTCCCTCCCCTTTTATTGTACCGTTAAATCCTGACGCCGAACACGAGAAGAGTCGTCTCATCGTCCGTCCCCTCGACCTTGGTCAAAGTCTCGTCATCATGTACTTTGACAGGGCTCAGGTAGAAGCTCATCGGGCTCGTCTCAACTTCCCCGCCTTTCGTCTCACTCTTCACTTCATTGACCGCAGGACCGCCGGTGTAAAGATCCATGTAGTCCGAAGCGTATGAAAGGGCGGAAAAACCGAGCGATAACCCTAATGCCGTGACTGCGATTAACTTCTTCATTGCACTTACCTCCGTTTGATTTATTTGCTGAGATATAAGTGCAACAGGTGTGCCAAAGAGTTATTATCCGTATATTTTCCGTGATCACAGCAGGTTACAAATCTATTGATATTGTCCATCCTTTAGCGGAATTTCGCTTACGGCGATTTCTCGCTACGAAATAGCGGGATTTCATGTTGTGTATCAGGATTTATTATTTGGACGGAATGTCTATGCCGAGAGACTTTATTTTCGAATTAAGCGTAGACGTCGGTATGCCGAGAATTGCGGCGGCGCCGTCTTTACCGGCCACTTTCCAGCCCGTCTTCTCAAGGGCGCGAAGAATATTTATTCTTTCCAGCTCTTTTAATTCCTTGTCGGAAAGCACCTGAGCTCCGTCATCCGCCGGACCCGGGTCCAGGCCGGTTACTATATTATCACGGGAAGCGGGCAGAGCCCTTTCGAGATTCAATCTGCCGTCAGTCGCTGTTATGACCGCGCGCTCCATTACATTTTGAAGCTCTCTGATATTTCCCGGCCAGGAGTATGATTCGAGTCGGGTAATGTCTTCCCGCGTGAGCGGATTAAGTGCGATCCCGTTCCGCTTCGAATATTTGTCCGCGAATGCGCGAGCGAGCTTCTCTACATCCCCCGCACGCTCCCTGAGCGGGGGGAGCTCGATCTGAAATACATTGAGCCTGTAGTAGAGGTCTTCCCTGAATCGCCCCTCGTCAATCTCTTTTAACAGGTCACGGTTCGTCGCTGCTATCACCCGGACGTCTACTTTTGTAGTTTTTGAGCTGCCTACGGGCTCGAACTCGCCTTCCTGAAGCACACGCAGGAGCTTGGACTGCAGGTCTATGGATAGCTCGCCTATTTCGTCGAGGAAGATTGTCCCTCCGTCGGCGACCGAGAACCGCCCCTCTCTCTTGCTCGTAGCCCCGGTGAAAGCGCCTTTCTCGTGACCGAAGAATTCGCTCTCGATGAGGTTCGCGGGTATTGCCGGGCAGTTCACCTTTACGAACGGTTTCGGAGAGCGGCGGCTCGTCGAGTGGATAGACCTGGCTATGAGCTCCTTCCCCGTCCCCGTCTCGCCGAGGATCAAAACAGTCGCTTCCGTGACAGCGACCCTCCTCACGTCTTCGAGGACTCTCCTGAGAGGCTCGCTGTCGCCGATTATGCCCTCGGGTTCCGTAAGAGATTTCAGCTCCTCTTTCAAATATTCCGATTCGAGCGTCAGAGACCTGATCTTCTTATCCGCAAGGAGCTTCTCGTTCACGTTTCGCAAAATCAGAGTGTAGAAGCGTTGGTTTCCAATATCGAAACCGGATAGCGTCGCTTCGACGGGGAATTCATCTCCGTTTTCGTTTACGGCACGGAGACCTTCCGGTATCCAGATGAATTTTTCCCCCTCGGGTTTTTCGTCGAGGAACTCCGAGAGCTTGACTAGCTTCACGCTGCTATCCTTGTCGAGCAGAAGGCCGAACAATCTGCCCAGCACCCTGTCGCTCTCGTATCCGAACAGCCGGGATGCCGCGGGGTTGATCCTCGTGACTTTAAAGTCTTTATCGAATTCGATTATCGCGTCCATGGCGCTGTCGAAAAGCCTCCTCAGCTTTTCTTCTCTCTCGATAATTTCTCTCTCGGCGCGGAGGCGCTGCATTTCGGCAGTCCCGCGGTTCGCGAATATCCTGAATACATTGAAAACCTGCATGTCCTCAGGAATCGGGTCCTTGTCTATCACAGATATATGTCCCAGTATCTTTCCGTCCACATCCACGAACGGATAACCTAAATAACTGACTATTCCTTCAGAGGGAAAATCCTTCAGGTCCGGGTTGCCTTTATACTTGCTGAAGAGCCTCTCCCTGACGTGCACGAGGCGCTTCTCACGAACCACTGTTTCACACGCCGTGCCTGAGACCGAATAATCGAACTCCTTCAGGCGTTGACCGCCCATTACACAGGCAATGGATCTGAGCCGCTCTTCTTCCTCGAGATACTCGGTAACCCAGGCCCCGTACGTATTGAGCACTTTTGAAAGGTTTTCAACCAGTGAACCAAAAAAGCCCCTGCCGGTTTCAGTCGAAGTACCCTCCAGAATGGCTCTGATCGCCTCGTTTTCCTGAACACCCCGGAAAGGGACCCTGTTTTTATCCATGGATAATAGATTATAGATTTTTGGAGGTTATTACAATTGCGTAAGGCGTGTCGGCCGGGGACGACGCGCTCCAGATATTCCCGCCCGCCTACACCACCGACAGCCCGGGATGAGAACCGGTCAGAGTCCTTTTATCTCTTTCCTCATGAGCTCGATAGTCTCGGCATAGCCGGGCGATTGGAAGATACCGGAGCCCGAGACGATAACGTCAGCGCCTGCTTCGGCTATTACCCTTATGTTGTCGAGCTTTATACCGCCGTCGACCTCTATGAGGGGCTTGTGCTCGGAGCGGTCTATCAGCTCGCGGAGCCTCATCACCTTGGGGACCATGGACTGGATGAACTTCTGACCCGGGAACCCGGGCTCTACGGTCATGACGAGTATCATGTCGGCGTATTCGAGAACCTCTTCGAGGACGTATAGGGGCGTGGTGGGACTGATCGCTATACCGGCGTTCACGCCCCGTGACTTTATCCCGGATATAGTGCTGAAAAGGAGCCTGCACGTCTCGTATTGAACCGTAATGCCGGCTACGGCATCCCCGCCCGCGTCTATGAATTTCTCGGCGAAATCCTCCGGGTTCTCTATCTGGAGGTGGATGTCCATAGGAGGCGTATCTGCTTTCCTGAGCGCCTCGACAATCGGCAGCCCGATGCTTATATTGGGGACGAAGTGCCCGTCCATGACGTCCACGTGTATCCAGTCGGCCCCAGCCTCCTTTATGGCCCTTACCTCCTCCCCGAGCCTTGTGAAATCAGCCGATAATATGGACGGCGCAATTAATTTCTTCATTTTTTCCCATTCCTTACGTTGCAGTATGGTTTAATCACGGATACAGCCAACGGATTATACCATGCCCGGGCGCGTCTGAGAAAAGGGGGACATGAGTCCCGCTTTATGTACGGTTCCACACACCCGGGTATGCGGGTGGGTTTCTTGACAGACCTCCTAAAATTATTTACCATATCGGCTCTTATTGACCAATTTCCGCTCATAACAAGGACATTAGAATGCCGCAAAGGAATTTTATTTTTACCTCGGAATCCGTAACCGAGGGACACCCGGACAAGATGGCCGACCAGATATCGGACGCAGTGCTCGACGCCATGATCAGCGGCGACCCTCACAGCAGGGTGGCCTGCGAGACGCTCCTCACGACGGGCTTAGTAGTTGTTGCGGGAGAAATTACGGCAAATACGATCGTCGATCTCTCCAACATAGTCAGAAATACGATCACCGATATAGGCTACACGGACAGCGCTATGGGATTCGACGCCAGCACGTGCGGACTCATCATAGCCGTCGACAAGCAGTCGCCCGACATAGCGATGGGTGTGAATTCGAGCGCGGAGAGGGAGCAGGGAGCCGGAGACCAGGGCCTGATGTTCGGCTACGCAACGGACGAAACACCCGAGCTTATGCCCTCCCCCATAATCTTCGCACACAAGCTCGCCAAGAGGCTGACCGACGCCAGAAAGGGCGGCATACTCCCCTTCCTCAGGCCGGACGGGAAGACTCAGGTTACCGTGAGGTACGAGAAAGGCGTCCCGGTCGGGATCGACGCTATCGTTGTCTCCTCGCAGCACTCGGCAGAAGTCGCAAACAAGACTATTCACGAAGGGATACTCGAGGAAGTAATCAGGCACTGCATAAACGAAGAATTGATATCCGATAAAACGAAGATATACATAAACCCGACGGGAAGGTTCGTTACGGGCGGCCCCATGGGGGACTCGGGTCTCACCGGAAGGAAGATAATCATTGACACGTACGGAGGCTGGGCGAGGCACGGAGGTGGGGCGTTTTCGGGGAAAGACCCTTCCAAGGTCGACAGGAGCGCAGCCTACATGGCGAGGTACGTGGCCAAGAACGTGGTCGCGTCGGGTCTCGCAAAGGAATGCGAGGTTCAGCTCGCCTACGCGATAGGGGTAGCCGAGCCAGTATCCATAATGGTCGAGACATTCGGATCGGGAGTGGTTCCCGAAGAAAAGATATCGGACGCCATAAGAGAGGTATTCGATCTATGTCCTTCGGCCATCATCAGCACACTCGATCTTCTAAAACCTATCTATCGTGAAACAGCCGCTTACGGTCATTTCGGCAGGTTCGGTTCGGGGTTCACGTGGGAAAAGACCGACAGGGTGAACGACCTGCTGAAAGCAGTATCCTGACACACTCCCCCAGAGACCCGCAATAAAATTTAGACGGAGGCATCAATGAAGTATGACGTAAAAGACCTTAAACTGGCCAGGCAAGGGAAGCTCAGAGTAGAATGGGCCGCCGAAGAAATGCCCGTTCTCGCCTTAATAAGCGAGAGGTTCAAAAAGGAAAAGCCTTTAAAGGGCGTGACTATAGCGGCGTGCCTGCACGTGACCACCGAAACGGCGAACCTCGCGATCACGCTCAAGGAGGGCGGCGCGAACGTAGTGCTCTGCGCCTCAAACCCCCTCAGCACACAGGACGACGCCGCGGCCTATCTCGTGAAAGACCACAATATTTCAGTCTTCGCGATAAAGGGTGAAAATACGAAAACGTATTACGGCCACATCAACAGCACGATCGACCTCTCTCCGAACATCACGATGGACGACGGGGCCGACCTGGTCTCGATCCTCCACAAGACCAGGACCGAAAAGCTCAAGGGCGTGATGGGCGGCACCGAGGAGACGACGACCGGGGTCATACGCCTCCGGAGCATGGCCGAGAACGGCGTGCTCAAATACCCGATAATCGCGGTAAACGACGCGAACACGAAACACCTTTTCGACAACCGCTACGGCACCGGGCAGAGCACGCTCGACGGAATAATAAGGGCCACGAACAGGCTCATTTCGGGGACTGTATTCGTTGTCTGCGGGTACGGGTGGTGCGGAAAGGGACTAGCGATGAGGGCGAGGGGCATGGGAGCGAACGTGGTCGTGACGGAGGTCGACGAGCTCGCGGCGCTCGAAGCCGTGATGGACGGTTTCAGGGTTATGCCCATAGCCGACGCAGCCAGGATAGGCGATTTCTTCTGCACGGTGACGGGGAACATCAACGTGATAAGAAGAGAGCACTTCAAGACGATGAAGGACGGCGCGATAGTGTGCAACTCGGGGCATTTTAACGTAGAGCTGGACCTCACGGGCCTCGAGCTGATCTCGTCCAAAAAACGCATTATCAGGGATTACGTCGAGGAATTCACGTTGAAAAACGGAAAAAGGATCAACGTCCTCGGCGAAGGGAGGCTAATCAATCTGGCCGCCGCCGAAGGTCACCCTTCGAGCGTCATGGACATGAGCTTCGCCAACCAGGCCCTTTGCGCCGAGTACGTGGTGAAGAACGCGAAGAAGCTCGAAAAAAAGGTATACGACGTACCGCCCCAGGTAGACCAGTCCGTTGCGCGTACGAAGCTTAAGGCAAGGGGCGTGAAGATAGACAAGCTCACCCCGGAGCAGAAAAAATATCTGAGCTCGTGGGAAATGGGCACGTGATGTTGTAGAATGTTGAGTAATGGACGTCCTCCTGGATTCCTTTCTCTCCTACCTCGCGGTTGAAAAAGGGCTATCCGAAAATACACTCGAATCCTACGGCCGTGACCTGAGAAAGTTTATCCGTTTCATGGAAGAAACGGGCACGGTCTCGGCGGGGGAAATAAGATACAGCCACATACTCGATTACCTCGCGCAGTTTAAAGACAGGGGCTTTAACTCCACCACCATAGTAAGAAGCATCGTATCGATCAGGCAGTTCTTCAAGTATCTCCTCATGGAGAAGGTCATAGAGGAAGACCCAGCCGCCCGCATCAGGACCCCCAGAATGAAAAAGGGTCTCCCCGGCGTAATCACCCTCGACGAAGTGGAGAGTCTCTTATCGGCCCCCGATGAATCCACGCCCGAGGGGCTCAGGGACGCGGCCATGCTGGAGACGCTCTACGCCACGGGGATCAGGGTGTCGGAGCTCATAGGGCTAAAGCTGAACGACGTGAATTTCGAGCTCGGCTTCGTCGTTGTTTACGGAAAGGGTTCCAAGGAGAGGATCGTCCCCATGGGGGACAAGGCCCTCCGGAAGCTCCTCGAATACCTGGGGACGTCGAGACCGGCGATGCTCAAGTCGAGGGAGGCGAAAGCGCTCTTCGTCACGAGACTGGGGAAGGGTATGACGCGCCAGGGGTTCTGGAAGATAATCAAGCATCACGCCCTTATAGCCGGCATAGCCAAGAAAATCAGCCCGCACACGCTCAGGCACTCTTTTGCGACCCACCTGCTCGAGCGCGGGGCCGACCTGAGGACCATACAGATCATGCTCGGCCATTCGGACATATCCACGACTCAGATCTACACGCACGTCGAGAGCGAAAGACTGAAGGTGATTCACAAAAAATATCACCCGAGATCGTAAAGTACCCGGTATTCGAGTATATTATTAAGAAAAACGGAGATTTATAACACCTATATGAGCTTCGACTTCCTTAAAAACATAGACTTCCTTTTGATCCAGGTCCCCGTGATACTGCTTTCGCTAACGGTCCACGAATATTTCCACGGATGGACGGCGAACAAGCTCGGCGACCCCACGGCAAAGCTCAAGGGCAGGCTCACCTTGAACCCCATAGCTCACCTGGATATACTGGGGACGATACTCATGTTCCTGGTCGGATTCGGCTGGGCCAAGCCCGTCCCGATAAACGCGCGCAACTTCAAAGACCCCAAAAAGGACACGATACTGGTCGCCATAGCGGGGCCGCTTTCGAACCTCGCCATGGCTATAGGTGCGGGGCTCCTCCTCAGATACATTATCCCGCAGATGATGACGGGGCAGATAAAACCCGAAGGAATTAATTCGATCCTCACGATAATACTCATACTCACGCTCGTTTACGGCATCGCGCTTGCCGTATTCAACATGATACCCATCCCGCCTCTCGACGGCTCGAGGGTGCTTTACGGTCTCCTGCCCGATAAGTACGCCTACGCCTACAGCAGGTTCGAGCCATACGGTGTACTGGTACTGTTCGGGCTCTTCATATTCGGAGGGGGAATATTCCGCTATCTCCTCTATCCGGTCTCCTACCTGACGGTCGCTCTCTCGGGATACAATTATGCAAATCTTTGGGATATAATAGGGACGCTGCTCAAATGAACGAGAACCCTCACGAAGCCGATGCCTTCAGCTCCCATGAGCCGTGCCTCGTCAAGACACAGCTTTTCGAGGGGCCGCTCGACCTGCTGCTGCACCTCATAAAGAAAAACGAAGTCGATATATACGACATACCAATAGCGGTGATAACCGAGCAGTACATCGAGTACCTGGAGATGATGAAGGAGCTCGACCTGCAGGTAGTTGGCGAATACCTCGTCATCGCGGCCGAGCTGAGCCTCATAAAATCCAGAATGCTCCTTCCCAAGCCCGTCGTCGAGGAAGACGAGCTAGACCCCCGGGCGGAGCTCGTAAGGAGGCTCATAGAGTACCAGCGCTACAGAGACGCGGCCAACGAGCTCATCGGGAGGGAAATCCTCGGGAGGGACGTATTCAAGAGGGAATTCGATATGTCCGTGTACGTAACTGAGGAAGAAGTCGAGCTCGTGCCCGTAGACCTGTGGTCGCTCATAGAAACGTTCCGCGATTTTTACAGGAAGAGGAGCAACCTCTGGGCGGAACAGATAGTATTTGAGGTCGAGAGCCTTACGATAGAGGATAAGATCGCGGAGGTGTTGGAAAAGCTCAAGATGAAGGCCGTGATCAAATTCGAAGAGTTCCTCGAAGAATGCGCCTCGAAATTCGACCTCGTCGTGACCTTCCTCGCCCTCCTCGAACTCGCGAGGATGGAGAATATCCTGGTGGTCCAGGAAGCCCACGGCTCGCCTATACTAATCTCATATGCAGGAGAACCGAATATTGGAACCTACTGATATAAAAAAAGCCATCGAATGCATAATCTTCGTATCCGACCAGCCGGTATCGGTCGATAAGCTGCAGCAGGTATTCATGGAGCTTGAAAAAGGGGACATTAGAAAATATCTGAAAGAACTCATCCAGGACTGGGGCGCGCTCGGGAGGGGAATTATACTCGAAGAGGTGGCCGGAGGATACCAGTTCAGGACGGACCCCGCTTACAGCGAATACATCACGAATTTCAACAAGCGCGTCAAAAAGTTCAGGCTAAGCCGCGCGGCCCTCGAGGTACTGGCGATAATCGCCTATAAGCAGCCCGTAACCAGGGTCGAGGTCGAGAGCATCAGGGGAGTCGATTCCTCGGGCGTAATCAACGCGCTCCTCGAACGGAGGATACTCGAGATCAAGGGGAGGAAGGAAGTGATTGGGAAGCCCTTCCTCTACGGCACGACGGGGGAATTCCTCGAGGTATTCGGCTTGAAGAACCTCTCAGACCTCCCTACCCTCAAGGAAATAGACGAGATAAGCAAGAACCTCGATACCGGCATCTCGAGCATCCCTGAAGAGTTATCCTAGCCGTCGCGATTTACTTAGAATGTCCGGAGGCGGAAAATAAATGAGCTCTCAGCAGATATTCGAAGGGCTCCGAAAGCATTTCGGGGAAGCCGGATTCAACCTCACGGTAAAAATCAGGTCCGAAGATTACGACGCGGCCGCGGGCAGAAAAGCGCCGGGTGATTTCGTCGGGGGCGCGAAGTCGATAATACTCGCCGGGTTCGCAGGCCGGACGTTCTGGGACGTATTCAAACTTTTCCTTGCCGATAACCCTGAATTCGAAAGAGAGCACGAAGACCTTATAGACGATTATACGAGGTCGGTATTCAGCGAGCTGGCCTCGAAAACCGGCGCTTCGAACGGAAGCGGGGATAAAATAATTTTCCCCTTCGGAAAAGACGCTCTCGATCTCGATTTCGTAAAGCTCGGGATACTCGGGGGCATAGGTGTGCCGAGCCTGCTTGGAATTTTGCTCCACCCGGTATACGGGACCTGGATCTCACTAAGGGGCGCGATAATCACTGACATTGAATTTGATGAATATGACAGTCCGCTCGTTAATTTCGATCCCTGCCCTTCGTGTACGAAGCCGTGTATTACCGCATGCCCCGCGCATACGGTATCAGAGGCGGGGTGGGATTGGGAGTCGTGCATGAGATACAGGCTCGACTCGGATACGTGCTCCGGGAAATGCGCGTCCAGGCTCGCCTGCCCCTACGGGAAGGAACATGCGTACGGGAGCGAGCAGATCGCTTACCACCATAAGTTTGTTATAAAGAGCGTCAGGGAGTATTTTAAAAAACGAGATAATTATATTTAGTGTTTGCAGCCCGATAAATGGATAAAGAGTAAAAAGCAGTTATATTATTTAATCGAAAAAGCAAGTATTATGCAATAGCGGTATTAGAAACTACCCCGAACAGTCCCTGAAAATATGAAACAGGCAATTAAAAATGCTCACTCGCAGAGTAAGCCGCTCGTCGCAATCAGAGGCAGGCCGAACGTCGGCAAATCCACCCTCTTCAACCGGCTGATACGGGAGAGAAAATCCATAGTCGAGGATGTGCCGGGTGTCACGAGGGACAGGATTTACGCCGACACCGAATGGGACGGCAGAGAGTTCAGCCTCGTGGACACGGGAGGGTTCGACCCGAGCGACGAGGAAATCTACCCCTCGCTCATAAAGAACCAGATACAGATCGCCATAGCGGAGTCCGACCTGATACTCTTCGTGCTCGACGGGAAAGAGGGGGTCATGCCCCATGACAGGGACGTCGTGAGCCTGCTGAGGAAGGTCAGGAAGCCTCTCATCTTCGTCGTCAACAAGATAGACGACCAGAAGCACGTCCAGAGAGCGCTCGAATTCCACAGACTCGGGATCGAGGAATTTTTCGATATATCGGCCCTCCAGGGAAGGAGGATCAACGACCTCCTCGACAGGATAGTGGAGCTCCTCCCGGAGCATACGGATACCGGGGAAGAGGATTCGGAGGAAGACGTAATTAAAATCGCAGTCCTCGGCAAGCCGAACGTCGGCAAATCGACCCTTGTCAATAAGTTCCTCGGCGAGGAGAGGCTTATCACGAGCCCCGTGCCCGGGACGACGAGGGACTCCATAGACACCTTTATAACCAGGGACGGCAAAGACTACCTGCTGATAGATACGGCGGGAATAAGAAGGAAATCGAAAATCACCTTCTCCGTCGAACGACACAGTGTGTTCAGGGCAATCAGGTCTATGGAGAGGGCGGATATCGCGCTCCTTATGATCGATGCGGAGGAAGGGCCGACGCACCAGGACGCACGGCTGGCCGAGCTTATAAGCGACAAGGGGAGAGCGTGCATCGTCCTTCTCAACAAGTGGGACCTCGTGCCGAAGGAGGCCGCGGAAACACCCAACATAGAGGGGATACTGAAAGAAAGCCTGCTCGCGGTCGGATACGCCCCCGTAATTATTATTTCCGCCGTCACCGGAAGGGGCGTGGAAAAAATATTCGAAAGAATCGACACCGTGTACCAGAACTTTTCCCAGAGGATATCGACCAAGAGGCTCAATAATTTCCTCCAGAGGGTCATCGGCAAAACCCCGCCGCCGGTCTACAAGGGGAAGGACATCAAGTTCTATTACATATCCCAGCCCCTGACGAAGCAGCCGACTTTCGTAATCTTTACGAACGAGATTAAGGGAGTGCCCGAGAACTACAGGAGGTTCCTCGAAACAAAACTTCGGGAGGAGTTCCCTCTCGAAGGGACGCCGGTGAAGATACTATTCAGGTCTGAAAGAAACAAGGACAAGATGAAGAGGGCTCAGTCATTCTAGATCTCCGGTCGTTTGCCGGCGCCGCACACTTCCAGAATGACCCCTTCTATTTTCAGTGCGACAGACTGAGCCGAAAATTTCTCCTTAACCCGCTCTCTCCCCGCCCTCCCCATAGATTCCCGGAGGCCCTCGTCCGCGATAAGCCTCAAGATCGCGTCGGCCATGGCCCGGGTATCTCCCGGCTCGCTCAATATCCCTGTGACCCCGTCGTCGACCGACTCCACGATCCCCCCCGCTCTGAACCCGACTACAGGAAGCGCAAACGACATCGCCTCGATCACTGACCTCGGAAACGGGTCCGGGTAACTCGACGGTATCACGAATATATCGAAGTCCTTGAGAAACGGCCTCACGTCTTTCTTAAACCCTGTGAATATGAAGGAGTCCCCGAGCCCCGCGTCCATAACCATCTTTTTTAATTTACCGAGGTGGTCCTCCTGGAAGAAGTAGGGAGTATCCCCCACGACGGCGAATTTCACGCCGTTTCGCCTTTCCCCGAGCCCGCCGAGAGCGATGCCCGCAGCTTCTATGAATAATTCATAGCCTTTCCTCGGAACAATCCTTCCGGTGCTCCCTACGACTATAGTGCTGTCCTTAAGACCGTAAAACGACCGCAGCTCACCCGAAGTCGAGGCTGGGTCGTAGTCCCCGACGTCGATACCGTTATGTATGACTATCAGCTTCTCCCTGCCCCGGGGGAACTGATCCGCCGCGGCCCCGGATACGCAAATAATCCTTCTTACAACGGGCAGCCGCGCGAGGGTATTGATCACGGAGCCGAGAAGCTTCGTCTGCTGAATGTTCCTCACATGCCATACCACCGGGCGCCAGTTGATAAGACCA
Source organism: Thermodesulfobacteriota bacterium (assembly GCA_041753155.1). Taxonomy (GTDB): domain Bacteria; phylum Desulfobacterota_D; class UBA1144; order Nemesobacterales; family UBA2774; genus 2-12-FULL-53-21. Next base: position 32,774 of record JBGSVA010000035.1, on the reverse strand, counting down.
ATAAGCGCCCCGACGACCTTGGCCTGCGTGCCGTTACAGTGTATGACGTTTATCCCGTTCCTTCTTATGAGAAACGGCGACGTAATAATGAGCGACAAAAGGTCGAGCAAGTTGAGCGACAACGAGAGGACATGTACTAACTTATTGTAATATATAGAGAATAAGTCGTTTTGTTCACCTTTCCCGGACAATCCGAGGCGGGGCCTTTTCAGGTTTTCCGGGAACCTGGGATCCGTAATTACGTTCTCGTATAAGCCCGCTGACCTGAGCCAGTCGGAAAAAACGTCGTCCTTCGGTATCAGGACAAAGGGAGTGATCTTTGTTCTGTCCAGGAATTTAAGCAGGTAAAAAAGACTTCTTCCAGGCCCGCCGTCCCTGATCGAGTGGTTGATAAAAAGCACGCGCGGTAGAGAATCCATAGTCATTCCTTTTTTGAGTTATGCAATCGTACCATGATATATATTAATAGGCTAATCCCGCACGTTTAATGAAAATCCGTCAACCGTGGGTATAATATTAACTAAGTTCAGGCAGGCTTGGTACGAGGATACAGGAGGATTAATGAACTGCAATTTAAGGACACTTCTACCCAGGGGCATCATATCTCTTCTTTTTCTCGCTTTCTTTTTGATCGGCGGGTGTGACGTAGAGTTCGGAGGAGGGGGGGACAATAACGGCGGGGGCGGCGGCGGGGGCGGCGATGAAGAGGAGACCGTCCAGGGAACCATCGTCAGCATTATACCGGATCTGGACCTGGAAGGAATCACGGTTGAAATCACCGTAGACGACAGCCCGCCTGAAACGGACGTAACGGACGCCGGGGGTTTCTTCTCGATAGAGGGCCCGATTGCCGGCAGCCCGCAGATCGTGTTTTTGGATGAGGACGCGAATTTTCTGGGGACGATCGGTTTAAGCGTATTTCCGACGGCTGAGGTCGAGCTCGGAAATATAAGCCTCGAGAACGGGAACGTCAATCTGCTGAACGTTACAGAAGTAACGTTCAATGGAGACATATCGTCCAACAACTGTACCGGGAATTCAGGCTTTATGGAAATCGATGCTGAAAACGATCAGGAACAGGTGACGGTCATAGTTCAAATATCGGAATCGACAGACCTTATAATCAACGGCGACGACGCCGAATGCGAAGATTTCATACTGGGACGGAACGTAGAGGTTCAGGGGGAGATACCGAGCGTCAATACAGTGGACGCGGACAGGGTAGAGATAGATTAAAACCGTATCGAAAGCTAGTCAAGGCAAACAGGGCATTCCGCAGCTAATAAAGCGCACGGCCATCACTTCTGTTCCTCATCGAGAGACTTAACTTTCATCTCGAGCTCCTTTAGCTTCTCCATGAGATACTCTACTTCTTTGGCCGTCTGCGGCAGCGATTTTCCCTCGGCCGGCGCTTCCCCGGTTCCGGTAACCGTATCGGCGGAAGGCAGCCCCGGGAAGTTCAGCATATCCAGATCAGAGGGGAGCTTGACTCCCGGAGGGAACCATCCCATTTCCTGCCAAAGCTTCATGTTCTTCTTGAAATTCTCCTGTACGGAAAAATAGGGCTGGAACATCATAAGGAAATAATTCTCGAAGAAGTCCTTCGCGACTTTATTCCCGTATTTGATAAGCATGTGGAGGAAAGAAACCGGAAGAATATCTTCCTTGTTCTTCTCGCTTTCGAGGACGACCTGAATGAGTATCACTTTAGATATATCGGCCCCCGTCTGGGAATCTATTACCTTGACCTCATTACCTTCGCGTATGAGAGCCCCTATATCGTCGAGAGTTACGTACTTCTTATTGGTAGAATCGTAGAGTCTGCGGTTACTGTACTTTTTTATAATAACCTGACCCGGGCCCTCTTTTTCTTCTTTCGGCATAAGTACTATAATTATTCAAAGAAACCATCGCGAGTCAAGAAATTGATAAATTAAGCACTTGACAATATATAGGAAAAAAAGGAATATTTTATAGATAATACGAAAGCAGATTCAGGCAAACAGGAGTTGAGGGGATGAGCAGCAAGCCTTATAAGATATGGTTTAACGGTGAATTTGTAGCCTGGGACAAAGCCTCCGTCCATGTCCTGACGCACACGCTTCACTACGGGCTCGCCGTTTTCGAAGGCATAAGGGCTTATAAATGCGGGGACAACCGGTCAGCCGTGTTCAGACTGCCCGAGCACATCGACAGGCTCTATGCATCCGCCCATATCGCCACTATCAAAATTCCGTACTCCAAGGAAGAAACGCACGACGCCATTTTAGACCTGCTCACGATTAACGACCTCGAAGAGGCCTATATCAGGCCCATAGCCTTCATCGGCGGCGGCAAGGTAGGACTGCATCCGGGGGACAACCCCATTACCCTGGCGATTTCCGCTTACCCCTGGGGCACGTACCTCGGGGAGGGGGCGTTATCCAAGGGAATAAGCGCGAAAATCTCATCGTTTACAAGAATGGGCGTAAACTCTTTTATGACCAAAGCCAAGGTCAGCGGGAACTATGCAAACTCTGTCCTCGCCAAACTCGAAGCCACGTCCCTCGGATTTGACGAAGCTATCCTGCTCGATACGGAAGGATATGTTGCGGAAGGCACGGGTGAGAATATATTCATCATCAGGAACGGGATGCTTAAAACCCCGCCTCTCACGTCCGTACTCGAGGGTATAACCAGGGATTCGGTCATTCAGATCGCGAAGGACGAGGGGATCGAGCTCGAAACGGAGCGTTTCACGAGGGACGAGCTATACATAGCGGACGAGGCCTTTTTCACGGGGACTGCCGCCGAGATTACCCCAATCAGGGAAGTCGACAAGAGGGTCATCGGCAAGGGGAAACCGGGGCCCGTCACGAAGAGGCTGCAATCCAGGTTTTTCGATATCGTCGAAGGGCGCGACCCCAAATTCACAGAATGGCTCGAATTTTTTCCGGCAGTTTCGACCCTGAAAGTCAAGAACGAGTCTCTGTAAGTAATACAAGCCGTCTCAGATCGGATTTCATTTCACGCTGATACGAAAGGGCATGACTGCAAGGCAGCCCTCCCAACCGCGGAGCGAAGCGCTTTCCGTCAGCACACTTAGAAATTCCGGATATCCGGCATCACCGAACAGCGAAGCGATCTTAATCCCCCTCCCGGCCGGGTAGAACCTGAGAACGGGCATTTTGTCTTCAGGGAGCCCGGCCTCGCGTCTTACGATGTCTACGGCGTCCCAGAAGCCGCCCAACTCATCGACCAAGCCCAGGTCCCTCGCCTGCGCCCCGGTCCATACCCTCCCCTTCGCGGCTTTCTCCGCGTGGGCCTCATCAAGGCCCCTGCCCTCCGAAACGACCCTCACGAACTCTCCGTAGTAGAATTTCATGAGCTCGTCGAGCTTCTCTTCCTCCTCTTCGGAAAAGCCCCTGCTCGCCGAGAACATGAGGGATTTTTTGCCGATAGGGATGAGCTCCTTTTTGACGCCGAGTTTTCGGTATAAATCCCCGAGCTCGAACTTGCCGGACACGACCCCAATCGAGCCCGTGAGGGTCATGGGGTCGGCGACGATTTTCCCGGCCCCGAGGGATATGAGATAACCGCCCGAGGCGGAAACGTCGGACATGGAGACCACGACCGGGATAGTCGCCGAAATCTCCTTCAACCTCTTCCTTATGAGGTCAGATGCGGTCCCCGAGCCGCCGGGCGTCATTATCCTGAACACGAGGCCCTTTACGCTTCTATCCCCCGACACCCTGTCCAGCTGCGCCAGCACGGAATCGGAGCCCATAGTTTTCATAGCCCCGCGCCCCGCGCTTTCGCCGAGCGTGACAAAGCCCGAATCGGCGACCACCGCGATTGTCCCGCCTTTTCCCCGGAGCTTCCCTGCTATCGACCTGAGCCGCTCGCCGATTCTCAGCATACGGTTAAAATGCCGGGCGCTTATAGATTTAACCTTCAAGCCCGTAACTTCGCCGGCCCTGTCCTCGATCTCCGACTCGTATGCCGTGCCGTCTATCAGGCCCTCCGCGAGGGCCGATTCCGGGACGAACGGACCCCTGTCGATTACCGCTTTGATGTCCGCCGCATTGAGGCCCCTCCCTTCCGATATCGACTCCTCCAGCTGGGTCTCGAGGTTGCCGATAATCGAATAGACCATCTCCCTGTGAGCCCCGGACATGGAATCCCTCGTAAACGTCTCTGCGGCGCTCTTATATTCGCCATAGCCCTTGAGCCGGGCGGATATGCCGAGCTTATCGAGGAGGTCCTTGAAGAAAGTGACCTCCGCGCCAAGGCCGACAAGGTTGAGCATCGACCACGGGGGCATGTAGATATACTCCCCGGCCGAAGCAATGAGGTATTCGATGTTTCCCCCGCTCTCCAGGTATACGAAGACCCTCTTGCCGCTCCTTCTTAATCCGAGAAGGCGCCGCCTGAGGGAGTTTGCGCGGGCCGGACCTATCTTGAGCTCCCTTATCGCCACTATCACGCCGGTAACGCCGTCCGAACGCTCCGCATAAGAGAGAATCTTTTCTATCTCCCCGAACGTGAGCTTCCTCCTGCGGCCAAAAAGAGAGAGAAGACCTTTTTCTTCCTCTTCCGGTATCTCCCCTCTCAGATCGAGGCCGAGAAAGTTATATCTACGAAAGGGTTCAAAGAGTCTCTGCATTGGCTCCATCCCGCAGGCTAGATTTCAGAAATTTCGTATCGATCGAAAAATCATGGGACCGGGCTATCTATCCATAATGTAGGATATGAGGGTCCTCACGCCGAATCCGGTACCGCCCTTGGGGCTCCAGCTGCTTTCTTTCTCGTTATACGCCGGACCCGCTATGTCTATGTGAGCCCAGCTGGTATCTCCGACAAAGTTCTCGAGAAACATAGCCGCCGTGATAGCGCCCCCCCATCTGCTGCCTACATTTTTCATATCCGCGACGTCGCTTTTAATCTCCGGGCGGAGCTCGTCATCCATGGGAAGCTGCCACATTTTCTCTCCCGCGCCGTCGGCGGCCTTCTTAATCCTGTCGATCAGCTTCTGGTTGTTGCCCATTAGGCCGGCCGTATATGTACCGAGCGCAACCATGCATGCCCCCGTGAGGGTCGCGAGGTCGATAATCTCGTCGACCTTGAGATTCACTGCATACGAGAGCGCATCCGAGAGCACGATCCTGCCCTCCGCATCGGTGTTGATCACCTCGATCGTTTTTCCGTTATAAGCCCTTATTACGTCGTCAGGCTTATACGCCGCAGGCCCCGTCATGTTTTCACTGGAAGGTATCAGGCCGTGGACTTTGACGGAAGGTTTCAGACGCGCTATGGCCTTCATGATCCCGAGCACCGCCGCAGCACCTGCCATATCCATTTTCATCGTGCGCATGCTGTCGGCGGGCTTCAGGCAGAGGCCGCCCGAATCGAATGTAATCCCCTTCCCCACTACGGCTACAGCGGCCTTATGCTTCTTATTCGGCTCATAAGTGAGATGGATAAACCTGGGCGGCTCCGTGCTGCCGCTCGATACCGCCGCGAGTCCCTCCATACCCCTCCTCTTGATTTCCTCCAGGTCGAATATCTCGCATCTCATCCCCCCCTCGTCCGCAACCAGAGATGCTATATCGGCGAGCCTGGAAGGGGTCATATAAACGGGGGGCTCGTTAACCATGTCTCTCGCGAGGCACGTGGATTCGGAGATCGCCATTGCCGCGCCGATTTCTTCATGGAACCTCCTGTCCTTAATCTCCTCCGATATCATCAACACATTTTCTATTTCGGTCTCTGCTCCGTTTTTAGTCTTGTATTTATCGAACCCGTATGAGCCGAGCATCACCCCTTCCGCGAGCGCCGCTATATACCCCTTACCTCCGCTGAACTCCGGACCGAATGTCACATGTGCAGATGCAACCTTAAGCTTTTTCGCCGCCAGGCTGCCCGCTTTTCTGACCGTATCACGAGAGAACCGTGATTTATCCCCCAGCCCCAGCAGGAGCACCCGTTTTGCTCCGATCTTCCCGAAAGTGCTGCTGACAGCAACGCTCTTCCCCAGGTCCCCGTCGAACTTCTCATCCCCGCAAATTGTTTTTAATACACCGCCCAAAGCATCGTTAACACTCTTTACAGACCCCGTGAATTTATCCCCTTTGAACATACCCACGACCAGGAGATCAGTCCTGATTTTACAGATATTGTCGCCGCTGTATTTGAAGTCCAAGTCGCTCCTCCTCCTTGAATTCGAGATAGTGAGATTAGATTATCATACAGACCCGAAATTGGAACCACGCTAATTTTTGGTTAATTGACTATCAGAATTAATTTTCTTTATATTCTATGGTATACTTTTTCGTATGATTGGATTCAAAATCTCTAAATTAAAAAGAATTTATTTAAAATAGATGAGTGCAGATTTTAGTAGAAGTATCGACAAAAATATGGTAAATTAATACACTAAGAAATCTTGTAATAGCACCAAGGAGGAATTACAAATGGGTTGCCCGTATAAAGCTATAGCAGACGATACAAGAAGGAAGATCCTGGAGTTCCTGAGCCAGGGTGAAAGCGCGGCAGGCGATATAGCGAGTAAATTCGATATATCGAAACCGGCTATCTCAAACCACCTCAAGATACTCAAGGAAGCCGAGATCGTTAATGAGCGTAAAGTCCGACAGAACCGTCTTTATTCACTCAACAGCAGTAAGATAGATAATATGAAGATTTACCTGGCTTCATTGACAGGGAAAGAAAACCAATCGATGAGGACCTAGTAATTATGGCTGATCAATATTAGTCGGCTTTTCAATAAGAAGCTCGCCGTGTTGTTTGGTTTCGGAATCCATAAAAAGCCGTTTCCGGTATACTGATACTGGAAGCGGCTTTTTATATATATACTCTTTTGGGATACTGTTCACGCCTTACACGCTGGCACAAGGACAATCACAGAGTACGGAAATCCATCTTCACAGCCATCTACCGGGGATAAGGTCGAGAGGTAATAATGTCGAGAGTAATTTCGGTTGGCACGGCCGAGCTGCCCTATAAATACCGGCAGAGCGAGCTAAAAAGTTTAGCGGACATCCTTCTCTCAAGATTCGGGCAGGGTCCCGGCAGGATGCTCGACGTATTCGACAGCTCTCTTATCGAAGCCAGGGGACTGGTCCACCCGAGGGAGTGGTTCGAAAGCGAGAAGAGCTTCAAGGAGCGCTCCGCGTCCTACTTATCGGGCGCGTTATCCTTATCCCGCTCCGCGATCGAGGACTGTCTGGATAGATACGGAGGCGACACCGGGGACTTCGACCATATAATCTATGTCTCCAGCACCGGCGTCTCGACGCCTACCATCGACGCCATACTCCTTAACGAGCTCAAGCTGGACAACCATATAAGACGCACCCCGATCTGGGGGCTCGGATGCGCGGGAGGGGCGGCGGGACTGAGCCGGGCGCTCGAATATACGAAAGCTTATCCGCGGAGCGCGGCGCTTCTGATAGCGACCGAAATATGCAGTCTCGCGTTCCACGGCGACGATTATTCCAAGAGTAACCTGGTCTCGCTCGCCCTGTTTTCGGACGGCGCTGCGGCCGTCATAGTGGCGGGAAAAGAAAACGGGCTTTACGGACACCCGGGCATAAGTCTCCTCGATTCCCTCTCCACGACTTATTACGATTCGCTCGATGTCATGGGCTGGGAAATCGTGGATGACGGGTTCAAGGCAATATTCAGCAAGGACATCCCGTCAATCGTGAGGGACAGGGTGAGGGAGAATATCGAAGAGCTCTTATCGAGCCACGGCATCGGTATAAATGATTTGAGACATTACATCGTCCATCCGGGCGGGCCGAAGGTGCTGAACGAATATGAGAGATCCCTCGGTTTGGAGGAGGGCGCATTCGTGCATTCGAGGAAGGTATTGAGGGAGCACGGGAACATGTCATCCCCTACCGTGCTATACGTGTTAAAGGAATTCATGGAGAGAGATACCGGCGGAAAGGGGGAATACGGTATAATCTCGGCGCTCGGGCCCGGATTCAGCTCGGAGCTGCTGTTGTTCAGGACGGAATGAAACTTTTCCTTCTCTTCCTCGCATTTTTAATATTTCAGCGCATATCCGAGCTGCTCTTGGCCAGGAAGAACGAAACCACTGTCAGAAAAATGGGGGCTCTGGAATATGACAGCGGCGGGTACAGGACGATCGTCTCGATGCATGCCGCATTCTTTCTGTCCCTCGTATCGGAATACCTCCTCCTCGGAAGGGGCCTGAACGAGCACTGGCCGATCCTGGTTACGATCTTTTTACTGACGCAGACGCTCAGGTACTGGTCTATACTGAGCCTGGGGAAATTCTGGAACACGAAGATACTCGTCGTACCGGGGGCTCACGCCGTTACGAGTGGCCCGTATAAATACCTGAGACACCCCAATTACCTGGCTGTAGTGATAGAGATCGCAGTAGTCCCGCTCATTTTCTCCTGTTACATCACTTCCGTGCTGTTCACCGTGTTAAACCTGATAGCCCTGAGAAGGAGAATAAGAATAGAGGAGTCCGCCCTGCTCGGAGGTCCGTCTGAAAATGAAACGTCAACCTGACCATAAATTGACTCCGGCCCCTTTTGAATGCCGACGTTTATCATAGACCATATTATAAAAATAGCCCTGATATTTATATTTTGATAAATAGTAGAGATATATATTATAGCTAGCATATATATGAATATTCCATATGCTTTTATTGCTTTTATATGCCTTGTATACAAAAGACCGCCCAAAAACGAGGGCTCCGGGTATTTTTTCTTTAAGTTTTCCTCAAAAACTGACAAATCACATTAGGAAGGGGATTTGCATTGATTACAGCCGGTTAGTATCTGCACCTACCCTTAACCTTTAGAAGTTAAATCTTTAAAGATCGTAACTTGAAGGGGCAAAAAAACAGTTAAACACATTAATGAAGTTATATTATGCCGCTATCTCTGCTTGTTATATCGCATATATCAAGTGTTATATGAGTACAGTCCTTAAGTTCATGTACGGCTTTAAGCATCTTGAAGACGAACGGAGGGGATGGGATGAGATGATCGGGGAACTCCGGATACCCGCTGAAAAACGCCGCTGGTTATGCCGAATATATTTTATATACAAACTGAAAGAGCATTCTTACATATACCTTATATCACGCACCTCACAGATAAGAAAAAAACGCCCGCTTAACGAACCCCGGTCCAAGAATTGAGACGTAAACGGCCACTAGCGGACCGGGGCGCGAACGCAAAATATTCCGGCCTTGTATATCCGCCTTTCAATAAGATAGAATATCCTCTGGTAAGTCCTAAAAAAAATCAGGGGGTGAAGTATGGTAGGTTCGATATTCCGTACAAGTGACGATATAGGCGCGTTCATTGCAAGAATCACTCTCGGTATAGTCATTCTCCCGCACGGCTTACAGAAGCTCCTGGGGCTTTTCGGGGGCGCGGGCTTTTCGGGCACCGTAGAATTCTTCGTGAGCAGCGGGGTCCCCGCTTTCGTCGCTATTCTCATAATCGTAGGTGAATCGTTCGGCGCTGTCGGCCTCATAGTGGGATTCCTCAGCAGGCTCGCGGCATTGGGGATCACAATTATCATGCTCGGGGCAATCGTTACCGTTCATCTCCAGAACGGCTTTTTTATGAACTGGGCAGGTACCGCAGCCGGAGAAGGTTTCGAATACCATCTCCTTGCCGTGGGACTCGGATTGATCGTGCTCATAAAGGGCGGAGGCATCTGGTCGGTAGACCGCGCTATTGCCAGATAGACCGACGGCGTGATTTGGCCGGAGTGGGGAATTATTTTTATGCGCTCTGATTCCGCACACAGAGGCGCGGATAAGATTGTATGCGCGTCCCTACCCTGCCCCGCCGGTTATTCATGCAGTCACAAAGCCCTCGATTCTATTCCGGGCAGGTAGTCGGAACTGTTACAATCTGATTCCACCCGGCATCCCGTTTTTTCCCGGCAGAATTCCGAATTTACCCCGAAATCCCGCTCCCGTTAAATTCAGTACCGTCATATCAAATAAATAATTAAGATGTGCCGAGTTGATTTTACAAAGCTCATCATATACAATGAATTTTCATAATTTTCTATTTATGAACGAGACGGGTGATGAAATGGGTTGTGCTTTCAAAGCAATAAGCGACGAACGCAGAAGAACGATTCTTAAAATACTTGGGAAAAGCGACACAAGCGCCGGTGAAATAGCGAGCAAGTTCAACATTTCACAGCCGACGGTCTCGAACCATCTGAAAATCCTGAAAGAAGCCGGATTGATTTCGGAGAAAAAAATAAAACAGAACAGAATATATTCATTAAACAGATCGGAGCTCAGGAAAATCATAGAAAGGATCGAAGAGTTAATCGGTCAATAAAACACGCCTCTCAATAAACTCACACGAGCTATATTAATCGAGTCAGCTTATTTCTATCTTCGACTCGACCGCCGGGAGCGATTCCGGATTTACTAACCGACTGATTACCTCTCGTATATACAACGTTGCCCGGATATCCGTCCATATACCGGAGTGGGCTTTGATTCCTAAACAACCCGGCTTGAGTTATAATGATGGAGTCCGGGAATCTATAAATTTATATAAGATATATCATCCGGGCATACGTTTGCCGGGCAGGGAGATTTTATGATAAATACCGAAAGAATGACCGAGCACGTGATGGATCTCATAAGAATAGACAGTCCTTCGAGGAGGGAAAAAGAAGTCGCCCTCAGGCTGGAGAAAGAGATGAAAGAGCTCGGTGCAGAATGCTTTTATGACGACGCCGGTGACAAAGTAAACGGGAACGTCGGGAATCTCATCGTCAAGCTCAAGGGAAATAAGTCAGGCGCTCCGCCCTTTTTTCTTTCAGCACATATGGACACGGTCGGTCCAGGTGAAGGCATTAAGCCAAAGATCGAGAACGGCATCATCAAGAGTGACGGGACCACGATCCTGGGGAGCGACGATAAAAGCGGGGTCGCGGTGATCGTGGAAGTTCTCAGAACCTTGAAAGAGCAAAACATACCGCATGGGGATATAGAAGTAGCATTCACCATATGCGAAGAGGTCGGGCTCCTGGGCGCAAAGCATATAGATATATCGAAATTCGATTCCAGCTACGGAATCGTACTCGACAGCAGCACGCCCGCGAGACTGGTTCTGAGGTGCCCTTCCGCGGTAAAGGTGGAGTTCACGGTGCACGGCCTCGAAGCGCACGCAGGCGTATGTCCCGAGAACGGCCTTAGCGCCATAAAGATCGCAAGCGAAGCCATAGCACAGATGAAGCTCGGCAGGATCGACGACATCACAACTGCGAACATAGGGATCATACAGGGAGGGAGGGCGACGAATATCATCCCCAACCTGGTGAAGGCCGTGGGCGAGGCGAGGAGCCACAGCGAAGAATCGCTCAAGGCACAGGTCGACCATATGCGGGAGTGTTTCCACGATGCGGTTTCCAGGTACGAGGTCACTATACACGACGACCTTTCATTAGAGGGTACGACGCGCGTTGCGACGCTCGAGGAGAAGATCGACAGGAGCTACGACAGGATGGACGTCCCCCCGGAATCGATACCCGCGCGCCTGGTGGAGGCCGCCGTCCTGAGCCTGGGGCATACGATCGAGCACCATACGAGCGGGGGCGGGTGCGACGCCAATTATTTCAACAAGATGGGGGTGGAATGCGTGAACCTGGGTACAGGGATGTACGAGCTCCATACCGTAAACGAGTATCTCGTGCTCGAGGAGTTTTTCCGCTGCTCGGAGATAGTCCTCGAATCGGTAAAGCTGAACGCTCTCAATTTGCGCTAAACTTACATAGACGGCAGAACGGTTCTTTACCAGACGTTTTCCGATAGAAACCAAAAAAGCCCATGAGCAAGAAAGCCCTTATCATAGTAGACCACGGCAGCACGGTCGAGGAAGCAAACGACATGCTCGCCGAAATAGCCGATCTTATAAAATCGAACGAGAAATGCGGTTTCGATATAGTAAGGTACTGCCACATGGAGCTTGCGGAACCCACGATCGCAGATGCATTTGACGAGTGCGCCGCCGAGGGCGCAAGCCACATCGTGATACACCCCTACTTTCTTGCGCCCGGAAAGCATTCGACACAGGACATACCCAGAATGGCAGCCGAGGCCGCAGGCAGGCACAAGGGCGTGAGCTATCACGTAACCGAACCCCTGGGTGTCCATGAAAATATTATAGAGGTAATCCTCGAAAGGGCGGCGGCGAGTCGCCGCTGACATACGAAAGTGGCGTGTGAGCAGAGGAGTAAGGGTAAGATCGTAAATGAGCGCGGATTCTGCGCCACTCTATGTGTGCCAAAGGACAGGCGGCGAGTCGCCGCTGACATACGAAAGTGGCGTGTGAGCGGAGGAGGAAGGGTAGGATCGTAAATGAGCGCAGATTCTGCGCCACTCTATGTGTGCCAAAGGACAGGCGGCGAGTCACCGCTGACATATGAAAGCAGAGTGAGAGCGGAGGAGGAAGGGCAGGATCGTAAATGAGCACAGATTCTGCGCCACGCTGTGTATGCCAAAGGACAGGCGGCGAGTCACCGCTGACGGATGAAAGCAGAGTGAGAGCGGAGGAGGAAGGGCAGGATCGTAAATGAGCGCAGATTCTGCGCACCAGGAGATGAAAAAGTACACGACCGTTATTTTCGACCTCTTCGATACCATCGTCGACTTCAACTTCAGCCGCCTTCCCACTATCGATATGAAGGGGGTGAGGTCGAGGACGACGAGTCACGAGGTATATTCCGTCTTCGCCGGATACTACCCGGCAATCTCTTTCGCGGAGTTCTATCCTTATTTCATCGAAAGCTATCGCCAGTTCCAGGACATGAAGCTCATCGAGTGGAGAGAGTACCCGAACCGCGACAGGTTCAAGCTTATGCTCCGCAATATGGACATCCCCGACGATCCGAACACCGAGGCCGCGGCAGACGAAATGGTGAGGGCCCATATGGAAGGTCTTGCGAGTGCGGTCGAATTCTCGGAAGAGAACGAAAACGCGCTCGACGACGTAAGCAGGAAAGGATACCGCATGGCTATTATTTCCAACTTCGATTACGCGCCGACGGCGTATTCGCTCATAGAGAAGTTCCGGATAGGACGCTTTTTCGAGAAGATAATCATATCGGAGGAAGTAGGCTGGAGGAAGCCGAAGCCCGTAATTTTCAGGAGGGCGATGGAGCTAATGAGCATAAAGCCGGAGGAGGCCGTTTACGTAGGCGATAATTTCAGAGCGGATATATGCGGGGCCAAGGGTGTGGGGATGGACGCCGTATGGCTTAACAATAAACACGAGGCTGAGGAAAATTTAAACCCCGAACCTGATTACATCATTCCCGCATTCCCGGACATAGCGGCGATTCTTCCCGCTATAAGATAAGAAACGGAGCCCTGGTAGGTGCGATCCGGGGCTCCGTTCATGATTTGTCGAGTGTCGAGCCTGAGCTCGATCCGTCATTCGAGCGTAACGCTGATGTCGTATTTCAGCGCCGAGGTCTCGCCCAGGAAGCTATTCGGCTCGACCAGTATATAGACTACCTCCTGATCCTCAGGGGCAGACCATGACACCCTGGCGATAGCCCCAGCATTGGCCGAGCCTTTCTGGGCGACCTTCACCCGGTCCTGGTCGAGTATCGAAACACTGAATCCCGTGTCCGTAGCGGGCGTCACTTTGATGCTCAGCTTCTGCTCCGTTTTCATCGGGATCGTATAGTAATCCTTACTATCCTCTCCCCAGGGACCTGACAAGAAGCCGACATACTTCCCGGGCTCCATTTCGATAGCCTTATCAAATATATCTCCCGCATCGATCGTGCCGCCTATATCGAAATCGTCCTCGACCTTTATATAGTATGCGGTCCCTTTCGGGTTGGGGTCGTATTCGTTCCCGGCGCTGAAATAGTATGTGTATTCGTCTTTCCCGGAATTCGTCATCCAGCTTATTGTCTTGAGCGTTCCCTCGCTGCCTATGATATTCTCGTGAACGACCTGGTTCCCGACTTCGTTATAGATACCGACCCCGGCGTAAGGGTTCTCGCTGTCGGGCGTGCGGACCCCGACGCTGAGCGTCTGTCCGGCTTTCAGCTTGACAGAGAAATACTCCCTTGCGTTCTTGGATATCACATGACCCGTCTCATAATCTCCGGGCTCGACAGGAACGGCGGTTTCAGGTCTGTCCCCTCCTTTGGGAAGAATTTTCAGCTTCGAAACCGGAGAAGGTTCCTCGGCCTGAGCGACCACTTCCTCTTTCACTTCCGTCAGCGCCTGTTTAAGCTGATCCGCGTTGTTCGCGGTGAAATACCTCCCTCCGCCCGCCTCGGCTATACAGCTTAGCTGTTCTTTTTCTTTCTGGCCGACATCGAAACCGACCACGTGCACTTTGACGTTGATGCCCTTTTCCCTCAAGTCCTTGACGTACGTGCAGGCATTACCTTCGCAGGTCTCCTCCCCGTCGCTCACCAGTATAATGGTGGTCTTGTCTTCGGAAGCGCTCAATTTCTCCCCGGCCGTCTGGAGAGATTTAGCGATCGGGGTCTTTCCCTTCGGCTGTATGGATTTTACTTTGTCGATGAGATCCTGCTTGTTTATCGTCCCGACCTCGACCATTGTCTCGATATCGTCGCAATCCCCTTTACTCCTGTGCCCGTACACCTCTAGGCCCACGTTCATGTTGTCGGGCAGTCCGTCGATCAGGTCGGTCATGACCCCCTTCGCGACGTCCATCTTGGCTTTACCGTCTATCTGCCCGGCCATGCTCCCTGAAGCGTCGAGGATAAAGAGTAGGTTCGTCCCCGGCGACCCTCCCGCCGACTGCGCTTGGGAAGTATCGGCGCTTAGGAGCATAAAAATTATTAGTGCCGGCAGGATTAACCCGGATGCCAGTTTTGAAATAATAGTAATATATTTCCGCATACCAAACATGCCTCCTTTGGTTTCGAGCATAACATATATGACGAGGTATAGGTTTATTTTGACAAAATGTCAATAGACCCGATATGATTTATCGAGTGATTATAAAGAGTTGTCATTGTTATTGAATATCCCGCCATCGGAGAATGCAGCAGTCGGGCGCCCTCCCCTGCCTGAAAAATATACGAGGAGAAACGACTTGTGATTACCATTTGCCGCCTGGGCTTATTTTATATTCAAAGAGTGATTCCCGACTATATGACGGATTGAACGGAGTACACGTTTCGAAGTACACTTGAGGTATGTATACCGTTACCGCTCCGGGAATTTAATGAAGAAATACACGAAGCCGTCAAAGAAGATACCGACTTTCAGGGAGGGTCTCGGGATAAATACCCTTCCCGAGCTTATCGAATTCAGCACGGACAAGTACCCGGAGAACGTTGCCTACCGCATTCCGAGAGGAAACACCCTGCATGAGCTCACATACGGGAGGGTGATGGAATCCGTAAAGAAATTTGCGAGATACATGAAGGAGCTCGGCATAGAGAAAGGGGACCACGTGGCTATACTCGGGGAGAACAGGCCCGAGTGGGGAATATCCCTTTTCGCCGTTTCCTGGCTCGGGGCCGTCGCAATCCCGCTCGACGCCCGCGCCGCTATAGACAGTCACAAATTCGTACTATCTTTCTCCTCCGCAAAGGCGGTAATCGTCTCGGGCTCATACTATTCAGCCATACTGTCGGCCGCAAACGGGCTCAAGGATTTGAGGAATATAATCCCCATGGACAATATCGAGGACATTTGCGGCAGGTACGCATCGGGGCAGCCTATGGAGAATGTCGATGCGGACAGTCTCCTCGAAATCCTCTTCACTTCGGGAACCACCGGAGACCCGAAAGGCGTAATGCTCAGCCACCGGAACATAATGTCGAACGTCGACGACGTGCACAGGACGATAAACTACGGCCCACGGGACAGGGCGTTTTCCATACTCCCCGTACACCATTCGTACGAATGCACAGGGGGGCTTATCGCCACATTCGGCAGCGGGATGAGCGTCTTTTACGGCAGGGGGTTAAAACCGAGGGACCTCCTCCAGGACATGAAGCTCGCAAGGCCGACCGTCTGGCTCTGCGCGCCGCTCATTCTTGAAAAGCTTTATCTGAGGATCCACAAAGAGGTGTCCGGCCAAAGGGGGATAAAGGGATTCTTATCGAACGTAATGCCCAGGGTCTATATAAAAAAGAAGATCAGACAGAGCCTCGGCTTGAGCGATATAAGGATCATCGTGTCGGGCGGCGCGGCATTGCCCGGCTGGGTCTCTTCAGGGCTCTTCGATTACGGACTCGAAGTAATCCAGGGCTACGGCCTCTCGGAAGCTTCGCCTCTCATAACGGTGAACCCGCCCTCTAACCCCAAGCCCGAGAGCATAGGGATGGTGATACCGAGCAACGACGTCGAGATCAGGGACATTGACAGCGAGGGGAACGGAGAGATCGCCGCTAAAGGGCCTAATATCATGATCGGGTATTACAAAAACAAATCGGCTACGGACGAGACTATAACCAGTGACGGGTGGCTCTTAACAGGCGACATAGGTTATTTCGACGAGGACGGATACCTATATATAACGGGAAGGAAGAAATTCGTTATAGTCACGAGGGGAGGGAAAAATGTTTTTCCCGAGGAAATAGAGGAGAAGCTGACAAAATCCCCGCTCATAGAAGAAGCCCTCGTATTCAGTCCGGACGACGTCGATATACAGGCTCTCATTTACCCCCATATGGAGGAAGCTCAAAAAAAGCTCGAGCAGATGGGGGAGCAGATCACGCCGGAAAATATATGGGAGCTGATACGGAGCGAAGTGAGAAAGACGAACGGGGACCTGGAGGCTTACAAAAAGGTCAGGCACTTCGCGCTCAGGCTCGAAGAATTTCCTAAAACTACTACCCGTAAAATAAAACGCTATCTCTTCAGGGAGTTACGTCTAACTCAGGATACCAGGATATTGTAAGGAACGGTCGAATTTAATACTATGCGGGATAGCCAATATATAAGTTTGGCATTATAATAAAAGTGCCGGATTAACTGAAATTTTATTCACATGTACCGAAATTTCAGATATTCTTGATTGCACCGGGGTTATGTATAGCGGGCCGAATACTAATTCGGCTAAAATCTGATAATCGGAAATGAATAATATGTCGGTATTCAGAGGCAAAAGACTGGCGGCAGTTATTGTTGCGCTCGCGTTTACGGGCGCAATTATGGTGGGCTGCATCCAGCCGGGGCAGGAGAAGACCTCCAACAAAACAGGCGTTTCGTCCCCGCAGTCCCCCGATACGCTGCTCAGTCTCGTAAGCGGTAACATAAGACAGAGGGTGGACAACCCACAGACTCCAAAATCCATTGTAATCAACAACGGCAGCGTAAAATTCTACGGCTCGTTACCGGCTCTCTACCGGAACAATAATTACCAGCCGATCTGGGTGGGCGACAAGGGCCCCAAGCCCGAGTGCCGTGATATGGTGGAGGCTGTTCAAAACAGCTACAGGGAAGGGTTGAGCCCCGAAAACTACGGCCTTAAAGAAATCGATTACACGCTTTCGAAGATAGATGCGGCAAGCGGGTCGGGTAAATTACCGGCGCCCGAATTACTCGCCGAGCTCGACATACTGCTTTCGAACTCTTTCCTCAAATATGCGAGCAACCTTCTTTACGGACAAATAAACCCCGAACAAATAGACCTCGAGCTCATATTCGGGGAAAAGCCCGTAGACCTTAACGGGCTGCTTATAGCCGCTGTGAATGAAAACAAGATCGACGAAACGCTCCACAGCCTGCTTCCGGATTATCCGGCTTACGGCAGGCTGAAAAACGCCCTCGTCGAATACAGGGAATACGAAGCCGAAGGCGGATGGAAACCCATACCCGCGGGCCAGAAACTGAAGAAAGGATCGAGGGGCGAGAGGGTCACGGCGCTTAAGGAGAGGCTGGCAGTCACAGGGGAGCTCGACGGCTCCGCCGCGGGGGGCGACGTGTTCGATGAAACGCTCGAGCAGGCGGTTAGGAAATACCAGGATACGAACGGGCTATACCTCGACGGAGTCGCCGGCGATTCGACGATCGAATCGCTGAACGTCCCGGCAAGCGTGCGCGTGAATCAGATAGAGCTGACGCTAGAGCGGTGGCGCATTCTGCCGAAAAGCCTCGGTACGAAATTCGTGCTCGTCAACATAGCTAACTACCACCTCTATGCCGTTGAAAATAATAAAGACACCATAAACATGAGAATCGTGGTGGGTAAGCCAAAGTGGAACACGCCTATTTTCAGCGAGCAGATGACCCACATCGTTTTCAACCCTTATTGGAATATACCGCCAAGCATTTTCAGGGACGACATAGCGCCGCTGATTAAGTCAGACCCCGATTACATGGCAAACAGGAACATAGAAGCGGTGGGACTCCCAATGGAGCAGGCCGAAAGTACGGATGAGACCGAGATCGCCTCGGCCAAGGAAGAATATCTGTCCAAGGTGCTTTCAGGTAATTACAGGCTCCGTCAGAACCCCGGCCCTTCAAACCCGCTCGGCAGGGTGAAATTCCTTTTCCCCAATAAGCACTCGGTATACCTGCACGATACGCCGAACAGGGGATATTTCCAGAGGGCCCAGAGGAATTTCAGCCACGGGTGTATAAGGGTGGAAAAACCGACCGAGCTTGCGGAGTTCGTGCTCTCTTCAGAGCCGGAGTGGACGGTTGAGAGAATAGAATCGGGAATAAACAGGGGCAGGACCCGGACCATTAACCTGCCGGTCCCGGTGACAGTTTATATCCTGTATTTCACCGCATGGGCCAACGACGACGGGACAGTGAGCTTCCATAAGGATATATACGGGCTCGATCAGGTACTCCAGAACGCGCTCCTCCAGTCGGGAGCGAGAAAGCTGGACGTAGCCGCGAAGGATATTAAATAATACCCCCGCATTATCCTCCCGATCAGGCGCAGTCGGGAGCCATTTATTTATTCCCCGGAGATAATACAGTTATCAATCGGATTTTCGCCCGGTCCGTCGCGCGAATACGGGACTGCTAATTCAAGGTGTCTTTCAGGACCTGCGCCTGGTTGTTCATTATGACCATGTGGATTTCTGCGGTCCTGCCGTCCTCGAACTTGACCTTGTAGGACTTACCGACCATCTTGTTCACGCTGCCGACGATCTCGCCTGTAAGCCCGGGTTCAAAAACCTGATCACCCGCCTTTATCTTGAGAACGACCTTGAATTTTGTACCCGGTATGTACATATCTTCTTTTTACCGATCGAGCCCGGAGCGCGGACGGCCTTAATTTTTGGCCGATTTCGTCGGCACGGTCTCAAGCCTCTCGCACTCGGCGTATAAATCCTTCGCCGTCGACAGCATTTCCGCGGCAAGCTCCGCCGTCGGCTCCCGGTTTATCTTGTCCTGAAGCGTCGAGCTTATATCGAGCCACTTAGCTTCCGCTTCTCCTGTCCTGACCAGGAGGTTCTCGAACTCCCACATGGTTTGCTCCGAGGTGAATGGGTCGACGAGCTTCGTATACAGAGGCACGTGAGCGCTCGCCGCGCATGAATGATAGGATTCCATTATGGACGTCGCATACTCCCCGTGAGCGAGGAGCGCTTCGGCCTGCTGAATCCGCTTCTGAGCGTCCGTGAAGGTGGGTATCTTCTCTTCGACGGTCGCCCCCGCGCATTCTCCCTTCATACCCTTCTGGAGCTCGAATTTCTCTTCTTCGTGCCCCCAGTCGTCATAAAAAGACGGGTCTTCTTCGAATGAAGGTATTTCCGTGAAATGGTTTATTTCGTCCTTCAGGCGGTCCCTACCGATCCTTTCCATAACTATATCGAAGTGCTCGCCGTCCTGCTTCTCGTCCCGGTAGAGCTCGAGAAGCCTCTTTACAACCTTGGGCGCGTTTCTCGTCGGGACCTTTATGATGGAGGTCGCGAGCCTGGTGTCGTCCCCGTATAAACCGCCGCCTATGAATACCTGCTCGGCCGGGACGTTCCGTCCGTCCTTGGATAACGACGCCCCCTGGAATCCTATGCTCGCCGTGACGTGCTGGGCGCATGCGTTCGGGCAGCCGGATATTTTGATTTTGAGGTCCTTCGTCAGCTCCCTGAATTCCCCGAGCCCGTTCTGCATCCCGCCGGTCAGGTGGTCGGCGAGGCCCTTGGCGGACGTTATACCGAGGCGGCACGTGTCGGCCCCCGGGCAAGCGGTGATGTCTCCGAACGTATCGGCTCCCGTGTAGGCGAGGCCGGCGTCCTTAAGCGCCGTATATAATGAGGGTAGCGCATGCCTCGGGACCCAGCGCAGTATTAAATTCTGGAGTATCGAAATGCGTATATCGCCCGCTGAATAGACGTCGGTGATGTCGGCGAGAGCTCTCGCCTTATCTGATTTGAGGTCGCCCAGATGAATCCTGACATTGACCATCACGTACTCTTCTTTCGCGTGGGGAAGGACGCAGGATCCCTTCCACTTTATGTAATCCGGGTCGGATTCCGTTCCTTCCGGGGCCTTCGGTATAGAAACGGCGGCATCGGGATATGAATCGTCCTCTTTTATATCACTCAGGTAGTTATTCCAGGACGGGTCGACCCTGAGGTTCAACCATTCCTCTTCCACTCTTTTCTTAAATTCATCCCAGCCGAGGCTCCTGACGAGGAATTTCATGCGCGCCTTCATACGTACCTTGCGCTCTCCGTAACGGTCGAATATCCGTATCACGGCCGCGGAGAACGGTATCATGTCCTCGACAGGCATGAATTCTGTCCACAAGTGGCCGAGCGAAGGGGAAGCCCCGAGCCCGCCGCCGACATGGACCTGAAAGCCGCGCTTGATCCCGCCGTCGATCATCCTGACCCGCGCACGGAACCCGAGGTCGTGAATCCTGACCCCGGCGTGATCGACATCCTGGCATCCTTCGAAACATACCTTGAACTTCCTCCCCATATTCTGGCAGATCGGGTTCCTCAGCATGAAATTCTTGAAAGCTTCGGCGTAAGGACTGACGTCGAAGGTCTCTGTCGGAGATACGCCCGACTGATGGCATGCGGTTACGTTCCTGACGGTGTTACCGCAGGCCTCGCGCGTCGTTATACCGGCGTCCGCGAGCTCCCGCATCATGTTGGGCACAGTCTCGATCTTGATGTAATAGAGCTGTACGTCCTGTCTCGTCGTGAGGTGCATGAAGCCGCTCGCGTACTTATCGGAAACGTCTGCAAGCCTCCTCAGCTGGGCGGAGTTAAGACCGCCGAAGGGTATCTTGATGCGCTGCATCTGTACCCCTTCCTGACGCTGGGCGTAAGTCCCCAGCTGGAGACGTATCTTCTGGAACTTAATATCCCCCGTAAGCCCCGACAGGTAGTCCTGAATCTGGTTATCGAAAAGGTCGAGCTCCTCCCTTACCACAGGGGGCAGGCCCGCCTTTATTTCCCTCATAGATTTCTTCTTAACCTTTACTTCCATGACCTCTCCCTACATGTCCTGTTGTGGTGTTTAAAAGGTATTACGGCTTTTATCTTTATTTTATATACTGATGGGTGTTTACGCAAATCTATCACCCGCTGCGCGCTCATTAGACTACTCGAACAATGGATATATATGGCAATTTACATACCAAATGTTAATCAGTTGAACTAAAAATTCCTAAGCATCCAGAACCACACAACTAATATTTATTCAATTCATTCGGTTAAACATCGGGGATTATACCTGGGTGTTAATGACTATACAGATTGTATAAAAAGTAATCAGGATTTACCGTGCCGGAATGCCGGGCGGCAATGGAGCGTTTTGAAAACGGGTAAGGTTAGATACCGTTATCTTCCCGGAATTTGGTGATCTCCTTCCAGACGGCGTCTGCCATTTGGTCTTTGGTAACGCGGGAGAATATCGTCCTCAGAATCCTTTTCTCGTCCTCGTCGATTACCTTGTCCTCAAGCGCGATCTTCTCCAGCATGTGAAGCTCGCCCTCGCTGATGGTATCGTCGTTAGCGAAGACCACCAGGAAGGCATACCCCATCAGGCGTTTTGCTCCGGAATTCGGGTCCATTCGTGCCTCTCCTCCACACCTATTATATAATTAGAATCACCGATTATAAAGAAGAAATGTTAAGGGGGTGTTAAGCTGAGAGAAATGATATTTGACCGTAAAGAAGATTATTTAGAGCTTCGTTAATAGGTGGTTTCCTTACTATTCCGCCTTCTTGGAACCTTCGACTATTTTACGCTCAATAGCTGCACGCCCTTCTAAAGTCTGAAGCGGTATGACTTTCCACTCAAGAACTCCCCAGATCGGAAGAGAGCGCAATAACTTATCAACCTCATCATTGGACGACGCCTCCACGATGAATACAAAAGCACGGTCGCCGACGGGCAGCCCTCCAGTGATTTTTCCTTCCTGCTCCAGCTTAATTAATTGATCGAATGTCGGAAGGACGACATTCTTAAGTAAGGAAGCCATTTCCTCGGGGGAAGCAGAAGCCGGTCCGCCTGTCCCCTTAACGAGATATTTCATGGGCTTTACCTGCTGCGAAAAGGAATCCTGAGCCGATAAAAAGGAGACCGAACAGAGCAATACAATAAATATTAATATAGATCTGATCATGTAACCCCCCTGTAATTTGATTTTGTACTAGTTGCGATTATAGCGAAGCGTCAGGGAGAATACAACGGCTTGTAAAAATGGTGCCTTCCGGGCGTTCGGGTTCGACTCCCGCCTTCGGCACCATAAGAAGATTCAAAGGAATTTTATTTTCCAAACAATGGGCTTCCGCAATGGAAGCCCATTGTTTTTTCGCAACGCCGCACGCTTCGCGCGTGTGTAGTGTCAGGTTCAATCCAAAAATTTTTTGAGCCGTAACTTTTTTAAGAATTAACGAGGGGGAAGAAACGATTTTGTCTATCAATTAGAAATTGCTGGGGTTTCAAACTTCTTTTTTCCACAATGACATTCAATTTTATCCTTGCTCTTGTGATACTCAACGAAGTGATTACACTGATCGCACCAAAACTCAACCTCTAAAGAGAACCATTCATCGGAAGCACGCTTAATATCTTGTGGCGACAGGGATGCTGGTTGATTACTGCGGGCGTGCGATACGAAATTGCGTAATATTGGCTCGTATTTCTTTATTTCCGAGACTTTTTTAACTACCGTGTGCGTTTTTACCTTGTCTTTAAGCCGACTATGAAGGGCATCAATGAGTTCTTCCATTGTGGGCGGATCGTTTTTCGCATAACGATAGCGCACTGCCGCCGATAAATCCTCACACAGTTCATTTAAGATACTTTCAGCGTGGCGTCCCAATTTCCAGCCCGCCTCCTCTGTTCTTGTAGAGTCAGATAAGCATTCGTCAATTTCTTCCTTTGTAGTAGTGATGGAATCAATCTTTGCTCCTCCTAAATAGTCCCACCCTTTTATTTTCTTATGTATCCAGTCGGGGAATCTCCTGATAATTTTTTGAAACCAGTAAAGGTCGTGGGTAAAGATTATAATTTGATAGTCGGGAAATTCCTGCTCAATCAAATCAAGCAATGTATCTCGTTTATCAATGTCTAAACTATTCATTATGTCGTCAAGAACTATGAACTTACATTTATCATTGAATTGTTTGACGCAGGTAAAGTAAATAGCCAAACCCAAACTATTAAGCAACGATTCACTCAAAACTTTGTAAGCGGGCTTTACAGATATCTTGTAGTAGTTAAGTTGAATCTCGGCAGTGCGACCGGCCGCTTTCCCTTTTTCCTTGTTCAACTTTATTTCAATGTCAGTGATATCTTTATCATCCCTTAATATGCCGAAATACTTGCCTATGCGTTCTGATATTTCCTTGAAGCGTGATTCAACATTGTCTTGGATGATCTTTATTACCTCATCTTTCAAGACATAAAACTTATTGATTTCTCCGGTAGCAAATTCCCGTTCAGCTTTTGCTTCTTCCAAACTCTTCCAGTCATTTTTTACTTGTGTAAGTTTTTCAATATCTTCAATCAACTTTGTATCTTCGGCGGATGGCTGGATTTGGGTTTTGTATTTTTTTATTCTCGCCGAATTCTTTGACGCTTCTATAATAGCTCCCTCAATAGCCAACTTATTTAACTTGATCTGCGCGGCAGTATCGGCGGGAATACGCCCGAGAGCGTCGGATATATCATTAAGGATTTTCAAATAATCGTTCGCCATTTTGCTTTCTATCTCGTTGATATGTTCTTTGACTTCTCCATAGCGCGTGATAAGTGTTTTGACCGAATTTATCTCTCTGCTTATTACAGCTTTTATAGCAGAAGCGTCCTGTTCTATGGCCTCCTTTTCCTCTTTCGTCTTTTTCAACAATTCCAATTCACCCCTGATATGCTCCATCAGTTTCTCTCGCTCCCACTTTTTACCGCAGACCGGACACTCCGTGTTTGTAGCCGTCTGCTTTGTAAGAATATCTAACGCTTTGGTGTATAGCCCGATGACATTAATCTGCGCAATTAACTTGCTGTCTTTTCTAAAGTTCTCAATCTTTTTCTCAAGAGCTTCCAGCTTATCAGTCAAATCTTCGTCCAGCGAAGAAACACTATGAATTTCATTGTCGGCTCTTGTGAATTTTTCTATTATCACTCCAACCGACGAGGCAATTTTCTTCTTACTCATTTCAGGAATTTTCAGCCAAACATCCTTTAGAATTTTACACTCATCTATTTTGTGCTGTTTAAGTATCTCGTTACAAAAACGGAGAACCTCGCCCTCAATGGCTGTTCTGCCGTTAATCCATTGCCTCACTTTTTGTTCAAAGATTGATATTTTATCGGCCAACTCTTTTTCATAACCCTTGAGGCCTTGTAATATATCCACGGCTATTTTCTCTTGAAAGGTGAACTCACTTTCAAAACCCATCCACTGGGCTAATTTTTCATATTTCTTACCAGCAGTGCTTACAACAAAATCAATAACTTCCAGATAGCGGAAATATGGACGAATAACAAAAGCGGAGCGGTATATCTCCTTAAAGGTGTCCTCATTAGATAAGCTCGGAGTTTTTACGGAGTTGTGGTTAAAAGTTTTTGTGAGAGTTCCGATTTTGCCTGTCTTATCGTAAAAATCCATCTCAACAAAAGTCTCAATATTTTTTTCCTTCGCCGCTTGATGTGGATAAGCTTTCTGATATGCTTCTTCGCGTTGTAGCCACTCAATCTTGCTGTCCTCGGATAAAAACCACTCAAGACCATCAACAAATGATGTCTTCCCAGAACTGTTGAGGCCAAAAAGAACGAGAGAGTGCGGTTCGTTGCTCCCTTTAACAACAAGGTTAAGTTCTTGGGGATTAAGAATTCCCCGAAAACCGCTAAGATTTATTCTTCTTAATTTCAACATATCGTTGCCTAATCAAATCCAAAATCCGTCCTGTGGTAGTTTTACCATCCTCGCTTGTTTCGTTTGCTTCCGCGAGAATATCAATAAAACCATCGTCAAATTTCTTTTGACTTTTTAACTCCTCAAGATGTTTTTTGATAAGCTCGCTGGCCATAATAGTTTATTCAAGCGGCCAAGATGGAATGGCCCGATCTACTTCCTTCATTACACGAATTGTCTCGCGGAGCACGACAATGATTTTCATATAGTGTTTGAGATCTTTGGTAGAAAGGACACGCTCGGCTTTCTTGCGATCTTTAAGCCACTTCTCGCAGACTTGATAGCCACCAATCATAAACTCCCATACTTCTTTTTCCATACCTTCAAAGTATTGCTCCGGATTTACATAGACGCGCTGTTCTTTCTCGTCGTAACGCACATCCGTTACTTTCCAATCCTCAAAATTCTCAGGATGAGAGCCTCCGATTTTAACGTTCCATTTGCTTGAATCTTCAAGAATAGTTTTTGATGTATCAAAAGGATTTTCGCCGAGAAGATGGTGATTCACCAACTCGTTCCCAAGCGCGACCAATTGCGCGAAAAGTTCTTTGTCGCTGGTAAGCGGTAGGCGCGGAAAATCAATCTTGAGTTGTTCGGCGTAGCGGGAGCGGTAGGTCGATGAGTGAAATATCGCGTAGGCGTAATAGAATACTGATTCCGGCCCGAAGGTCTTTTCTAAATCACCCTTGCCCTTAGAAATAAACTTGAATCCGAGTTTTTCAGAACATTTTTTTATGAAATCAGATGAAAGATTCGCTTTGCGACTTTCTTGATTAAGAAGATTTGATTGAGAAGTGTCTGAGTAAAGATAAAGGGGTGGGAGTTGAATGATACCGCGCACACTTTTAAACGTCCTATTGTCTATCATATGCGTAGTTACAAGAAAATGGGAATAACCCTCATCAAGAGAAACCTGTCGCATAAAGCACAATCCAAGATTTGGCCCCGATAGAAAATTGTGGATGATTGCCTCTCTCCCCCAATCAACCATCTTTGGATGGTAATAAATCGATCGGACATCAAATGGACGATACAAAATATCCTTAATATTCTCGACGTGGTTCTCTCTTGCTATTTTCTTTCGCGCATCTGATAACTTCCAACCCCGTGTATCGCCCGACAAGTATTTTCCACTTTTCTTGCTACCGAAATATTTGCCACGGATATAGTCATCGGAGTTCGCAGGATTACAGAAATCCTCGATACGATTCAGGAGATTCTTTTTATCATAATCAATTACAAATTCATCGCGTGCGGTTACAATTCCCGTAACATTGACCGGAAAAATATCTGTAATTTTTGAATATTCCAAAAACTCAGCAGACCCTTCGCCCGACTTCGACACGAAGAAATAATGAGGAGATGAAGGTTTTATTTCTTTCCAGTCTGTAGCAGAAAAACCATTATCTAATAGGAAACTAAACTTTTCTTGTCGCAATCCCCACAAATCAGAGTAAAATACACGACTCTTGCTTGAATTTACTCCGGATTTCTTTATAAAGATGGAAATGGCGACACCTTGCTGTATAGAGAAAACATTCTCATCTTGTTCTCCCTCCGGAGTTGTTTTTTCTGTCTTTGCGTTGCCGTGTAAGTTTAAAACATAAATTTCATCAAACGAATTCATAAGCTGCCACCGCATACCACGAAATGTTGGATTATCAAGATAGCTGTGGTTTGTAATCAAGGCCAATATCCCTTCTCCATTTTGATCAATTTTCCATTGCCCAAAACGTATAAATTTTACGTAGTCATCACCAAGCCAATGTTTCTTTTCTTTGAAATGCTTCCCGCTATTTCTATTACCTTCGGTGTATTTATAATCCTCAATTAGATCACCTATCCACGTTCTTATCTTTTTTTTCTTCGTTTTTCCATCTTTGGTATTTTCAATGACAACAGTTTCAACTGGATTCTGTGATATTCCTGAATAGGGCGGATTACCTACAATCGCCAGAATCGGTGCGTTCTTTTTTACTTCTCGCGCTTTCTCCGACTCTTGAGGAATGGAGTCAAATCCGAAAAGTTTTTGTGGTGGCTTATTCGGGTCATCCAAAGTGTTTGCGAGGTACACTTTAAAGCGGTCGTTGTCGTTGTCGTCTTTACTATTAGCAAAAGCAAAACCGAGTCGTTCCACTTCAAGCGTCAGTTTAAGGTGCGCAATGGCATACGGCGCGATAAGAAGTTCAAATCCATAGAAGTGTTTGAGAATGTGCGAGAGGACGACGCGATTGAACTCCCGCTTGACCATTTCGTCGCCAAGCGATGAGTTTTCCTTTTTGATATTCGTGTAAATCTCTTGAATTGCGGACATCAAGAATGTTCCCGTTCCGGTTGCCGGATCAAGAAGATGGACAGATTCGTCGGCAAGCCCTTTTGCTTTGTTGAACCTGTTACACAAGAGCCAATCAACGCTTTTAACGATATAGTCCACTACTGGCTTGGGCGTGTAATAGACACCCCGCGCCTCACGCTCTTTGGGATCGTATTCTTTCAAAAACGGCTCGTAGAATTGGATAACGGGGTCTTCGCCCGGTTTATGCTCTACGAGTTTTTGGTGGATTCGCTCAATTTCCGAAGCGTTCAGTTGATCTACTAGGAGTCGCGTTGCTTCGTAAATAGTCGGGATAGTGCTTGATACCTTTTTGATGAGCGAATAGAGGTCGGCAAGAATCGGCACATTGGTCGGAAGGTAATCAATCGCGTTTGTCAGCGTAAGCTCTGCCCCGTCGCGACGCGAATGTTCAAGCGCGGCAAGAAATAAAGAATAGGCCATCGTCTCGGCTACCATATTGGCGAATTGATGTTCGGAAATATCTTGAATGAGTGTCTTTTCAAATGTCTCTTTAAGTTTCCTCAAATCGGAATCTGCCTCGCTCTTTTCTAACGCTTCTTCCACTTGTTTGGACAATAGCCGCGTTTTCTTGGCGAGAGCAAGAGCAAGTTGTTTTGGCGTTCGCGTCTGATATGCGCGGCCTTCAAAAAACTTTATCAAAAAGCGTTCATGCTCCTCGCTTGAAGCGTTGTTAATATCGGTCAGGTCAAAAAATGTTTCCACCGTCTTTTTTGATTCGCCTTCCTCCCATTGCCAGAGTTGCCACTCGCGGAGATTGGTGAAAATGATATTTTCAAGCGACTCCTTATATTTTGAAAATTGCTCTTGGAATTTTTCTGCGTTGAGATTTTCCTGTGGAGTTTTTACCTCAACCCAGCCGATGAGATCGTTGCCGTTGCGAATAGTAATATCGGGAAATCCGACTTTGTGTTCGTATTGGGTTGATGTTTCTTCCGGCGTAGCGTGCGGATCGCGCAATTTCAGCGCGCCGCTTTTCGCATACTCCTCAAAGAACCCGCACAATAGTGGATAATACGAACGCTCTGTCGCTGTATCCTTTATCTTCGCAATTTTCTGTTTTAGCAGTTCAATCATTATGTTCATAAGCCGTTTATGAAATGATAGTAAATTTTACCGAAGCTATCCGCTCGTGGCTAAAGCTCATTTGTAACTTGTTGCGCAAGTCGGCGACTTTTTTGTCCTTATCTACGAATTGCTTCTGTTGCGCTTCAATGTATCGCTTCTGCGCTTTGAAAAGCTCCTTTTGTTTTTTGTCTATGTCCGCCTGTATCTGATCGCGCTCGTGCGCGCCAAGTGTTCGGGAAGCCCGCATCGTTTTCTGTAATTCCTTTATCTCTTTCTCCCGGGTATCCATCTCTTGTCTAAATTTTAGCAAGGATTCTTCTACGAATTGATCTAGGCGATCCATTTCTTCAAAAATATACCGCTCATTTTCAGTATTTACATCTTCTTGCGCGCTTTTCAGTTGCGAGGACGCGGTGTCTTCTAACTCGTCGCGGAGGCGCGATTCGTTTTTGTCTTCGCTCGCAACATCAAGGTCAAATAATCTCTCAAGCCGAGAATTGACAATCGGCTTCCAACGATCATTCTCTTTTACAAATCCCGTTAGGATTATTTTCTCAAATTCTTCTCTTGTGTCGTTCACTGTACGCCGTTCGCATTTAAGAAGGTCGGCAACAAGTTGGCATTCTTTGCCGACTAAATCGTCAAAGGGGTGCCGCACCTTTTGGTTGTCGTGCCGTAAAGAAACTTTCCATGAATGCCCACGGGATTTTTTATCCACTTCAAGCCGTTCCTTAATAAATGGCTCTTTGACATGCGCCGGTTTATATCCTTTCTCTTTGTCTTCGTCTCCGATGCGACCGAGGAAATATGTCACCCCATTGTAGTCAAAAATATTTTCTGTCCGGTAGTGAATATCAGCTCCCAACGACACGGCTAAATATCTTTTAAGTTGCGAATCAAAACGCCCGAGAGAGTCAGTAAGCTCCTTTTGCCTGATACGCAACTTCTGGCGCACTTCTTCGTCAAAGTGTTGAATAACTTTTCGTTGCGCATCTTCAATCTTTTCTTGGATAATATCCACAAGCTCCAATTGTAATTGCTGGAAGCCGTGATCAATTTCTTTTTCGGTGCGGCATCGGCGGTATATATCAAGGATCTTTCTTTCAAAATCGAGTCCTGCGCCGAGTCCGCCGAGCGCGATTTCTCTCACTTCATAGCCGTCATCGGTAAGCTGTTCTGTGCCGAGAACTTTATCGCTAAAATCAAAGAGGTTGCCAAATAACTTAATTTTTTCGGACAACAATTCATATACGCGCTGATCGGCATAATTGCGCTTGTTGAGAAAGTTAATAACAAGCACATCAAGTTTTTGGCCATATCGATGACACCGGCCTATACGCTGTTCAATTCTTTGTGGATTCCACGGCAGATCATAATTAATAACAATGTTCGCAAATTGAAGGTTCAACCCTTCCGCGCCCGCCTCGGTAGTTATCAGTATTCCTTTTTCAAGATTCTTAAACTTCCATATAAGAGCTTTGCGCAGGTTAATACTTTTCGTTCCCTGCTCGGCCTCTTTCGGAAATTGCGTTGCCCACTCATCAAAAATCTCGCGGGCGCGCTTACTCGCATTACTGCCGTTGAAAAGAACTAAATCATAACCTATGCCGTCAAGTAATTTTTCAAGGTGATCCTGTGTGCGGCGGGATTCGGTGAAGATAACCGCCTTCTGCGGCCACTGTTTCTTTTCTGCATACTTGAACACCTTATTAAGAACCCGAACCAACGCCTGACTCTTTTGGTTTTTATTAATCGTAGTTGCTAAGTGATAATAACCAAGAACATCTCGGAATTCCTGCGATACCTCATCTCTGGTAAATTTGTGATCAATCTCTCTTTCTACAAACTTCTTATTTTCATCTTTGAGCAATTCGTCCTCGCCAAGATCATCGGCGTCCTGCGTTTCTTCTTCGAGTTTCTCCAAGCTCGCTTCTACATCGTCTAGTCCCGGTAGGACTTCTTGCTCTGATTCGGATACGGCTTTTTCGTATTTGGGAAATACTATTTTCTGAAGTTCTTTTCCCCACTTCGCTGAAAGATCGCCCCGCACATTGTCGGCGATTTGATTTGTTTCTTCGGGCGAAATATTAAATTCGACTTGGAGTCGCTTCGCTAGAAAGTGAGCGACTTTGTAAAGAGTCCCTGCGATAGCAAAACTGGAACTTGCCAGAATTTTCCGATATACAAGCTCCATCATGTTTCGTTGTGTCGCTCTCGTAGAAGCAAGGAATGGCCGGTGCAGGTAGCTGCTCACTGAATCATATAGTTCTATCTCGTTCTCATTCGGAGCGAAGTCCTCCGTTATGCTATATCTATTAGTAAATGAAACGAGTCCCGCAACTTGCTTGCGCAATGTGCGAGTTAGAATGCCGCCGCTTATTGAGCCGGTCTCTCGATCAATACTTCCCATTAGCCGCTCCCTTAATTGCTTGAGGCGTTCGGTTCCGGCTTTCTTTTTTACGGGATTGGCGAAAAGTGTTTTGAATGAGAACTCGGTGCCGAGATAGTTTTCATCAAGAAAACTTGTCAGTCCGTATAACTCCATCAAGTTATTTTGAAGCGGGGTTGCGGTCAGTAATACTTTCGGTCTGTTTTTAATCACTTCTCTGATTCTTTTTGCCGTCTTATTGCTTTTTTTCCAAACATTTCTCATTCGGTGCGCTTCATCAATAACTACGAGGTCCCACATAACATTCGCGCAAATAAAGTCGTAGCGGTACGCGAAGTTGTGGGAAGCAATAAGAATTCCGCCGTCTTTCAACGGGTTTTCCGTCATTCGCTCTTTCTGCTTACGCTTCAATATAGAGCTGTCTATTATCTCGCTCGGCAAGCTGAACCGGTTAATCAATTCATCTTGCCACTGGGTGCGTAGCGATGCGGGAACTAATATCAAAATGTTTTGGCGTCCTTCTGTATAAAGTTGATCAATAATAAGACCCGCTTCAATTGTTTTACCCATGCCGACTTCATCGGCGAGGATTGCTCCTCTTGAAAGAGGACTTTTGAACGCAAAGATTGCCGCATCAACTTGGTGCGGGTTCAAATCAATATTTGCTGAACGGATAGAATTGTTAAGTTTTTCCGGATCGGAAACCGGCCTTTTCTCTGTCAGCTTATGTGCAAGGTATGTTTTTAAAAAATCGGACATAGTTATTTAAGCAAATCATCAATGCTTATTCCGAGTACGGCGGCAATTTTTCGCATCGTTTCAATAGTCGGATTTAGCGTTTCGCCGGACTCAATCTTGGCGATAGTAGGAAAAGCAAGATCGGCAAGACGAGCCAGCTTCTCTTGCGAGAGCTTTTTCTCTGTCCTGTATTTACGAATATTCGCCGCTATGCTTGCCTGTTCCTTTGACATATCTATAAAATCTTACTAATATTACTTTATAGTAGTGTATAAAATATATTATAGTCCGTCAATTGAAATATGATCAATTTTTTCCTCTACGCCCGCAAATCTACCGATGTTGAAGACGAACAAGTTAGGTCTATTGATGACCAACTTGCTGTCTTGCGCGCGTTAGCAAAAACGGAAGGATTGAACATCTCCGAAGAATTTATTGAAAAGCGGTCGGCTAAAATGCCCGGCCGCTCCATCTTCAACGAGATGATGGAACGGATACAGAAAGGCGAAGCGCAGGGCATTGTTTGTTGGAAACTTGACCGCTTGGCGCGCAATCCGGTAGATGGCGGACAAATAAGTTGGATGCTCCAACGCGGTATCGTTCAGCACATCCAAACGCACGACAGAAATTATCGCCCCAACGACAATGTTTTAATGAGCTTCCATTGCGGAAGCCCTTTGTGAAGTAGGAAAAATTCCTTTGAATCTTCTTCTGGTGCCGAAGGCGGGAGTCGAACCCGCACGCCCGGAAGGCACCACCCCCTCAAGATGGCGCGTCTGCCAGTTCCGCCACTTCGGCACTCGTCAGTTAAAGATTAGCATAAACACGAGGGAAAAGATAAATTAGCACAAAG
>JBGSVA010000034.1:0-11409 GCA_041753155.1 Thermodesulfobacteriota bacterium | reverse complement strand
CGGGTAAACCACCGATGCTGATTATAGGGGCTGCTATGAGGAAACTGGTGCATATAATTTACGGCGTTCTTAAAAACAAGACGCCCTTCGATCCCAATTATTCTCTTAAAGCGGCTTGACTTTCAAGACGGTATCTAACCCTCCTTTGCCAAAGGAGGGAATGAAAGATTAAAGACGAGATGCTGAATAGATCCCGTATCAGGTATGGGACATGGTTCAGGATGACTGATAAAGAGTGCTCTGAACAGGCCTGATGCATTCCTCGCCTTTGTTCTTATAGGAGTTCACGTAGGGAGAGACCTCCCAGCATTCCATATCACCGGAGGGATACGGAACAAGGAGCGGGAGAATGTCTTCGGGCTTGCCGAGCTCGGGGTCGAGCCAGCGCGCCTCGTCCTTCTCGTCGAGAATCACCGGCATCCTGTCGTGTATGGGGGACATGAGATCGTTCGCCGATGTCGTGATAATGGTGAACGAGCGGAGCTCGTCCTCCCGGCCCGCGTGCCATACTGTCCAGAGCCCCGCGAACGCGAACGGCCCGCCGCCCTTGAGCCTGATGAAATAGGGGGTCTTGGCGCCGCCCGCGAGTTTCTTCCATTCGTAGAACCCCGAGGCCGGGACGAGGCAGCGGGATTTTTTGAGGAGCGTTTTGAAGCTCTGTTTCTCCGCTACCGTTTCGGCGCGCGTTTATCATCCTGTATCCGATCTTCACGTCACCTGACCACGCCGGGACGAGCCCCCAGCGCATGAGGCCGAGCACGCGCCTGTCGCCCTCGACCGTGACGACGGGGCAGTCCTGGGAAGGGGCGATATTGTACTCGGGCGCGGGCAGGATGCCTGCTGAGGCGTCGCAGGCGAACCTGCTTTCGAGGAGGACCTTTTCTTCCTTGCGCACGAACCTTCCGCACATATGTTTATTTTACCATTTCAAGTGGGGATTCCGCCCGGGCTCCGCGCCGCTGATTCCGTGTATGTCGGGGGGGAAGGCAAAGGCGGGATTAGTTGGCTGAGGTCGGACTGACAACCGTAACCGTAGGAGCGGCTTCCAGCCGCGATTCGTTTTTTTTGGAAAAGGCTGGATTCCCGATTAATAAAATTTGTTTCAACAGATTGCCAATGTAAAGCAGCAGAGTTGAATGTAAGCAAGGGCGTCCGGTTCTTGCATTTGTTCAGAACCGTTGTCGGGAGTGACAAAGGAAAAGTGTTTTTCATTTCTTCTTTTCCTTGATGAAAAGACACACGTAGGGTGTTTTATGAAAAGACAAAGACAATATTATTTTCTTCTTTGTCTGGATACAAAGAAGCAAAAATCATCCGACTACATAATTTGCTAAAAATCTTGTGTTGAAGCTACAATCTTTCAATTGGAAAGCTGAAATATTTTTATACGCTTCGACACGCGATTTTCTTAACGCAAATTCTGTAATGTCGGGGGAAGAGAGAAAGGCTTTCTGGATTAAGAAGTAAGGTAACACCCCCATCCTAACTATTTTGGCTCAAGCATCGTCGAGTAGGCACAGTTAAGGTGCTTCCTTGCCCTTGTTGGAAGAGCGACCAGTTGGTTTTGTATCGTGGCGGTTTTTCCCTGGAATATGAGCAGTTGAGAAATCAGCATAAACCGACCTGTTTCTCGCACGCTCAAAACAGTACTCGATTGCAACTGTTCCCCTTGATAAGGGGAAGGAATTAAGAATACAAGGTAAACGGGTTTGGTTTCGTTGCCGGGTTGATCTGAAGAGGTACGGAGGGAGCGTATATAAGCACACATTGTGTGCCGCAGGTTCTGCGCTGTGAGTTATTTGGATAGGCCGCTGCTGCCCGAGCCGTTCTTCTCCGAGGGTGATTGCATCCCCGCCTCGCTCGCATATATGAGGGACACGAGGCACTTTTCGCCGTCTCCGCGGAACATCAGTACGACCATCGACCCGGGAACGTTCCATTGCGCCCCGAGCATGAGGTCGCCCCTGCATACTGCCTCCGCTTTTTTATCCGGTTCTATCACGGCGTCGGTGTTGAGCAGTGTTTCATCGTCGAGCGCGGGCTCTCCGTACGCTTTTATCACGTCTTGTTTAAGGTTTTCGTAGTTCTCCAGGTAGAGACTGTCGCTCGCCATCTTCTCGGGATACAAAACCCCGGCGCGGTAGAGTTTGCCGTCCTTGAACTGGTATGTGATATACGTGATCATGTCCTTGTATTTGCCATCGTAAATGAGCGAGTCTTCGGTCTCGTGCTTCGGCGGCTTTGGCTCGGCTTTTTTTACCTCGTCCCTGGTCATTCCCCATCGCGTCCCCCTGAAATCGAATGTCTCTCCGGGCTTTGACTCCGGCCCGGGGCTCGCCGATGGTTGGGGAGACACTGACTGTTCGGGAGTGGGCCCGGCGGTGACGGCGGGGGTTTCTGTGGTTACGACCGCGGACTGCGGCGACGGTGCGGACTCAGGACCTTTACCTTCGTTTCCGCATGCGGTGATCGAGAGCGCTATCGCGAGCGCGGTTATTATCGCAAATGACTGGTTCAAAATCTGATTCTCCTCGTGTTCAGGTTTAGACGGGAAAATAGTTTACCTGACCATTATGGGGAGGGGAGGGGTATTTTTTTTGGGGGGTATGTCATAAAATTAGGGATTTTAATCCGCCCGGGCGGCGGGGTACGTAGATAATAATGAGGTAAGGCTAAGGGAATAGCGCATTACGGCATTTCCTCGCCGCGGATTAAGGCAAAGTTTCGAGAAGGGGAACATAGCCTCCCGCGGCAGGGGTGCCGCAATAATGTGCGGACCTGCCCCCGCCCGGGGGGACATGGCGATCGTAGAGCCGCACTACGTGCGCGCGGCTGGGGGGTACCGCTGTTTTTTTTAATGTGTGCTTATGTTTGATATTATTGGAACCCTTCTGCACTATCAGCCATAGCTGTAATCTCCACCGCAGGAGCGAGTTCCCGGATCGAGTTCCTGAAACAAGTTCAGGACAGGCCGGGACAAGCCAGCCGCGATTGATATAAATTAGAAAGATTAGATTCCCGATCGGTGTCGGGAATGACGGATAAAAAGAAAAGTCTTTATTCACTCTTCTTTTCCTTGATGAAAAGAAGCAAAAATCACACACGTAGTGTGTTTTATGAAAAGCCTGAACATAATTTGCTAAAAATATCATATTAAGGCTAAAATCTTTCAATTCCGCCCTAATTAGCATGGTGGATTACAGTGAAGCTAGACTAATTACATTATTGCTGATAGGATAGGACGTCCGAATGCGCGCTTGCTTGCATTCGTTCCCTGAACGATTTTCACGCCGGACACATTGTGTCCATTTTATGGTTGCAAAGTGACGGAAGGTGCTTAAGCCGCCCACAGTATTAATTTAGCGGAAGCGGTGGTTAGTGGTCATATGCCTGCGGGCGCTTGCCCGCGATTTTCTTAACGCAAATTCTGTAATGTCGGGGAAAGAGAAAAGCAAAAGATAGATTTCTCGCGCTGCTCGAAATGACACCCTTCGACCCTTCGACTAGCTCAGGACAGGCAAGCTTCCGGCTCCGCCTAGGGCTATGCCGGACAAGCAGGACGAACGGATTGGGCTTCGTTGCCGGTTTGAGCAGAGGAGCAACATTAGAATCGTAGAAACACATATTGTGTGTGTGCGTGCGCGGCGTAAAAAAAGGGTGAAATCGCCTCCTTTATCGGCTAAACTTTAATTATTATGGGGCAAATTACAGGGGGTGATAATATGAAAGCGCTAGTTACGGCAGCACTGCTTATTTTGTTCCTCCTAATCGCCGCTCCCGGGGGAGCACTCGCGGATGATTACTTCAAAAACGCTTTCGCGCCCGAGGGGGCCGACGACAGGAGCAGCCAGCTCTACCCGGCTTACGATTTCGAGGATGTAATGTTCTCCCGTGAATATTTCTACACGCTCGAAGAGGGGAAGGCGCAGTACGACCGCTGGGCGGAGGCGCGTGGAAGACGCTCGATTTCGATCTCGGGATCTTCGGCGGCGGCAAAGACAGTCCCGAGTGAGCGTGCGCTCGTTTTTCGGGAAATTAATTTATTTTCCGCTTCTGAAAATCTTTCTTGGTGAAAGAAAAATAACTGGTATAATTATTATTGAATATCCCCTTCTCAACCCTCGCCCCTCATTAAGTTGTAGTTAAGGAGGGGGGAGGGTTTTTTTTATTGCCTCCCGGTTGACACTGTTTTCCACTCAATTCATTGAATATTTCTGCGAGCCGGCTTTGATTGAGCCAGGGGCCCGCATATGGGCCGGATGCCGCTCCTCCGGTCTTAAGGGACCGGGTTCCCGATTTCCCGGACCCTGGAATTATCCTGAAACAAGCCTGTGCTGAACTTGATTCAGTATTCAGGACATGGTTCAGGGCGATGTGAAAAGACAAAGAAAGGAGAAAGGCTGTTTTTTTATCCTTCTTTTCCTTGATGAAAAGAAGCAAAAATCACACACGTAGTGTGTTTTATGAAAAGACTGTACATAATTTGCTAAAAATGCGCCCGTTCAATCCTTCGACAGGCTTCCGCCTTCGCTAAAGCTACGCCGGACAAGCAGGACGAACGGGCCGGGCTTCTTTTGTTGACAGGGCAGAGGAGGAAGTTGGAGATCATATGCCTGCGGGCGCTGCCCGCTTTTCTTAACGCAAATTCTGTAATGTCGGGGAAGAGAAAGGCTTTCTGGATTGAGATGTAAGGTAACACCCCCATCCTAACTATTTTGGCTCAAGCATCGTCGAGTAGGCACAGTTAGGGTGCTTCCTTGCCCTTATTGGAAGAGCGACCAGTTGCGCACTCGATTGCAACTGTTCCCCTTGATAAGGGGAAGGGATTAAGAATACAGGGTGAACCCTTCGACTGCACGCTTCGTGTGCGCTCAGGACAGGCGGGTTTGGATTCTTTTGTTGATGGGGCGGGGGAGAAAGTTGGGATCATATGCCTGCGGGTGCTCACCCGCCGCAAATTCTGTAATGTCGGGAAGAGAAAGAAAAGATTAAAAAATTGTAAAGATGAGATCCTGAAAATTTTGGTTTGATAAACGAATTGGCGGAGAATAGTTACATCATTGGATTCAGTCAATGGCGTCCGTTTCTTACGCACGCTCAGAAACGTAGTTCAGGATGACGGATTAAAAAGAAAAGATGAGATTGCCGCGGTCGCTGTTTTCATCCGGTATGGCGCATAGGTAACATTCGCAATTGCAATCAACCGACAGCGACCGGTTCTTGCACTTGCTCAGAAACGTAGTTCAGGATGACGGATTAAAAAAGAAAAGACGAGATTGCCGCGCTGCTCGAAATGACGGGGGTAGGGATTCCGAAGTTCGTATGCCTGCGCGGTCAGGGCATCGGGAATTTGAACATATAGGGGTCCATGCCGCGGGACCTGTCCCTGAAGAGCTTGATTATGTTGGCTTCGTACAGGTGGAGGAAGCGTGATACTATATCGAGGCGCCTGGGGGTGAGCGGGGTACGGCATACGACTTCGAGGGTTCCGTCCTCTCCGAGCTCGGCGTAGAGCTCGGCCAGGGTCTCGTCGGGCTCGTGCCTGTGGCTCAGGCGGAATTTGCAGATAATTCCGCCGCCCGGCACTACGTTCATGTCGTCTATGGTCAGGAGGATGTCCCCCAGCCTTTCCGACTTCGTCTCCATATCGCCCACCCCCCCTCCGTGCATCTCCCGTACACGGGAGGGATAATATATATAGTATATTACAAAACGGGCCGGAATGAGAAGGGGGAAAGAACTTGCGAAATGGCGGGAATTCCTCGTGCGGCCTAGCTTCCGAATACATACAAAAAAACAAAGAAAAGGCAAAGAGAAAGGCTGTTTTTCTTATCCTTCTTTTCCTTGATGAAAAGACACACGTAGTGTGGTCTATGAAATACTGCACACACAATGTGTGTTTCATGAAAAGACAACTACAATATTATTTTCTTCTTTGTCTGGATACAAAGAAGCAAAAATCATCCGACTACATAATTTGCTGAAAATCTCATGTTAACGCTAAAATGTTTTAATTCCACCCACACCCCTAAAACATTTTTATACGCGGTAACAATCGATTTTCTTAACGCAAATTCTGTAATGTCGGGGAAGGGAAAAAGATGAGATTGCCGCGCTGCGCTCGCAATGACAAATAAAATAGGTCGCGGCTGGATGCCGCTCCTACAATTTGTCGGCGCAAGTTGAGTAGGATCGTAGAATCACGCTGTGTATGTTAACCATTGTCCGGCGTGTACGGCGTGATCTGCCAGACTAGGAGGAGCCATTTCCCGCCGCTCTTCCTGTATATGGACGTGACGTGAAAGAGCCCGGCAATGTCGTTGCCTTTGTAACTAATTTCCTCGTCCGCCCGGTAAGAGAGCACGGCGAGGGAGTCCGAGGACGCGAGCAGCCTGAAGCCGTCCATGTCGAACTTTTTGAGGACGAGGTCGGGAAAGAGACCGTTTATAATCTCCGTTCGGGAGAGCCTGCCGAAGTAGTTTATTTCGATGAAGTCGTCGTCGAGAAGGCCTGAAAGCAGCTCGGGATCGCGTTCGAGCCATGCCCGCGCGCGGGATTTTTCAAGCTCAATCAGTTGTTCCACAAGTCCGCTGCTCATAGGAGGCAGTCCGAATTACTTCTTATGCTTGCCTGTGCGCCTACTCCGCTTGCTCCGCCGCACCCCCGGGCGATTTCAGGCTTTCGCTCTTGACCTTCTGGAGGTTGATCTCGCTTACGCAGTCGCTCACCGCCGGGTAGGTGTTGTTATGCTTGTTTATGCAGTAGCTCTTGATGCACTCGGCGTCACCGCCGCACTGCTCTATTATCACGTCCGAGGCGTGCGCCTTGACCCTGTCTGTGCAGTAGGCCGACCAATCGGGGTCGTCGGCGCCCTTGTAGCCGACGGCGCATTTCTTCTTCACGCATGCGATGTCGTCGCCGCAGATGTTGTAGATCTCGCCGAGCCGCTTCTCCTTTATCTCGTTCCTTTCCTTCTCCTCGGCGAGCCTCATCTGCTCTTCGGCTTCGATCGTCTCGTTCGTGCTCGACTTCACGTCGCTGGCGAGCCGCGTCGCGCCCGGCCTGTCGAGGGTGAGCTCCTCCCAGTACCATATGGTGATGGGCTGTCCCTGGGGGTCCATCTCCACGTATGAATTCTTCCACCACACCCTGCCCGTTTCCGTGTCTACCTTGTGGACCACCGAGCCGTCCTGGGACGAATGGAGGGCGTACCTGCCGCTCGATCCCGTGGTGAGCGACAATATTATCAGCGTGATGATTATTCCCGAGGCGACGCCCGCCGCGAACGTGAGCGCGCCAATTTTCCTGCCGGTACCCAAATCTCCGTTCATCTCTCCGTTCATGTCTCCATCCTGAAATCGGGTTTTCAACATTTTACCCGAAAGCGGGGAGATAAACGATGCGGGGGAGTTCTCTGACTGTGCTCTTGGAGTCTTAATAGTTTCTTGAATTGTTATACGAATTCAGTAATATACTCGCACCATTGCTCTTGAGAAGGGGGATATATGTATTCCATTCGAAATGCCATATCGGGAAAGCTTTATTTTATTGTTCTCACTGTTGTTATGTTTTCAGTCTCGCCGGCGCTCGCGCAGGTAGATTTTACGTTTGACGAGGCGGAGTTCCTGGCGCAGAACCCGAACCTGCAATTCCAGGACTTTATCGGGACGCTCAACCCTCTGCCCCTGGTATGCGATAACCCAGCTACATCGAATTCCAACGACGGCTGTTTCAGCCCCGGTCAGATACTTCCGGGTGTAGAGTTCGTGGTGGATCCGCCGACCAATAATGACATGGTGCTTGAACCAGGCAATGCTTTCGGTGGCAACAACCCACCGTTCGTATTAGTGGCAAACGTCGGCGGCGTCGGCGCCTCTTTCGATATAGTATTTACCGCGGGGGGTATAAACGCGGTCGGCTTCAACGCGGGATGTCTTTCGGAGGGAGGCCAGTGCAGTAAGACCGTTCTGGTATCGGTTTTCGGCGAGAGCGGACTGCTTGGCACTATCGAGATTCCGGTGACTAGCGCTTTCAACTCATTCCTCGGTATCAATACCGTGGAGCCGATCACTGAAATAAGCATCCTTGATCCTAACGACGACGCGATTCAGGGGGTGCTGAACGTTTGGTTCGGAAGCGCGGCGCCACGCAACATCCCCACGCTCTCGGAGTGGGGGATGATTTCCACCGTTGTCGGATTAGGATTGATCGGAGTGTTCTTCGCTTTAAGAAAGAGAAAGGAGTTTAATTACTAAAAAGAATTAAATATAAATCCCCCTAAATCTGGCTTAACAAAAATGTCGCTTCGATTAAGGAAGTCCTTTGCATTTAATCATATCCGACCAATTCCTCCGATTTAATTTTATTTAGAGTGTGCCCGGTTATATATGAGATATCGTAATCGACCACTTGCGACCCAATTCTCCTATTCGTCGAATCGGTTGTCGGAATTGTTCCCCTTTTTCTAAGGGGGAAATTAAAGGAAAGAGTTGGGATGATAGCGGCGGCTGCGGGGTTGATGCTGGTGGGAGTGTTCTATGCGGTTAAGAGGAAGAGGGCGCGGAAAGTGTAGAGAACGTATGTAATTTCGACTGCTGTGTCGTGCGAGAAGTAGGGCCCCATTGGCTAATTGCAAGTTCGCTGCCTAAACACCGAATATCAGCATATAAATACAAAACAGGAGTAATCTGTTTTTAGAAATAGTAAAGATAGATTTCTCACTAATAGAATTTGAATGCAATCTGTCCCGGTGATTATCGATTCATGCCGATAATAATTTTCGAAACATACTACTAAAGTATTATGGATTTATCAGGCTGATTATAGTAAAATGGACTAAAACTATTTTTCAGGGGAGGTATCAGGCATGAGAAACTTAGTTTTAGTTACCGGATTTGTTTTATTGTTTTTCGCATTTCCCAGAGCATCTTCCGCTCAGATAATCACAATATTCCCGGATACGCCGGTCACCGATAATTGCTTCCCGTTCGGGTCTGGTGAGATCGGCTTGCCGGATTTTACATGGCCTCCGTTTATGGGCTTTATTTATCAGAACGTCCCGGCGTTCGAGCTTAATGTAGGAGATATACTCGCGTTCGACCTCGGCGCGGTGAACAGCGCCGACGTGCAGCTCGACATAGAGCTCGCCGCTACGACTGTCAACGGCGGCGATGAGCCGGTGCTGCCATTCGTCCAGGTAGTTTCGAATACACAGACGCCGTTTAATCCGAACGGGGATACGGTGGTGGGCGACTTCGAGATGATGTTCATAGCCGAAGCCCCGTTCAGCTTTCCGGGAGGCGGGCTTATAATACGCTTTTCAAACCCGTCCGCGGCATACCAGCTAAATACGGGCTGCGATCAGGTTCTGGTGCACGGGAATTCAGCCGATACAAGCGGCTTTTTTGTAAAACGGTTCTGGTCAGACCCGGACGGTGAACCTCCTTATGATTTTGAGGATGAGGAAGACATAGGGGCGTTCACGATCTTTTCGTCACCCCCGTCGGACCAGGTCGTATTTACAACCGACGAGCCTGAGTTCCAGGACGCCAACACGAGACTGGATTTTCAGGATTTCCTCGGCGCGGTCATAGACCCTGGAGATTTTCTGGAATGCACTGCTCCGGCTGACACCGACAGCGACGACAACTGCTTCGATCCGGGACAGATACTGCCGGGAATAGCGTTTACGGTTAACTCCGCACCCGACCCGATCGGACTGTTTTTACCCGGGGCAAATGTTTTTGGATTTGGCAACCCGTCCAACGTACTCACTAATAATACGTTCGTGGACGATTTCGAAGTCCTTTTTGACGGGGACACGGATACCGTCGGTCTAACGCTGGGGTGTCTAATCTTCGCCAATCCCGATGCCGATGCCTGCGCGATTCAGGTCGACGTTCACGGACCGGGGGACGTCCTTCTGGGCACGTACTTTATAGTCGCTACGAATCTGTTCGATACGTTTTTGGGCGTGGAATCGGACCAGCAGATCACGAGGATCGTATTGAGTGAAGAATTCATGACGGATACCCGGGGCTTGCTGTTTATACTGTTCGGGCTTGGCGGAACGGGTGATAATGGTAACGGCGGGTGCGCGATAGCCGGTGCCGGCGTCGGACCGGAAGGTCTTGCGGGACTCGCGGTTTTTGCTCTTATACCGCTTTTCATAGTGGTCAGGAAACGGATGCGGGCTCAGAATAGTAGACGGGATATTTAGAATTGAGCTTATAGTAGAGAGGGTGAAGCCCCGCGTTTCCTTATCTGAGCAGGGATGCGCGGGGCTTTCGTAGCGGGAGGGGGTTCCGGGGTAGAATAAGGGATTGCCGCGGCTCCTTCGCGCAAGGCTTCGGAGCCTCGCAATGACAGATAATGTGTAAGCCTCTTTCTCCGTAGCGGTGGAAACGGTTATATTTTTCCTGTATGAACAATATCATAAATTACGTAAAAGTGAGCGATGAAATAGCCACGTCGGGCCAGCCGGGGCGGGGGGACTTCCCCGGAATCGCGGACGCCGGCTATTCGACCGTCGTGAACCTCGCGCTTGGCACGTCGCCCGACGCGATACCGGACGAAGGGGAGGCTGCGGCCGCAGAAGGTATGGTGTATTACCACATCCCCGTCGTGTGGACCGCGCCTGAAATCTCCGACCTCGACCGTTTCTTCTCCGTCATGGACTCTCTCCGGGGCGGGAAGGTGTGGGTGCATTGCGTACTCAACATGCGCGCGTCCGCGTTCGTATACCTATACAGGCTCATAAATCTGGGCGTACCGGAGGACGAGGCGAAAGCGCCTATGGACGAGGTATGGGAGCCGGATGAGATATGGCGGGGGTTCATTGATCTCGCAAAGGAGATTTATCTGCCCGGGAGGTAGGGGGATTGCCGCGCATTGCTATGCAACCTCGAAACGACGTTTCTATATCTGCAGGAGCGGCTTTCCTGAATCAAGTTCAGGACAGGCCAGCCGCGAATGACAGATATAAAGAAAAGACAAAGAAGGGAGAAAGGCTGTTTTTTTATCCTTCTTTTCCTTGATGAAAAGAAGCAAAAATCATCCGACTGTACATAATTTGCTGAAAATCTCATGTACTCGCTAAATCTTCCAATTCCACCGCATCCCGTGGAAGATTTTTAACGCTCGTACAATCGATTTTCTTAACGCAAATTCTGTAATGTCGGGGGAAGAGAAAAAAAGACGAGATACTGAAACTAGTTCAGCATGACTGATTTAGTGAATCAGGGGTGACACCCCCATCCTACCCTTCCCTGTACAGACCGGACAGATGGGTAACAAACGTTCGGAGACATAGGTAACACTTTTTTGATATAATGGCAGCCAAGAGTAAGGAGGCAGCCATGGGATGGAAAGAGGTTACGATAATGTCTGAGCGAATAGAATTTGTTACGT
>JBGSVA010000033.1:0-1626 GCA_041753155.1 Thermodesulfobacteriota bacterium | reverse complement strand
ATCCTTCCCAACCTCTTCTGCACTACCTACCCTGTCTTTGCGAGGGAGCGTATTCGGCGACCGCGGCAATCTCATGAATAAAGCGAGATCGCCACGACCACAATACGGTCTCGCGATGACAGAAAAAGAATGAAAGATTTTAGCTTCAACACAAGATTTTTAGCAAATTATGTAGTCGGATGATTTTTGCTTCTTTTCATCAAGGAAAAGAAGGATAAAAATAATAGCCTTTCACCTTTCTTTGTCTTTTCCTAATCCACACTACGTGTGTGCTTCTTTTCATCTCTGCATCTTGCATCCTGTATCATGTATCATGTATGGCGATGACGGAAAATAAATGCGCCTTGATACATTACGGCGAGCTGTCGCTTAAGGGCAGGAACAGGGCCGACTTCGAGCACAAGCTCAAGGAGAATATCGAAAAGATAGCGGGCGGAGAGGTCAGCAGGCACCGGGGCTATTTCGTGATGCATGGGGGCGAGCCCGGGCTCCTCGGTAAAGTGCCG
Source organism: Thermodesulfobacteriota bacterium (assembly GCA_041753155.1). Taxonomy (GTDB): domain Bacteria; phylum Desulfobacterota_D; class UBA1144; order Nemesobacterales; family UBA2774; genus 2-12-FULL-53-21. The sequence goes on along the minus strand of JBGSVA010000033.1, from coordinate 1,120 downwards.
GGTATATCGTGGTACGCCGACGCAGTCGTTACCGAGAGCGATCCGGATTCGATCACCGGGCTCGTGAAGGACGAGGTCGCCCGAATGTTCGCTGACGCCCCTCTCAGCTTCGGTGTTTTTGCCCGGAGGCCTAACAAGAAATTCCCCTATACCTCGATGGAGCTTGCCGGGATGGTAGGGGACGTGATAACTGAAAATTATGGCTTCACGGCTAAGCTGCGCTCCCCGGACATAAGCGTTTTTATCGAGGTTGCCGATAAAACTTACATATTCTTTAAAAAGAAAGAAGGACTGAAAGGGTTTCCCATCGGCGTCAGCGGACGCGTCCTGTCTTTGATATCAGGCGGTATAGACTCCCCCGTCTCATCGTACCTGATGATGAAGAGGGGCTGCAGGGTCGATCTGGTTCATTTCCATGTCTACGCCGACAACAGCTTTGTCGAGCGTACTAAAATGGATAGGATTTTCAGACGGTTAAACGAATACCAGCTTGACACGCGAGTATTCCTCGTCCCGTATTACCCTTTTGAATCTTCGCTTCTGAGGCTAACTGACATAGAGGGTTTCGAGCTCGTCCTGTTCAGAAGGTTTATGGTCGGCGTATCGGAAAAAATCGCGATCGGGAACGGGTGTGCGGCCCTTGTAACCGGGGACAGTCTCGGACAGGTCGCGTCTCAAACGATCGAGAACATGACCCTTGTGAGGGAGGCGGTTTCGCTCCCTGTCTTCCAGCCGCTTATAACGTATGATAAGCAGGAGATTGTGGATTATGCTAAAAAGATGGACACGTATGAATTATCCATAGAGCCTTATAAGGACTGCTGCTCGATAGTTTCCGCGAACCCGAGAACGAGAGCGCGGAGAGACCGTATTTTAGAGATAGAAAGAATCATGAAAATACAAGAGGTTATCGAAGAAACGCTTGAGCTGGTTACACTCTGTCAGCTATGACGGCGAAGCCGGGAAGCCTGTCGAAGGGTCGAAGGAGCCCCTATTATTTCCCTCCCCCTTACGATATAGTGAGGGGGAGGGTTCGGGTGGGGGTTTACCATCTAATATCTGTCATTGCGAGCAACGATTTCGACCGAGGGAGGAATCGGACGCCCTTAGCCGATTGCGA
>JBGSVA010000032.1:0-12427 GCA_041753155.1 Thermodesulfobacteriota bacterium | reverse complement strand
AACCACCGATGCTGATTATAGGGGCTGCTATGAGGAAACTGGTGCATATAATTTACGGCGTTCTTAAAAACAAGATGCCGTTTGATGCTAATTACTCGGTAAAAACAGCTTGACTTCCAAGACGGTATCTACCCCTCCTTTTTCTAAGGAGGGAATTAAAAGAGGAGACGAAAGTGCCGCGTTCCCCCCTCACGACCACACCGGCTTCGGGAGCCCGTAGGCGAAATAGAAGATTATATACACGAGCCAGTACGTGATGAGCCCCACGACGCAAACCCATATGGCGTTCCAGGTATTCTTGAAATCGAGCGCCTGCCGCACGCCGATTATCATCGCGACGAGCGTCCACACCCATACGATCACGAGCACGACCGCCGTAAGGTGAGGCACGGCCGCGAAGACCCTGAAGATTCCCGGCGCACTAGCGAACCCGAGCACGCGCATTATCTCCCACTGGTCGCTCCTGGTGTCCGATTCGGGGAAGAGCTTCGTGCCGATGATGTAGATAAGGAAGGAGAGCAGTATCCAGAGGACGAAGTTGGTGATAGTACCCAGTATGAGGCCTTTGTAGTCTCCGGTCTGGTAGCTGTAGATGCCCCTCGAGAGGCTCACGAGGAAAACGACTACCACCGCCTGCCACATGGCGGTCTCATCGTGCTCGACTTCTTCGTACAGCTCCGGGTCGAGCGTGAGCGCCCTTATGACTCTTTTGATAAACACGGATGCGGTTCACCTCTCGATTGGGATGGAGGAGTAAAATTAATACCCCGAAGGCCGATAGTCAAAACAATATCAGGATATCCTGTAATCGACCTGCAATCTCCCTTGTTTCTTAAAGGCAGGCGTCCTGCCGAACTTTAAATGCGTGCCCGCCTGCCCTTTAATCAGCACTCCTAGTTGGTCGGCACCTGGGCGGGATTTATGCCGATTAGCGTAAGGATAAAATACATGATAATGAAATATATGATGAAGCCGATCAGGCATACGCCCACGGCGCGCCACGTGCTCTTATAGTCGAGCGCCTGCCGCACCGCTATTATCATGGCCACGAGCATCCATATTCCAGCTACGAATGATATGATGGGGCCGGCCACCGGAATAATACCGAGTACGCGGAGTACCCCCGGGGAGCTCGAAAAACCTATCGTCCGGAGCATCTCGCCCATATCGGCTTTCGTCTGGGGCTCCGGCAGCAGCTTCGTGCCGATGATGAAAGTCAGGTACGCCCATATCAACCACCCGACCAGAGCGCCTATCGTGGTGAAGATCAATCCCTCTATGCCGAATACGCCTAATGAGCCTACACCGGCCGCGATGCTCGACAGCACTACGATCGTAGCCGCCTGTCCCATCGACCCCTTGTCTGCCTCAACTTCTTCATAAAGACTAACGTCGAGCTTGGAAGCCCTCATCATCCGATCGATCAAACTGGCCATATTGGTTCCTCCTCTGGGAATTTATAAATATGCACATAATAAAACTTTAGCGTGAATTCGTCAAAGAGGGCGTGGAAAGTCCTATGCCCGGTGCCGGTGCTTCATCTCGCCGCGGAGAAGCTCGATAAGGGGCGTCATCATTTCCTCCGTGCAGTCCCCCATAAGCGCGGCCTGTATCCAGTTTCTCTCGAGGAGGTAGCCGCTCCTCCAGTTGAGGTAATAACCCGCCCGTTCGAGCTTCATCCCGAGGACGCTGGAGTCGAGCCTCTCGGGAAGAGGTATGGTTATGATGGCGGGCGACTCCTGTCCCTTTTCGGCGATAATCGCATACCCGGCGTCCGAAAGCCTTTCCCTGAGCCAGTCCGAGCGCTTGCGAAGCTCCGCATATCTTTCTGCCCCGGAGAAGTTTTCGATCGAGGACCTGAGCGCGCGGACGAGGTTCGAGGAGAGAGTAAACGGAGTGCCTGAAGATTCCGCGTATAAGCCGAGGTCGAGGTAGCGGGGCAGCCTGTCCGGCCGGGACGCGATCTCGTGGTTATAGAAAACGAACGAGAGCCCGGGATAAGACCTGAGCCCCTTACCGCTCACACCTGTCGCCATGTAAACGCCCGAGAGGCCGAGGGGGATGGTGCCGAGGGAGCTTATGCAGTCAAGACATAGGCCGATGCCCCGGCCGTCGCATATCCCGCCGAGCATTCCCGCGTCGTTCAGCACCCCGGTCGAGGTCTCGGAATGCACCGCCCATAGCCATGTCGTGCCCGGATTACGTGAAAGGGCGTCCCCGACTTCCCGACGATGGAAGCCCTCTCCCCATTCTTTCTCTATCGTACCGAACGAGAGCCCCCACCTCCGCGCGTGGTCTATGAGACGCTCCCCGAACTCGCCGTTCGAGAGAATGAGGCCCTTCCCTTCCGCGAGTGATAGCTGGGCGGCAAGGGCGTCGTTCGCGAGCGTGCCCGAACCCATCAGAACCGCCGTGTGTTTCGCCCCCGTAATGGATGAGAGTATCCGCTTCACGCGGAAGAGGTCCTCGTTGAACTCCTCCGACCTGTGAGACACGGGAGTACCGGACATAGCCCGTTCCGTATCCGGGCTGACGTCGACGGGCCCCGGAAGCAGGCTCACGGGATTCTTCGCTATACCCGGGGATTCATCCATCCTCGATAGGAGCTTCGTCCGCCCCTTCATCCCGTAATACGATTCGGGAGTCAGGTACATCGGCTGATACCTCGCGCCATCGCTGCCGACTTCAGGGCCGAACGGTATGAACCCGAGGTTCCTGTAGAGCTTCCCCTGAGCCACGTTGGCCGAGATCAAGGCGAGGTCGTATTTTTTCTCCTCGCAGTAGGCGGCGAGTTTGGTGAAGAGGCCCAGCAGCACCTTCCGGTAGCGGCGCTCCTTCTTCACGGAGAGGAGCCTCAGCTCGCACATCGAGCGCGACCTGGGGAGGTATGAATCGAGGCCGGGGAGCTTCCGATCGAGGGAGAAAGGACGCTCGTCCCTGACGGCGAGCATGCCTGCGAGCTCTCCCCCGTCGAGGCAGATGATATAGGTATTCTCGCCGTGGAATTTATCGACGAGCCTCTTTTCAGGGTTCTCCCCGTGCTGGGGTATCTCTTCGACGAACGTCTCGTAGTTGAGCCTGTGTATTAGCTCGAACTCGCTCTCGAGCGCGGCTATCTTGTAGAGGAGGTCGTTCATGACATTCCGATTCATCTTACCGGTGTGTTTACGGGAATAAAATTATATATGATTGTTCGCTCTCATTCGAGGAACCTGCTCCGCATTTCAGGATCGGGTATCATGCACTCGTCTTTTTTACCGTACCATTTGTACCTGTTCCGGGCTATGTAATCGTAGACAGCGTCCCTCAGGGGTCGGGGTACCGCGATGAACGCGTATAGGAGTTTATGTACTCCGCCCAGGAGCTTCTGCACCCTGAGCCCCGCCCCGGATTTGGTATAGAGCTTCCCTCCGTCTATCAATACGAACGAATCGAGGCTGTCTGCAGGGTAGTTATATCTTTCCAGGATTCTCTTCGCGGCCTCAGACTGGAAAGGCGCGAACCTGAATACGCCCGACGGGTCTCTACTAATGATGAAGTTGACCACCCCGCAGCAGTAGTTGCATACCCCGTCGAATATTACAAGCGGGTGTTCAGTATCATGATTGCTCACGTAAGTCTCTCCGGATTATTATTGTACCAGAGAGGCCGACAACATTTTCTGTCGTCGCGAGGCTCCGAAGGAGCTGCAGCAATATTGGCCCCACCTGTCATTGCGAGCGAAACGAACGAATGTGAGTGCAGCGCGGCAATCTCCTGAAAAAGATGAGATGCTGAATTTTTTGGGTTCTTCGAGGAATGACCATGGAATAATCGCATTGTTGCATTCTACCTATGGCGTCCGGTTTATTTTGTCTTCATTAGCCTCTATGGATAATATGAGCATATTGCAGTCGGCCAATAGCGACCAATTGCTTACTTGCTCGCAATTGTTACTAGTTCAGAACCGTAGTTCAGCATGACAAAAAAGCGAGATCACAACGTCGCTTCCGGCTCCGCCAACGGCTTTGCTGGACGAGTCGATCCTCGCATAGACAGATAACTACAAATCCTCCCTACCCCTCCTTTTCCAAAGGAGGGAATAGAAAAGAATCGCGGCTGGAAGCCGCTCCTACAGACAGGATACATGATGCAGGATGCATGATAAAGGAAAATGATGAGTACTAAACCTACTCCGGTTTCGCTTCCTCTTTATCGGCGGCCTTTTTCACGGGAAGCACAATATACCAGGCCTTGTTATACTCGGTGATGGTGTTGACCATTACGCCGACCTTTGCCTTCACCCTGGTCTCGACTCCCTTCTCGTCTTTCCTCGGTATCTCGGTTTCTGTCACGAGCACGAGCAGGTCTGAAGGCGGAATGGGGAAATAGAGCGTGTTCTCCCTGAACGTGAGCGTCTGCGTGGCTTTATCGTATTCGGATACCTCTTCCATCGGCTGTACGACGAATTCCGAGCTCTCGGGGATCTTCAGGCTCAGCAGGTTGCCGATTACATTGTCCAGCTCCCCCGGGTTCTTATCCTTCAAATAGTCGATTACCTCCGGATGGATCAGGGCTTTAAGCGCGTCCATGTTCTGGGCCTTTATGGCTTCGAGCACCTTGTTCCCGAGGGCCTCGGGCGTGCTCGCCCCTGACTGCGCTCTGGCAGTATGTACCGGGGCGGCGAGTATGGAGACCGCGATGATCGCCACAACAATCAGAGCCGCCGCGTAAGTAAATTTAATCTTCAAATTCTTCCTCCGTAACGAATTATTTTCGCGATATGAATAATCGAACCGCCGCACCGGCAGTTCGTCACTGTCTCAGCTTCGTGAGGAGTCTCAGGAATTCGATATAGAGCCATATGAGCGTGACCATGAGCCCGAACGCTCCGTACCATTCCATGTACTTGGGCGCGCCCTGCTCCGCTCCCTGCTCGATGAAATCGAAATCGAGCACGAGGTTGAGCGCGGCTATCACCACGACGAAGAGGCTGAACAGTATCCCTATAGTGCCGCCCGAATAAATCAGCGGTACGCTCACGCCGAAAAACCCGATCACCATAGAGACGATATATACGAGGAAAATCGCCCCTGTCGCGGCCACGACCCCGAGCCTGAACTTCTCGGTCACCTTTATCACGCCCGACCTGTAGGCGACGAGAAGGGATAAGAGGGTGCCGAAGGTGAGCGCCACGGCCTGGAACACTATCCCCTTGAACTGGGATTCAGCGTAGGCCGATATGCCGCCTATGACGAGCCCTTCGAGTATCGCATAAACGGGTGCTGTGTAAGGCGCCCACGTCTTTTTGAATATCGTGATCAAGGCGAAAACGAGCCCGCCAATAAGCCCGCCGTACATCCAGCCGTTGACTGCCTGCATCCCGGATTTAGCGAACATGTCCCAGACCCATAGGGCCGGTACGGTGACCAGGACCAGGAGCACGAGCGTCTTGTTTATCGTGCCGTTGATCGTCATTTGCCCGGCGCCCGTGTAGCCTGACGCGAGCCTGTCGAACGTCTTTTCTCCGAGCGCGGGATTCGAGCTTTTTATCATTTACAGTTTACCTCCAGGATGAAGTATCAATATTAACTTACCTTTTGAAAAAGTATATCATCCGCCCGCCAACTTGTTACGGTCATTTCCGCAATGAGCAATTCGTGATAATTAATGCACCGGAAACATTGGATTACTTTCAATAATCCGGAGCACTTTGCGATGGAATCCTGCGATAGAACAGGGAGAGTACATATATCCGCAACATGCAGCAATTATTGTAGCGGATGACATTATTTGGAGGAATTATCGACGTTTATAAGAGTGACATAACAAATAATCTGCCATGCCGGAAGACGGATGCCCTCAACCCGACATACCTGCATGGGCAGCCCCGGCGTATAGCCTGCCCTGATAGGTATCCCTCTTCTCAAGCTCTTTTTCTATGCCACTTATCACTTCGATGTGCGACCTGTCCCACCCCGGGGCGATAAGGAGGCTCCTCGGCGTGTCCGTGAAGAAGCGCTCGACGATTATATCCGGGGAGAGCCTCTCCAGGAACCTAACGATGAAGTCGAGATACTCCTCATATCCGAAAAGCTCGAACGGCTCGTCCCTGTACATCCTTGCCAAGGGCGTGCCTTTGACTATGTGCAGGTTGTGAATTTTGATGCAGTCCACAGGGAGCGACGAGACCTCGCCGGCCATGGCGAGCATCTCCTCACGAGTCTCCGTAGGCAGGCCGAGTATGATATGGGCGCCCAGCTCGAACCCCCTCCCCTTCGACATCTCGAAGGCGCGCAGCACCGAGCCGTAATCGTGCCCCCTCTGCATGAATTCGAGCGACTTGTCGTAGACGGACTCGATGCCGTATTCGAGCGACACGTAGCACTCTTTAGCGAGCCTCTCGAATATATCTATCTTCTCCTCGTCCACGCAGTCAGACCTCGTGCCGACGGCGATGCCGACCACGCCGTCATATGAGAGCGCCTCCCTGTACATATTTTCGAGCTCGCGGGCGTCGCCGTATGTATTCGTGTACGCCTGGAAATAGACTATGAACTTCTCGGCCTTGAACCTCTTCCTGATATAATCCATGCCGTCCGTCAACTGGTCGTGCATGGAATAGCGGGCGCGGGCGTAAGGGGGGACGAAGCTGTCGTTGTTGCAGTAAACGCATCCGCCGCGGGCGAGGGAGCCGTCCCTGTTCGGACACGTGAAGCCCATGTCGACCGAGACCTTGTTCACCCTGCACCCGAATCTTTCTTTGAGGTAATCGTGATACGAGTTATAGCGCCTTCTCATAATTTCCTCCCGATATTATACAGGGTGTGGGATCAATTTTTCTAGGAGCGCCATCCCTGGCGCGATTATTGAAATCGGAAAGATGAGATTGCCGCGCTGCTTCGCGGATTTGTATTTAGCTGGTTCTTCCCACAGTACAGTTGCTCAATCGAATTCAACGGAGTGCGACCGATTTATTTTGGTTTCAATGGTGCATCCCAAGCAAATAAACGTCTGAGTATTCAACAGGAATAGACCGGATTCTCACACGTTCGATTCCGTTACTTGCTCGCAATCGTTGCAATGACAGCTTTAGACTCTCCGCCACTCCGCCACTTCCGCCACCCTATACCCCCGCGAAGGTGGCGGAGTGGCGGAGACTCCATATCGCTCTGCTAGGATTATAATTTCCCCCTTTACAAAGGGGGATTAAGGGGGATTTAATATAAGGGAAGGAAGGAAAAATCCCTCCCAACCTCCCTTTACGAAAGGGAGGAGTCAAAAGAGATTGCCGCGCTGCACTCGCATAAGCTCGTTCCGCTCGCAATGACAGGATGGGGGGGATTTTAAATTCACACCAGCCCCGCTGAAGGGCAGAGGTGGCTGATTACGCATTCCCCGCACCGGGGCTTTCTCGCGAAGCAGACGGTCCTGCCGTGGTCGCCTAAGGAGTTAGAGAAGAAGGTCCACTGTTTCTGAGGGATCAATTCCCGGAGGTCGAACTCGATCTTCGTTGGGTCTGTGTTCAATGTGAGCCTGAGCCTCTTCGACAGCCTCATGATGTGCGTATCCACGATTATCCCCGGTATGCCGAACCAGTTGCCGAGCACGACGTTGGCCGTCTTCCTCCCCACGCCTGCAAGCTTCGTCAGCTTCTCCATAGACGCCGGGACCTCTCCCCCGTACTCCCCGACGAGCGCTTTGGTACACGCGAGTATGGATTTAGCCTTGGCCCTGAAAAACCCGCATGAGTGTATCTCTTCCTCGAGTATGGCCCTGTCGGCACGGGCGAAATCGGACGCGGCCGGGTATTTTGCGAAGAGGCCCTTCGTCACCTCGTTCACCCTCTTGTCCGTGCACTGGGCCGACAATATGCACCCTATCAGGAGCTCGAGAGCGTTCGAGTAGTCGAGGTGGCACCTCGCCTCCGGGTACTCCTCCCTCAGTATCTTCAGTATCGAGAGCGCCCTTTTGCTCTTCTCCGCCCGGCTCTCTCTCCCCTTAACGGCGCTCTTCTTTCTTTTCACTTTTTCGGGCATCTTCGGAATAAAAAAAGGGGACGCACCCGCAGGCACGTCCCCTTTCGTTTTTATGTTCAATTGATCGGTTTCCGTTCCGGGGAGGCTCAGTCCTTCCTTGCGGGCTCGAGACCTTCCTTGCCTACGAAGAAATCCGCGTTCTTGGGGGTGTATTCGCTCCATTTCTCCGGGAGCTCGTCTTCGTGGAAGATCGCATCCACCGGACAGGGGTCGACGCACGCGCCGCAGTCTATGCACTCCTCAGGGTGTATGAAAAGCTGGTCCCCGCCCTCGTATATGCAGTCCACAGGGCACGCTTCTACGCAGGCCTTGTCCTTAACTCCGATGCAGGGCTCCGCAATGATATACGCCATTCTAAATACCTCCGGATATTTGTAATGTTTAATATACTTAATGCGTCTTTGGGGCGCAAGGCGATGTCCGGTATCCGCCTGCTTTTAATGCCCCGAATCCATTTAATAAAAAGCGTCCGGGCGTCGTTAATTCTTATCTTGTCCCGCGTCGCCGGTATTTCCCGCCCCGTCGTCCGTCTTCTCGCCCTGATTCCCGGTGGCGTCTTCGGGCTCGGTAACGGCTTCGCTGCCGGCCGGGGCTTCGGGTGATACAGCCTGGTCGGCGGGCACGGTCTCTTCAAACGCCGAGTCGGGTACGTCAGTAACGACCGATCTGCCGCCGCTGCTCGCGGCGAAATAACCGAGGGACAGGGACGTAAGCATGAACAGAATCGCGAGCCCCCTCGTCACCTTCACTAGAAACGGGACTGCGCCGCTCGAGCCGAAAATGGACTCGCTCGTCCCACCGCCGAATATCGACCCCAGGTCGCCGCTCTTTCCGGGCTGGAGGAGTACGACTATGATGAGCAGTATGCTCACGACGATATGAATTATCTTTACCGAAAATATTATAAGCTCCACTATTGCTCTCCTGCTGCTTCGACTATGCTTGCCATCGACTCCGCCCTGAGGCTCGCGCCCCCGACGAGCGCGCCGTCTATATCCGGCTCCGCAAGCAGGTCTCTTATATTTTCCTCGTTAACGCTCCCCCCGTAAACGATCCTGATACGGGCGGCCAGATCACCCAATATATTACCCGCTATTTCGCGGATTGCAGACTGTACGAATTCCGCCTCGGCCGGGGTCGCGTGGTGTCCCGTGCCTATCGCCCATACGGGCTCGTACGCTATGACCAGGTCGCCGGGGTCGTCTATACCGACACCCGTGAGCGCCTTTACCACCTGAGTGTCAACGGCCTTTATCGCCTGCCCCTTGTCCCTCTCCTCGAGGGTCTCGCCGACGCATACAATCACCTTGAGACCGGCTCCGAGCGAGGCGCCTATCTTCATCCTGACCATCTCGTCCGTCTCGCGGAGTATGTGCCTCCTTTCGGAGTGTCCGATAATGACCCACGAGCAGCCGGCATCCGCTAGCATACCGGGCGAAATCTCGCCTGTAAACGCCCCACTCTCCTCCCAAAAGACGTTCTGCGCCGCGAGCATTATACCCGTCCCCCGGAGCTCCTGCCCGACTGCGCCTAACGCGGTATAGGGCGGCGCCAGTATTATATCGACCTTCTCCGCCAATCCCCGCGTACTTTCGACGACGCCCCGCGCGAGCTCCCCCGCCTCCCCCCTCAGCATGTTCATCTTCCAGTTGCCCGCTATGAGCCTTTTTCTCATCTTACCCGCCCCTCGAGCGCCTGAATCGCGGGCAGCGTCTTATCCCTTATAAATTCGACCGACGCGTCCCCGCCCCGGGACATAAAGCATTTACCGGCCTCGAGCCCCGCGCCCTCGAGCGCGGCGATAGTGCTTTCCCCCACGACCGCGCTCCACGCGTCCGACTCCGCGAGCGCCTTTGCCAGGGCCGCCGTGCCCTCTCCGAACCCCGCCCGCTCGCACATCCCGAGGGGGCCGTTCCAGAGCACCGTCCGCGCCCTCGATATATGTTTCGCGAATTGCCTGGTTGTTTCGGGTCCGATATCGACTGCCATGGAATCTTTCGGGATACGGCCGCCCGAAATTATATAGGAAGCGGGCTCGTTGTTCAAATCCCCTCTCACCCCTACGAAATCCTCGGGGATGACGAGCCTTATGCTCCTCGACATGGATGCGGATATGAGCTTTTTGGCGCTGTATATCGTCCCCTCGTCGATCTCGGAGCGTCCTATATCTTTGCCGAGTGCTTTGAGGAACGTGTGGGCGACCGCTCCCCCGATCAAAATAGTATCGACCCTGTCCACGAGGCTCTCGATGAGCTCGATTTTCCCCGGTGTGCAGCTCCCGCCTATAACCGCCGCGAAAGGGCGCTCCGGGTTCTCGAAGCGTCCGAGGTTCTCCATCTCTTCCTTAAAACTGAGCCCGACGCACACGGTATTGAAATGTTCGGCGACCGAGACGATGGACGCCCTCTTCTGATGAGAGACGGAGAACGCCTCGTTCACGTAAATCTCGGCCACCTCCGAGAGCTTCCTCGCGAAGTCTTCGTTATTCGAGAGCTCGCCCTTGTGGAATTCCAGGTTTTCGAGGAGCATGACCGAGCACGGCAGCATGTCGCCCGATATCTTCCTGACGGCGTCGCCGATCGAGTTCTCCGGGAAATATATCTCGCAGTCGAGGAGCTCGGAGAGCTTCCTGCCCAGAGGCTCCAGGGAGTACTTGCGGCTCATCTTGCCCCCGGCCCCGCTCATGTGAGACGCCAGCACGACCTTCGCTTTCTGACCGATGGCGTATCTTATCGTCGGGAGCGCGAGGACGAGCTTCCTCGCGTCCGCGATCTCCCCGGTACGGGAAACCGCGGTGTCGAAGTCGACCCTTATGAGGAGCTTCTTGTCCCTTATGTCTATTTCCGCGATCGACGGTATGGTCATCGTGATATGCTTTTCCTCTCGTTTAAATACTCCCCGAGCCTCCTCATCCCTTCCTCGATATCGGACACCGAGGCGGCATATGAGAACCTGAGATACCCCTCCCCGCCCTGCCCGAAATCTATGCCGGGCGTGACCGCGACGCGCGCCTTCTCCAGTATGTCGAACGCGAGCGCGTGCGAGTCCGGGCTTATGCCGGACGCGTTCACGAAAACGTAAAATGCCCCGAGAGGCTCCGTACCGAGGACGAACCCGAGCTCCCTGAGTCCTTCCAACATCGCCCTCCGCCTCCTGTCGAATTCGCCTACCATGCCGAGCGCCTCCGCCTTCCCCAGTCTTATCGCGGCAATGCCCGCCCTCTGCACGAACGGGTTAGGCGAGATGAAGAGGTTCTGCTGGAGCTTCTGTACTGGCCTCACGAATTCCTCGGGGACGATGAGATAGCCTAATCTCCAGCCGGGCATGGAGTAGAGCTTCGAGAACCCGTTCACGGCTATGGCGTTCTCCGTGAACTGGAGTATCGTCCGCGCCTCGCCGCCGTATACGAGCCCGTGGTAGATCTCGTCCGAGACGACGGGCACGCCGAGGGAGGCGACGTCCCGTATCACGTCGGGCGCGAGCACGGTCCCTGTCGGATTAGATGGCGAGTTGATTAATATGGCTTTAGTCCGGGGAGTGATTGCCTTCCTGAGACGTACGGCGTCTATCTGATAACCCTCTTCCTCATAAACACGCACGGTCCTCGGCACGCCGCCCGCGATCTTTATTAGCTGCGGATAGCATGCGTAGTGCGGGTCCGTGATTATTACCTCGTCCCCCGGGTCGAGCATTGCGAGCATCGAAAGGAACAAGGCGGGAGAGCTGCCCAGCGTAACTATGACCTGTCCGGGCGGGACCTTTATTCCGTACGTTTTTTCGTAATCCTCGGAAATAGCTTCCCTCAGCTCACTTATCCCGAGGCTGTGCGTGTACCTCGTGTCCCCTTCCCTTATCGCCCGGACAGCAGCCTCGCATATCACGGCGGGAGTCGAGAAATCGGGCATCCCGACCTCGAAGTGTATGACGCTCCCCCCGGCGGATTCTATCTCCTTCGCCCTCTCGAGCACTTCCATCACGTAGAATGGGGAAATTTCTTCGGACAACCTGGACGGCATGGGGATTTATTCTATTTGCAAAGGGCTGGGTTGTCTAGCACAGAACCTGTGCTCGTGTACGATTCCTTCCAACTCCTCCGATGAGGGGGGAATTCTCCGCGCTTGCATAACGCCCGTTTGCCTGCGGATGCTATCCGCCGCACACACGTAGTGTGATTTATGATTCTCTCGAATCTTCATCGCATAATCCACAAACCGCGGCAATCTCGTTTTTTATGCGGCCTACATACGTAATCATTTTAAATCCCCCTAAATCCCCCTTTGTACAGACCGGACAGATGGGTAACAAACGTTCGGAGACATAGGTAACACTTTTTTGATATAATGGCAGCCAAGAGTAAGGAGGCAGCCATGGGATGGAAAGAGGTTACGATAATGTCTGAGCGAATAGAA
>JBGSVA010000031.1:0-50900 GCA_041753155.1 Thermodesulfobacteriota bacterium | reverse complement strand
ATTATTGACCCCAGTATCGCGTCCGTTTTGAGCTTGATGCCGAATATGCCGAAGCTGTCGCCCGGCCTCTCGGGTTCCGGCTGCAGGTCGTTCTCCTGGTATCCCCCGTAGGCCGTTATCTCGAGCCCTTTGAGAGGCTTCACCCTGACGAGAGCGCCGTCCATGAGGACGAAGTTGACCCCTTCCGTCACCGCCTGCCTGCCTAGCCTCACTTCGTACGTGCCGGGTGTGTTCGAGAACTCGACGAACGCGTTATAGACGTCGAGCGACTCCTGGTCCCCGTTGAAAATCTCTCTTCCCCTGAGGAAGGTATTGAAGTAAACGTTGTGGTCTGGAGATACTGTGCTGAGGTCGAGGTACTGGTAGAAGGGATAGACGTATTTCTTGTCCCCGTCGGCGTTTCGAAGCGGGGTAGGGGCCTGGAACAGCATGAAGGCGTTACCGTAAAGGCCCAGGCTCCTCGGGCGTATAATCTCCGTCTGCCCGTAGGCCGCAACTCCCCCCGTTGCCGAGAGCATTAGCATAGTTGCGGCGCATAAAATCTTTTTCGACATTTGAAAGACTACTCCATGAGTTCGGGTACGCCGTTATCTCCGTGACATATAGGACAGCTCGCGAGCCCTTCCTGCTCCGTAAACTCGCGAATGTCCTCAAGCAGCAGGACCCCAAAACCGGAGCGGTCCTCCTGGTGTATCACCTCGAGCGGGTGACACACGAAACATTCTGTCCTCCCCCATCCGTCAGGATGTTCTTCCTCGGTCAGTATGAGTCCTTCTACCCCGTCGAATATGTTCCCCCAGTCCTGCCCTTCGTCATCTTGGCTTACGCACGAGACGAGGGTTAAAAGTAAGACAATCAGAACGAGCCTTTTCATATCATTTCTGCCCTTGCATTTATTCCGTTTCGGGACGGTTTATGCGCTCGGCCGGAGACAGCGGAGGCAGATGCACCTCCGCGGCTCCGAGAGGCAACCCAGCTCCATGGCAGTTTTTACATGCGCTTTCCGGCTGTGGGCCCGCCGGGTGATTTTCGCCGGTTAGAGCGTTTCCTGCCGCGTTGACGCCCAGATCGTCATGACACGATACGCATGCATCGATCACTGGCTGGGTCGAGAAAGTGGCGAGTACTACGTTCTCCTCGCCGACTTTTTCAAATTCCCTGAAGAACGAAGCCTGAATTCCGTTTCCTAAGACTCCCATTCCCGGACTGAGTATGTTCGTGTTTGGAATATGGCACGCGCTGCAATCACTCGTGTTGCCGGGATAGAGGACGTCGCTGAAGTCATTCAAGCTCCCCCTGAACCCATAGATTATATAAGGCTTCACCGAGAGGTTCTCGCCCGTATGTATCTTGTGTATCATCTCCTTGAAATCAATCGACGTCGTTGTGGGTGTCAAGCTTCCCGTCCAGTCAGGGACTGGCCTTACCTCTATGTCGTCGCTGGAGGGGTTATGGCAGAGCACGCAGTATTCGGTGTTATTGCGCAGGTTGCCGTGAACGCTGAAGTCCTTGGAGAATATCCCGTGGCAGGAATTGCAGTATTCGTCCGCCGTGCTGTTGTCGACCACGACCCTTCTCGGCACGGGCACGGGGTCTGTGACCGCGAAGTAGCTGACCACGTTCCTCCCCGCCTCTTCCACTTCCTCTAATAGTATGAGGTTCTCTCCCCCTACCTCTCTGATTATCCTTCCCTCTATGCCTACTGCGTATGTTCCGGTGGCGTTATTCGGGATTATTCCCTCGAATGTATATGTGTAGTTTCCGTCCGCGTCCGGCCCTTCGGCGCCTTCCGGCGTCTCGCGGAGGAAGTTATCCACACCCGGAGTCTCTACTCCGGTGCCGCTGTAATCCTGTATGAAGTAATCCGTCGTAGGCCCGGCGATGACGAGGCTTATTGAATCCATCTCATCTATATCCACAACCTCGCCCGCGTCCGTTTTGAGACTGAACGTGACCACTGCGTGGTCACCGGGGCGGACCCTCGGATTGCCTGTCTCGGCGCTCCTTACGTCTACTATGGCGAAGTTCAACCCGGGGAGGCTGGAGGCCTTGAGCGGCACTGTGTGAGAGCCCGTGACCGAAATATTGAACTCGGTGTTTGACTGCGGAATGTGACAGCCGGAGCAGTTGTTGTCGTTAAGCTGTACGACCGGGTGGTTCGTCGCTGTCGCGAAGTCCACGTCATCGTGGCACGAGCCGCAGGACGCTCTCGTCGGGTCGTTCTTGTAGTCGATGGCCTGGGACGCCAGGGACTCGTCGTGGCACTTCGTACAGTTCCTTATATCCTGGGGGAATACAACGGTCGAATAGTCGTGAACTGTGTCATTGAACCCGGTTATGAAATACGGGGTTCCGGCTTCTACGCTCGGAAGCATCTCCCCCATGTGTATCTTATGGATCATTATGTTGAATCCGAGGTTATTGCCTGACTGCGGGTCGATCTGGTCTATCGTCTCGCCTGTTTCGGGGTTGATGATCTTGCTCGTATGGCACGTAATACAGACCCCGACGTCCCTTCTGACCCCGCCGTGGAGCGCGAGCGGGTCGTGGCACGAGTTGCACGATTCGGTAGCGACTATGTCCCTCACGGTCCTGACCGTTCCGCCGTTGGGGACGAAGTCGAAAGTGGCGTTCGAAACGAATGTCTGGCTGTCGATAGTCTTTTCGCCGTATAGCGCTACTGTGTGGGTTAGGCTCCGGTCGTAGTCTTCGGGCAGAACCGTGGCGAATGTATAGTTGTAGACCCCGCCGCCCAGGTCCTCGTACTCGCCTTCGTCCTCGGACGCCGCCTGTGTGGCCCCTTCCTGGTCCCTCGTTATGTAGTCGATGTACTCTCCGCTCTCGACTATCCTCGCGATTATAAAGCTTATTTCCACCCCGTCTCTTGTTATCGGGTTCCCGTTTTCGTCTGTGAGCTTGATCGTCGCGACGGTACGGTTGTCGGGGCCAATGAACGCGTCGAGTATCTCAATATTCAGCTTGTTCCCGTCGACAGGCGGTGGCGGGGGATTTACACTTCCTCCGTTCCCGCCGCATCCACCATAAACGGATGCGAGTAGGAATGGCACCAAAAAAAAACGGGACAGCAAAGACAGGAAGACATTTTCGCTAGGGTCTTTTACCCAGCCAAGCATGGTTATCCTCCTCCCTTAAGATAAACTCAATGCCCTGGTTTTCATTTTAATATGAGTGTTAACGATGAGTAAAGAGTTAATTTTAATCATAATAATTATCAGCGACACAAAATACTAAAGTCTAGGGAACTGAGAACTCAAGCGTTAACTTAGTGTTACCAACATGATTAATTCCATCATTATCCATCAGGGCGACTCCGAAAATATAGCTCTGAGAAGTATCAAATTGCGTGTCATCATCGTGGCCTGTCTCGAGATCTCTTATCAGCACGACACAGTGACCGTCCTGCTGAAATTTATGCTTATTTAAAATCTCGTTAAAGTCGGGACCCTGCGGATCTGTGATATTTGTGAGACTATTGATACCTGCTTCAGAATAATCAAGGTCGCTTGCTGTTGTTATATCTGCCACGCTTCCCTCCGGCATCTGCAAGTAATAGCCTGGTATGCCCCAGAAACCAAATACTCTCAACCTTAGATCAGCGTTATCGGTATCGCCAAGGGCATTATAAGTCCCCGCTCCGGGGTGAGCGCCGGCCGAAATAAGTGCATTAAGCTCAGCATCGGACAGACGTCCAAATTTCATACTATCGAGAGTAGGACCTACTCCGCCTTCACCGTCTGCACCATGGCATCCTGCACAACTGGTTTGATATATGGTATTCCCATTGTCGGTATCTCTACCTTCGGCTCCCACATCGAAAAGGTGTCCGTCAAGTAAAGTAAACGCGGGGTCGAGTGTTTGACCAGCCCTCGGACCAATGGTAATGGCTTGATCCGTACCATCCCATATAAACTGTGGTCCGCCGCGGTCGGAACCACCGGCCCTGTTTCTAACCTCGATTGAAACGCCGGCATCATCTCGACGACCATCGACTGGCTCTGCAAACTGGTCGGCTACATGACCTATCGGCTCAGAACGTGATGTTTTCCAGTGCCATATATCGACTTTTCCGGTTTCTGGACGCATATCGAGCCCTTTCCCTGCCACATTGTGACAAGCTGCGGCACAACCGACTTCTTGAAATGTCCCGAACAAGCTCGATGTTCCGGGTTCTATTTCAAACACAAACCCTATTTTGTCATCGTTTAGTTGAGAAGTCCAACCAGCTGGATCATCTGCTTTGTCAGGATCCGCAGGCCCGTTATAAAGTGCTCTTCTGCGGTCTAAATTGAAAATCCCATCATTCCAACGTGCTTTAATAAAAATTTGACCGGAACCAAATGTGTATAACCCTGTTAATTTGAGCTCAGCTGGGTTTCCTTCGTTAAAATTTATCGTGGCACCAAGAGTTCCTGTCATATTTAATTGACCGTCTCCATAGAGATTACCGAAACGGACTGTAGATACTGTGACAGAAATTTCTTCGGCTTCGTTCCAAATTGGGTCGTCACAACTTACAGGTTCATCCCCCATATCTATTAAAACTGCACTCAATACAGTAGCACTTGGTGGAGCTGTGGGCGTCGGTGGCGGAGTTATGCCTCCCCCGCCGTTGCATCCCCCATAGACTGATATTAAAAGGAAGGAAAAGACGAACACCCGGAAAAGAAAAGGACGAACTACTCCTCTGCGCTTGAAACTCACCCTGCCGTTCATAACACCCTCTCCTTTAAGAACGACCGACTCTTGTCAATCTTTAATTATCACGGATTGAAACATCATGGAAGAGTTAATTTTAATGACAAGCAGTAATGGGTCAGGTGATGGCGCGTGCGGGGAATATTATCACCGGCTCATATGTCTGGTAAATGGGAGGAGTTCGTCAATTGCAAACGAGTTGCTTCCTGTATAATATTTTATTGTTGAATCGCTCACATACCTCTCTGTCCGCTGTCAGATAATAAGACAAATTCTTTCCGGATAATACTAAAATTCTCTCGTAATGACAAGCAGTTACAATTGGCATAAAAGTTGTAATAAGTGTTTTATTATGACCAAGCGAGCAGAAAGGGTGAAAAGAGAAATTAAGTCTATATTCCGGCCCGATGCGGAGAAACCGGCAAATATAGCGAAAAGCAATTCGTCACTTTACGTTGAGGCTTGTAAGTCGTTCGGGTCCTGGAGGAAAGCTCTCGAGGCGTGTGGAATAGACTACGAGAGTGCAAGGAACAACAGGAAGTGGACTAGGGAGAGGATAACCGGGGAAATTAATAGACTCAGGGCGGAAGGGGCATCTCTCAGGCCGTCAGTCCTCAGGAAGAACGGAATGACCACGCTCGTTTCCGCGGCCGAGTATCATTTCGGTTCGTGGAGGAGGGCCGTCGAGCACTGCGGGCTCGATTACTCCTTCGGGAGACGCAAGAAATGTATGCGGCTCTCCGCGTAAGCGGGGGGCCGCATGGTAACGGCGGTGTGATTATCGTGCACTGTTTCCTGGATGCAATAATAAAATCATATGTAAATTCAGATTCCCCACTCTAAAGCAGGCGTCTTGCGGGTTTGCTTACTCTTTTTTATTTTATATGGTACTATTTCTTTTCCTGTCCAATCCGAAATAAATCAATGGTGGGTGTAGCTCAGCTTGGTTAGAGCACTGGGTTGTGGCCCCAGAGGTCGCGGGTTCAAGTCCCGTCACTCACCCCATTTATTCTCAAATACGTGACATCCGTAGCTGTCCCATTCGGTCAGGCTATGAAATACTGAGTTCGTACCGTTTGTATCCCGAAATTGATCCTTGAATCAGTGGAGAACTGCTATAGATTGAGAATCAGAATTAAGTTCCGGCATGTTCAGGCATCTCTTCTGGCATCTCACTTTGTCTTTGAATGCGGAACATTTCAGAACGTCGTCATAAGTTCTATATGTGAAAATACTAGGTCGAAGTTTCGCTTCTACATTCATCTTCCGGAACGGGCAGTAAAACGTCTTTATAGCGGCTCTACGTGATAAACTGCTGTCTTCTTTTAGAAAATAGACAAACACGGCAACAAGTGAACCGAACGCAATTATTATAGGTAGCACAACGTATGGTATAGCGAATGAAATTAACAGTAAAACAGCAATGATCAAGCCGCCGAAAATTGAAAGAACTATATTGAATTTACCCATGATATTCACCCCCATTCAATATTATTTTATAGTGATTTATATTGCATAATATATGCCGTATTACTATAACGGTAGGACCCGTAAAAACTTGCTATTTTTTGTATGAGAGTTACGAAAAGCTCTGATTGTCCGATCTTCTGACACATTCCGATATTATAGAACGCGGATGATCGGCCCCGGAGGCCGCGGGTTCAAGTCCCGTCACTCACCCCGCAGCTTTGCTGTTGGTTAATATATAAAACAAATCAACTGAAGGTTCGGCAAAATAAATTGAATGGAACGGGCTTCTTTAGTGGTATTATTATTGGAGGCATGAAGGGGGGAGTTAAAATGAAGCGTCCATATTACATGTTATTCATATTTCTGCTTATGGGGATATTTGCAATTGTTGTTACGATAGACGAGGCGCAAGCCAGGCCGATGCCTAAACCCACCCCTAAGCCCGCTGAGATGACTACGGTCAAAGGCAGCAAGTCGAACACCAGCGAGCGCGAGATACAACCGACTACTGCCCCTATCTCGACTCCCGCACCCGTTGAGGGGACAACGGTCAAAAGCAGCAAGTCGAACTCCAGTGACCGCGAGATACAACCGACTCCTGCCCCTCCACCGACTCCTCCGCCTGCTGAGGGGACGACGGTCAAAAGCGGCAAGTCGAACTCCAGCGAGTAACTTCGTGCGTGCGTTCAGTCTGTGACTGCACTTAATGATTCGAATACCTGATATGCGGGGTCTGGTTTTCGGGGTTCCACTTGCCGTTTCGGTTAATCACGTAAAAACGAGCATACCACTAACTCAAAAAGTACCGGGTTCCCGAAGACCGGGAGCTGCGCATAGGACTCGATTACTTGTCGGTTGGGGATTTACCGGGCTATTGTAATTATGTTGAAATGAAGGGAAAGTGCGCCGAATTGCTTCAGCGCACTTTTGATATTCGATCCTTAGGCTAGAACTACGTTCTGAGCTTGTGGGCCTTTTTGTCCATCGACGACTGTAAACTCAACTCTCTGTCCTTCTTCGAGAGAACGGTAGCCGGTAGCGCTTATTTCGCTGAAGTGAACAAATACGTCTTTTTCACCGTCGAGCTCTATGAAGCCGAAGCCTTTCGCAGAATTGAACCACTTAACTAAGCCAATTTTACGTTCTGACATGTCGGATTAACCTCCTTATGTATGATCGGGTTGTGCTAGTGGTTCAAAATCAAGTTCAGATTGGTATCTCAATTTAGACTAGAACTACTGCAAACTCTAAACTTAATATAGCATATAATTATAATTTGTCAATCGGTAATTAAAATAGATTGAACTTTTAGGATTATATGTTTTTAGTTTCATTCCTTTTATCCCACTCTCTTAGCTAAAGCGGTAGTAAGCCGCTTATGCGCCTCCGACCTGTCTTCGGGGTCTATGTGGACATCGAGGATGTAAAAGCTGCGCGTGTCTTCGACGGCTTTAGTCAGCGCCTCTTCGAGCTCATCCTCGGTATTGATATCGAAGCCGACCCCGCTGTTAAGGACTTCGGGTATGCGGCTGTATTTCCAGAGTAGGACGTCGTTGAACCTCCCGTCGATCATTGGCCGCTCCGTCCCGTATCCCCTATTGTTGAGCACGATTATGATCGGGTTCTGATTAAACCTGGCAATTGTGGACAGCTCCATCCCCGACATCTGGAATGCGCCGTCCCCTACCAAGACAAGCGGACGAAGGTCCGGCCTTGCTGTCTGCACTCCCAGACTTGCAGGAACCGCAAAGCCGAGCGAGCAATAGTATGCGGGGCATAAAAATTCCGTTTCTCTTTGAATCACCATGTCGAGAGCCCCGAGCATCGCGTCTCCGGGGTCGGCGATTACGACTGTTTTCTCGTTGAGATATGAATTAAGGGTTTTGAACAGGTAACTCACGCTGACTTTCTTTTTCCTGACTGGACTGGGACGTTTCGGCATTGGGGGGTTCGGAATCTTCGTACCCTTCCTGCGGCGGATGCCTGCTTTTAAAAGTCCATCCATAAAATCATCGATGCTTATATCTTCGTACGTATGGTATTTGATGGACACGCCCTCGCTCGTGACATAGATTGAATTGGTCCTGTCGATGTTCGCTGTATATATGCCGAGATTTACATCGGTCATGAAAGCGCCCAGCAGAATCAGACAGTCGCATGACTCCACGTATTTCCGGGCCGCTTCCCTGCCCATTGCCCCCTCGTACACGCCGATGCAAAGGGGGTGAGTTTCACTGATAACTGATTTACCCAAGATCGTGGTTGCGAACGGTATGTTCGTTTTGTCGAGAAGCTCGTGGAGCTTATCCTGGAGACCGAAACGGTGTATCTCGATGCCCGCTATTATGATCGGCTTTTTCGATTGATTTATAATAGCTCTTGCTTCCGAAAGCGCTTCTTTGAGGGTTTCGGCCTCACTACCACGCGCTTCCCGGCGCGTGGTCTTATATGGCTTAATCGGAAGGGAGATGATATCCCGCGGCAGCTCTATGTACACCGGCCTTTTATATCTTAATGCCGAGCTCAGGACCCTATCGATCTCGGAGGCCGCAGTCTGAGGGTCATCTATGAGCACGGAATCTATCGTCAGCTCCCGGAAGACCTTGATCTGAGTATCGAACTCTCTGACCTTATGATGCAGAAGCGGGTTCTTGAGACGCTCCTTTATCCCGGGGGCCCCGCTTATGACCACGACGGGTGATTTTTCCGCAAAGGCCTGTGCGGTCGTATTGGCCACTTTCAGACCTCCGACACAATATGTGATACAGACCGCGCCGAGTCCCCTTATCCTGGCGTAAGCGTCCGCGGCAAATCCCGCGCCCTGCTCGTCGCATGTGTTTATCAGCTTCAGCTTGCTCTCTTCGATCTCCTTGAAGAGACTGAGGGCATAATCGCCCGGAACCCCGAATACGTGCCTGACGCCCAGGTCATAAAGTCTTTTTATAAGGTATTGGCCGACTGTCATTTGCTTCGACATGAGGAGTCCTCCGACTCAGGAAATTTCATCAGTCTAAATTTAATCCCATCCCGACCAGTGTCAAAAACGGAGGACCGCTCGTTATAATCCGTTACACATATGGAAACTTGAGCTTGGTTCCGGAACGCGCACCTGCGTCAGGGAAAGTTGAAGTAACCCGCCACAGGCTCCGGCAGATGGGACCGTCTGCGGACCATGAAAAGCCAGCGGTATTAACTACGGGATTTCCTGTTGAACATATCGCTGTGCTCGTAATTAAACTGTCTCATATTATCTTGGTAATTACTCTGGGGCATACTTCAGACTTTGGAGGCGTGCGCGGCTACCCATTCGCGCAGCCGTTTCACGAAACGGCCGGGCGCGTCCATGTGCACCCAGTGGCCGGCGTCCTCGAATATCTCGAGAACCATGTCGGGGAAATGAGCCCTGAGGAGCCTCTCGTGCTCCCAGACTTTATATTCGGACCTGCCTCCGGCTATCACCAGTGTCGGTCCTTCGTAAGCTGCCCGGGGAGGGAGCTCGAAGGTTTCTTCCGCCACGAACCTCTCTAGCTCGGGAAGGTTGCAGCGCCATTCGAACTCTCCCGCAATATTCCGTATGAGGTTCTGAAGTAAGAACTGGCGTACATCGGGATTGTATATTTTCTCCGACAGAGTCCTGTCGGCGTCAGATCGTGTATTTATGGATTTCAGGTCGAGCTCCATCAGCGCATCGAGTATTTTCCGGAGCCCCTCCGCACTCCACCCCGGGACTATGTCCACCACTACAAGGCTCGCAATCGCCGCCTTATCCGATGTCGCTACCGCCATAGCCGCAAGCCCTCCCATAGAATGTCCCACCAGATGTGGGGGCCCGTCGCAGTTTGTCTCGATGAGTCTCACTATGTCGTCCCGCATCGCCGCGATGCAGTGGGGGCCGTGCGGAGAGACGCCGTGATTGCGCAAATCCGGGACGATCACACGGCAGTCGGCTGACAGCTCACGCATAATGCGCTGCCAGTTCCGTGAAGACCCCAGGAGCCCGTGCAGTATTACGATTTCGGGGCCGGAGCTTCCGGATTTAATAATGTTGAGTTCCATCTTGATTTTTTCTTCCGTCCCGGATCGGTCTTTGTGTGTCAGCACGGTCCGGGGTTGCAGCAGAGCCGGACACATCCGAACGGGCTCACATTCGGAACTTTTTCCAGTAGCGCATAAGTCCCCCTATATTCATCCAAAAGGGGTCTGCCAGCTCGTAGGCTTCGACTAATTGTTTGTCCGCTCCGGCCTTCACGAGTATATCTCTGAACATACTTTCCATCTCAATTATCATTTCCTCTTCGGTTTTTCCCTGTTTCAGTCTCTCTCCAGTCCATTCGGTAACTTCGAGAAGCCTGTTTTCGAGCTCTTTCAGGTGGTCTTCGACATCGCCCGACTTGCCGAAATGAGTGAGATACATGGCTTGCGGTTTCAAGCTCGAGATCTTTCGTATCGACTCCTGCCAGAGCTCGACATTGATCTCCGGCGGCGGGGTAGGCGGCAATACAGGACCGTTTTCTATACGTATGCCGGCCACGTCTCCAGTAAATAAGATATTATCGTCCACGAGGTAGGAATGATGATGGGACGCGTGCCCGAGGGTCTCGATAGCCTCGATACTGATATTACCGATTTTTATCTTTTCCCTGTCCCGGATTTCATAGATATTTTCCCCAGCTATAGGTCGGATTTCGCCCCATAGTGTTTCCATTTGATCGTTATAAATACGCTTTGCGGATGCTACGAGCTTTACGGGGTCGGCCAGATGCGGGGCGCCGAACGGGTGAACGTAGATTTTGGCGCCCGCATCGGCGAAGCGCCAGGCAGCGCCTGAATGGTCCAGGTGTATGTGTGTGACAAAAACGTTTCTTATGTCTTCTATGGAGTAACCGTGCTCGTTCAGACTCTTTTCGAGTTTATGAAAAGTCGTATCGGGACCGGTTTCTATTAATATGGGTTCGCCGCCGTTTTCAATAAGATATGAAGCTATCACTCTCTCTGTAAAGAAGTTATGGTCAATGGTGTGAATCTTCATAAAAAACTCCTTATTCTTTTAAAGGTGTGTCTGTATCCTCAAATGTCCCGGTCTGTTATTATGTAGAATCTATGTGCAAGAGAACAAATTATTCTCGAAGCTCGCGACGAACTGAAAGCTCGGTCGAATGAATATACTTGAGTTCTCATCTCTTGTCTTTCTCGGCTCGCTCTTTGCGGGCTTTCTCGGAGCTGCTACGGGACTCGGGGGAGGGGTCGTGATAGTGCCGCTTCTGGTGATCGGCTTCGGAGTCGATATACGCTACGCCATGGGCGCTTCTCTCGTTTCGGTAATAGCGACCTCATCGGCTGCCGCGTCCGCTTACGTTAAAGAGGGGTTCAGTAATCTACGGGTGGGAATGTTTCTCGAAATCGCGACTACGACCGGGGCTGTAGCCGGTGCAGCCGTCGCGACCAGCATCTCTCCTTCCGCAATCGCGATTGTCTTCGGCCTCGTGCTTGTCTATTCGTCCTATCAATCCGGCTTCTCCCGTCACAAAGATGCCGCGCCCGGCAAGCCCGATAAGCTCGCGACGCGTCTCAGGATGAATTCCGAGTACCCGACGCCGGAAGGGACGGAAACATATTATGTCAGGGCCGTACCCGGTGGGTTCGGAGTAATGTTCATAGCGGGCGCGCTTTCCGGGCTTCTGGGAATAGGCTCGGGAGCGCTTAAAGTGATAGCGATGGATCAGGTCATGCGGCTGCCGTTCAAGGTATCTACGACTACGAGCAATTTCATGATTGGCGTTACGGCCGCTGCGAGCGCAGGGGTCTTTCTTAACCGCGGGTATGTTGACCCGGGCCTCTCAATGCCCGTAATGCTGGGAGTGCTATTCGGCTCCTTTCTCGGAACACATTTCTTGTTGAATGTGTCGACCCGCATACTCCGCATCGTGTTCGCGGTAGTCATATTCGCACTTGCTGTAGAGATGCTCTATAAGGGGCTCACAGGTGGGTTTTGATATGGAAGATAAGAAGAACGGAATGAGCGATGAGAAGATAGACCAGATTATCGGCAACCTCCTCAGGATAGCTGTGATACTATCGGCTGTATTCGTCATTACGGGCGCCGTTATTTACCTGATGCGGCACGGTGCGGAGATGCCCGATTACGGAGTCTTCGCGGGCGTTCCCAAAAACCTCCGCGGCCTGAGGGAGATTATAGAGTCAGCGTGGCAGATCAGGAGCGTGGGAATCATACAGTTGGGTCTTTTGCTGCTCATCGCTACACCTGTCGCACGGGTCCTCTTTTCGGTCTTCGCATTCCTGATACAGCGTGATTATATGTACGTTGTTTTTACTTTAATCGTACTTTCGGTACTCCTCCTGAGTATAACGGGGGTCATAATATAATCTCGATGCGGGGTCCGACGATGGACCGAAAAAGAGAAATTTCAATTGACGGCTCCTACGGCGAAGGCGGCGGGCAGATAGTGAAGACCGCATGCATTTTATGGGCGCCGCTTCGTGACTTACTGTAGCGGTGTTGATAAACATGAAACCCGCATTAAAATTCGGGTAAAGGAGCGAGATATGAAAATACAATCACGGATAAAAGTCTTATTAATTTTAGTTGTCACGGCTATGCTCTACGTATTGCCGGTAATGGCACAGGATGGAAACGAGACAGGGGTCGAGTTAAAGCCTTCTCCTGACGTGATAACCCAGGCGCAGAATCCTTCGCAGCCCGCGGACGCCCAAACATCCGCCTCGATCGGCGAGGAAATTCTTTCGGTGAGCACAGCGAACTCCCCGGGCGATACCGATTCTATCTGGGTCCAGCAGATAGACGTAAATGGCGACGGAACCGTGGAATCCGCCAATCTTATATGGGACGACGAGGACAAGATTCTCTACTTCTATTACGAGGGCGGCTTCAAGTGCAGGAACGGAAGCACGGGTAAGGGTGCAGTGCTTATAGGCGTGAACGGAAAGGACAATCCCCGGAATAAACCGGCAGGCTCCGGTTTTTATGCCGCGTCTCTCGATAAGGACGAGTGCGGCGCGGAGGAGGCGGGGCTCTGGGGCTGCAGGTTCGATGCGGCAGGCAATCCCACTGCCTGCGGCACCGCGGCGGTCGACGACAAATACGACGATATAATAATCTTGACGGCGAGCGAACAATAACCGCTTGATTATTATGTGACTTAAGAATACGGTAAACGCTCAGGGAGATAATTATGAATATGCTGAAGAATATTTTTGTAATTGCATTTGCGCTGGCGGCGCTAGCGGCAATAAGTTTTACAACTGCAAACGCGGGAGACATCAACGCCGACAGCATAGTCGGAAAATGGAAGGACCCGGACGGGCCCGCTGTCGTGCAGATTGAGAACAAGGGCGGATACTACGAAGGCGTTATAGTTGAGAACACCGATAACCCGGACGTCGTTTCCACGGTAGTTTTCAAAAACCTGGTATATAACGGCGCGGACAGTATCTGGGAAGGGACGGTCTACTCGATAAAGAAGAGTAAAGACTTCGATGCCAAGATACGTATGGACAGCGGTGATAACTTTACCCTGACCGTTAAGGCCGGATTGGGGTCGAAGAAGCTCGACTGGGCCCGGGTCGAATAAAAGCCCCTTTCGATGACGTTCCCTCTCCATATTGTATAATTTTTTGAAATCGATAAGATAAAATCAAAACCCCACAGTGATGCAGAAAAAAATTCTCCCGATCGCAATATGGATAATTCTCACGGCAGCAGCCGGCTGCGGCGGGAGCTATTCTCCGAAACCGCCCGAGGAAGTCTCTTTCTTGGGCAGGGCGGAGACCCAGAGCCGTAACGGCATCACTATTACCGTGGCGGTGCTCAGCCGGGAGGAGAGCGAGGAGGTCTTCGGAGTCGACCTGGCCGCGAACGGAGTCCAGCCCGTCTGGCTCGACATCGAGAACAATACCGGGAAGCCTTACTTCTTCATGCCGATCGCCCTCGATCCCGATTATTTCTCGCCCAACGAAGTCGCTTTCATGAACCACCTCAAGTTCAACCGCTCGGCCAACAGGGAGATGGACGAACAGTTTTCGAAATACGGCATTCAGATAGAGTTCATAATGCCCGGCGAAAGGGATAAGGGGTTCGTATACACGAACCTCGACCCGGGATTGAAGTTCGTAAACGTGACGCTCTACGAGATAGACGGCACGGAGAATTTCTTCTTTTATTTCGAAGTGCCGGGGATCCAGCCCGATTACGAGAACGTCGACTTCACGGCGTTATACGCTAAGGATGAGATCGTTCACATAGAAGACGAGGCCGAGCTCCGCAAGGCTTTGGAAACACTCCCCTGCTGTACGACGGGGAGTGAAGGCGGGGGCGGGGGGGAGCCGATAAACGTAGTCCTCATCGGCGACCCGGACGACATATCGTCGGCCGTAGTGCGGAGGAAATGGGACGTTACGGAGGCAGATACGGGAACGTTCAAATTCGACCTCGGCAAGGCTTTCTCTCCTGAGAGCTACAGGACCTTCCCGATGGCGAGCCTTTATCTGTTCGGCAGGAGGCAGGACGTGAGCCTCCAGAAATCGAGGCGTGAGACGGACGCGGCCTACCGTCAGAGGAATACGCTCAGGCTCTGGCTCACGCCGATCAGGTACAAGGGCAAGACGGTCTGGGCGGGCGCCGTGAGCAGGGACATCGGGTCCGACCTCAGAATCAGGAAATACTGGTTCGCGGCGCAGGAGATAGACCCTGATATCGACGAAACGAGGGATTATATGGTAGAAGACGTCCTACTATCGCAGAATGTGGACAAGATGGGATACGTAGACGGCGTCGGGGTGTCGGCATCCGAGGATCCAAGATACAACCTGAGTAAACTCCCCTGGTGGTCTGACGGATACAGGGCGGTGCTTCTCTTCGGGAAAGACCAGATCACGCTCGGGGACCTCGGATATTTCGAATGGGAGGATGTCGGCGCCATTTACGACGGGGGAACGGGCGGGGACGGGGCGGGGGCTGCGGACGAAGGAGCGCAGGGGAAATAATTCAAATGAGACCTCGACGGAATGGGTTAAGGATGCGGTTCCGGATTTTTCTCGTGATATCATTGTGCCTCATGCCGGGATTATGGGGATGCTCCTCATACTGCGCTAACCAGGACCCGCTCGACTCAAGCGAATTCAGCACGCCCCCTGCAAAGGGGTGCAAGGTATATGCGCCTTCTCCCGACCCGGCAAAGGACGTGCCGTTTAAAGTCAGGGCGGAGACTCAGTCGGAAGACGGCATCTCGGTCTCGGCGGCAGTGCTGAGCGATCATGAGAGCGAGAGGATATTCGGGGTCAACCTCGCCCGGAACGGTATTCAGCCCGTATGGCTTGAAATCGGCAACACGACGGACAAGCCCGTCACCCTCATCTACGTCGCAACGGACCCCGGATACTACTCCCCGAACGAGGCTGCATATACTAACTACAGCTACGCGAGTCCCGTCAACGAGGAAATGAACGAGTACTTCAACAAGCACAGCATAAAGAGGGAGATTCCGGCCGGAGGGGTCTTATCGGGATTCTTTTACACGAACTGGGACCCGGGCATCAAGTATTTGAACGTAAGCATCTACGGAGAGGAGCAGGAAAAGAACTTCGTGTTCTATTTCGTCATACCAGGAATAAAACTCGACTACCAGAGAGTGGACTGGGACTCACTATACAAAAAGGACGAGTATGTTAATTACGAAACCGAGGAGGAGCTTCGAAAGGTGCTCGAGGCCGTCCCGTGCTGCGCTACCAGAAAGGACGGCACCGGCGAGAACGACGCGCTTAATTTCTTCGTCATCGGGGATACGGACAATATAATCTCCGCGTTCATCAGGAGGGGGTGGGACGTCACCGAGCCTATTTCAGTCGGCTCCGGCTTAAGAGCCTTCAAGGCCTATTTCACGGGAGCGAGGTACAGGACCTCCCCCATGAGCAGCGTCTTCGTGTACAAGAGGGCCCAGGACATCGGGCTTCAGAAGGCGCGGTCGACAATACACGAGCGGAACCACCTCCGCCTCTGGCTCATGCCGGTCCGGTATCGGGGCATGGACGTGTGGATAGGGTCGGTGAGCCGGGACGTAGGGTCGTATTTCACTTTCAGGACACCCTGGTTGTCTGCTCACGCGATAGACCCGGATCTGGATGAAGCGAGGACGTACCTCGTGCAGGACCTTCTTTTTTCGGGAGGTGTCGAGAAATTCGGATATACCAAGGGTATACGGCCCTCGACGCCGGATGACCCGCACAGGAATTTTATGAAGCAGTCCTGGTGGACCGACGGTTACCGGGCCGTATTCATATTCGGCGATGACCCCGTCACGCTGAACGAGCTGGATTTCTTTGACTGGGAGTGGGCGGGGGAGAACGGTGCGGAGGTCATCGAGTTCATTAAAGCCATGAGCGCCGGGAAAAAACAGGGTCAGCCTGCACCGACTCCTGTAAAACCTGACTGATTTAAGTCCGCGAGAGCCTGGTCATGCCTGTCTCCCGGACGCTGCCCGGGCCCAGGATGTCGTGTGTCTTATATTACGACAATCCTGTTAGAATACGCCAAAATGCACTTGAGTCTGCCTTCTACGCTAATGCGTTTCTAATATGGGTCTGCGATTGAATTATTCTGTAATATCCGTAGATACTCCAATCAACAAGGAAGAGCCTGAGACCGCATCTGCACAATTATAGCGGCCGATTTTTCACTTGGTATGCTCCTTGCAAGTTAATTATCAACGATGAAAGTGTATCCAAAAGAGTTTTTGCTCAAAGATAAAAGCAGTGTTATTATCAGGCCGCTTCTTGGGGAAGACGGGGAATTGGTTCAGAAGTTTTTTTCGACTATACCCAGAGAAGACCTCATTATTTATAAAGACGACGTTACGAAGTGGGAATCGCTCGAAAACTGGTTCGTGAACCCGAATTACGAGAAGGCGGTCGAGCTCGTTACCGTTTTCAATAAAGAGGTCGTGGCGAAAGGAACGCTCCACGCTCAGGGGCTTTACTGGCCCCATGCCGCCGAGGTGAAGCTCGTGGTCCATCCAGAGTACAGGGGCAAGGGTCTCGGCTCCCAGATGTTCAACCTGCTTCTCTATGAAGGGCTCAAACACCAATTCCAGAAGATAATCGTGAGGTACATCCCGGACAACCTGAGCTTCATGAAGATTCTCGGCCATTACGGGTTTGAGCCGGAGACCGTGCTTAACTATTATGTGCTGGACGAGGCTACGAATGAGCAGAAGGACCTCGTGATCGCTTCCTACGACCTCCAGAACTGGGAGCGCAGGTTCGAGTTTTATACCTACGTTTATGGCAGTAAATAACGGGCCAATTGCCGCCGCATGGATTGTAACTCCCCGCATTAGATGATATTCTCATCTTGAATTCACAAAATAACTTTTAAATCCTTATACCTTGGACGTTCTCGGCATGAATGAGCTGAAAAAGACAAAGAAAGAGCTTGCTGCAGAATTGGAAGGGCTCCGGGAGAAGGTCAAATCATATGAAAGTCAGGACGGCGGGGAGAGCGGGTTATTCGGGGACAATTACAGCTTCATCGTCGAATCCGTCCCCAGCGGGATAGTCATGACGGACGATGCCGGGAAGATTATTTTCGCAAATTCCCTCGTAAATACGATGCTCGGATACGGGAGCGGGGAGCTTCTCGGAAAAAGTATAGAAATTCTCGTCCCTGAACGCTACCGCAGGGCTCATTCCGTGTTCAGAGATACGTTCATGATGTCGCCGATAACGAGACCGATGGGGAAAGGGCGTGATCTTTTCGCCCGGAAGAAGGACGGGACCGAGTTTCCGGTGGAGATAGGCCTCAATCCCGTGAAGACTAAAAACGGGTTCGTGGTGCTCAGCACCCTGGTCGATATTACGGAGAGGAAAATAGCCGAGAGGCTTCTGCGGGAAGGGGAAGAGAGGCTCCGCGGGATAATGGAAAATACGTCCGATGCCGTGCTGCTTTTTGACGGTGACGGCCGGATCGAATCTGTAAACAGGGCGGGGCTTGTACTTTTTACCGGCAGTGAAAATGGGGAAATCGGGAACATTTGGGAAATAATCACGCCCGAACACAGGGAGAGCTTTGCGTCGAAGCTGAGAAATGCGAAAGAGGGTGTTTCGGTTGCGGACTTCGAGACGGAATTGATGAAAAAAGACGGCAGGAGGGTCCCTGTGAGCATCAGTCTCGTTTATATGAGCCATGGCGGCGGGAGGTTCATCGAGACGGTGAGGGACATTTCCGCAAGAGTAGCGATGAGAAAGAAAATAATCGAGCTCGAGAAATCCCAGATAGTGGGGAGGATGGCTGAAGGCTTCGCCCATCACATGGGCACTCCGCTCGCATCCATGCTGCTCAGGGTACAGATGCTCAAAGAGGACGTATCGGATATACCGGGATGTGAGGGGATTATGGAGAAGCTGGATTCGATTGAAAGACAGATCCTCTACGGTCAGAAGGTGATACAGAGGCTCCTCAAGTTTGTCGGCAACCCCATAAGCGAAAAGAATCCCGAAGACGCGGCGTCCATTCTGACCGAGTCGGTCGACCTCATCAGGCCCCTTCTCAAAAAGAAAACTATAGATGTGCACGTGGAAACGGAAGATGATTTAGCGATACTCACCGACACGAACTTGCTTCACCTCGTGTTCACCGATACCATAATGAACGCGGTCGACGCCATGCCCGGAGGCGGGTCACTCACTTTAACCGCCTCGGGCGATACCATTCCGGGCTTCGCCGTAATAACGATAAACGATACCGGGGACGGTATTCCCAAAGAGATTATTCCTTATGTTTTCGAGCCTTTTTTTACGACTAAACCAGCGGGAATGGGCACGGGGCTCGGCCTCTCCGTCGCAAAACGTATCATAAGCGACCACGGCGGGGAGATTTCCATAAAGAGCAAGGAAGGCGAGGGCACTACCGTTACGATCAAACTTCCGATATTTTCCGAGGAGCGGCAATAGTGAGCACTGAAAAATTCAAAGTGCTTGTCGTAGACGACGACAAGGATTACGTTGAGGCAGTGAAGGAGCTCCTCCTCCGTAATAGCTATGATGTTGTTATCGCGTATTCCGGAAAAGAGGCGCTTGAGCGGGCGTCTGAAGACGGGAGGGTCGGCCTCGTGCTCCTCGATCTCGTGATGCCGCTTATGGACGGTTTCACGCTGCTCGAAAAATTTCAGGAGATTATACCCGAAACGACGATCATCATGGTCACAGGGCAGGGCACAGTGCAGACAGCGGTCGAGGCTATAAAGCGGGGCGCGAAGGATTTTATCACGAAGCCTTTCGATAAGGACATACTTCTCAATAAACTCGATATGATCAGGAAAGCAGAGGAGCTCGAGGATAAAGTCAGTACGCTCAACGTCCTTCTTTCGGAGAAATACGGGTTCGACAATATAATAAGCGGCTCCAAGCTGATGAAGTCGGTCTTCGAGAGGGCTTCCGCGGCTGCGCATAGCAACGCACCCGTATTCATAGTGGGGGAAACCGGCACCGGAAAGGAGCTTCTCGCCAAAGCGATACACATCCGGGGCGAGAGGGCGGGCAAACCATTCGTCGGCGTTAATTGCGGGGCCATACCGAAGGAGCTTCTCGAGTCGGAGCTGTTCGGATACAGAAAAGGCGCATTTACAGGGGCAATAAGGGACCACGAGGGGCTGTTCGTCGCAGCCGAGAAGGGGACGATTTTTCTGGATGAGATCGGCGAAATGCCTAAAGAGCTTCAGGTGAGGCTTCTCAGGGTACTGGAGGAATATAAGGTGAGGCCCTTGGGGTATACCCAGGAGGTAACGCTCGACGTGAGGGTTATATCCGCGAGCAATCATCCGATCGACGAGCTCAAGAGGACCTACCTGAGGGAAGACCTCTTCTTCAGGCTCGCAGTAATAGTGATCGAGCTTCCGCCCCTGAGAGAGAGGAGAGGGGATATACCTCTCCTTATCGACCATTTCATAAACAGGTTCAATAAAAAATATTCGAAAAAGGTGAAGGGGCTCTCCGAAGGGGCTTTCAGCTCTCTCTACAACTACCATTTCCCCGGGAATATAAGAGAGCTCGAGAACCTCATCGAGGGTATCATAGCCGTCATACCTCCCGGGAAGAACACCATCACCGAAAAGGAGCTCAAGGAGCACCTGCTCTGGCAGCATCCGAAGGGCTCGGATCACCAGCTCCTTGCGCTCGACAGGCTCGAGAAGTTCGCGCTCGAGCAGGCACTAAGGGAATGCAAGGGCAATAAGTCGAAGGCCGCCGACGTTCTCGGCATCTCGAGGGATACGCTTTACAGGAAGTTAAAACAGTACGGTGTGGAGTAAAGCCGTTGCTCCGTACGTCAGCTCCAACCTTACATAAGATTGCCGTTCCGCTGTCATTTCCAGAGCCGGTTTATTTGCTTTCGCGTAAGTAGCCGCTTTCGGATTCTCCGCCGCCCGCGGCGCATATGGGGTTGCCGTGGTCAATATCCCGGGACGGTACCATGTGGACTGCGAAATTGGCGAGCCCCGCGGTTATCAATATTATCCCCGCAATGAGCGTTACTTTTCTGGGCGCAATGCCGATCGACTTTTTATATATGATCGGGAAGAACGACAATGCGGGCACCGTGCCGAGCCAGAATATGAACAGCATGACTCCGCCGTAAAGAGGGTTCTTCACGGCTACCGCGCCGATAACGAATATATAAACCCATCCGCAGGGTACGAACCCGTTCACGAGACCGAGGGTAAACGAAGCGAGCGGTTTTTTCTGCGTTAGCGCGAAGCGCGCGGGTCCCGTCAGCAATGACGTGATGAGCCTCGCGGGTACGAGCTCGAGATGTTTCCCTCTCATCAGATTGTAACCTGTATAGATAAGGAAGAGCGATAGCATAATGAGAGAGACCCTGGAGATGATCGGGTAGTTATTGCTCAGGAACTTCTCTCCGAGCAGTCCCGCCAATATGCCGAGCGAGAGGTAGCTCGCGAGCCTTCCCAGGTGATAGAGGGGGAGGTAACCGATCCTGCCGTGAACGGTAACAGCGATAGGGCCGCACATCACCGCGCAGTGGGAGCTCCCCGCGAGGCTCGCGATGAACACGCCGGCCGGCACCGAAAGATAGGACCATCGGCTGATTGCCTCGCTAAATTGACTTAGGTCCGACAAGCTTCAAGTCCTCCTCGGCTTCGATCTTGTTGTTTTTCGTATCTATGAAATTAAGCTTTACCGATTGCGTGCCGCTTTGCCCGGTTACGTCCTTCGGGAACTTGACGAAGAAGTGGATGGTCACGTCTTTGCCGGCCTCGAGGTTAATTGTTTGGTTCTGTGTAATGATCTCGACATCTTTTTCCTCCCATTCCTCAGGCAGCGTCATTCTCAGGCTCACATTATCGATAGTCTGGTTCTTCATATGCATCTTGAAGTGGTTTATCACCTCTTCATCCTCATCATCTTCACCCTCCTCCTCAATGACCTGGAACGGGGCATCCTTTCCGCGGAGTATGGTGACGACGATCCCCTCTCTCCTCTGTACTGAGAATGCGAGCGCGCTCACGACGGCCACGAGGAGCACTATATATATCGCGACCCTCGGCCGAAGCCACTTGGTCTTTAGCCCCAGGAGGGCACTCCCGGTGGCGTACCTTATGAGACCCTTCGGTTTTTCTATCTTTTCCATTACCTCGTCGCATGCGTCTATGCACGCCGTGCAGCCTATGCACTCGAGCTGGAGGCCGTTCCTGATGTCTATGCCGGTGGGGCATACGGCGACGCACTTGTAACAGTTGATGCAGTCGCCCTCGGTCTCGCCTGGTTTTACGCTCCCCCTCCTGGGCTCGCCCCTCACAGGGTCGTACGAAACGGTGAGCGAGTCGTCGTCGAGAAGCACCGACTGGAACCTGCCGTAGGGGCATACTATGATGCAGAACTGCTCCCTGAACCAGCCGAAGTCGAATAGGAAAACGGCCGTGAGAAATGCCATGATGACGAAGATCGTCCAGTTCTCGCCGGGATTGTGCTGTGTCATCTCGACCAGCCTGTCGGCCCCCACGAAATAGGCGAGGAAGCTGTGGGCGATAACGAGACTGGCAATAATAAAGAGAGACCAGAGAATAGACAGTTTCAAAAACTTTTTTACGTCCCACGGGGCCTGAGCGAGGTTACGCTGCTGAATGTGGCTCCCGATGATGAGGTATTCGAGCCTCCTGAATATGCCGTCTATGAACACCGTCTGCGGACACGCCCAGCCGCACCATATCCTCCCCCATACCGCGGTCACGAAAGCGAGCCCTATTGTGAGGAACGCCAGTATGAAGAAGATCAGCGGTGCGTCGTGCGCCCAGAAAGTGAGACCGAATATGGAGAATTTCCTCTCCCCTATATTGAGCAGGAGCGCCTGGTGCCCCCCTATCTTTATCCACGGTAGAACGAGGAAGAATATGACGAGGAATATCTCCGTGACAGTCCTCAAGCTCCGCCAGAGGCCCGAAACCTGCGCCGGGAATATGAAGACCCTCTTCCCTTTTTCATCCATGGTCGCCGGACGCTCGTCCGGCAGGTGTCTCTGGTCGAGTACTTTCATCTTTTATGTTCTATCAATTGTTATGCTCTATCATCTGTCCCTGCGGCGCCTTCGCTCCGGGCGGGTTCGTGCCGTGGATGCTGTAAACGTACGCCGCTACGTCTTCCTCCAGGTCTGCCGGTATGACCCCTTTCCAGGGGGGCATCCCCTTATCCAGGACCCCTTCGTTCATGACTTTAAGTATAGCAGGGATCGACCCGTCGCCGTGTATCCAATAATCGTCCGTGAGGTTAGGGCCGATGATCCCCTGCCCCTTGTCTCCGTGGCAGGGCATACACTTGGTCATAAACTCCGCCTTGCCCTTCGCTATAGCGTCCGGATTGGAAACGAGTGCCAGGTAATCCTCCTGAGTCTTCAGCTCTTCCGCCTCTTCGGTCTTTTCCTGCTCGGCTTTTATTGAGCCCATCTCGGACGCGAGCTCCTCGTCGAGGGTGGGGCCTCCGAAGAGCTGGTAATACCCGAAATAGATGACGGCGAATATCACGGTGATGTAAAAAGTCATGAGCCACCATCCGGGGAGCGGGTTGTCGAGCTCCTGTATTCCGTCGTAATCGTGGTTTTCGATGAGTTTTTCCTTATCAGGCATCGTTGTCCTCCTTTGATCCGAATCTCTCATCCTCGAGGGGAAGGCGTTCCATTTCCTCGATCTCCGTTTTCGGTCTCTTTATCGCCCAAAGCACGATCACGACGAAGGCCGAAAGGAATATGATTAGCGCGATGACGATTATCTCGATATCCGTAAAGTAGGACAGGGCTATCTGTTTGATGATGCCACCCCCTCCGGGGACGTCTTTTTACCCAGACTCTGCAGGTATGCGATGATCGCTATGACTTCAGTGTCCTTGACCGACTCAAGCGACGGGTCCTGAGTGAGGAGATCCTCGTAAATCACGGCCGCCTGTTTCTCGGCGTTAATATCGGCGTTCGAGACGTCCTCGTTGTTATAGGGCACGCCCAGCATCTTCATGACGCTCAGCTTCTTCCGAAGTATGTTGTAATCGATCTTCACCGCGGCGAGCCACGGGTATGCGGGCATGATCGACCTGGGCGTGATTACGCGCGGGTCGATCATGTGGCGTAGGTGCCACATATCCGGGTATTTGCCTCCCACCCTGGCGAGGTCTGGGCCCGTCCTCTTCGACCCCCACTGGAAGGGGTGGTCGTACATGGATTCCTCGAGCGTGGAGTTAGCTCCGAACCTGAGCACGTCGTAGGGGAGTTTCCTGATCATCTGCGAATGACATACGTAGCAGCCTTCCTTTATATAGATATCCCTGCCGGCGAGCTCAAGGGGTGTGTAAGGCTCGGTCTTAGTCGTTTGCGGAAGGTATTTAAAGATCGCGAGCGTAGGGACGATTTCGATTATCGAACCCGCTAATACCGCTATGAACAGGAGGACCGTGAATATGACGGAGAGGGCTTCGAGCTTCCTGTGCCCGGTGCCGATATCGGTAACGTCCGAGGAGCGTGCGGGTACCTCGACCGCCATCGCCTTTTCTCCCCTGGGCGCTCTCGCGATCGTTATCCATACGTTGTAAATGAGCAGCAGGAACCCTGTCAGGAACAGGACGCCGCCCGCGAACCTCACGTAATAGAGCGGGACTATCCTCATCACCGTCTCGACGAAATCCGGATAAACGAGCTGACCGTTCTCCCCGATCGCCCTCCACATGAGGCCCTGCGTGATGCCGCTCGCCCACATGGATATATAGTAGAGAAGTATGCCGAGAAGGCCTATCCAGAAGTGCCAGTTCATCATCCTCTGGCTGTATATCTTCGTGTTCCAGAGTCTCGGCACGAGATAGTATATGATCCCGAACGTGAGGAACCCGTTCCAGCCGAGCGTCCCGCCGTGTACGTGGCCGATTATCCAGTCCGTATAGTGCGCGAGGGAGCTCACCGATTTTATGGAAAGCAGGGGTCCCTCGAAAGTGGACATACCGTAAAACGTTATGGCCACGGCGAGGAACTTGATTATGGGGTCCGTGCGCAGCTTGGTCCACGCGCCTCTCAGCGTGAGGAGACCGTTTATCATGCCCCCCCAGCTGGGCGCCCAGAGCATCAGGCTGAATATCATCCCGAGCGTCTGCGCCCAATCGGGGAGAGCGGTATTCAGGAGATGGTGCGGGCCTGCCCATATGTATATGAAAACAAGAGACCAGAAATGGACTATCGAGAGCCTGTAGCTGTATATCGGTCTGTTCGCGGCCTTGGGTACGTAGTAGTACATGAGTCCCAGGAACGGAGTCGTCAGGAAGAAGGCGACCGCATTATGGCCGTACCACCACTGAACCAGCGCATCCTGTACCCCCGCATAGACGGGGTAGCTCTTTAACATGGCAACCGGGATCTCGATCGAGTTTACTACGTGGAGGAGCGTTACAGTCACTATCGTCGCGATATAAAACCATATCGCCACGTACAGGTGACGGACTCTCCTTATCGCTATGGTACCGAAGAAGTTGACTGCGAATACCACCCAGACGACCGCAATGGCGATGTCGAGGGGCCACTCGAGCTCGGCGTATTCCTTTCCGTGGGAGTAGCCCAGAGGGAGCGTAACGAGAGCGCCCACTATGATAAGCTGCCATCCCCAGAAATGAAAATTGCTGAGGAAGTCCGAGAAGTTCCTCGTCTTCAAAAGCCGCTGCGTCGAGTGGTATATGCCCGCGAAAATTATATTGCCGCCGAACGCGAATATAGCCGCATTCGTATGGAGCGGCCTGATCCTGCCGAACGTGAGCCACGGAAGCTCGAGGTTCGCGGGCCAGTAAGCGAGCTCGAGCGCCGCGATCAGTCCGACTACGAAAGCCGCGGCTCCCCAGAATATCGTCGCATAAATAAATTTCTTGACTATGTCGTCGTCGTAATAAATATTTTCAGTAATGGCGGCGTTTCCCGCTCTGGCGTCACTCATTTACCCGTTTCCTCCTTGGCTTGTTGTTTCTTTTTATCCGTATCATAATCGTCCAGGAGCATCCTGTGGCCCGGTGTTTCGAGGTCGTCGTACTGGCCCTTTCCCGCCGCCCATATAAAGGCCGCCAGGAATACGAGCGCGATCGCAATAGAAACCCCCAGTGTCAGAAAAATAATGTTCATGCCCGCGGCGCAGCACCCTCCCGGGTCCTCGTCTTGTTCTGACCGTAAAGCGAGGAGGCTATGAGCAGCACGGAGCTAAGCGGCATGAGCACGGCGGCGGCCAGCGGATCGATAAAACCCATGAGGGCGAATGCCCCTCCGGCGATGTTATACGTTATGGAGAAGGCTGTATTCCTTCTTACCGTTTCCCGTATCACGGCGCCGTGATCAATAAGATTCAGAATGGTGAAAAGATCGTTTTCAAGTATGTAGGCATCGGACACCTTCATGCTCTCCCCTACGCTGCCCTGTATTGCCACGCCCACGTCGGAGGACGAGAGCGCTCCCGCGTCATTGAGCCCGTCCCCGATCATCATGGACCGGCCGCGCTCACGGACGATCTCCGATTTCCGTTCGGGGGTCACTTCCGAGAACGCATTTTCGAGAGGTATCTCCAGCTTGTATGCGACCTGCCTGACATTCGATTCCTTGTCCCCCGAAATTATATAGAGCGAGTAGCCCCTTTTTTTTAACTCGCTCACCACGAATTTCGCGTCTTCCTTGAGTGAATCCCCGAGGAGTATTTCGGAGACGGGCTCTCCGTCTTTTCGGATGACGATCCTCGTTGCTATGATTTCGTTGATCTCGTTCGGCCGGGACAGGTCGCTCTCGGCCGTAAGCGAATAGTGGTGCCCGCCGGCAGAACCTTCGACGCCTTTCGAATAGAGGTGCCTGAAGCCGGTAACTTCTGGAATATCAACCTCTTCGCCCGACAGGCGTGTGACTATGGCCCTCGCGACCGGATGCTCGGATTCACGCTCGATCGCGAGCACTGCTCTGCGGTCGGGCTCGGGAAGACTATCCGTATCCCAGCTGAGTATCCGGTATACGCCGTTCGTTAGCGTCCCGGTCTTGTCGAAGAATATGTTCCTGACACGCGGGAGCTTGTCGAAAATCCCGGCGTCCTTGATAAGTATCCCGTTATCCGAAGCGGATTTGAGAAAGAGGCCGAAGGACAGGGGCAGAACGAATACGAATGCGCAGGGGCACGAAATAAGTATGAATGCGATCGTCCTTTCGAGGCCCTCCGAGGCGCCGTAATATGAAGAGACCGCAAAAAAGGAAAGAGCCGCTATAACACCCACTGCGAGCGTGAAAACGGTCGCGTATCTGTCGCTGTAAGTGGAGTGGCTGATCTTGCTCCTGTAATTATTCTCCACCTCCTCGAGTATCTTCCCTATCCTGGTCGAGCCTCCCGTCCCCGTGACCTCGAGGACGGCCTCGTCCGAATCGAGTATGGAGCCCGCGTAAACGACCTCCCCTTTGGAGACGGTCCGGGGTATGTTCTCGCCCGTGAGCACGGACAGATTGACCTCGGCCCGCTGCGAGTGGAGCCTGCCGTCGGCTGGGAAACGGCCGCCCCGGGCGAGCTTGATTTTCTGTCCCGTTTCGAGTGATTCCACGGGCTGATAAAAGAACTGCTTTGCGCTGTCGTCCCTGACGAGGATCCGGTTCGATGAAAAGAGACTCTGTCCGAGGGGTTCCCTGTCGCTTAGACGCCCCTGCACCGTCCTCAGGAAGTACCTGCTCGCGAGGAGGAGGAAAATGAACATGCTTATCGAGTCGAAATAAACCTCAGGGCTTCCCGTGAGGTAGTTATAAGCGCTGATAAAGAACCCCGCGAATATTACGAATACAATTGGAATGTCGACTGTCGCCCGACCCGTCCTGATAGATCCGAGCACGTTCTTGTAAAAGGGCAGGGAGCAGTACGTTATGACCGGGAGGGACAGTACGAGATTCAGGAGCATGAACTGCTCCTCGAATACCCCCCCGGCGCCGGCATATATAGCCGCCGAGAGGAGCATGATGTTCCCCGCACATACGGCGGCGATCGATAGCCTGATGAGGGATTTCCTGTTCTCCCTTTTCTTAAGCCCGCTCGCGTCTTCGTCGGTTTTAAGCGGGTGCGCTCTGTAACCGAATTTCTTTATCGCTTCCGGAAACGATGAGAATTTCTTTTCGGACGTGAAATTGACCGTCGCCGTGTTGTCCGACATGTTGAGCGAAAGGGATTCGATCTCGGGTACGAAGTCCGGTATTTTCTCTATGAGCCAGAGGCATGCGGCGCATTCGATCCCCTCTACGTAAAAATTCATCGTGAGGGGCTTCTCATCCCTGACGTAAATATCGGTGAAGCTCCCGCTGTCGAGGTATCCGTAGTCCTCCCCCGAGGCAGGGTCGGCCGGGGGTGTAGTTTTCAGTATGTTCCGGGTTTCCCTTATGCTGTAGTAGTCGTCCAGTCCGAGCGCCCCGAGAAGCTCGTACACCGACCTGCATCCGTTGCAGCAGAACAGTTTTCCGCTCGATTCTATGGTATTCGATGAATCCAGTGCCTCGCCGCAGTGGAGGCACCGGCTTTTTGGTAAGACTTCTCCGGAAGCGTTCTCTCTCGTAGCTGTCGTATTCGTCATTGCCGTATCAGGAACTCTCGATACCTGCTTTATGAGCAATAACTATGCCACTGCAAATAGCCATGAATACTTATGTTTCCGTAAATCTAGCGGTGTCGGTTGTCAGATAATAAGACAGAACGCGATTGCATCAAAAATAAGGATGCAAGTGGTTAATAATGCTCATACAGCGCATTAATATTTGTATCTAAGTCTCTTAGGAAATGATAAAGATTGAGGGGGCAGAGCCGGTTTGCGGCTTAACTGAACCAGAGATAAAACGAGAGTGCGAAAAACGTTCCCATGGCAATTAGAAAAAGGAATGCACCAAGGTTCTGACCTGAAGTATCTTTCATAATGACCTCCCTACGCGTATCTACGTCGATTATATAATTTTTCCGGGGTCGGAATCAACAGGTTTTTTCTCTATCCCGGCCGGCGTGATACTCGTGAGCAGTCTTTTGTGTTTTCGAGACTTAAGCCGGTATATTCATCCCCAGCGCCTTTTTCATCTTAAAACTCTCGAGCTCGACGCCCCTGCGCTTCTCGATAACCGGACATTCGAGCTGAAAGCCGAGCCTTTCGAAAAGGGGTTTCGAGATCCGGCTCGCGTCAGTGGTGAGGTATTGGGCTCCCTTGGCCAGAGCATGGCCTTCGAGCCGCTTATATATCTCGGTCGCTATCCCCATCCTCGAGTATTCTTTAATGGTATAGAGAAAAGCGATGTGGTTTATAGGCTTAAGCTGTCCGAATGCGACCGGTATATTCCCCGACTCCGCGACCAGCGTGAGTCCTTCCGTGAGCCTGTGTCTGATCTCTTCGATTTCGTCCGCGTAAGACGCCCACACCTCGACCTCCTCGGGCGTGTATTCCCCGATCGCTATCTCCCTCACGGACTTCTCGTAAAGCCCGGCGATCCCTTCGGCGTCCTCGGGCTTATATCTCCGTATGTTGAAATCGTGCATTAAGTCATCCACCTCCACGTCCTTTAATCACTTCCGGGGCACGATGGGAGAAATTCTAGCTGTGTATGAAATCGAGGATGCCAAGCATCACGAACTGAACCCCGATGCAGATGAGAAGGAATCCCATAATGCGTGTCAGTATTGTGACCCCGTAATTACCGAGCAGTCTCTTGACACCCCCCGCGATTCTTAAAAGGATAAATGTGATAGTCGCAACAACCAAGATCCCGAGGGATTCTGCAGCATATTCCATCCTCGAGCCCGCATTGGCGGCCATACCGACCGTCACCGCTATTGCGCCCGGCCCGCTCAGCATCGGCATGGCGATGGGGGTGAACGCGATATCTTCGTCTGCGGATTTTGCTCCGGCTCCCTGGAGCTGCGGGTCCCTTTGCTCGGGGTTCAGCATCCTGAACCCTATGTAAGTGATAATTATCCCGCCGGCTATGCGTATTCCGGGCAGGGAGATGCCGAAGAACTTCATTATCAGCACCCCGGCGATGAGGAACACGATCAGGATGGCCGACATGTAAACGGAGGCCAGGAGAGCCTGTCTCCGCCTTTTGCCGTCGTCCATATCCTTCGATAGGGATATGAACGTCACGGCGACGGAGAAGGGGTTCACTATGGGAAGGAGCGAAACGATCGTTCCGAGGAGTATCTGCGTGAAGTCGCTCACCTTACTATTTTACACTAAACCGCGGGGGAACCCGTTCCAGAATTCCGACTGCCTGGTGAGTATGCGCTCGGTCACTTCGGGGTCGGGCGCCATGCTCCAGTTGCCGTAGTCCCTCGACCCGCCAAGCATAATGCCGTCCGAGCGCGGCATCATGTATATGCCCGCGTTTTTTACGAGTGTAATGTAATCCACTTCGGGCTGAGGGAGGAGCACGATGAGCTGTCCCTTCACCGGCTCGAGCTCGTGGTCTCCGAAGAGGAAATAGGAGCCCAATCCCGTGCAGTTCATAATCAGCGGCTCACTCAATGTAAGGAGCTCTCCGGGCCCGCTGAAATTCCTCACGTATATCTTCCCGCCGTCCTTCCTGAAGTCGTTCATCACTGCGTTAAGATAAGTCGGTGAATCTATGAGCATCGTCCTGAGCGTGACGCACGAGGGCTCGTCGAACGGGTACTGGCCGGGGACTAATGTCGTGAGCTTGCCGTAGAGCTCGGGGAGTGCGTGTATGGCATCAGGCAGCTCGACAGGGTAGTCGCCGAAATAGAAATTATCCGCCACACTCACCCCGTAATAGCTTCCGATGAGCTTCCGGAAATAACCGTACGAGAGCCTCGAAGCCCGGAGGAATTCGTTATAGAACCGGGGAGTAATATTATTCTCATCGAATACGGTGAAGGGTGACCACTGGCCCGCGGCCACGTTCGACGTCGTATTGGGCGGGAGGTCCTTCGCGTATATAGTGACGCTCAGGCCCTTTAACTGCATGAGCCTGGCTGTCGCGAGCCCCACTGCGCCGCAGCCGAGTACGGCGCAGCTCCTGTGTCCCAGAGGGAGCGCCTTCTCCGCGGCCAGGTGCGACGTCCCCCATGAAAGCGTAAGCCCGCCCCCGCCGTGCCCGTAGTTGTGGACTATGTCTTTGTCTCCGAGCCTGTCACGGCGCACCACGAACCCCGAAGGGCGGAAGGGCCTGAGTCCGACGGCCTGCCTCACGATCCTG
The DNA here is from genome assembly GCA_041753155.1 of Thermodesulfobacteriota bacterium. Lineage (GTDB taxonomy): Bacteria > Desulfobacterota_D > UBA1144 > Nemesobacterales > UBA2774 > 2-12-FULL-53-21. The sequence goes on along the minus strand of JBGSVA010000031.1, from coordinate 19,966 downwards.
TCGGGGGACACATTCACCAACGGGAAGTATCGGTACGGCCTTACGGGGGGCTTGCTTATCTTTTTGGGGGCGCATGCGCCGGAGAAGGCGGCGGTGAGCAATCCCATTCCGGCAAGTTTTATTGCTTCTCTTCGGCTAATCCGATCGTTTCCGGGCATGCGATTCTCGGTTCGGGTCACTACAAGCCTGAATAGATTCCAATCTACATCAGTGGGTATTCATTGTAAAGCGGGATAGGACGGTGTAATTCTGTCATTTCGAGAATCTGCGGCAATTTCATATGTCATCGGCGACTCGCCGCTTATTTAATCCCCACGAAGGCTGCAAAACACGAGTTCTTGTGGAGGACGTCCGTATGCCTGAATCCTGCCTTCCTCATCAAATCCATCTGATACGTGAGGCTCCGGGGCGTGTCCTCTTTGTCGATGTATTCGAACACCTTCCCGCTGTAACCAAGGCCACCCGTGGATTCGAGATATTCTCCGTACCTTCTCCACATCTCTTCCTGTACACCCTCATCCTCGTGGAACACCAGATCGCTTACAAAAAACGCGCCTCCGGGTTTGAGGAGGCCGTAAATCTTACCGAAGCAGCTTTCCCAATCGGCGTCGTCCCGGAGGTGGTGGAGCACGGCCGCCGCGACGATTATGTCATAATGCGAGGAGGGCAGGGTGAGCTCCCTGAAATCCCCGTGGAATGTCCTGACCTTGCCGGCGTTCTCTTTAGCAATGCGGTCCCTTGCGCGCTCGAGCATCGGGAGGCTCAGGTCGACGAGGTCGCAGTTCATACCCCCCTTCCTTCTCAGTATGGCGATTGTGTTGTTCCCGGCCCCGCACCCGATATCCAAGAGGTTCCCGGCGTCGGGCTTTATCCTGACCGCAAGCTCCGATATGAGGTCGAGCATGAGAGGGGCGTCGATCACCGCCTGCTGCCCGGTCTCTAAATTTGAGAAACGTTCTACGTCGGCGTCGAATCTCTCCTTGATTTCAGCGACCGTGGATTTTTTATCGGGAGGCGTTTTCATGGCGTAATATTCTACCTTCTTCGAGAACGAGCGCCATCGGTATATGGATTACGCCGTGTATGATCTTTTCTTCTTCAGTCCGGACGAAGCCCAGGCTCTCGTAGAAGGGCACGGCGAAGCGTGAGGAGTGGACCGTCACCTTTTTGGGAGCGCGGCGATCGGATATGATTCTGTCGAGCGCGGCTGTTAATAGTCCCTTCGCTATGCCCCTCCTGTGAAAAGCCTTGTCCACGAAGAGCATCGAGATGTGCTTCCTTTCCCTTATCTCTATCATCCCGGCGATGGAACCTTGAGCCTCGGCTACGAGGACGAAGTGATTACCCTCCGAGCGTTTGACGAGCGCGCGGGGGTTCGAATATCCGAAGAATTCCTCTATGCCTTCGTCCGGGAAATCCGGGGCTATAAATTCATTGAACGACCTCGCGACGAGGTTCGAGACCTCGACTTCTTCGCCGGGGTTTATGTGTCTCAGAATTAACGGGATGTTCATGGAAATAAAATGTAAATGAAATGTTTCGTGGTTTCGACTACACTCAAAATGCCGTTACTATTTCCTCACTCCCTTCACCCACTCCTTCGCCTCATCCTTCTGCTCGAAAGAGAAACACCTGACCTCGATGTTGGGGATGAGACCGGACGCGAACCCTGCCCATGATTTAATCCAGCCCTTGTCGGTGACGACGGCCTCTCTCTCGACGTCCCTCCAGTGTTTCAGGCTGTAGTGGAGGTCCTTCATGAAGGTGTTGACGGACATACCCTTGAACTCCTCCACCTCCGCGTAAATCCGGAGCTTCTTATGCTCCTTCAGCATCCCCTCCATCCTGACAACGATCTCGTCGAATTCATCGTCCTCCATCTTTCCGCTGAGACGGAACCCGATTATGTTCCCTTCCTCAAATGGTATTAATTCGAGCATTTATTACTCCCCACTGCTCTGTGTCTTACTCTTATTGAGCCGACTGTTTCCCCAGTATGTTTTCGACGCAGAACATGACCATCCTGTAATCGTAGGTGTTCCCCTTTTTCCATACGGAGCTGCAGTTCTGAATAGTCTGTCTCTCTCTCGAACCCGTCGGGTACGTGCGCATCATCTGATTGAGCTTACTCAATGCCTCGGTCTGGTTCTTGACGCAGTATTCCTGCATCCTCTGATCGGCGGGCCACGTCGAGGCGCACATCTGCGCGATCTTGTTGTCGGGCGTAACTACTGCCTGAGTCTGCACCTGGGGGTTCATAATCAGTTTATTCACCTGCCTGATCTTCAAGTCAGCGTCGATGAGCCTCTGCCTGCCGTCGTATCCCATCTTGGATTTCATATGATAGTCGGGCTCGGTGCACGCCCTCGTATAGAGGCTGAGACCGCTTATGTAGTCGCCGATCGCGAGAAGGGCCGTCGACTGGACGTTCACCATCCTTGGCGGAGCCGGGATGCTGTTGAGCCGCACCCTGAGACCTTCCACAATACCCTGGTAGTAGCCGAACTCGTACGAGCACACGTCGGAGCTCGAGTTCTGGAGGTTAACGGCCTTCTCGCTCACCGATTTGCCTACTTCCGAAAGCTCGTAGAGTATCGGAGTGATCTCTTTGAGGTATATCTTTTCCTTATTATCGTATGCGACGGCTTCCGCGTCCGAGTCGCCGTACAGGACGAAGGGGAAAGCCGCGATTACGATCAATGCGAATATTGAAACAATATTTTTGCAGACCGATTCGGGTGTGCTGTTCATTTTTTTAATACCTCCTGTCGACTCCCCGGTCCGGGTGCCGGGTTCAAGTACTTTGCTTTAAAAATAAATTACATGATTATCGTGCGACTTCGAAGCTTTATTTACATATTCTAAAATTGAGACCTTGCGCGGTCTTATGAAATTTCTCCGGACTCACGGCAATTATCGCTGTCGGCAGCCGATCCCCGTCAGCGGGAAAAGCCTTATTCCTTGAACTCCTTCGCAAGCGGGGCGTCGAACTCGACGTCGATCTTGGGACCGTCTGCGGCGGAATCGTCAATCGTTAGTTTCCCCGCCATACGGTCGGCCGTATCCGTCGTCGGCGCGAGCGCGGATAGGTCGTCATTTCCGGAATACTGCATCATCCCGTCATTCGTGACGACCCAGTAAACGACCCTCGTGGTGCTCCCGAAATCCTCTTTCCCGACGGTCATGCCCTCCGTGATACCGCTCGCGCATGATGCGTCCTTGCATTCGGAGATCTTCTGGCTGATATCGCTCGGAGTGATAATTACCGTGCTTACAGTCTTACTCGAATCGAACGCGTCCGGTCCCTTGACGAGATACGCGTACTTCGCATCCACCGTCTTGTCTTTAATCTTGATTGTCCCCTTAGCCGTTCCGCCTGCCGCCGATGCGTTTGCCGTGAACGGAATCAAGCCAAATATTACGGGAACAGCGGTCAGAAAGAATAGGAACGAAAATAGTTTTAGGGGTGTTACAATTCTCCCGATCATGCTACATCTCCTTTTGCTTAGGTTTCGGCTCCGGCCCTGAATTTCGAACTGCTGTCAGCTATGGGTCGGAATTTGTCCGCCCGCCCTGCGTTCGGGGAATCCGGCGGGCCTCGCCCTTCTTTCGGAGATTATGCTTAAGCGGCACCGCCCAGTCAATGGCATCTCTCAATATTCGAGGGCGTCCGCGATTTATGACCGGACTGGCAATTGCCGGCGTTTTGGATATATTGATTCGGAGAGGTGTGGAATTTGAAATACATTCCTTTCGCGGTGCTGTGCTTTACCCTGATTCTTCCAGGCTGCATAGAAGTAGGCGATTCAGGCTCGAACCCGATCCAGGGCGAGGTCGTGGAGAGGAGGCAGCTCACCGACGAAGAGGTCGTGATATGGAACGATCAGGCGGACTGCATGGAGTCAGAGAGTAAATCGAGACCGGACATCGAGGACCTGAACGCTACGGATGTCGATATCGTTCCCGAGATAACGATAAGGAAAGACCTGATGTGCGGGAATATCCCACCCGATAACCTCATCGCCTGCCAGACGGAAAACGAGATCGCGATCCTGGACGGATTGGATGTCACGACGTTTAACAGGGCGCTCAGGCACGAGGAAATCCATTACATCCTGTTTTTTGAGACCGGCAACAGCGACGGCGGCCACAAGAGCATCTGGTTCGATAGTGAAGAAAGCCCCTGCCCTGAGACGGGGCTCTTTTAAACTCATATGAGCGTAACATAGCAATAAACGATGAGAGTCAGGCAATCAGTGTGGGGCAAGCTTTCATAAATCCGCGCAAAGTAGGCTTGAACCGCTCCCTAATGGTTAAGCCAGGGCTTGATGCAGATTTACGAATGGCGCAGAATGCCCCGCACCGTCGTGCGACGGGGCAACTCTGTATCTATTCAACTTCTCCGTCTCTTCACAATCCTTCTTATCAGAATCAGAACAACCGGCGCAGCCAGAAGTAGAGCAGCGCCGGGCGCATCCGGAGAAGCAGCCAGGGAGCAGCCTCCGTTGCCGCCGTTTGGTGGGGGCGGTGGTGGCGGCAGAAGTTCGGGACCGATAAACATGCCGAAAGCCGCGGGTCCATCCCCTACGCTTACGGTATCGACCACTGCATTAGTAGAGGTGTCTATTACCGACACATTCTCTGAATCCCTATTGGCTGCATAAACGAAACTTCCGTCGGGGCTTACTGCTACGCCGCGCGGACCGCCTCCAACAGGCACGGTATCCGTTACCGTGTTCGTAGATGTGTCTATTACGGAAACGTCATCTGAACCGGCATTGGTCGCATAAACAAAATTCCCGTCGGGGCTTATCGCCACGCCGAATGGGCCGGTTCCTACAGGTACTGTGTCCGTTACTGTATTGGTAGATGTGTCTATTACGGAAACGTCATCTGAACCGGCATTAGTCACATAAACGAAATTTCCGTCAGGGGTTACCGCTACGCCGAATGGGGCGTTTCCTACCCCCACGGTATCTACCTCCGTGTTCGTAGATGTGTCTATTACGGATACTGTGTCGCCAAAGTTATTTGTGATATAAGCAAAAGGCTGGGCAAACCCTGATGCGGTAAAAAGAAGAAAAACGGTTAATACAGAAGCCAGCGACCTGGTCATAATCCCCACCCCCTTTCTGTAAAACGGTTTTATACAACTTGTATATCACAGAATAACTGCAAAAGTCAACCATTCGGCTCAGAGACGGCTTTCATAAAACGGGGTGAAGGCAATCCCGGCGCACTGCTCCCCGTCATTGATGTATGGCACACATCCCGGAATTATGCAGACGCTTTCCTTCTACGGATTGCTACTAAGGCAATGATCCCCAAAATACCCGCCATTGCGATAAAGCCCCACTCGGAGAGTGTGGGAATATTCTCCACTCTCGGCGGTGGAGGCGGCAGAAGTCCGGGACCGATAAACAGGCCGAAAGCAAAGGGAGCACCTCCTACCACAATAGTGTCAATTACTGTGTTGGTTGAGGTGTCTATTACTGAAACATCGTCTGAACCGGAATTAGTCACATATACAAAACTACCGTCGGGGGTTACCGCTATGCCTAATGGGATCATCCCTACAGGCACGTCAGCAACAACCATGTTCGTAGAGGTGTCTATTAAGGAAACACTAGCTGAACCGGCAATAGCCACATAAACAAAACTACCGTCGGGGCTTACGGCTACGCCTTGCGGGGCGAATCCTACTGGTATAGTATTTACTACCATATTAGTCGAGGCGTCTATTAAGGAAACACTAGCTGAACCGGCATTAGCCACATAAACAAAACTACCGTCGGGGCTTACTGCTATGCCCTCCGGGCTGCTTCCCACACCCACGGTATCTACTACTGTGTTGGTAGAGGTATCTATTACCGACACGTCATCCGGATTGAAATTAGCCACATAAACGAAATTTCCGTCGGGGCTTACTGCTAAGCCGCGCGGACCGCCTCCAACAGGCACAGTATCCGTTACCGTGTTCGTAGATGTGTCTATTACCGAAACATTGTTTGAACCAAAATTAGACACATATACAAAACTACCGTCGGGGGTTACTGCTACGCCGCGTGGAAAACTTCCCACAGCCACGGTAGCAACAACCATGTTCGTAGAGGTGTCTATGACCGAAACATTATCTGAAAGGGCATTAGCCACATAAACAAAACTACCGTCGGGGGTTACTGCTACGCCTAATGGACCCATTCCCACAGCCACGGTAGCAACAACCGTGTTCGTAGAAACGTCTATTACGGATACCGTGCCATCTCCACTATTCGTAATGTACGCAAAAGGCTGGGCGAACCCTGATGCGGTAAAGAGAAAAAAAACGGTCAATACAGAAGCCAGTGTCCTGTGCATGACCCCATCCTCCTTCTGTTAACGGTTCTATACAATCTACGTATAACATGAATTAGCAACTAAAGTCAAAGTCGCGGATTCCCGTGCTTGACTCATATCCCCGTTGAGGTAGCTTATCAGCGGTTTCTTCCATGCCGGTACAAAATTTCATAAAAAGGTATAAATTAATTTTATGGGACTAAAATGCGGAATCATAGGGCTTCCCAATGTCGGGAAGTCCACACTTTTTAATGCGCTCACGAACGCCGGGGCGGAGATGGGGAACTTTCCCTTTACGACGATAGAGGACAACGTCGGGATAATACCGGTCTCGGACGAGAGGCTCTACAAGTTAGCAAACCTCGTGAAACCCCAGAAAATAACGCCGAGCTACCTCGAAGTAGTCGACATAGCCGGCCTCGTTAAAGGGGCTTCTGAAGGTAAGGGCAAGGGTAACGCGTTCCTCGCGAGCATCAGGGAGGTCGATCTCATACTCCATACGGTGCGCTGCTTCGAAGACGATAACGTCATGCACGTCGAGGGCTCGACCGACGCGATGAGGGACATACATATAATAGAAGACGAGCTCATACTGAAGGACCTTGAGACCATAGAGAGGCGGGAGGAGAGGCTCCAGTCGCAGGCGAAGAGCGGGGATAAGAAGACTAAAGACGCCCTCGAAATAGTGACCCGTCTCAGGGAATTTATAGAGAGCGGGAACAAGGTCAGGAATTTCCCTCTCGACGAGGAATCCGCCAAGGTCGTGAGGGAGATGTATCTCCTTACGAGGATACCGGTCCTCTACGTGTGCAACGTCGGCGAAGGGGACATACCCGACGCCTCCGGGAACGAAGAGGTGCGGAAGGTTAGAGAGTACGCGGAGAAGGAAGGTTCCGAGGTTATAGTCCTCTCAGCCAAGATCGAGGCTGAGATCGCGGAGCTTCCCTACGACGAGAAGAAGATGTTCCTCAAGGACCTCGGCCTCGATAGCTCGGGTCTCGACAGGCTTGCCAGGGTCGCATATGATAAACTTGGACTGATCACCTATTTCACGCAGGGGCCCAAGGAAGTGAGGGCCTGGACGGTCAGGTTCGGGGCGAAGGCGCCCCAGGCGGCGGGTGTAATACACTCCGACTTCGAGAGGGGGTTCATTCGCGCCGAGACCGCCGGGTACGACGATTTCATTGCGGCGGGCTCCGAGGCGGCCCTTAAAGAGGCCGGGAAAATGAGGTCCGAGGGGAAGGAATACGTGGTAAAAGACGGGGACATACTCCTCTTCAGGTTCAATGTATAAAGATATAATAAGGCCTCTACTCGACAGGCTCGATTCTGAAACCTTCCACAACATAGCAAGGGAATCCCTACATTTAGCGGAATTGACTCCGTTCACGCTCAAGCTGGTCGAGCTTTTCGCCGACGGTCACAAGAGGTTTACCGACAAAAGGCTCCGCACAGTTCTCGGAGGCGTCGAATTCGAGAACCCGCTGATCGTGGGCGCGGGCTGGGATAAATCGGGCCGGGCTCTCATGGGTCTCTGGCAGCTCGGGTTCGCGGGCGTCGAGGTGGGCTCCGTGCTCGAGTACAGGCAGCCGGGCAACCCGAAGCCGAGGCAGTTCATGGTCTCGCCCGGTGTCGCAATAAACTGGCTCGGGTTCAACAGCCCCGGCATGGATGTGGTAGCAAAGAATCTGAGCAGATACGAAAGCGCGCCCGTCCGAATCGGCATCAGCATAGGCATGAACAGGGACGTCTCCCACGACAATTCACCCGAGGCCCACGCCGTTGTCGCCGGGAGGCTCTACGGATACGCCGATTACTTCGCCATAAACGTGAGCTCTCCGAATACGCCCGGACTCAGGATGCTCCACGAGAAGGGGAGGAAGAGGGATATCATACAGGCCGTGAACGAGGCGATGGAAGGAGAGGGCGGGAAGAAGCCGCTCTTCGTAAAGATCGCGCCCGAGCTCGGCCTGAAAGAAGTGGACGACATATTGGAAGTCGCGGTCGAGCATTCGATCACGGGGATTATCGCCGCCAATACCGCAGACGTGCCGGAGATGAAGGCGAAATACGGGGAGAGATGGAGGAGCCAGCAGGGAGGACTCAGCGGGGACGACGAGGGCTACAGAAAGATGACTACTCAGAAGGTCGCGCACATATTCAGACAGGCAGGGGATAAGCTAGAGATAATCGGGGTCGGCGGGATCAAGGACGCCAGTACCGCACTCGAGAAAATTAAGGCGGGTGCCAGGGCGCTTCAGATTGTGACTGCTATCAGAGGCGAGGGAACTGCGGTAGCGGGGAAGATCAACCGGGGGATCGTGGAGTACATGGAGAGGGAAGGGGTCGGGTCGCTCGATGAACTGGTCGGCGTCGACGCGGGGAAGTGAGGCCGCCCGCGGGACGTTCCGGAGTGGAGCGGCTTTCCCGTATCAAGTTCTTGAATCGAGCTTGTGCTGAACCATGTCCCGTATAACGACACGGGATCTATTCAGTGTTCAGGACAGGCCGGGACGGGCCTCCGCGATCCCCGATATTAATCCCGGAATAACCCTCCCGCATATTGCCTGTGCGTATATGCCTACGGGATAGTTCCTGCGAGTTATACCTAGCAAACGCCGTAATCGGTGTACTCTTGGTGTACTTTTGGTGTACTTTTGGTACCACCTGGACTGAAAAAGCCGCTTATACGGGCAGGATTGGGGATGGGAAGGCTATACCTCTGGCATCGCTCTCCCGAGCAGGATACAGGATTAATGAATAAAGACGAGATTCCCGATAAAGACATTCGGGAATGACAAAGAAAAAAGACGAGATGCTGAAATAAATTCAGCATGACAAGAAATGTACACCCCCACCCGAACCCTCCCCCTTCATTAAATGGGGAGGGAAATAAGGTATCGCGGCTGGAAGCCGCTCCTACGGACAGGATGAAGGATGAAAGAATGAGATTGCCGCGCCGCTTTGATGCCTAATTTGGATTGTGTAACACCGGAACATTGATTAATAAGCATACATGCAATTAGCCGAGACCGACCGGTTCTTGCACTTGTTCAGAACCGTTGCAAAGACATACTTCTATAAAACGAACATAACTCACGTCCTGTAGTGCGCATTAATCTTTAGATAATCGTAGGTGATGTCGCTGGTGATAACGAACGAAGCCTTCTTCCCGGTCTTGAGGTCGAGCGTGATCGAGAATCTGGGCGTCTTCATAATCTCTAGCGCCTTGGCCTCGTCCATTACCTGTCTCGAATTGCTTAAAACTTTATGCATCCCTATATAGAGGTCGAGCCTGTCCGGGTTGAAATCCACCCCCGCCCTCCCGGCGGCGGCGACTATCCTCCCCCAGTTGGGGTCTTCCCCGTAAAGCGCGCTCTTCACGAGGAGCGAATTGCCTATCGTCCTCGCCACCCGCTCGGCGTCGCTCTCTGACCTGGCGCCCTTGACGATTATCCTCACCGTCTTCGTCGCACCCTCTCCGTCCTTTACTATCATCTCGGCCACAACAGCGGCAGTCTCGGTCACCGCCTGCTCGAATTTTCTGTAATAGGTGCCGGTGAGCCCGATCGCCGTATTCCCGAGCTTTCCGTTAGCGAGAATCAGCACCGTATCGTTGGTCGAGGTATCGCCGTCCACTATTATCTTGTTGAATGAATTATTGACCGCGTTCCTGAGCGCCTTCGTCAGCGTCCGCCTCGGGACGTTGATGTCCGTGAGTATGTAGGCGAGCATGGTCGCCATGTTGGGCATTATCATCCCGGCCCCTTTGCCGATTACGCAAACGGTCCCCGTCCTCCCGCCGATGCCGACCTTTGAGACGGCATACTTCGGGAAAGCGTCGGTCGTCATTATCGCCTCGGCCGCGTCGGGCAGTCCTTCCTCGCTCAGCTCCGATACGAGGCGGGGCATCGCCTTATTGATCTTATCGACCGGGAGCGGCCCTCCTATGACACCCGTCGAGGAAGGGATGACGAGCGATTCATCGATGCCGAGCTCCCCGGCAGCGCGCCCGGACGTGAGTAAAGCGGCTTTCATGCCCGCTCTTCCCGTGAACGCGTTTGCGACACCGCTGTTAATCAGCAGCGCCTGGCATAACCCGTTCCTGATACGCTCCATCCCCAGGAGCACGGGGGGAGCCTTTACGATATTCTGTGTGAACATGCCAGCCGCCTTGGCCGGGTTTTCGGAGAAGATGAGGGCCAGGTCCTATTTCCCCCTCTTTTTTATCCCGCACGATATGCCGCTTCCGGCGAACCCGGGAACCTTTATCATATCTTGAGCTCCTCTATGAATTTCGATGAATTCAATTTTTTTTCAGTATGGTATTCGGTGAATCTTGAAAACAGTTTGATGTATTTTAGCACCTTGCCGAGGTGTATTTCCATTAATTCTTTATCCCTGAGAAAATCGCCGGAGAAAGCGATGCCGTTCTCAGCCCCTGCGGCGCATTCCGCGCACAAGACACCCCCTTTCCTGATGCTGAAGCGTGCGCCGGTCCCCGCTTCTTTCCCGCACTCCGCGCAAGCGTCGAGGCTCGGCCCGTACCCCGACAGCGATAGCGTCCCGAGCTGGAACGCGAGTACGAGGGGCATGGCGCTCTTCCCGCTGTCGAGCTCCCTCAGCGTGTCCACGAACAGGTTGAACATATCCTCGTTGGGGGATTCCTTTGGAAGCAGTATTTCCGCGGACTCCGTCATGAAGCTGCCCCACATGAAGAGCTCCAGGTCTTCCATCAGGTGCCGGAACACCTCTATTGTCTCGAGGTCCTCCAGAAACTTCATATCCCCCGGCCTTTCGCGGAACCGCGCGCGGAAATGGACGAAGGGCTCGAGCCTCCCGCCGAAGCGCTTCATGCTCGATTTTGCGTTCCTGGCGAAAGCGTTTATCTTTCCGAACTCCTTCGTGAAGAGCGTTATAACGTAGTCGGCATCGCCGTAGGGCTTCTTACGGAGCAATAGCGCTTCAGAGCTTTTCATTAAGCTGATATTATTCCCAAAAACCGGGGGATTGGCGAATATCGGACGATTTCCCCATTACCATCATCACGGACAATGCGGGCGTCGACGGTATCGCCCCGGTATCGTCCGGGATGGTATTCGTCCGCACTCGTTAGGTTTCGGAGAATCTCCGGGGTTCACTAGAGTTACGGGTGCAGTTCTTTTATAATATTAAGCGACGCAGAGGTATGCGGATATCGAGGGTGATGGAATCGGATCGTTCGGGAGTATGTTATGTATAAACTGTCCTTTAGCAAAAAAGAGGGGATGCGGGGAGCCGTTTATTCTCTTTTCATTCTGGCGTTATTTTTAACAGTCCCGGGGCTTCCCGGGAAATCGTTCGCTCAGGGCGTATACAGCGCCCCGGAGCAGATATATCTTAAAAATATTACGCCCCTGCTGTACGAGTTCTCACAGACGGCGTCCGAGGTGAGCGCTTCACTCCTTAAACTCCAGTCGGCCCCTCCCGAGGAGTGTACGTCACGGTTCGCCGATTACAGGGGTATAGTCGGCTCACTCGGAAATCAACTCGGCTCATTCACCCCACCGCCAAGGCTCGAAGCCGTGCACGAATACGCGATGCAGGCCCTTAACGGCTATTCGAGTGGGCTCGATCTTTATTTCAAAGCCTGCACCGAAGAGGATTTCGGGGTTAAGGAGAGCCTTGTCAGCCAGGGAGGAATATATCTCAATAAATCCGTCGGTTCTGTGGGAAAAGCCTACGATGAGATCGAGAATGTCAAAGCAGCCGGGCCCGCGGTGGTAAAGAAAGAAACAGCCGAAGAGATCACGGAGGGCGATATTACTGATGCGGGATCAGCGGAAGACGCCTCTCTCGTCGAAAGCGGCGTGCGGGGTGAGCCGGTGAATGCAGCCGGTCCGAACCCCCCGGACGAGCCTGCGAAGACCAAAGCCCAGGTCCTCGAGGAAATATCCATGAAAGTGCAGGCCGATATGGAGGCTCGGGGTGAGGCTCAATCTGAAGCCCCCATACCGTATCGCGCCGACACTGAAACGCCCGCTGGCGCCCAGCCTCAGGAGGAGGTATCCGGGCCTGTGACCTCTCAGGAGGAAACCCAGGTAAAAACAGCTGAAAAAGCGGATATTCCTGCAGCTCAGGCGGCTGAGCCCCCCGCCCCTCCAACGGTGACTCCTGAAGTGAAAACGGAAGAAGCGCCGTCTGAGGAGGTCTCTGTTATTGAAGAGGACAATGCCGAAGCCGCTCGAGAGGTAAAGACCGAAGAGGGGACTGAGGAGCCTAATGCAAAAGAATCCGACGAAGGTAAGATAAAGGCGCTCAATCAAAAGATCATGGAGCAGGCCAGTCCCGATAAGCTAAATAAGGTCGCAGAGGAAACGATACCCGGGGAATCCGTGACGCCTCAGGCTCAGATCCCGGATGAAGGAAAGGGGGCGGAGCCGCCGTCCGGGAGCTTCAATGCGGACTCCTCCAGCGCAGGAAATGCCACACCCTTGGCGGACCATCAGGAAATCGCGGCCATGCCTCCGGGCGAGGCGGCCGGTGAGCTCAAGGAAGAGAAAGCCCCTGCGGACGATGTGATATCATGGTGCCGGGAACGTTGTGAGACCCCCGAGGAACTGGAAAATTGCATGAAACTCAGGGCGGTAGCGAAGGATAAGATCGACAAGCTGACGAACACTTTTGCTGGAGGCACTAAGGAACGGGAAGTTTTGGACAAATGCATGTCCGACTGGAAAGAAGGGAGTACGTACAACTACGAGATGGCGATCTCCTGCACTCAGTTCTTCTGCACGCAGGGCGGTATAGAGGGTTGTACGGACCTGAGCAAGTAGGGGCTCGAGCAGGTCAACGCCTCGGAATCAGGATTCGGCCCCTGTGTGATTTGGGGGGCAAGGTCAGCCTTTCAGAAAATCAGCATCGCGATGAAGAGATAAAAAACCGACCCGAAGATATCGTTGAACATGGTGAGGAAAGGGCCCGACGCCGCTGCGGGGTCGAACTTGAACTTGTGCAGTAATAAGGGGGCCGCGACCCCTATGAAGGAAGTTGCCATGGTAGCCGAGATCATCGCGATCAATACTGCAAGGGCTATTTTTATTACCTCCGGCTGGTCGTAGCTTATGAGGCCCCCTATCAGCGCAGCGATTACCCCGCATATGATTCCAAGCGATATGCCCACTTTCACTTCCGAGAGAATAATCCTGAGTATGTGCCTTATATTTATAGTCCCCATGCCGAGGCTCCTGATGATTATGGTCGTCGTCTGAAGCCCTACATTCCCGCCTGTCGCCATTATCGCCGGCATGAATGCCGCCAGTATTGCCACCTTCTTGAGCGTCGGCTCGAACGCGTAAACGATTATGAATGCGATGAACAATTCGCCTATCAGAGTCATCAGCAGCCAAGGCGTGCGGAGCGCGATCCTCGTCCGGGTCGGCGTATATAACGGGTGCAGCGTTTCTCCCACGCCGGCCATCTGCAGGATGTCCTCGGAGGCCTCTTCGGTAACGACGTCCATTATGTCGTCGGCTGTAATCCTTCCCAGGAGCACCCCTCTCCGGTCAACGACCGGGATCGTCAGTATGCCGTACTTCTGGAAGATCTTCGCGACCTCCTCCTGATCCATGTAGGGTGTCGCCTTATTCTCTATAGGCTCCATTATATTCGTAACGCTCGAGCCCGGGGTGGCGAGCACGAGCCTGCTCAGGGATATCTGCCCGAGGAGTTTGTCGTACTCGTCTGTGACGTATATGAGGTAAAAGTCCTCTATTTCGTCTGCAATGAGCCTGATCCAGTTGATCGTATCCCGGACCGTGAATTTTTCCGAGACCTTCACGAGCTCGGTCTGCATGATACCGCCGGCCGAATCGTCCGGGTATTTGAGGAGCGGCTCCACGTCCCTCAAATCCTCCGGGTCCATCCTGGCCATCACGTCGCTCGCGGTCTGCTCGGGCAGCTCCCCTATCAGGTCCGCCGCGTCGTCGGAGTCCATCTCTTCGACTATCTCTGCGATCTTCTCCGCGTCGAGCTCGCCCAGTAATTCCTCCCTCTGCTCCGGGTCCATCTGCAGTATGACTTCGGAAGCCGTGTCCGTGTCGAGCGCTTCGAGGACTCTCTGGTGGTCTTCGGGGTCGAGGGTCTGGAGTATGCCGGCTATCTCCGAGGGATGGACCTCGGCCAGGAGGCCTTTGATCTCCTGGATCTTACCCTCGTGGAGACTGCTGGATATTTTTTCGGCGAGTTCGGGTCTCGGCACGATTTTCTCCGCCCCGTTGGAATAGAGGGTTAGTGTATAGAAGAGGGAGTAAAAGTAAAGTAGAATGAAGCCTACCCGGAGTAAAGTTAGAGCATCCAATGGACGTAATAAGGAACTTCGCGAACTTTATCAAGTTCGAGCACACGCTTTTTTCGCTCCCGCTAATTTTTGCTGGCGCTTTCCTGGCCTGGGGAGGCGTCCCCGAGCTCCACTTGATCGTCCTTATTATACTGGCGGGCACGGGCGCAAGGACAGCCGCCCTCGCTCTCAACCGTATAATCGACAGGAAGATGGACAGTCTCAATCCGAGGACCGAGGGCAGGGAGCTGCCCTCGGGCAGGATAAGCCTCTACTCCGCTCTCGGCATCACCGCAGCGGGTTTGATCCTCTACTTCGTCTCGGCTTATTTCATATGTGAGCTCGTCTTCTATCTCTCCCCTATACCGATAATCGTGTTTATCGTTTATCCGCTGATGAAGCGGTTCACTCCTCTCTGCCATTTCGGCGTGGGGCTCGGCCTCGCCCTCGCCCCCCTCGGCGGATGGGTCGCAGTCACATGCTCTTTATCGAGAATATTCCCCGGGATAATGCTCTCATTGTTCACCTTCTTCTGGGTATCGGGTTTCGATATCATATACGCCACGCTCGACGAAGAGTTCGACAGGAAGAGCGGCGTGCGCTCAATGGTTTCGGTTTACGGTAAAGAGACGGGACTCTATATAGCGGGCCTGCTGCATTACGCCGCGTTCTTCTGCATAGCGTTCATTTACTTCTTTATGTTCAAGACGATCGCGGCAGGCGCGCTTCTCGCCGTCATCGGTTTTCTGCTCTATCTGGAGCACAAAAAGTCGGAGAACGTCGACCTTGCGTTCTTCAAGATCAATATCGCTGCGGGCCTCGCCGTCTTCCTTTTTATCCTCTCTGGGATATACTTACCGTAATGCGGACTATTGTCGGAATTACGGGCGCTTCCGGGGTGGCATACGGAGTCGATTTCCTGAGAAGGTGCCCCGAGGACAAGTTCCTTATAGCGAGCAAGTGGGGGAAGAGGGTGCTCCACGAGGAGCTCGGTCTCAAGGTGGAGGAGCTAAGGCCCTGGGTCAGGGATATCTACAGCGATTCCGACCTCGCGGCCCCGTTTTCATCGGGCAGCAACCACTTCGATTCACTCGTCATCATCCCCTGCTCGATCTCCACTCTGGCGAAGATAGCGAACGGCATCGCCGATACGCTCATCACGAGGATAGCGCAGGTCGCGCTCAAGGAGAGGCGGAGGCTAGTGATAGCCCTCAGGGAGACCCCGTTGAGCTCGATTGCTCTCGAGAACGCGCTCAAGCTCTCGAGGGAAGGGGCAGTCATAATGCCTATAAGCCCGCCCCATTATTTAAAAGTGAACACTGTCAACGAACTGATCGAGGGCTATGTCGATAAGGTTCTGAATATAATAGGTGTGGGAGCCGGGAACGGCTGGAAGCACGAAGAGCTCGATTAGGAGAATTAAATGAGAACACTACTTTCTGAGGCAATAAAAAGAATTGAAAAATTACCCCCCGAATTGCAGGATGAAATCGCTAAGCAGATAATGGATGATGTACAGAACGAGCGCAACTGGCAGGAAACACTGAATAAACCGCAAAAGAAAATTGAGAGACTGGCGGAAAAAGCCCTTGAAAACTCCAAAGCCGGTAAGACCAAGAAGCTAGGATTCGATAAATTGTGAAATCAGAGTTAACGGAGGATTTCATCGAATGTTTTAGAAGTCTTCCCGAAAGAGTTAAGCTGACAGCGCGAAATAATTATAAGCTATGGAAAGAGAATCCATATCATCCTGGCCTCGATTTTAAAGCTATCAAAGCAGCAAAAAATGTTTATTCGATCCGAGTCGGGATAGGATGGCGCGCAATAGGAGTAATGAGGGTCGAGGAAAATACAGAAAATACCATAGTTTGGTTTTGGATAGGTTCTCATAGCCAGTATGATAAGTTGTTAAAATCACTCTAAATTAACGACTGTTTATTCCTTGCCATTTTAACTCGATAACAGTATGTGTAAGCAATAATGAGAAAAAAGCAGTTCTACGACCTCCAGGAATACATAAGCTATCTCGAAGCGATAGGGGACCTCGTGCGCATAAAGGCGGAGGTCGACCCGATACTCGAAATCACGGAGATTTCCTCGCGGATGATCAGGGAAAGGGGCCCGGCCCTCATATTCGAGAACGTCAGGGGCGCGGCGTACCCGCTCGCGATAAACCTGTTCGGGACTGAAGAGAGGGTCGATTTGGCATTGGGTAGAAAGCCCAGGGACGTGGGGGAGGAGCTCGTCGAGCTTTTCCACAAGGTGAACCCCCCTTCATTGAAATCCTTTTTCTCGGTCCTTCCAAAAG
This sequence comes from Thermodesulfobacteriota bacterium, assembly GCA_041753155.1. GTDB lineage: Bacteria > Desulfobacterota_D > UBA1144 > Nemesobacterales > UBA2774 > 2-12-FULL-53-21. The sequence goes on along the minus strand of JBGSVA010000031.1, from coordinate 3,005 downwards.
CGTACGATCTCCTGTCCATGAGGACGAAAGCCGTCAAATCAGGCGCGTCGCAGGAGGTGGTGGAGCGCCCTGATCTATCAAGGCTGCCGATCATAAAGTGCTGGCCGCTCGACGGCGGGAGGTTCATCACATTAGGGCTGGTCCTCACACAGGACCCTGTAACCCGGAGAAGGAACCTCGGAATTTACAGGCTCCAGATATACGACGAAAAAACGACGGGCATGCACTGGCACCCTCACAAGGGCGGAGCGGCCCATTACCACGAAGCGGGGAAGCTCGGCAGGGACCTAGAGGCCGCGGTGGTGCTCGGGGGCGACCCGAAGATGATATTTACCGCCATAGCCCCCCTCCCGGAAGGCATGGACGAGCTCGCCTTTGCGAGCTATTTGAGAGGCAGGCCCATCCCGATGGTGAAGGGCAAGAGTATTTCCATCCCCGTCCCCGCGAATGCAGAATTCGTCATCGAGGGCGTCGTTCCTCAGAACGAGATCCGGGTCGAAGGCCCGTTCGGAGACCACTTCGGGCATTATTCGATGGAGGCCGATTTCCCTGTATTCCACGTGAACGAGATTACGCACAGGGCGAACCCTGTCTTTCCCGCGACCGTCGTGGGCAAGCCGCCGAAGGAGGACATATTCCTGGGCATGGCCGCGGCCGACATGTTCTCGCCATTAGCCAGGATAATCCACCCCGAGGTGAAGGACATGTGGGCCTACCCCGAAGCCGGGTTCCACAACCTCCTCGTAGTCTCGGTCGACGAGCGCTACCCCAAAAACGGCATCAAGGCGATGCTCGCGCTCTGGGGCACGGGTCAGCTCCTCCTGACGAAGGTCATGATCACCGTTTCAAGCGATATCGATCCTCGCGACTGGAACGCCGTGCTCACGGAGATTGGTGAGAATTTCGACCCGAACGAGGACTTCCTCATGATCCCCTGGGCCCCGCTCGACACGCTCGACTTCACGAGCGGCAAGCTCAACGTCGGGAGCAAGATGGGAATAAATGCGGTGCGAAAGAGAGAGGGCGGGAAGAATAAACGTAAAGCGCCCGAGCGCGTACCCGACCCGAGAGAGAAACATAAAGAGATACTCGACTGGAGGCTCCTGCCGGGCGGCATTCTTGCGATCAAGCTCGATAAGAATCCCAAGGAAATGCTGAAGAAGATGTTCGGGACGCCGGGGTATGAAGACGTGAGGATAATCGCCGCCGTGAGCCAGGATATAGACGTCCACGACGACACGGAGCTCATTTGGGGCATATTTACCAGGTTCGACCCGTATCTCGACGTGATATTCGAGCGGACCGAGTTGAGAGGCTCCGCCGTCGTTTACGGCGGCAGGATGGGGATAGATGCAACCATAAAAAGCTGGTATCCTCTTGTAATCGAAATGTCGGAGGACGTGAGGGACAAGGTAACCGAAAGATGGAAAGAATACTGGATGAAATAGAAAAGCTGTGTTTCGACAAGGCACTATACCCGATACTGAGTAAGGTCGCGGACGGCGGGCGTCTTTCTTTTGAAGACGGCCTTACCGTTATGAACACCGCCGATCTCAACACCGTGGGCATGCTCGCCGATTACGTCAAGAGGAAGAGGGCAGGGGACAAGGTCTATTTCGTCGTTAACAGGCACGTGAACCCTACGAACATCTGCGCTATATCGTGCAAGTTCTGCGCCTTCGGCACGACGAAGAAATCGGCGAACGCGTACGAGCTCACGCACGAGCAGATACTCTCGCTCCTGAGCGACGACATACGCGAAGTACATATAGTGGGCGGCCTCCACCCCGACTGGAAGTTCCAGGACTACCTCGACATCGTAAAGCTCGTCAAGGGCCATTACCCGAAGACGCACGTCAAGGCCTTCACGGCAGTGGAGATAGACTGGTTCACCGAGATAAGCGGCATGAGTCTCGAAGGGGTGCTCGAAACGCTGAAGGAGGCCGGGGTTGACGCGCTCACCGGCGGAGGGGCCGAGATACTCCACCCGGACGTGAGGAAGAAGATATGCGCACCCAAGACCGTTGCCACGAGGTGGGAGGAGATACACGCTCTCGCGCACAGGATGGGGATACCGACTAACGCGACTATCCTCTACGGTCACATAGAAGAGCCTTTCCATGTGGTCGACCATTACGAGAGACTGAGAAACATCGAAGACAACTCCCCCGGGTTCTTCGCGTTTATACCCGTACTGTTCCAGCCCGAGAACACGGGGCTCAAGAAGCAGGTGAAATTCGTCCCCGCATCGTACGATTTAAAAATACACGCTCTCGCGAGGCTCTACCTCGACAACTTCCCCCACATCAAGTCCTACTGGATCACGCTCGGGGAGAAGATGGCGCAGGTCGCGCTCCATTACGGGTGCAGCGATGCCGACGGCACGATAATGCGGGAGAAGATAATCCACGACGCGGGCGCGCCTTCGGAGCTCGGCCACACGCGCGACTTCATGGTCAACATGATAAAGAACGCGGGGTTCATCCCTGTAGAGCGTGACGCCCTGTATAATGAAGTCAGGGTTTATAATTAGGGCTTCCCCAAGCCGTAATTTCAGATATTGTAGGAGCGGTTTTCAAGCTGTGATGCGTTCTTAGTCCGTCATTGCGAGGGAGCGCGTTCTGGACCGCGGCAATCTTATGAAAAAGATGAGATCCTGAATATTTTGGGTTAACCAATAATATCCGGGGAGCAATCGCTTCATTGCATTATGCCTATGGATCCGGTTCCTCACACGCTCGAAACCGCAGTTCAGGATGACGGAAAAATAGCTGTCATTGCGAGTCCTTCGACTTCGCTCAGGATAAACTCCGCGCGGCAATCTCGTCTTTTGCAGTTAATTCCCTCCTTTTGTAAAGGAGGGATAGATACCGTCTTGAAAGTCAAGCCGCTTTAAGAGAATAATTGGGATCGAAGGGCGTCTTGTTTTTAAGAACGCCGTAAATTATATGCACCAGTTTCCTCATAGCAGCCCCTATAATCAGCATCGGTGGTTTACCCGCTTC
>JBGSVA010000030.1:0-8950 GCA_041753155.1 Thermodesulfobacteriota bacterium | reverse complement strand
GGAATCAACTAAGGGCGACCTGCTCCTCTTATACATCGGAGCAGTTCTCGCGATGACAGAAAAAGATTAAAAGATTTTAGCTTCAACATAAAATTTTTAGCAAATTATGTTCAGTCCTTTCATAGAACACACTACGTGTGTGATTTTTGCTTCTTTTCATCAAGGAAAAGAAAGATAAAAAAATAGCCTTTCTCCTTTCTTTGTCTTTTCATAAAACACACACAGTGTGTGTTTTCATCAAGGAAAAGAAGAAAATAATATTCGCATTTCTTTTTCTTTGCCTTCCGGGCACAATCCACGAATCCATTGCTCCGAGCCCTCATTAGCCTCAAGCTTTTTCTTCCCCCCCGTTACCGCTTTACCGCCGTTGGCAGTATCTTTAGTGAATCAAACGCCTCGATAAGGAGAAGCAAATGAAAAATACAGGAAGGTTAATATCCGTACCGGCGTTAATTTCCCTCACTCTCGGAATTCTATTCATCCTTAGCCTCCCGGCAACGCCTGACGACACGGCAGCCGCCCCGCCCGACATGAAGGGCGTCTGGAAGGGCACCGTCGACGTCTATTATCCGGAAGGGATAAACAAGCAGGAGATTGTGTTCACGGTCTCGGAGCAGGACGGCTGGTACTTCAAGGGCGTAAGACACCGGAAACTGATCGAGTCCTCAGGGAAAGCCTCGAGCCACGTAAAGGATAAAGCCGAAAACGAAGCGGACGAGCCCGTGCTGGGCGTCATAGGTTTCGACGGCAGGAGTTTCAACCTGGTCGAGGTGGGCGATTACGGGATGCTCAAGGGCAGCCTCGTCGGTGATAAGAGCATGGAGCTCATCTACCTGGAATCGGGCGACCATCCGCTTGTATCCCGGACCGTTTTGACGAGGGAATAATCCCACGCCGCGCAAAATGTGCGCACATATACGATCCACACCCAACAAACCAGAGTAACTAGGATGGGATGTTCCATCCTAAAATGTTTGCTTGTGTTCGATCCATTCCAACCGCCTCTAGGGTCACACGTAATATCCTGACTTCTTTCGATATATTCAATATATGTACAACATAACCATTCGTACGATATTATTGTACAAACTGTAATAATGAACAAATACTATTGACATATGTACAAATAATACGTATGTTCAATAATATTGGACAATGGCAAATATTGTACAAATGGGCAGGGCAAACGAATGAAAAGGGCAAAATTAGAGGCCGGATTGCTACGATACGCACTTGAAGTATTTAAAAATACCACTGGTATCGATTACGAGCTGGAGGAAATTGATAAAGGTCCCACCGGTCAGACTCAGGATGCCGTAATACGCCTGAAAAAAGACGGAGTGGAATACCCATATGCTGTCGAAGTCAAAACGAGGCTTACCAATACCATACTCGGGGCAGTGGTCGACCGGGTTCGCAGATTTCAGCAAAAGGGCATGATTATCACAAATTATGTAAATCCGAATATAGCCGACAAGCTTAAGGAAATGGACATTGCGTTTATAGACGCCGCGGGAAACGCATATTTAAAAGAGCCGGGCTTATACATATTTATTAAGGGCAATAAACCCGGTGGATACACAAAGACTGATACATTCGAGACTGAAGAAATAAATCAGACTATTTATACGCCACTATTAAAAATCACTCCACAAATCTTTCCTCCAGCCCTTATTATAAGAGAACCGAGGAACCAGGCATTCCAGCCCGCGGGCTTAAAAGTCGTCTTTGCTATTCTCTGCGAAGGAGATCTTGTCAACGCCCCTTACCGTGAAATTGCAAAAATTGCAGACGTGGCTCTGGGCACAGTCGGATGGGTTATCAGGAATCTCAAAGAACAAGGTTTATTAGTCGAGAGAAAAAATCAGAAAAGACGCAGGCTCGTCGACAGAAAAAAGCTCCTGGACAAATGGGTGGAAGCATATAACGAGAAATTAAGGCCGACACTCATTGTAGGACGTTACAACGCCCCGCAAGATTATTGGTGGCAGGGAACCGATATTAGAAATTACGATGGGTTTTGGGGCGGGGAAGTCGCTGCGGCAAGGCTCACCGGTTACCTTAAGCCCGAGGTTGCAACAATCTATGCGAAGGAAATGCCGGTTCAACTATTACGTGATCTGAGAATGAGGAACGATCCGAAAGGAAACGTCGAGATCATGAGGCAATTTTGGGACGATAAATTCAATCCCGACAATCAAAAGAGAGAAAACAAATATATAGACATCGCGCCTGTAATAATCGTTTACGCCGATCTTCTAGCGGCCGGGGACGCAAGAAACATTCAAACGGCCGGAATCTTATATGACAAAGAAATTGCTGAATTTATCGGGGAAAATTGACGGGTTAATTCCCATATTCGAAGACATAACCAGGATCGCAGGCTCCCTGGGAACACCCTTTTTCGTGATAGGCGCAGCCGCGAGGGATTTGATACTCGAGGTGGGATACGGAATCCGTTCCTTTCGAGCTACCAAGGATCTTGACCTCGCTATACAAATGGAGGACTGGGAGAATTACGAGATTCTGATAACAACGCTTCTCGAAACGGGTCAATTCAGAAAAGATAGAAGTCCCCATAGCTTAATATATAAAAAGGAACTACCCATCGACATAGTACCGTTCGGACTAATCGAGAACGAAGAAGGCAAAATTATATGGCCGCCTGAGAACGAAACCATCATGAGTGTTATAGGTTTTGAAGACGCATACGAGAATACTCTAATTACCAGGTTAAGAGCTGAACCCGTGCTTGATATCAAGGTAGCATCTCTCCCCGGCCTGGTGGTATTAAAACTCATCTCATGGAAAGATAGGAGCTCCGGTAAAGACAGAGACGCCTCGGACCTGGCGCACATAATAAAGAACTATTATCGAGCTGGGAATGAAGACAGACTCTACAATGAAAACTACAATATCATGAAAGAACTCGATCACCGTATAGAAGAGGCAGGCGCAAGGCTCCTGGGCCACGATATTGTTACTCTAATAAAGCCTGAAACGAAAGAAACAATAATAAATGTCCTCGAAAAAGAAACAGATGAAGACGGTCAATATGAATTAATAACAACCATGGTCGGGCGTTCAATTTCACACGACGAAGAATTCGACAAATATAAAACCCTTTTGAATGAACTTAAAAGAGGTATTTACGGAACACCATAGTTAATCCGAAATTATTTTTTTCTCCATTGCCAGAGAAGCACGGCAATCCCGTCTTGTGCGTCTAATTCCCTCCTTTGTAAGGAACGAATGCGAACAAGTACTGTTTCGAGCGAGCAACGAATTCGAGCAAGCGAGAATTCGGTCGCCCCTGGTTAAATACTCAAGTGCTTCTGTTCTCGGGAGGCTCCAATGAAATCAAAATAAACCGGTCGCCCCAGGCTGATTGCTGTGAGCCGCCATCTACTGCGATATGTGCTGAAAACAAATTAAATAGGTCACTCTGGAACAAGGGCAGGAAAGGTGCTTAATTCCGGCTTAACGATGCCTGAGCCAAATTAGTCACGGTGAGGATGCACCTTACTTCATTATTAATCCAGTCGTATTCAAACAGCCTGCGCTTTCCTTCTTCTCCTGACCGCAAAGAACACGCCGATCAATCCTAATCCCGCCGCGGCGGAGATCATCCCCCACTCGGAGAGCGTAGGAACGTCCGGAATCTGCCTGTTGCGGAAAATGCAGTTCGCGCCGTTAAACTCCCCTCCCTCTGTGCACAAAACCTGCACCCCGTTCGCGCTAGCGAAGGCTTCCGCGCCGTCGAGGAAAAAACAGTCTGCCTCTACGAGCACCCATCCATCACGGGGCAGCTCCGTAACTTTAACACTCTCTCCCTCATTGATAATCGCCGCAGTTTCCTGGTCGTCCGAGAGCACCGTAAATTGTGTTTCGACCCCGTTCACTTCGCTGATAAACTCGAATTCCTCATCTACAGAAAAAGGATCCGTAGATTTTGTAATAACAATTCTGCATTGGTCCTGCTGCGAAAATCCGGTACCGGCCGATACCGACAGAATGCCGGCAACCGCTAGAATAAATAGAGAGAATTTGAATATACTTTTAACCATATTCGTCCTCCTCCGGGAAGTTCTTACAACATTATAGTATTATCAAAGAAATATCGCAATCGTGTGGTTAAAACGGATTCTACCCGGGGATCCCGGGTTCATGAGACCTCGATATGCCCCCCCCCGGACAATAAAAGCCCTTTTCTCCGGGATGGAGGCAAGGGTTGACTCTTTTGCTGTTCCCGCGCCCCGATTCCGTACAATCCCCCGCTCACCTGTAAAGCATCACAGGCGGCGGCACCCTGTTGCTCACCGGGTCGATCGTCCGGAGGTACGCGTAGATGGATATCAGGTCAGCGTCCGGGAGCTCGGCCAGCTCCTGCCACGGCATCGGGTAGAGGAGCCTCCTCCCGAGGCCCATGTGCATCCCCTCCCTCATCGTCCCGACGAACTGCACGTCGGTCCACGTCCCTATGCCGGTCTCGACATCGGGCGTGAGGTTGGCCGAGAAAACGAGCGTGTCGTTCGACGCCCACACGGTATTGTCGAGGTTATCGAGGAACTCCATGAACGCGTCCGACGTTATGACCATGTCGGCCACGTCGGGTATCTTCTCGTCCTGCGGATGTCCCGAGAGTAGCCTCTCCGGGTTCGGCATCGGCTTGCCGTCGGGGCCCTTCAGCTCGGGCGTGTGGCAGAAGTTGCATTTCCACTCGTTCACCAGCTCCGCCCCCCGCGTGACCTGCGCGGCGGTATATGACGTAGCAGGCGCGGGTGCGGCCGCCTGCTGGGCCGCGTTCTTATTACACCCCGCGGCCAGGGCCGCAAGAGCCAGAACTGCAAAAGCGGCGAATTTCAAATTGATATTTATCATTTCTCACCCTCCTGTAATCCAGTTTTAATTATGCCGGATTTTCCGAAATTTGCTATCACACGCACACACGATGTGTGTTTCTATGATCCTTCCGAATCTCCTCCATATAGTCGGCAACGAAATCCAACCCGTTCATCCTGTATTCTTAATTCCTTCCCCCTTGAGGGGGGAAGGTGAGGATGGGGGTGTTACCTTACATCTTAATCCAGAAAGCCTTTCTCTTCCCGACATTACAGAATTTGCGTTAAGAAAATCGCGTGTTGAAGCGTAAAAAATCTTTCAGCTTTCTAATTGAAAGATTTTAGCTTAAACATAAGATTTTTAGCAAATTATGTGCGTCGGATGATTTTTGCTTCTTTTCATCAAGGAAAAGAAGGATATATAACATGCTTTTTCTTCGTCTTTCTCTTTGTCATTGCAGAAGAGGATTAGGTTGAGGGGGCACCTGATTATCACCTCCCCAATCCCTGGCGCATCCTTTCCACTCAATGCATAATATAATATTGTTGGAGGCACACATATGAAATTCGGGATTTCCATGTTCCCTACTGACTACGCACTGCACCCGGCGGAGCTGGCCCGCGAGGTCGAAAGCCGGGGCTTCGAATCCCTCTGGATGCCCGAGCACACCCACATCCCGGCGAGCAGACGGACCCCGGCACCCGGAGGCGGAGACCTGCCGGAACATTACTGGCATACGTACGACCTCTTCGTCGCCCTCACCGCGGCGGCCATGGCTACGACGCGCCTCCGCATCGCGAGCGGTATCTGCCTCATCATCGAGCGCGATCCCATCATCACGGCGAAGGAGATCGCGAGCCTCGATAGCCTCTCGGGCGGCCGATTCATATTCGGCATAGGCGGGGGCTGGAACGCGGAGGAGATGGCCAACCACGGCACCGATTTCAAAAAGCGGTGGCGCGTGATGCGCGAGAGAATCCTCGCCATGAAGGAGATATGGACGAAAGACGAGGCCGAGTATCACGGGGAATTCGTCGATTTCGATAAAATATGGTCTTATCCGAAACCGCTCCAGAAGCCGCATCCCCCTATACTCATGGGAGGCTCGGGCCCCACGACATTCGACCGTGTAGTCGAGTACTGCGACGGCTGGATTCCCGCCGGAATCGATCCCCAAACGATGCCGGATAGAATGAAGGAGCTCCGCAGAAAGGCCGAAGACGCCGGCCGCAACCCTGAAGAGATATCAGTCTCTTTCGTAATATACGGAAGCCCGGACCGGGAATCGGTGGACACGCTCCGTAACGCGGGAGTCGAACGAGTCGTATTCGCCGTCCCCCCCGGAAATAAGGACTCCGTACTGCCCGTCCTGGATAGATACGTAAAACTCACGCGCACACACACGTAGTGTGTTTTATGATCCTTCTGTATCTCCTCTGCTCAAACCAACAACCACAGTCCCGCCCTTTCGCCCTTTATTTTTAATTCCTTCCCCCTTGAGGGGGGAAGGTGAGGATGGGGGTGTTACCTTACATCTTAATCAAGAAAGCCTTTCTCTTTCCCGACATTACAGAATTTGCGTTAAGAAAATAGATTATTAAGGCGTAAAGAAATCTATCAGGGCTGCGGGCGGAATTGATAGATTTTAGCCTTAATATGATATTTTTAGCAAATTATGTTCAGTCGGATGATTTTTGCTTCTTTTCATCAAGGAAAAGAAGGATAAAAAAAACAGCCTTTCTCCTTTCTTTGTCTTTTCATAAAACACACACAGTGTGTGTTTTATGATCCTACCGAATCACCTCTGCTCAAATCCATCAATCGCGGCAATTTCGCATGTCCGCAGCAGCCAGCCGCCCCGTTGACATGCCCCTTACCCATATTCTATAATGTTTTAAGGGATCCGGCTTGTCAGACGCCTGTCCAAGAGAGCAGGTGCAGGCAGGTTAGCAGCAAAAGGAGGATGTTATGAATATTTTCGGAAGGTTCTATATACCCGCTTTACTCATTTCCCTGTTTTTAACCCCGTTATCATCAGAAGCATTTCAACGGACGGTCACGAGTCTCGCTGACTCGGGTGCAGGCTCGCTAAGAAATGTAATCGCGTCCGCGGGCGGCGGGGACGAGATAGTATTCGCGGTCCCTCTCCCCGGCACGATCGAGCTCCTGTCGGAAATACCGATTAACACGGAAATCACCATAACCGGCCCGGGCGCCGAGTTGCTCACACTCGACGGCGGAGGCTTTACGAGGATATTCAATGTCGGCGGCGTTACGACCCTCACGATATCGGGGCTCAGGTTCTTCAGAGGATTCCATAGCGAAGAGGGCGGCGCAATCACCGGGGGGACGCAAAACCTCATTATCAATGACTGCATATTCGAATCCAACCAGGTCTCGTGCGCATTTCAAGACTGCACGTCTGCAGGAGGCGCTATATTCAACGGAGGGGGCGGGGTAACCTTTCAAATCAGCGATACCACGTTCCTGTCGAACCGCGCATACTGCACGTTAGCCGGCTGCGATGCTTTCGGAGGAGCCATGTTCAACGGCGGCGGCGGTTTCACTGCATCGTTCACAGGCTGCACATTCGAGGACAACGAGGCTGAATGTATAGACTCCAATTGCAATGCACAGGGAGGCGCTTTCTTTAACGGCGGCGGGGGCGGCCTGTCGAGCTTCCTGAACTCCACTTTTTACAATAACACCGCCAGGTGCGAGGAAGACAACTGTATTGCGTTCGGAGGCTCCATCTCCAACGGCGGTGCCACCAACACCACGAGCTTCGACTTCTGCACGCTCAGCTCGGACACATCCGAGTGTACTGGAGCTGGCTGCATCGCGGAAGGGAACAGCATCTGGACATCCAACGGCTCGCTCATAGTCAACAGCAATATTTTCTTCAACACGTCCCCCGAAGGGAGCTGCGACGGGGCGAACAACATCTCGTCCCTCGGATATAATTTCGATACGGGGAACAACTGCCTCGGCGCGGGAGGCCCCGGCGACCGCCCCTTTATAAACCCGAGGCTCTTCCCCGGAATGCCGCTCGATAACGGCGGCCTGACGCCGACGATAGCGCTCCTTCAGAACAGCCCTGCCATAAACGCGGGGAACCCGGCATGCCCCCCGCCCGACACAGACCAGAGGGGGTTCGTGCGCCCGCAGTTCGAGAGGTGCGACAGCGGCGCGTACGAATTCGAGGGCCAGGCACAGGTTTCCAATATCCCAACCCTCAGCGAATGGGGCCTGATGGCGATGTTCGTGGCCCTAGGCATAGCGGGATTTATAGCGATAAGAAGACGGAACGCGCACGCGTAGCTCACTCTGAAGCGCCCGGCGCAGAACCTTCGGCACACAATGTGTGCTGATAGACGGTCCCTCCGTACCTCTACTGCTCAAACCGGCAATGAAACCCCACCCGTTCGTGCTTTGTTTCAATCCCCCCTCCCTTGAGGGGAACAGTAGCAAGCAAGTACTATTTCGAGTGAGGGAGAAATAGGTCGATTCCGGCTGATTACCATAATGCCAATATTCCATGGACAGACCTTATAAATACAAAACCAACTGGTCTCTCTCCCAACAAAGTCACTGACGCCAATTAATTCTAGGCTAGGAGATCGTTAAAACAAAATAGTCAGGGTAGGGGTGTACCTCATAAATCAGACTGTCATTGCGAGCGTAGCGAAGCAATCTCGATTGTACGCGACGGACCCGCCGCCCGTTCGCCCTTTCTTTTTAATTCCTTCCCCCTTGAGGGGGAACTCCTTCGAGCAAGCAATGGTTTCGACCAAGGGAGAAACCGGTCGCCCCTGGCTGTAACCTGTGAGCTTGTCCTCCACCGAAACAACTGCTGAATACAAAGCAAGTAGGTCGCTCTCCCGAGAAGGGCAACTAAGCATCTGAACTGCTGGCTCGACGATGCCTGAGCCAAATAGCCTGGATGGGGGTGATAATCCCGCTCGCCCTGAATACCATGACGTAGTCAAGTACATTTTATCGTTTTCATACACTCCGGGGACAACGATACATACCCCGGGATGTAGGGTTTACCCGATCTCAACACCGCGCATATGATCCTCAACATCTTATTCGCTATATTGTTTAT
>JBGSVA010000029.1:0-5398 GCA_041753155.1 Thermodesulfobacteriota bacterium | reverse complement strand
CCGACATTACAGAATTTGCGTTAAGAAAATAGATTATTAAGGCGTGAAATTCTTTCAGGGGTGTGGGAGGAATTGAAAGAATTTAGCCTTAATATGAGATTTTTAGCAAATTATGTACAGTCGGATGATTTTTGCTTCTTTGTATCCAGACAAAGAAGAAAGAATAATTGCCTTTTCTTTGATTAAAATCCACCCTAACCCTCCTTTACAAAGGAGGGAATTAAATTACTCTCGCGGTAATTCTTTGCTTGTTCCCCTGACGGGCACAGAATTTACTTCCTCGCCATAATGAGCCAGGTGCTCGAAGGCATATACACCCCGCCGTCCCGCACGTATGCCTCCATCGCCCTCCTCATATCCTCGCGGACCACGGGGAGTTTTTCCTTCCCCAGCTCGGCAGCCTCACGGATTATCTCCCCCGAGGGGCCGACGAGTATCTGGAAATCGAGCGCTTCGTCGAGGCTCGTCCCGATGCATACCTCGGCGTCGTTCCTCCTGAATAGATCGACCTTCTCGAACCCTGCGGCTTTCATCATACCCCTGTCGGTCTCCTCGTCAGCGAGCGCGAACGGCCCCGGCCCGCAGGTCTGAGCGTTATCTCCCGGAGGGGGCAGATGTTTCAACGCGACATCCTTCGCGAGCCCCCAGCATGGGTTATCCCTTATCGTCCTCCAGACTATCATGCAGAGCTTGCCGCCCGGCTTGAGCGTCTTGTGCGCGTTCTTGAGCGCGTAGACGATATTCTGGAAAAACATCACGCCGAACCTGGAATAGACCACGTCGTAGTAATTTTCGGGGAGCGGGTATGTCTGCGCGTCGCCGAGCACGAACTTCACGTTATCGAGCCCCGCCGCGTCCCTCTCCTTGTTCGCGATTTCCAGAAACGCCTCGGTGCAGTCGAGCCCCAGCACCTCGCCCCCGGGGCCGACCATCCTGCCCATCTCTATGCACGTCTCGCCGTATCCGCAGCCTATATCGAGCACCTTGTCGCCCGGCTTGATCTGAAAATATTCGTATGCCATGGCGCTGTGGACGGCGCCGTTCCCGGAGAGCAGATGGCGGAACCTGTTCCATTTCGGGACGAGTATTTCATTCCAGCAGCTTATAAAATCATCGTTGTTATTCATCGCTTACCTCCGTCAATTGGTATATAGAGAGTATTTTATTACACCCCGGCGTGTCAAGCGGCCGACTCGAATACATAGCACCGAGCCTGGTTCAACCTCCGGTCTTTCCTTCCCCGACATTACAGAATTTGCGGCGGGCAAGCGTCCGGACATTAATTTCCCTCTCCCCAATTTGAGGGAAACGATTCCGAACAACAGTTCTGAGTAAGCGCAAGAACTGGTCGCTGTTGGCTGATTGCTATTAGTAACTGTAGTATGTGTTAAGCATATCAAAACATATCAGAGGAATCGGTCGCTCTACCAACAGAGACTATGAAGATTATAAACTTTCAACTCAATGCTGCCTGAGCCAAAATAGCTAGGGTGAGGGGGTACCTTTATAATAAAATCTGTCATTCCCAACGATTGCGAGCAAGTACTGATTCGAGCGAGCGAGAAATAGGTCGGTCTGCGCTGATTTCTCGACCGTCGCTACTCCATGGAAAACCACTTAAATTCAAATACAATCGGTCGCTCCCGGCCGATAGCGAACAAGACCCTTAACTTGGGTCATTCCGTTGCACAAGCCAAAAAATGATCAGGAATCCAGTTCTTTGCTTTCATTGCGAGGGAGCGGCTTGTCACGGCGAAGCCCAAAGGGCGAAGTCGGAAGCGCGGCAATCCCTCTTTACTCTTTTATTCCTCCCTTTAGTAAAGGGAGGGCAGGAGGGATTTTCTGTTATCTTTTCTTTAATCCCGCATCCTGCATCCTGAATCCGTAGGAGCGGCTTCCAGCCGCGATTCCTCTTTGTCTGTCGTTGCGAGCGGAGCTAACGAAGTTAGCGAAGCGCGGCAATCTCGTTTTTTTCTTTCTGTCGTTCCCGACCACGATTGCAAGCAGGCAACGGATTCGAACGTGCGAGAATCCGGTCTATTCCGGCTGAATACTCGGACGCTTAAGTTCTTGAGATGCTCCATTGAAGTCAAAATAAATCGGTCGCCATCCGCTGATTGCTAATGAGCCACTTATACAGGCACCTCCGCAGCAGATGCCAAAATAATCGGGAATCCAGTTTATTTAATTTTAATTAATCGCGCCAAGCCTGTCCTGAGCAAGGTCGAAGGAATGGCGCTCCTACAAAAAACAGGATATCAGCCCCAATGTTGTAGGAGCGGCTTCCAGCCGCGATTCCCTTCTTGCTTGTCATCGTGAGAACGGTTCTGAACGTGTGCAAGAACCGGACGCCTTCGGCCGAAGGTAAATAAGCAGCTTAATCAACGCACTCAAGTCGATAAATACAAATTACATAGAAGCCGCGCCAACCCCCTCTCTCCCCATCTCCCTCAAGCCCGCGTCATCATTTATCTCCCCCCGGAAATCACATTATTATTCCCCGCTCATATATTGTATAATAGAGAAAAGTCTTGAAGGAGGCGAGAATATGCGTGGAATACGGGTTTATTCGTTCGTGGTTGCCTTTCTAACTTTTGGTTTTTTACTTTTAGCATTGCCTGAAGAAGGGTTTTCGGGAGTCTCGACGGAAGTGGATTGCTGCCAGGGGGAGGGTCAGTGCGAAGATACTGCCGGTGGCCCCATAATGTGTACTGAAGAAGACTTTGTGCCGAATGCGTTTTGCGATCGGGAAACCGGCCAATGTACGCAAATTATATCTGAAAGGAACATCCCAACCCTTTCCGAATGGGGTCTAATGGCTATGGCGGGTGTTCTGGGGATAGCGGGATTTATCATTATCAGAAGAAAGAAAGCAGCGGCTTAAAACCGGGTATTTAAAATTTACGCAAATCAAGGGAGCTTCGGCTCCCTTTTTTTGCACAAACGGGACGCGATTTTCCAGACAGACCATTATCCCCCTTATACCGCGCTCGGCGTCATGACGCCACTTATTCACCCCTGGAAATTAAGTTATTATTCTCCGCTCATTTATTGTATAATAGAGAAAAGTCTTGATGGAGGCGAGAATATGCGTGGAATACGGGTTTATTCGTTCGTGGTTGCCTTTCTAACTTTTGGTTTTTTACTTTTAGCATTGCCTGAAGAAGGGTTTTCGGGATTTTCGACTGATGTGGATTGCTGCCAGCTGGAGGGTCAGTGCTTTGATATTTCCGAGGGGCCCTTTGATTGTATGTCAGACGACGTTGTCGAAGAAGCGTTTTGCAATCAGGATACAGGCTTCTGTACGCAAATTATATCTGAAAGGAACATCCCAACCCTTTCCGAATGGGGTCTCATAGCGATGGCCGGCATACTGGGGATCGCGGGATTTATCATTATCAGAAGAAAGAAAGCAGCGGCTTAAAACCGGGTATTTAAAATTTACGCAAATCAAGGGAGGCTCTCGTCTCCCTTTTTTGTTTGATCGCAGAGCGGCAATCCCTCTTTACTCTTTTATTCCTCCCTTTAGTAAAGGGAGGGCAGGAGGGATTTTCCGTTATCTTTTCTTTAATCCTGCATCCTGCATAATCCCCCGCTTGCAATTTTCACCCGTTGACCTAATATAATGTGTCTTATATACCGTAATGACGACAGGGGGTACACACGATGCAGCTTAATTTGACAGCCGAAGAAGCCGAGATGCTGAAAGAGATTCTGACCAACTCTCTCTCCGAGATCAGATTCGAAATCTCGAATACCGAAAGGATGACCTACCGCGAACAAATAAAACAACGGGAGGAGCTCATCAAAAAACTCCTCCAGGACCTTGAGAAATAATTTTTTAACTTTTCCTTCCGCAATCTACCCGTCATTTCGAACAGCGCGACAAATCTATCTTTTGCTTTTCTCTTCCTGACATTACAGAATTTGCGGCACACAATGTGTGCCCATACACGATTCTTCCGAATCTCCTCAGCCTCATCGAGTTTCGTCACCCTCTCCGGCTGTAGGAGCGGCTTCCAGCCGCGATTCCTCCAGTATGTCTTTGCGAGCAACGATTTCCACCGAGGAACGAATTCGAGCAAGTAACGGAATCGAACGTGTGAGAATCCGGTCTATTCCTGCTTAATACTCAGACGTATATGTGCTTGGGATGCTCCATTGAAACCAAAATAATTCGGTCGCCCCTGGTTAAATACTCAGGTGCTCCTGTTCTCGGGAGGCTCTATCGAAGACAAAATAAATCGGCCGCCCGCGGCTGAATATAAGAAAGTAACTATGCATTGCAAAGAACTATCCGTATATATCTACGAACGAATGTGAGTGCTGCGCGGCAATCTCGTCTTTCTCTTCCCGACATTACAGAATTTGCGTGTAGAAAATCTTGTGTTGAAGCGTTAAAAATCTTCCACGGGCTGGGGTAGAATTGGAAGATTTAGCGAGTACACAAGATTTTTAGCAAATTATGTACAGTCGGATGATTTTTGCTTCTTTTCATCAAGGAAAAGAAGGATAAAAAAATAGCCTTTCTCCTTTCTTTGTCCTTTCATAAATCACACTACGTGTGTGTCGCGGCTGGAAGCCGCCGCAAAAACTTGTTGTAATCGATTGTTCCTATGGTATCACTAAGGCATGGGACGAGTATCGAAATCCGGCTTGCATCTTATCGTGCCTGTTCTGATAAGCTTATTCGTCATTTTCCTGTATCCGCTCCCGGCTCCGGCGGATGATGACCGGGATGAAGATTGGGGGGAGGATTGGGACGACGACCGGGACGAGGATTACGACGATTACGATGAAGATTATTACGATCAATACCCGCCAGCGGTGCCCTACGGTTACGTCGTAATCCCCCCGGGGCATCAGCCGCCGCCGGGTGAGTGCCGCATCTGGATACCGGGGCTTCCGCCCGGCCATCAGCCGCCGCCCTTCGACTGCTCATACTTCGTACCGAACGCTCCGGCCGGGGGATGGCTCCTCTACCGCCCTCCGCAGTAACCCGGCATTAAGTGTGAGTGGGGGAAAACCTCAAATTTCCTGTCATTCCCGAGAAATCGGGAATCCAATCTTATATTACTCTTCCTTCCCCCTTGAGGGAACGGTTCAGAGCAAGCGCATGAACCGGTCGCTACAGCTCACATCGCTGCGATGTTCATTATCCTAGGGAATGAGCATTGGAAAATAGCGACCGCGGCAATCTCAGCCTTTCTCTTCCCGACATTACAGAATTTGCGTTAAGAAAATCGATTGTACGAGCGTTAAAAATCTTCCACGGGCTGGGGTAGAATTGGAAGATTTAGCGAGTACACAAGATTTTTAGCAAATTATGTACAGTCGGATGATTTTTGCTTCTTTTCATCAAGGAAAAGAAGGATAAAAAAACAGCATTTCTCCTTTC
>JBGSVA010000028.1:0-80007 GCA_041753155.1 Thermodesulfobacteriota bacterium | reverse complement strand
GGTCATACCCGCCGCGAGTCCCCGGCTGATTTCCTCACGCTCGCGGTTGGTGAGGCGCCGATATGGTGTGTTGTGCATACGAATGTATGGTATACATTCGTTGCGCTAAATGTCTGACTCCAAGAAGGAAAAGAAGAAATAATATTTGCTTTCTCTGTCTTTTCATAAAATCACACTACGTGTGCCCATTAGAAAAATATCCCCGTTATGGCATAATTAATACTCCCTAAACACATAAGCCAAGGAGGAGTTTTATGGCCAGCAAATCTACGAGAACCGAGTACGATTCGATGGGGGAGATGGAAGTCTCCTCGAAAGCATATTACGGAGCCCAGACCGCGAGGGCGATAGAGAATTTCCCCATAAGCGGCATACGCAAGCACAGCCTTCTCATAAAGGCCATGGGGATGATTAAGTTAGCCGCGGCCGAATCCAACATGCAGTTGGGACTTCTCAGCAAGAAGGCCGGGGCCGCTATAGTAAGGGCGGCGAAGGAGGTCATCGACGGGAAGCTCGACGACCATTTCGTGCTCGACGTTTTCCAGACGGGTTCGGGCACTTCGACGAACATGAACACGAACGAAGTCATAGCCAACCGCGCGAACGAAATAATCGGCGGCAAGAAAGGGGACAAGTCGGGTATACACCCGAACGACCACGTGAACATGGGGCAGTCGAGTAACGACGTCTACCCGACCGCGATACACGTCTCCGCCATACTCGCGATAAACGACCTGCTCCTGCCGGCGCTCAGAAACCTCGAGAAGGCGCTCTCGGCGAAGGCGCGGGAGTTCGACAAGATAGTGAAGATCGGGCGCACGCACCTCCAGGACGCGACGCCGATAAGGCTGGGACAGGAGTTCAGCGGCTACGCGAGCATGATAAAGCACGGGATCAAGAGGGTGGAGCACGCGAGGGAAGAGCTTTCCGAGCTCGCGATAGGCGGCACGGCAGTTGGGACGGGTATAAACACGCACCCGAAATTCGCCGGGCTCGTCGCCGGGAGACTCAGCAAGATGACGGGCACCAAGCTCGTGGAAGCGGAGAACCATTTCGAGGCTCAGGGCTCGAAGGACGCCGTCGTAGAGGCAAGCGGCTCTCTCAAGACGCTCGCGGTGAGCCTGATGAAGATTGCGAACGACATAAGGTGGCTCGGGAGCGGCCCGCGCTGCGGCATAGGGGAGATAATGATACCGGCCGTCCAGCCGGGCTCGTCGATCATGCCGGGCAAGGTGAACCCCGTAATCCCCGAAGCCGTGTGCCAGGTTGCGGCGCAGGTGATCGGAAACGACCTCACTATAACGATCGGCGGACAATTCGGGAACTTCGAGCTTAACGTCATGATGCCCGTCAAGGGGCACAACCTGCTCCAGTCTATAGAGCTACTGGGCAAGGTCTCGCAGGTATTCACGGACAAGTGCGTCAAGGGCATTAAGGCGGATAAGAAGCGCTGCGAGGAGATGATAGAGAAGAGCCTCGCCATGTGCACGAGCCTGGCCCCCGTGATCGGATACGACAGCGCGGCAAAGATAGCGAAGGAGGCCTACGAGACCGGGAAGACGGTGAGGCAGGTCGCGCTCGAGAAGAAGGTGCTCCCTGCAGAGAAGCTGAAGCAGCTCCTCGACCCCTGGTCGATGACCGAGCCCGGGACGAAGAAGTAGGGCACGTTTCGTATCTTCTTCCCGTAGGAGCGCCATCGCGAGCGCAGCGAAGCAATCTCTCTTTTTCTTGAGATTGCCGCGGTCGCGATCCTGAAACAAGTTCAGGACAGGCGCTCCCTCGCAATGACATTAATTCGGAGAGGTGAACCACAGGAGGCAAACGATGAACGTAAAGGAGCTATTCGACCTCACAGGAAAAACGGCCGTAGTCACGGGAGGGTACACCGGGATAGGCAGGCAGATGGCGCTCGCGCTAGCCGAGGCCGGGGCGGATGTCGTCATATGCGCGAGGAACCTCGACGGCTGCGTGAGCGCGGCCGAAGAGATATCGAAGAGCACGGGGGTGAAGACGCTTCCGCTCAAATGCGACGTCTCCATCGAGGCCGACGCGATAAAGATGGTCGCGGACACGGCCGCGAAATTCGGGAAGCTCGACATACTCGTCAACAACGCGGGCATAGCCATGGGCGGCCTCCCCGAGGACACCGCTCTCGAGGACTGGGAGAAGGTCCTCCGCATAAACCTGACCGGCACGTTCCTGTGCTCGAGGGAAGCCGTGAAAGAGATGAAGAAGGCCGGGCGGGGGAAGATAATAAACATCTCCTCAGTGATGGGCTACCAGACGACGAGTCTCGTGAGCGCCCCCGCTTACGTCGCTTCCAAAGGCGCGGTGGTCACCCTTACGAAGGACCTCGCCGTGAGGTGGATAAAACACAACATCAACGTAAACGCGATCGCGCCCGGATGGTTCCCGACCAACATGACCGAGCCCGTGATAAGCCCCGAATTCATGGGTAAAGGGGACGAGCTTCTGGAATCCATACCGGCCGGGAGGTTCGGAGGAGAGGACGACTTGAAGGGAGCGACCGTGCTCCTCGCGTCGAGGGCGTCCGACTACATCACCGGTGAGGTGATTGTTGTGGACGGAGGCACGCTCTCCCGGTATTAGAATTAAAAGTCTTCATACGCAAGCCTGAACGCTTCACGCCCGCCCCGCTCGACTATATCTTTATGCGCGAGCAATATACGGTCGAAATCCCATTCGAGTACCCTGTCCGCGGATTCCCTCACAGCCGCCTTATCCTTTATGAGGAATTGACGCATGAGCATCGACACCGAGGGCCTGCCGCGCACGCCGTCGAGCAGGGCGAATACCCTCTGTCCGAGCGTGAGTATCTCAGAAAAGTTGAATAGCAGGTCTGTGAGGATTAGAGTGCGGCTGGGCTTGTGAAGAAATACAGCTTCGTTGAGTGAAGGCATCCCGCCGAAGACGAAGTGTTCGATCTCCCCCTTCAAGTCGGGAGGCGCGGCTTCTCCGAGGAGCCCCGTGAATGTGACGTCGGGCCTCTTTTCAGGAAGCCTCGGAGCTGCAAGGAACTGAGCGTCGGGATACGCGGTCATATAGCCGCCCACGTGGATGTGGTGGAACCTGTTGGGCACCGCGACGTACCTCACCTCGCCGAGTCCGGCGAGCCATTCTCCGAGCTCTCCGCTCAAGGAGACCGGGGAATGCAGGAAGAGCCCGCCTGACGAGAGCCTTATCACATTCATCCGGCCCCCGACATCGGTCCCCAAAAATCCATGACGGCGCTCGACGGTCCATAACCCTTCTGCGAGATTTCTAATCCTGTCCATGTGACTGTGGCCCGATTCCGATAATAGTAACTGCCGAGGTGAATGTCAAAACAACCTCCCGCCCCGGTATGCGTGATACATGGACTTCATGTGCTCGTCCACGCGCGGGGCGAATAGCTGAAGGATGAGGCATTCGAGGGACGAAACGAGGAGGAGCGCGGCCGCCGCGTAGAAGAACGCTTCGTTGTAACCTATGACGAGCGTGTATATCACGAACGCGTACGCAATTACGCCTGCCGTCTTCGTCAGATAGAGGTGGAGGTTCGCAATCCTCCTGAACTTTATCCACCCGAGGAGGATCGAGGAAGCCTCGATAGCGATCCACGCGCCGAGTATAAGCGTGTGGCCTGTAAATATCCCAGGCTTCAAGATAAGGACAGCTGCAGCGGCTGATACCTCCATGAGCGTGTCGGCTATGGAATCGAGCCTGCTCCCGTAAGCCGTGGCGATGTTCCACCCCCGCGCGATAATGCCGTCGAGCATGTCCGTGAGACCGGCCGCAAGGAGCGCCACTCCGGCGTAGAAGGGCAGGTTCGACAAGGCGAGCGCCAGGACTATCGGGACCAGGAGGAGCCTCGCGTAACAGAGAAGATCGGGGATAGATTTGATAGACATCAATTCCATAAAAATAATATACTAACCTGAAAAATATCGGCGCCTCCCCCGAGCCGGCCACTCTCCGCTCCTCCGTGAACGGCGCGGGCCCCCGGAACATCGGGGCGAGGACCGGACTTAACCCGCTAATTTAATTAGATCATGATTCCGGCGAGACTGGCCGCATTATTAGCATATGCGTCTCTTAACACTGCCTTAATATACGCAACGCCTTGCCCTGCAACAAATATTGATTTGTGCAATTGCGAATAAACATACTTGACAACGCCCGTTTCCTGTTTATATTGTTCTTAGAAAAAATATCAGGAGGTTTCGCCATGTCCGAAACTACAAAGAAGTCAGCTTCAAAGGTAAAGGAATTTACAGAGCCGGTAAAGGAATTTTCAGGTCTCGTAAAAGAGAACTATCTTAACGGCCTCGATTTTACGTTTTCGCTCTTCGAGCAGAACCTTAAGGCGTTCAGCGCGCAGGCCGAGCATATGTTCGACCTCGAAAAGGAATTCGTGACCAACGTCAGCGGGTTCTACAAGGACTTCCCGAAGGACCTGCCGTTCGTAAAGGATCTTCCTTACGACGGGAGCGTCAAGAAGGTATCCGATCATCTCGACCGCTATATCACATTCCGCAAAGAGCAGATACAGACGGCCAAGACCATGACCGAGAAGTTCGCGAAGGACGCCCGCTCCATGGCGCAGGAAAACATCGAAAAGGCTTTCTCGCTTTTCGGTGAATACTTCAACCGCTTCAACGCCTAATAAGGTTACCCATTAGTCATATCCGGCATCCGAACTCCTAAAAGGGCGATGATGGAATTCCGGGCAGGTGAGAGATTCACCTGTCCGGAATATTCCCTACCCGGTGCGCCCCCGCCATGTTCCAAAACCCTCCGTCCCTCTATTAGCGGTACACGCAAATATCGATTATAATGTTGCAACCGACCGCAACTCCGGTCGAACAAATATCCCGGGGGTAATAAAGTGATCCGCCGCATTCTCCTGATATCGCTGACCGTCGTCTCGATCCTCCCTGCTGTCTGCTGCACCACGCTCAAGACAGGGAAGGATATCGCTATAGACAACCCGATGAATGAATCGAAGAAGAAGCAGTCGCTCAACGAGGCGCGTCAGTCGGTCGAGAAATCGAGGAGCGCGCTTGACCAGTGCATGGACGCCAACGCTGGCGACCAGACGAAATGCCAGAGCCAAAAAACCGCCTACGACAAGGACGTGCAGAACTACGTCTCCATCCAGTCCGAGTGAACTGGGCTCCGTCAGGGACCGCACCTTCCGTTACTCGGGAGCCGCAGGTAAAAGGAGGTCACAGATGAAATTCACAGCATTAATCCTTCCCTTTTTATTGATCCTTTTTTCCGCTTACGCCTCGTCAGGGGCGGACGCCGGGCAAACGCAGGAAAGCCCGCCCTCCCCGGAGGCCGACGTCCAGAAGGTGGAGATCGTCGTCGACAGCTATTCATTCGATCCCGACACCATAAAAGTTAAGGCGGGGAAGCCCGTCGAATTGACGCTCAGGAGCGTCACGTCCCTCGCCCCCCATAATTTCACCATCGATGACCCCGCGTCGGGGCTCGATGTCGACGTCGATATACCTTCGGGCGAAGACGTTACGGTGACGTTCACACCGCTCAAGACCGGCAAGTTCCGGTTCTACTGCGGCAAGAAGGGCTTGTTCGGCTCCCATCTGAAGAAGGGGATGAAGGGAACCCTTGAGGTTATTTGACGCATCGGGAATATCCTGTGCTCGAAAACCCTATCAAAGTTCAATTTGCCAATAGGATGTTAATCGCTTTCCCATGCTTCTTGTGAATCCTGCTTATCCAATAGCTCAACACCCCTTCTAATACTCTTATATGGGTGGCTATATGTTCGTTCGTTTGTTTTAATACTCGCATGGCCTAATAGCTTACTAACAGAATGAAGCGGAACCCCTAATTCGATCAGCCTCGTACCGGAAGTACGTCATATTTCATGGAATACCACATCTTCTATTCCGCTACTTTGAACTGCAAGTCCCCATTTCCTCCTTGGGAACTTAATGTGAGACTAGATTTTCGGGCTCGGAAAAACATAAAGACTATTCCCAACCCTTATAGAAAATTAATTGAAATATTGGGGAGGTTTTGAGGCCAGACCGTTTAGAAGAGAATTAATTATAGGATGGAGTATAACCGGTCCCGGATACCCCGACTCGTTAATTCCAGGGGGGGCGGTTTTGGATGGTGTTAATTCCCGATTAAGTACAGCAGAAAACGCGTCATTATTAGCGCTACAGCAGCCGCTACGAACATCAGAAGGATGGATTTAGCAACATGTAATAGAACTTTTAACGCATTGCTCCTGGTAATAGGCTCCTTTTCCATTTATGGTACCCCGAGACTTTGATGAGAGGAGCACAACAAAAAAATACGGCATCAAAATAGACTCCCTGAGATAAACTGTCAGACAAACTGTGTTTATTTTGATGATCGAGGAAGACAGCTTCAGTGAATAGATAATCCGGATCTACATTTGAATACTAAATTACTGCACATACAAACCCGTAACCAGCCTTATACGCCATATATTTTATGGTTGGGGATTCACTTCGAGATTGCTCGGCGCAGAAGGGGGCGACCCGGATGAACCCGCTAACGTGGTCGCAGAAACCTGTCCGGATTTCGCTGACTCATTACCCGCCGCGTCAAATGCCGTAACGGTATAATTGTATTTGGTAGACGCCGTGAGACCGGTATCCGAATAGAATGTTTCAGTGGTTGTGGTAACTACAGAGCCATTTCGGTATATACGGTACCCGGTTACTCCGACATTATCCGTAGAAGCACCCCATGACAGATTGATCTGGGAACTGGATATCACAATTGCCGTGAGTACCGTAGGGGTGGAGGGAGCAACGTTGTCTGTAAATTGCGGTGTAGTGAATGTAAAATCATTCGAAACATGGGTATTACCCGACTGATCTTTGGATATCACTCTAAAATGGTATGTCGTTTTCGGACTGATGCCCGACAGTATCACTTTGTGATGAATGACGAGCGCCGGATCGATCGTGCTCAGGCTGCCGTACGATTGTGTGGGTCCGTACTCCACCCTGCTGTTGGCGGGCACACCAGTGGTCCAGGTTATTTCCGCAGAATTATGTGTGACAGCCGACGCGGTTACCGAGTGGATAGCGACGTTCTGGCTCATACATACATCCAAAAGTTCTTTTTGTTTACTAGTTAAACTGGCTTTCGTGGGGTCAGTGAAGACCGATTTGCTTTCCTGTCCTGTTCTGGATCTCCACCCATTGAAATCAGAATCACCATTCGCTCTGAAACCCTTAATAAGAACAGGATTCCAGTAAATATTGTTATTTGCCGTCAGTGTATTTATAAATCCATCAGCGGGAGAATCCGTAACATTCATTAAAAAATGTTGCGAGGTGGTTCCCGCTATGATATTACCCTGAATAGTCCAATTTTTAGCGAATAGGTTATATTCCTCTCCTGTTTCCCAATTGCTAACCGGTCTTGAGTTTGATGCCCCAAACCATCTGAGCTGACTATTGATATTATTATAAATGACACTGTCCAGGACAGTCACATTCTCGGAGTTGGAAGAGATGATGCCGCCATATATAGTATTATCACAGATAGCACTGTTCTTAATTACAATAGGCCCCTGATTGGCTTCAACGCTTATTCCGGCCTCCAGATTACCACGTAAAATGAGTCCGTCAAAGATAACGTCTTCACTGTCAAAATCCAGCCAGAATCCTCGAGCCTTATTATCTAAAGATATGTGGTTCTTATATACTGCACCATGAACCCTTAAATGCTTTGCGCCTGCGACATTGTGACCGGTATAACCCCCTGAAAATCCTCGCCAGTTATTATAGGAAGTCTCATTATCTTCCATAAGGAGGTTCGTGCCTCTCACCATTTCCGTTCCCCGACCTCCGTTATGATTAGCGACAGTCCTGCGAACAGTTACATTATCAAACGCATTAATACGAAGTCCTCCCCAGCCATTCCAAAGAAAATCAGTATCTTCTATAAGAATGTTTGAGACCTTATCCATTCGTACCGCACTAAGATCTCCCCAAGAAGTGTCGTGTTGAAATACAAACCCTTTTATAGTTATATTCGTCCTGCTATTTACAACAAACAGTCCAGGACGAATAGCAACCTCGACTTTTGCACTGGTAACATTAGTCCCTGTAGAGATATAAATCTTATCGGCAGCTTCATCTACAAAAAAAGAATTATTTGTTAAGTTAGTCAACGAAAGGACTTGCTTTAACGATGTGCCATTTACAAATACCATCTCTCTACGTCCTACTATCTGTGGGGTCGTCGTTCCTCTATAAGTAATACCCCAGTTATGAGGCCAGCTAAGGGTATAGGTATTCGTACTGCCTTGTCTTTGCCACCCTGTCCAGACATCCGAGCCGGACACGATTGCACTATTCAATGGTACTGCCTGAAATATCATAGCAGCAGGTTTACTTGTGCTGCTGGCATTAAGAGCTAAAGACTCTCTATATGTGCCTGAGTGAACAAAAACGGTTACGGGGATATTTTGCTTGTTACTGACCTCAGCTAACTGAACAGCCTTTTTTAGAGTTTTCAGGGGAGCTGTGCTTGTTCCAGGATTTGAATCGGAAGCGGACGGATTTTGATTATCCACGTATATTAAGGTATCTGACAGGGCCTCATCACTAACCGCCATGACAATTAGAATTGCTACTACAAGTGAGCGAAAGTTAAACGGTACATACCTGACCATTATTTTCCTCCCTTTATAATCTTGGCCTTACCTGCAGGTCATCGAAGTATTTGGAGCCTTTACCCATGCTCCAAACCCCTACCGTACCCGTAGTGATTCTCGTCCCGCTGTCATCATAAGCGTCTATCTGAAACTCTATGGGCTCCTCTTCGCCATCCTTCCAAATCTTTGCTCGAATATTCGTCTGTGCTCCCGTATCTTCGACCTCTATACGGAATCGATACCAACTATTGGCGACGGGTATAACCTCGGAATCTATATCTCCATTGACCGAAGTCCCGTGCGGGGCTATATGGAACTTGGGCTCTTGCTCATATCTCCTGAGACGATAGTAAACATTTTTCCCAGATGGAAATTTACTGTTGAAAGTAACCCCTATTCCTCCCCCTGTGGACGTAATGAACATCCTCCCTGTGTAGATATAGTTCGTCCAATCAAGTGCGCCGTCGCCGTCGTAATGCGAGTGAATATTGGGGTCTACGGAGTCTGTTACGAAGGCAATGTTATTTCCGACCGCTTTCGTTTTAAAGAGGCTGGCGTCTTCTCTGAAACTGTTATGCCTTACGGTATCCATCCAGAAATCAGGGTCTTTCCCCGCTTCATAATTCTCAAAATTTTCGGAAACTAGTATGGATTGTGGCAGCTCTTCAATAGCTATTTCAATGATTTCAGTATCATTCAATTGACCGTCATCGACAATCAATAACACTTCGTAGATGCCGGGCTCAGAAAAGCTGTGGCTTACCTCTGCGCCCGTTGCGGTAGTTCCGTCCCCGAAATCCCATGTGTAGTCCAGTGGATGACCATCAGGATCGCTACTCTCACCAGCGTCGAAATACAGGGTTTCCCCGGCCAGAGCTGAAGTCCCGGGCTCAACGGCAATTACGGCCACAGGGACGGAATTGGCGGGAAGATCAATGGTAATTGTGGATATAAGGGTATCAGACAACTTAGAGTCACTCGCCGTTAATGAAACCTCAAAAGTTCCCGGATCAGCGAATTTATGGCTCGCAGTTACTCCGGCCGCATTAGAGCCGTCCCCGAAGTCCCAGGTGTAGGTTAACGGGTCACCATCAGGGTCAATACTCCCTGATGCGTCAAACGTTACGGTTTTCCCGGCTAGTGCAGTTCCCGACGGGTCCATTTCAAATGATGCGATAGGCGGATTGTTTACCTGCACCTCATTTCCGTCCGGATTAAGCTTCGAGACCCCCAGGTCATCAAATAGTTTGGAGCCATTACCCATGCTCCATACACCTATCGTACCGGAAGTAATCCTCGTCCCGCTGTCATCATATGCTATAATCTGGAACTCTTCGGGCTCCGCTTCCCCATCCTTCCAAATTTTTGCCCGGATATTCGTCTGCGACCCCGTATCTTCTACCTCGATATGGAATCTATACCAACTGTCAGCAGCAGGGCTAACCTCGGAATCTATATCCCCCTTAACCGAAGTACCATGCGCAGCAATATGAAATTTGGGACTCTGGGCATATCTTCTGAGCCGGTAGTAAACATCGAGCTCTTCCGGATAACGGCTGAAAAATGTTGGCCCAACCCCCGCGTCTGTGTTCGAAATGAACATCTTCCCGGTGTAGATATAGTTCGTCCAACCAAGTGCGTCTTCGCCGATGTAATGCGAGTGGATATTCGGGTCTCCGGAGTCCGTTCCGAAAGCGATAGTATTTCCAACATTTCTCGTTTTAAAGAGGTTGGGATCTTCCCTAAAACTGTTATGTCTCTCTGTATCTTTCCAATTCTCAGGGTCTTCGCCTGCTCCATATACTTCGAAATCAACATGCAAGACACCATGTGCCTGGTTAGAGCCATCTTCAACCGGAGGGTGGGTTGCACACACAGCACTGCTTGAGGTGTTGCCGTTTATATTGAAGGCGGTTAATTTGTAGCAATATTTAATATTCTGAGATATTGACGAATCGGTGTAAGAAGTTGAATTGGGTCCTAATGTTGAAATTATATCGAACGGACCGCTCTCGCTTAATCCACGTTCAACGTTAAAGCCATCTTCGTTGTTTGAGTTGTCCTGCCATGCTAGGGTGAATTCAGCAGCGCGGATACTGTACGGACTGAGAAAAATA
The DNA here is from genome assembly GCA_041753155.1 of Thermodesulfobacteriota bacterium. Classification (GTDB taxonomy): domain Bacteria; phylum Desulfobacterota_D; class UBA1144; order Nemesobacterales; family UBA2774; genus 2-12-FULL-53-21. Next base: position 69,213 of record JBGSVA010000028.1, on the reverse strand, counting down.
AACAACAAAACTGCTGATAATCTAATTATAGCTATAAATATGTTGGACGATAAGAACATTCGGTTCCTCCTCTAATCCCGAAATTGCAGACTTGAAGAGGTACCTCCAAGCCGGTAACCCTGCTGCCATGTCCATGACGATCCCCGTGTTAACGAAATGAAATGGTAAGGGGAGAAATCACGATTTAGGCCAGAAGCTTTGCGTCCTGCCATTTCTAGCAGTTTGCCCTTTTCAGCCTGCAAATCTAATTTCTGTTCAGCAATTATACACAGTTTTAATTATATACCTACTCTTTTTTTTGTAAACGCAAAAAAAATCCGGCATTCTAATTTCCCGACAGGTCGAAGTGCCGGAGTATTGTTAAAGCACCTATTAATATTGAATTATTTTACGTTGCGATAATAGCGAAAACCTCGGGTTTGTCACTTTATCAATGCAGACACGGGGTTCCAGAGGGGTGTGAAACAGCTATATTCATTTAGAGTGATTGATCGTGTTATTTGAATTTTGACTGTGGCGAATTTGAAATACTAGGATGTTAACGTCAACTGAAGTAAGCCTGTTTTAACACCTCAGAACTAAAATAAAGCCTTTACATGTGAGATAATACTTAATATCTATATATACGGGCCTTCTGTCTTATTTTCCCACGATACGTATGCATTGATATATTCATAGGCCGTCAGAGCGGTACTATAACAGAGACATACTCGACCGATGTGATCTAGAGCGAATTGTATATTACAAGTATGTCGGCATTACGGGCGTTAGAGTAAATTGTCCAAATCGAGAGTTATACCGATTCTTTAGTTCCGGACACCTTAATCCGACATCGTGAGTAGATGTAAACCGATCGTATATCGAATAATCACTTTTCTGTTGTTTCATTTAATTTGGCCACAATAAATATAGTGCCGCCAAGCCGCGGGAAAATTTCAAAAAACTTTTTACCAATTGTAAACAAGACGCCAAATCGTTCTGCACACTGTTGATAACAAGTATTTGCCTCCTCAATCGTATAATTATATCTGCTTAGCAGGTTTTCCATATTTTGGATATTAAACGTCATTACGTGTTCCCTGCCTTCTCTAAATTGTCCCATAGCATATCTTATATAGTTGGCTAAACCGAAAGCATTAGGAGTTGTTAACACCAATTGAGTGTTGGCATGGCAAAACCGTTTTAACCCTTCCAGCATCAAACCCGGGTTAGCGATATGTTCAATTATATCGCCGGCAACTATAACATCAAATTTTTCCTTGAGGTTTAATCGATCCAATTTTTCCACATTGCCATTAATGATATTGTCGAAAATACCCAACCTATTATATTCCTCAATCTCCTCTTTGCTATAATCAACTCCCACCACATCAGCAATTTGAGTAAGTGACCAATGAAGAGTTTTTTTAGCCATATTGACCCTTTCCGAAGTTCCCAGATCAGTAAATCCTATACAGCCCAGATGCAAGACTCGATTTCCTCTAGACATGTCTATAATTGAACTATTTTTACTAAGATATTTCATCGAGGTATTTACCCATGATCAGCAAAAGCAAAAGTTACATAATACTGATACCGACGAGCGTTCAACATCGTCCTGGCGCCGTGGCTCGTATCAGCGGCCCCTAAGTCCCAAACGTAATACCTTTCCGACCCGAGTAATGCCCTTATAAAAATCTGTTGAATATTTTAAGAAAACAATGCCTAATCTTATTCAGAGAAATGAAAGTTATAACCATTTATTACTGTGATTTATTACTGTGATGTCAAGGTGTTAAGGATTATTCTTGTCCCAAGATGTGATTCGTGTCTGATAGATTCGAATATTCTTACTGCACCGGCGCAGGCGGCGTTGTTGCTGTGCTCGGGCATATCCTAACTCACACTGGGTTCGATGTTATATCTCAAGTCAGCCAGCAGTAAGATATACGTATTATACAGTATGTAGCTCAATAGATAATCCCAGCTCATTATTCGTGTAGTGCTTAATCTCGTTCATATAGATCGGATTCATAACAATTATACAATCCGGTTTATAAATATTTAAAAACGCCGGCCCTACGATTTTTTGCCCGGTACCGGCAATATACATACCTTGCTTGCGAGGATTAATGTCTACAACATAACGGATTTGATTACCAATATTCAGTAGATTTAAGAATGTTACCCCCTTGGAACCCGCACCCCATAATACAGTCTTCTTTTTAGCATGCTTTGAATCAGCTAGTAAGTTTTTTGATTCGCTAATCTTGGTTTTGTATTTTTCACTAAGTTCACTCGCATAATTTTCCAGATCCTTGATGCCATTGCGGTCAAGCTTAAATTTACCATTGCGATGCGAGGACCTGGAAGCTTCAATACAAAGAAACTGCTTCTCGTACGTTTCGTAAATCCCACGAACTGAGAAACCGCATCTAATAAATAACTGTCTTAGCGAATATGGGCTAAAGTATGAATAATGCTCATAAATGATATCCCATATCGAAAGATCGCGGAGAGTCCATAACAAACTCGGAACCTCAAAAAACAATTTTGTATTTGCCCGATTATCAACTGTCCTGTTTATCATTTTCAAGAATTTCATAGGGGAGTATATATGTTCGAGTACATGCCGACAGATGATAAAATCCACCTGCGGTTCGGCTAACCGGTCTGAAAAATAGTCATTTATAATCTTAACAGAATGATGATTTCTCGTCGTGTTCATTTCGTGCCTGTAACTCGGATCAAATCCAATTCCAGTATTCCCTCCCCTTTCACAAATCAATTTTAAAAAATCCCCTTGTCCGCAGCCTATTTCAACTATTTTCTTATCAGAAAGCGAATAACGTTCAATTAACTGTTCTGCAAGCCAATTCGTATACTCTCTGAACCTTTCTGAAAAATGTAAAGAATTTTCATAATTGCCTGTGTATTCCATAAAGTCCGGATTGAACGATGAATTAAATACATGTCCGCACTGTCTGCAAAGTGTCAAATCAATATCACCTTTATCCACATTTAAGGCGGCATTACGGTCTTTACACATCAGATTGCAATGCACAGGCACTTGTTTAATCGACAGAAACTTAAGATAATTGGTAGATCTGCATATAGGGCATCTGATAATCATGACTCGTTCCCCGACAAATTATATTTGAAATAAAGTTAATCTTCTTGACGCAATAGTGTGTTCTAATTAGCCATTCGTCATAGATAACAGGAAAAATGAGGTAAACCAAATATAAATACTTGGCATAATATTAGATACATTCCATGTAGACAGCTTTGAAATAATCTTTTTAATACCACAGATATGAAATCGGAATATGCTAACTATGAAGGATGATATTCCTTATACAGCTTATCCAGGCGAGTAATTAGCAGTTGTAAAGTGGAAGGATTCAAATTATTTACACGGTCGCGCATGAGATGATTTACTTTTATCCGGTGCGAGATATACAGCCGAGCAGAATAAGACTCCTACACCTCATTGACAGTAACAATCTCGGGCTTTAATTTCAGCCCTTCGAGAACACGATTTATTTCGTCATAATAAACCGGATTCATCACGATAACGACGTCGGGTTTGTAGTCCGTCATAAATTCGGGGGAAACAATCCTTTGACCGGTACCCGCAATATAGCTTCCCTGTCTATAAGGGTTTATATCCACTACGTATTCCAACTCATGATATTGAATCTTTAATGTTGTCAGAAAGGAGACTCCTTTCGAGCTCGATCCCCAAACAACCGCTTTAAGATTCTTCACCTTTATTTCATTCAAATACCGTTTCCAGGCATCAAGCTTTTGCCTGTAATTATTCTTAAAGTAGTCTACTTTGCTTCTCAGCTCCCCGATATCATTTTCTATCGCTAAAGAATTTGCGTCTCCGGTTCCATTCGTTCCGGCTTCTATCATAAGGTATTGATCGTCATAATCGGTCCATATGTCCTTTACCTCAAAACCGCTCATACGGAATAGATGGGCCAGAGAACCAGGACTGAAATATGAACAATGCTCGTAGTAAATGTCCCAAAATGCAAGCTCGTCCATAATGCGTGTAAAATCCGGCACTTGAAAAAAAACGACAGCATCGCTATGTTCACCCAGGGATTGCCTGACAGTATGTATAAAATGAGAAGTATTCTTAATATGCTCGAGCGTCATTTTGCAGCATATAAAATGCGGAATTTGTATTTGAGATTTCTCTCCATAAAATTCAGGAACGAAAGTTACGCATCCCCTGCAAGATTCGGGATGAGCTTTATTCAATGGTCCCTCACTTATCTTAGGAAGCGTAACGATGTTAGAGGAAGCATCCGGACTGTTATAACTTCGACGGCCGTCATAAGCCGGGTCATACCCTATGCCGTGATTACCTCCGAGCTCCGCCAGAATACGAATGAACTCACCCTGCCCGCAGCCTATCTCTATAATATTCTTACTATGGAGATCATATCGTTCGACAAGATGTTCAGCGAGGCGTTTTGAGAAACTGTTAAAAGTGGATGAAAACGCCTGGGAAGACTCATATTTCGGCGAATATTCATGTAGCTTCGGGTCAAATGCATAGTTCGAGACAAATCCACACGACTGACAAAACCCGAGTATAATTTCCCCAGTGGGATATTTTAGTGCCTGTCCCCTTGTATCTAGAAGCAGAACACTGTGTACCGGTACGCCCCTGACCTCATAAAAAACCGATACTGACTTTTCGTAACATCCGGGACAAGTATATTTTTCCATGGCGCTTGTTTCGAGTAACTCGGTCGCCTCTGACCTCATGCTGCCTCATCTCCTAATATATCTAGGATCGCAGAATTTAGAAGTCCTTAATAAAAACGCAGATTATTATAGACCAAATTTGTAGAAACTTATCGTATCAGTATCTAAGGATCCGGTTTCCTCTATAATTGAGATTAAATCTAAAGTTTAAGATGGATTCGGAATATTTATGTTTAGACGTTTTTCTGAACAGCTCTATCTATTGCTCGCACAAGCGGGGATTCAGAACCTCATACAACGCAGTCGCCGCTTGGAGATGACCTTTTTCATTCCAATGTTTGTCAGTCTTCCAATGATAAATCCCCGGTTCTTCGGTGAAGAATGGAAAAATATTTAAGTATGATATCCCAAGATCATCCGATATTATTACCAAATCATCAATGTATTCTACCTCACTTTTACCTGTGTTCGATGTAACAAATAATTCGATACCGTCTTGATTCATGCGTTTTAAAATAAGTTCCAGTACCTTAACGTCTTCATGCCTAACTTTTTCCTCCATTCTATTCTCTGGAGAAATTTTCAAATATGTAGATATATTTCTTAAGGGATAATACAGAGCAAAATTTCTTTTTATAAATGACATTATAGTCAAGTTTATTGCATTAATGTATCCCTCAGTGATATCATAGCCATCATCTGTGTATTTAATATAGGCATAATAAGAAATTTCAACATCTTTCGGAGGTTTATTTATTAAAACAAGTTCCTCGTTACTCAATAAAAATGCTGGTTTTCCCCACAAAGTATTCGAAATCTTTATAGTCCTATTATTTACGAAGTCATCACTGCTAAACATATAAATGACGTACTTAGGATGGATAATATTTAACAGTCGCTCTAATGTCCACAATGATTGGTCGGTCCCATAACCATTTACCCCGGCATTATAAACTCTATAATTGCAACCATTTTCGAAAAATAGCCTTTCTAGAACAGCTGAATATGTTTCATTGTTGTCAACTTCAAAACCGCCGGTTATTGAGCCACCAACCATTAATATCACCTCACCCTTGGCATTAAAGTCATTATCGTTCACTCTAATTCCGTTTTCATCGAATTTAACAAATCCATTGAAGCTTTCTTTTGGGTCTGAGAGATATCCTTCAAAATTAGGAATATTAGTCCAGCCCAGTTCTTCGTCATAACGATTAAGCTTTATACGGCTGGCATCATCGTTCTTAACAATCGAGAGCTGTCCATAATGATAAAATCTCAAGGCAATTTCAGCAAAAAACAATGTAACGATTAGCGTAATAATTATTACGATTAAGGAAACTAGGACAGTTCTGGAAAATTTATCCCTACGTTTCTGCATATCAATTAACCTCTAGTAATCCTCATTGCAAAAATTTCGAATAAAAGTCACTACTATTGAAGCTGTAGTTCAGTCAATATCTAAGATGTTTTCCCGCTTAACACAGAAAAATGATGCAGCCACCAAAGAGCAAGCTCTCTTACATAATATCGGTCGAAAGCATTCTATGTTCCAGCGTATTTCTATTGCAAAACCTGTTTAGTTATAGATAAAGCGAAATCAGGACAAATACTTAGGTGCGTGATTTAGAGTTTATACAATAATCCTATGAAATCATCTGTGCGGACTCTCGATTCATCCTATCCATGTGAAGTGAGTGCAAAGTGTCCTCTTCTGCTGCACAGATAGTTATTCTAAGAGAATCAGATTCTAGAATACCTGGTAATTAAACGCTCCCATCTGAGGCCCTGTGGAAAAAACAATCAATACCACGGTAAGGACGATGAAAACTAAGAGGGCACCTATAAGATAGTATTTGTATTTGGAGAAGAAGTTACTCAGCATTATTTTGTCTCCTTTTCAGAAATGAATTCCACTAACGTTTCAGCAATCTTACCATGGGCGAGGTTATTGGGGTGAGCATCGTCGTAGCTAACCCACAGTTCCATTTGATCCCCATGGTCTGAGAATAGCTTTGCCAAACTCATGTACTCTATTCCGCTCTGCTGTAGAAAAAGCGATATTTTATTATATACTTCGCCGAATATAAGGTTATTCGTATCATGGAGCTCGGGCAGGAGTACCACCTGGATTGCGATGGCGTTCTCAAGGCAATAGTCCCTGAGCTCAAGCATAGCCTTTTTGGAATTTATCCACCCCTTCTGATCGTCCATGTAAAGGGCAGTATAATAGTCTTTATAGCTTTTTGAGGCGAAAATATTGTTCATAAGAGAGTTGATCCTGGACCAGTAAAAGGATATAAGGTGCGAGTGGCCGAGGAACCAGAGACCCGATTTCTCGGGTGTGGCCTCGGCGTCGTTAATGAAGTAAAAGAGCACCACCTTGTCGGGATTGTATTTAACCCCCTTTTCGAAAAACAAGTTTACTTCTTGCTCCGTGTTGTAGTTCCCGGTGCCGAAGTTTATGATCTCTGTTGGCGCGGCTTTATCGATCTTCTCCTCAAGTATGTTCTGGAACGTGTCTTCATGCTCGACCCCCCAGCCGAACGTTAGCGAGTCTCCGAGGAATATCATCCTGAAAGCGTCCCCCCTCTCTATGGGATAATCCCTGTCTCTGAGCCCATCCGAATTTATTGATACGTTCACGTCCATGAGCTCCATATTGCTCCCGGGTTTGTGTACGTGTCCTATTTTTGGGTTCTCAGAATCCTCCTTTACATTCATTGCGTAGCGGGTCATCTCTATATCGTAAACAGTGTTGTAGTGAAGATAGACTCTGATGAATGCTTCGCATATTGCAAAGAGGACTACCAATATAATCATAATGGCGAGTAAATTTTTAAGGGTTTTCCTGGACTTCATATATACTCCACTCCTCTTGTGATGAATTTGTCACACCCTGTTAGTTGTAATTATTTTTAACAAATAGCGCCTACAGAACGCTAAGCTCGGCACCTATTGCTTGCACAAGCGCGGTTTCAGAAGATCATACAACGCAGTCGCCGCTTGGTGATGACCTTTCTCGTTCCAGTGCGTATCCTTCTTCCAATGATATTTCTCCAATTGTCCGGGGAAATAAGGATAAATATTCAGGTATGATATGTTGAGTTTGTCCGCTATTCTTCTGAAATCTTTAACGTATACTTTTAAATCTTCAGAAGGATATGACGTAAAATACAATTCAACTTCAGGTCGTTTCATTTTTTTTAATATCAGCTCCAGAATTTTGAAGTCTTCATAGACAGCTTGTTTCTCCATACGACTCTCCTGAGAAATTTGTAAGAATGAATATATAGTTTTTAAGGGATAAAACAGAGCAAGATTATCTTTAATAAATTGCATAGTCATTCGAAGTGGTTCATTTATATATCCCTCAGTAATTTCATAGCCTTCATCGGCATAATTAACGTAAGCGAAATAAGAAATCTCAAATTTCCTCGAAGGCCCGTTCTTTAAAATGAGCTCCCCTTTACTTAACACGAATGTCGGTTTTCCCCATTTCGTGTTAGCTTTTTTAATTCTTCTATTATCAACGAAATCATTACTGGTAAACATGTAAATAACATAATCAGGTCTGACAATGCTTAACAGTCTTTCCAGGTTCCACAATGATTGGTCAGTTCCATAACCGCTTACCCCAGCATTATAAACTCGGTAATTGCAACCGTTTTCAAAAAAGAGCTTTTCTAAAATTGCAGAATATGTTTCATTATTGTCCACTTCAAAACCGGCAGTTACAGAGTCGCCAACTATCAATATGGACTTTCCCCTGCTTTCAAAGGAATTATCGTTTACTCTTATCCCATTTGCGTTATGCTTAATATAAGCATTAAGTCCCTGTCTCGGATTTGAGAAATGTCCTTCTGATTTTGGGATCGGGGACCAACCTAGTTTTTCGTCCTCACGATAAAACTTCAGACGGTCGGCATTGGTATTCACAATCGAAAGCTTGCCGAAATAATAATATCTCAAGATAATCTCCGCGAAAATCAATGTAAAGATTATCGACATCATGACCAGGATAATTTTGGAAGATGTTTTCCCTTTTACCGGCATATTAATTAGCCTCAGCTTTGATATCGAAGCCGAAAATCCAGTTAATATTTACAAAAAATTTACTGCTACATACACAGTAAAGAGTACTGAACGCCGAAATCGAAATGTAAATTATCAAAATTAACTGATTCCGGTTTCATTCTTTATTAGAATATATTTATTGGGTTTGCAGATGCGGTTTATTTTCATAAAGAATTACATTCGGATGAGTCCAGCCGATCGAGATGATATCGAGGTCCCCGTCACCGTCAATATCCACGAGCTGAGCACCGTCGTGATGCTCGTCACCTATATGTACTATGTGTCTTACCCAGCTTGTCCCTCTGCCGTCTTCATTTTCAAAGAAGTAGAGCTTCGCCCTCGACGGCTCCTCGATATTGTGCTCACCTGCAACGACGTCGAGGTCTCCGTCGTTATCTAAATCCCCGACATCGAGACTCATAGGCCCCGTTATTACCCCGATCAGGTGTTCCTCCCACAGGGGAGCCGACGGATGGCCATTTTGCTCATACCAAACGAGCTTTCCGGGTTTGCTGATCGCTTCGAATCCAACCACTGCATCGAGCTTACCGTCCCGGTTGATATCCGCGAGAATATTGCGGTCGGGGGGACCGTCTGTGTCGAATATCGTCATAACCTCCCAGGACGAACCGTTATTCCGGAGCCACTTCGTACCCAGGAGTATGTCCGCATCACCATCCCGGTCTATATCCCCTGAGCTCAAGGCCTCATCCTGAGAAAAATCGGATACTTTTAGCATGCTCCACCGATCACCTGAAGGGTCCGACGGGACAGTCAACATCTGAATCCCCTTACCCTCTTCGTGCCAGGAAAGCGCAATTTGAATCGTTCCGTTTTGAGAACGAGCCGCGGCAACACCCTGCAGGAAATCTCCATCGGCTCCGGGGATATTTTTCATCATATCAAAATTTCCGGAGCCGTCATTCCGGGCCCATAAGAGAGTGGAATTGGGATCAGAACCCTTACCTTCGGTGCACAAGATGTCCATATACCCGTCACCGTCAAAATCAAAAACCAGGGCCATATTATTACATGATCCGCCGATCGGAATGCGTTCCCATTTTCCATCGATTGAACCGGGATTCTTATACCAGAAGCCACCCGTGATAATGTCTTTTTCCCCGTCTCCATCCAGGTCAGCTGATGTAATAAATATGCTACGCCAAGGCTTATCCGCATCAATCACGTGGCGTTTCCAACCCCAATTGTTAAGCAGTATATCTATACGGGGGGTATCCCAGTTGTAGGGTTTAACTAGAATATCGGGATCGCCGTCGCCGTCCAGATCGCCTACCTTCGATTCATGATTGTCGAACCCGGCAGCAATCTCTCTTTTCGTAAAGTTGCCGCCGCCGTCGCCGTAAAATATCCATGTTTTCGCATCTTCGTTCTTACCGTCGAGCCTCATTTCCGCACAGAAGATATCCGGATTCCCGTCCCCGTCCATATCTTCGATTTCAATCGAGTGCCCGTGATCGACTTCAATTTCCAGCAGATCGTGCCCTGTCCACCTGCCATCTTCCCATTCATACCACTTTAGGAACCCTACCCCATCACCTACGACAAATAAAACCTCCGGCCGCCCCCCTTTAATTAATTGGCCAACGGCAGCCCGTGAAAATCGTTGGTCGTCGTCTATGATCTCAGGCTCGTAGAGATTTCCTCCGAGGTGTTTAAACCAGCGCCCCCCTCCCACAATGTCCCGCTTGCCGTCCAGATCGATGTCTCCCGATGCGAGGCCTTCGGATTCGGACTCACTCGTAAATATTTCGGTATAGGGCCAAGGCTCCGTATTTTTCGGATCTGAGGGAATATCCGATATGAAAAGCTTGTTAGCACCCTGATTCCAGAAAACCAGTTCCGCCTGCCCGTCTCCGTCAAAGTCTCCGAAGATTTGATCGTGATGTTTTTTTGCGCCGGTATCTTTTAAAATGTACCTCTTCCATGGTATTTCCGGGTCAAAATCCGGGTAGGGATTTTCCCACCACCATATTTTGTTATCCGACGCATCAGCCCCTAAAACAATATCAAGGTCGCCGTCACCGTCCATGTCGTAGAAAGCTCCACCGGCCTCGATTGGAAGAGTATCATCCTCTATAATGTATTTCTTCCATCCGTCCGCTGAGCGACTATAAAGGAAAACGGAGGGTCCCTTCCGCCGGCTGCCTATTACAAAATCATTAACGCTATCGTTATCAGCATCGAATATCAGGCTTGCAGTTTGTTGTTTAGACGGCCCGGGCTTGGGAATGTCACCGTGCTTGCTTGAGAGATATGGCCATTCACTTTTCTCACCACCGGAGTCATTCCCGCAAGACAAAAGAGACAAAAAAATATATATAAGAGTGATAGGCGCTAGAGTAATATATAATGTCATAACTGTTTTTGATATTAACCTTTAGCTGACAGGATGGGGCAAAAAGATAGCTGCACTGCGCTACAACAAATTTATTATTAATCCGGTATACCTAAACACCTGGTTTCTTTAGCTTGCTGCATGCGTATACTCCTATTGTGGCTGATGCTGGGTGTCGGCTAAGTTCATATCAATACTGTTCCTTGATATTGGACGCGATATTACAGCATCCATAACCTTATGAACATCTGTATTATCGACGTAGGGCCCGCGCACGGGATCGATATTTATTGCAAAGGTCGCGAATAGTCCCGAGCCCAGACCTTTTGCATACAGAGGCACCAGATTATTTGTATGGCTGCGCGTATTCCAGGCCCAGTATACGGTTTCGTCTTCATCAAGCATATTATTATTATCGCCGTCTTCCCAGCTGGCGCGGCAACAACTCCCTTCCATCTCTTTCTCTAAAGATACGGTTCTGCCGCTAACTTCACCGAGCGGCTGATTCGGGAATACACCGGGACCGGCGGTAAGGTAACCGGTCTCATGGTCTCCGGTAACAATGACAAGAGTATTATTCCAATTGCTGCCATTAGAAGGGTCTTCGACCCAATCAACGACCGCTTGCACAGCTTCGTCAAATTCGGTTTGTTCTCCTATTAACCGGTCCATATTATTGTCATGTCCCGCATAATCGACCGCTCCCCCCTCGACAAGTAATACGAAACCATTAGGGTTACGAACGAGCACCGTTAATGCCGATGCGGTCATTTCGGCAAGCGTAGGGTTTTCGGGATTATATCCAGACCCGTCGGCTAAACGGTAACCGTGTCCGAATATACCAACAAGTCTCGCAATATTACTGTTTTCAGACAGTTCCATGAGACGCGCCCCGTTATATTCTCCGCCAACGCTCTCAATGAAAATATGTTTATCAGGCTGCGAGCTCTCCTTCCTAAGCTTCTCACGGATGTAATCATTTAGATAACTCTCACCCGAGTAACCAGTGCCGTCAGCGCCGATTAATACGTCAACTGGCTGAGAGGGGCCATAATCTCCGGAATATAAGTCCTTAAATACTTTCCGCGATCTCGGCAACCATTTAAAAACGGTTTGAGCGAAATGTCTTACTCGTTGGTTCCAATCCCATTTGTCGTAAGTCGCTTGAGGGTCTCCGAAAAGTCCCTCCTCCGCTATCGCATAAGAGTTAAACCGGTAATCATTGTGTGCGTACCAGGCGCCGGGAGTCGCATGTGATATTTGTACCGTACTTACGGCACCGACAGCCATATAAAGCATCCTGGCCTTTTCCGCAATTGTAAACAACCGTTGACTCTCGGGCGATACGCCAAGCATTGAAGGTTTGGTTTTAAGACCGGTATATAATGCGGTCGCCGATGCGGAACTGTCGGTCGCCCCGCTTTTTAGATAGTCAAAGTCCGACCAAACAGAATCCGGGTCATAGCTCCCGCCCGCCGGGAAGGTCGACATCCAATGTAAGTCCCATGACTGATACACCGGAGTACGGCCGGTGTATTTACCCGTTGCCTCTATGTGTTTTATCCCCCAACCATCACTTATCATTAAGATAAGATATTTCGAATCATGGGGTTGGTGAAACTCTTCCGCTTCGGATACAGTTCTGACCAACAAAGAGAAAATCACGAGGGCCACAAACACATTACGGTAACAATTAAGCCCCTTCATAAGATCCTCTGTATTGAACTCGTCACGTTTCATACCTGTTCGCATTCATATTTTGTAACAATTTAAACCGGAGAAACTTGGAAGTCATAAACTCTCACACCGCAATTATAGGCGATTATCCCGACCGACCCTTTGGGAAGAATTTCAACAGGCTTTTTTACTTCTAACTGAGGGGACGGCTCATTCTTCCCTTCTTCCCATACTGTAAGGGTATATTTTTCAGGATGAACTAACATTCTGAACAGATACTTTCTTCCGGGAATAATTTGGGAAAATGGATCATACGTAAACGGAGAATTAACTTTTATCAGCTTCAAAAACCAGCGGTAAAGCTTAATTATGTTTCCTTTGACATAATAATAAGGTGAAAGAGGTTTTTCCTTCAAGACATAATCGCCCCGTTTATTGCCGTTACTATCGAAATGCACATTACGACCGAAACGGATTCTCAGCCCCTTGGACAGAGAATAATAATATCCCAACCCTGTTGTCCACTGAATAGGCAGGCAAGTGCCGTCTCCCTGTAGATGAGGGTTCCACTTAAAAAGCAACCCCACATTATGTGTAACGTGCGTCCAGGCAGTTACACAGAGCCTCGCCGTAATTTCATAACCTGAAGTCCAGTCATGGCGTCCGAAGAGTATTATTCGGTCGTGCCCCGAATCCTGTTTCAGAATTTCGAGACAAGGCTCGGATCGTTCATCTCTCCTCCGTTGCCATTTACCGTCGACAATCTGTCCGACCTCATGCGGATAATTTGCGGCTGACAAGTCGAGCCGATAATACGGAAGTTTCCCATTTGTAAAATATGTCGAGAAGCCGATTATATATTCCTTTTCTTCCGAGCCAAGGTCTAATCTGAAGCGTATTTGGTTTTCAGGACCGAGATCCTCAATTAGTATCGTATCTATGTTAAAATCGCCCGGACACATGAGCCTCTCGGATTTGTTTTCCAAGTATTTAAAAAAAATTGCTCTTTCGGGATCGTTGTTAATGGAATATGTGGCTCTTTTAATTTTTTCGGGGTGTTTTAATCGTCCAAGAACATTAAATATTCTTTGAGCCCCGATTATGGCTGTGCTTTCAGGGGCTAAATTCCAAAGTTCGAACTCGTCAGTCTCAAACATGATCTGATATTAAAATTCTTAAAAATTCGAAAATATACGTTTTTAAGAGAAAAAGGTTAAGTCCCTATACCAACTTATAATAAGCTCTCATGACCCTTGATGCGGAATCTTCGATGTAACCCACGATATCGATTTTCGTCCTGTCGGTAGAGTTTGCGCTCTGATTGGCAAAGAAGGCAGAATCTATCAGACCGCGCTCCATCTGACAGACCTCATACAATCTTTTATGCTCACCGATAGAAATGGAGCGATTGTTTTTTGAGAAAATTTCAAGTGCGTCTTCCTCTACGTTTGGCTTTGCTCTTTTAAGGAGAGATGCGAGGTCCTGATGAGGAAGCCCTACCCCCGCCCATTCCCAGTCTATAAATTTTATCCTGTCACCATATTTTCTGTGTACAAGTATATTTGCGAGGTTCGAATCACCGTGGATTATCGAGTTTAGCCGGAAATAATCGTATTTATCTTCGTACAAGCCGGCAATTTTCTGCCAATTTCTACAAACCGCAGAAACGGTTTTACTATTTGTCACACTGACATAACGCTCCAGGTTGCCGATGATGTAGGCTTGAAGCCTCGCGGATAATTCCCTGTTATATAGAATCAATGAATCTTCATCGAACCTATAGTCCCCGAAGATGCCGTACAATTTGGTCAATTCGGCAGATATGCAAAGTATATCTCTCTTACCTCCGGCCGGTCTGTAATTCGCATTCAAATCCTGCATCAGATACATGTAATGCGAGCCGGTATGTATTTCACGGCATCTGTAAATTGTTGGAAGATATTTAATAATCTCTCCATCGGCATTACTGTATATTGCATATTCCGGGGGTCCGGGATTTATCGGGAAATTGTTAAGGGCTGGGATTATATCCTGCCGGTATAGGGCATTTTTATAGATTAAACTCCAATTATCTCCTTTCTCTGTTTCAAGCAACAATCGATATGTATTCGATTTTTTCCAGCCCGATAGGTGGCAATACGAAACATCCTTTAACGGATGTTTAATGTAATCAAGACACAATTCGTTGAGCTCATCAAATTGAAGCCCCTCGGTAACGCCATGCACAAATTTATTTCTTGGAATGCTATTGAAGAATTTTGACACTCCTCTTCTGTACAATCTATGCAGCATTGATGTATACATATTATGTTTTAATCCACTGAATGACAGACGCATACGGAAGCGGTACAATGAACTTCTTCTCATCCGTCTCCGGGTTTCCCGCTGGTTTAGTAGTCCCTATGCATAATTCCATGTGATCGACACAAATATTCCGGCTTGTCATCAAGTAATACATATGCGGGATATTCCCCGTCATTACGTCTAGAGAACAGTAGGATGCGGGATAGGGACAATAAACTTTCCACCTCTCTGAATATACGCTTCTTGTTGTCTCAAGATTTCCTCGGCAAAATTCCAGGCCAGCAACAAAACATAATCCGGCATGTCGTCGAGCAATTTGTGAGTGGGAAGTATGGGTAAATGGCTCCCTCCCATGTACCGTCCGTGTTTGAATGTATTTAAATCCACTATATATTCCAGGTAATCCCTGCCGATCCCACAGTAACTAAGCAGCGTCGTAGCCTTAGCGGCTGCACCGTATGCAGCAATTCTCATGTTGTTTTCCTTGATTTCCCTGATCATCACAGAGAGAGCGTTCCGGATAACATCTACCCGATCTGCAAACCTGGAATAGAAATCCAGATCATTCATCCCCGCATCACGCTCCTCTTTTAACATCTGCACGACACTCTTATCCACGCATTCATGCTTCTCCACAAATAGACGAAGGGAGCCCCCGTGTATCGGAATTCTTCTGACTTTGTTAAGATAAAACCCGCGCGCCCTGAAAAGCCTGTCGAGCGCCGTAACCGAAAAGTAACATAGATGCTGATGATAGATGGTGTCGAATTCACATTTCTGAATCAGATCGGATAAATACGGGACCTCGATGACGGCGCAGCCGTCATCTTTTAAAACTATTTTTATGGCCTCGACGAACCCGTTCAGATCAGCCACGTGGGCGAGCACGTTATTGGCGATAACAACATCGGCAAGCATATCGTTGTCAGCCAGCATCTTTCCGAGGTCCGTATTGAAAAACGTACAGAGCGTGTGGATCCCCGCTTTCCTTGCCGCGCCGGCAGGACCCCGTGCAGGATCAATACCCAGAACAGGGATATCACATTCAACAAAGTTTCTAAGCATGTAGCCGTCATTGCTCGCGACCTCGATTACTAAGCTCTCGGAGTCAAGATGCCTCGATACGATCAGCTCCACGGCATTCTCTCGAGAATGGCGGAGAAGCGTCTCCGATGTCGAAGAGAAATAGGGGTAGTCCTGGCAGAAGAGTATCTCCGGCGATACCGTTTCCGTAATCTGCACAAGGGAGCAATTGGGACAAAAAACCAGATCGAGCGGTACTTTCAATTCCGAACGATTCAAGCTGTCAGGGGTCAGAAGCCTGTCCGCAAGCGGTGTCTCGCCGAATGAGATCACCAGATCAAGTTCGTTATGGCCGCATGAACGGCATTTTGAAATATTTTCGTATACCATCTTTATCACTCCGCAGATGCTGCAGTTTTTGGTTCTTCAATCTCATTCCAGCGCAAATCGGGACCCAATTCTCTATTTGCTATAAGCTCCTTTATATGATCTATGCGCTTGTATCTAGGCCCTTCGAAATCTTCGAGCCTGAGCCCGATCCGTTTATACGCCTCGTATAACTGCTCTGCTCCCAGCCTTGCATTCCATATGGGCTCGAATTCCGGCAGGGTCCGCTTCAACTTACCGCAGTCCACACGGTAGCACCGCTTATCGGGTCCGGCTCCCTCGGCAAAGTCGATACGGGAGCCCGGCACGGTTTCTTTCACGATTTCCGCCAGTTCTCTAATCTGATAATTCTCCTCCCTGGTTCCTACATTAAACGCCTCGTTGTGCACAAGCTCGCGAGGTGCGTTGAGAACCGCAATGAATGCACGGGATATATCCTCAATATGGACAATCGGGCGCCAGGGAGTCCCGTCGCTCTTCAGATGCACCTCGCCGGTCGTGTACGCCCAGGCAACCAGGTTATTCAGCACCAGGTCGAAGCGAAGACGCGGGGAAAGACCATAAGCCGTTGCATTTCTCAGAAAGGTCGGGCTGAATCCCGAGTCCGCCAGACCGGATACAGTTCGTTCGACAAGGACTTTTGAACGGCCATACGGAGTAACCGGCTTGAATTCGGCTTCCTCATCTATAATGTTTTCTCCCGAAGCTCCATAGTTACTGCAAGACGAGGAAAAGACGAAACGCTCTATCCCGACGGTCTTGGCCAACCTGGCGAGATTCAGGGACGCCAAATAGTTAATCTCGTAAGTCAATCGCGGATTAAGGTCTCCAAGGGGATCATTCGACAGTCCGGCCAGGTGCAAAACGGCGTCGTACCCTTCAAGATCGTCAACCTCGACGTCCCGTATATCTTTCCTTATAAACGGGACATCCGACTGGAAATTGCCGAAATCGCATCCCTCGTAAAGATCGCTATCGAGTCCGGTAACCTCATGCCCCGCTTTCAGCAGCATGGGCACCAAAACGGCACCTATATATCCTCTGTGTCCTGTGACCAATATTCTCATGTCAATCCCTCCAGATTTTCCAAGGTGGGTTTCCGCTCTGCCAGAACTTCTCCAGCAGATGTTTTTCCCTTAAAGTGTCCATGCATTGCCAGAATGAATAATGCTTGTATGCCATAAGCTGACCATCCCTCGCAAGCCGCTCGAGAGGCTCACGCTCCCAGACAACCTCGTCCCCTTCTATGTAATCGAAAACTCCCGGCTCGAGGACAAAAAACGCACCGTTTATCCATCCTTCCTCAGTTTGTGGTTTTTCCGAGAACACTAAAACCCTGCTTCCATTCAGATCAAGGTGCCCGTAACGTGCCGGGGGTCGAACAGCCGTCATGGTAGCCAGCTTCCCGTGCGAACGATGGAACTGCAAGAGAGCGTCCAGATCAACATCGGATACACCGTCCCCCCAGGTCAACATGAATGTCTCGTTCTTTATATTAGGAGCAAGACGTTTAATCCGGCCGCCCGTTTGAGTCGGCACACCCGTGTCGACCAGCTCAACTGTCCAGTCAGGGTTAGAACTCGTCCCATTTTTCTCTATCTCGCCCGTTCTGAGCTTGACCTTAAGATCGTTTTTCAGGGAACAATAATCGACCATGTACTTCTTTATAACTTCGCCCTTGTATCCGAGAGCGATTATGAATTCGTCATAACCGTAATGTGCATAATGCATCATTATGTGCCAGAGAATCGGATGCCCGCCTATCTCTACCATAGGCTTTGGTTTAACCTCTGTCTCTTCAGCAAGACGCGACCCGTAACCTCCGGCAAGAATAGCCACTTTCATAGCCTATTCCTCCTTAGCTTTGTTTTTTAAGAATTTTATTACAGGAACTTCAGTGTTAAGACTTCGAATTCTGGGAAATTAAATCATCTTTCGTTTTCCGAACTTTATTTTTTCCTTTTTTTAAGAATTTCCTCTTGAGCCCCAGGACAAACTCCCACGATCTCGGCTCTACTGCAACAGCCAGGTCTATCAACATCAACACCCAATTCAGGTTAGAAGTGAGCCACTTTATCAAAGTCATATAGCATGCCCTTCGTTCCCTGCCTGCTAACTGGGCTGAATTCACACACCTTATAAGCTCTAGATATAGCCTCCATTGCGGAAACACTGTTTGACCGGAATTTTTTGTATCCCACCAGCCTGCGCGTGAATGAATAGTTCCGATCCTGGTAGATCTCTCACGATGGTCCCTTGAAAAGAATAGATATTCGGGAATTTCATAAAATCGGCCAATCAAGCTCAGTTCAGCCATAAACGTCCTGTCAGACCCGGGATAACCGGCAAGCAGCTCTCCGGCATCTAAAACGCGCTTCCTAAACAAACCGAAAATCTCAACACCCCAGTGGCTGATGAGCACGAGATCCCTGAATCTGACGACCGGGCTCTCCGAAGAGATATTTTTCATACTTACTTCGTAGCGCTCTATCGTGTGCCCGCAATCATCCACCAATATAGTTTTCGGGAAACAAAGAATCAGGGACTCATCATTCTCGAGGACTTGAAGACACAGATTAAGGTAATCCGGGGCGAGCATGTCGTCGTGGGCCGCCCACTTAAAAAATTCACCTTTCGCGTGCAAGACCGTACGGTTAAAGTTCATTGCGGCACCAATATTTGCGTCGTTACGGAAATATCGCACTCGATCGTCAATTCCCGTGTAATAACGACATATATCTTCCGTACCGTCATCCGAAGCGTTGTCGGATATAATTAGCTCGAAATCGGAATAGGTCTGTTCCAGGATCGAGATAATCGCCTGCTCGATATAATTTTTCCCGTTAAAGACGGGCATACCCAGACTAATCTTTGGACAAATCCGACTCATGTTCCCGACCGGAAAACTTGTTTTTTAGGATGACAAACTACGGGCTTGCTTAGATACGGAACGTATCTTATTTGAATCAACTAAACTGTATTCTTATGGAACTTAACAGAACAACCTATGACGAGCACCCTACAAGGAAGCGGACGATGCGGATTTATTTAACGGCATATCGCTTAATTTATCCTTCTCCCATCTCTCATCTGAATGTTCTCTTAAGTTAAACTCCAGATCCTTCCTTCCACCTGAACGGAGTAACTCATCGAAATAACCGATTGTATTTCTCAGCCCGGTTTCTAGCTCAACATTCGGTGCCCAATCGAGCTTTTCCGTCGCAAGTTTAATATCCGGCCTTCTTCTCACAGGGTCGTCGGACGGGAGCGGCTTAAATACAATTTTAGATCCCGAACCCGTAAGTTCAATAATCATATTCGCCAATTCCACGATCGTTTTCTCAACCGGATTACCGAGGTTTACAGGGCCGGTAAATTTTTCCGGAAGATTCATAAGACTGATTATGCCGTTTACCATATCATCAACATAACAGAACGACCTGGTCTGCATTCCGTCTCCATAAATCGTTATGGGATTCCCCATAAGGGCCTGTACGATGAAATTGCTTATGACTCTTCCGTCCTTGGGGTGCATTCTGGGACCGTAGGTATTGAAGATCCTGGCCACTCTTATATCTATACCGTGTTGACGGTTGTAGTCGAAAAAGAGGGTCTCGGCACATCTTTTCCCTTCATCATAACACGACCTGGTACCTATCGGGTTTACATTGCCCCAGTAGCTTTCGGTCTGTGGATGTACGGCCGGGTCACCGTAGACTTCACTAGTCGAGGCTTGAAAAATCCTGACTTTCAGTCTTTTTGCCAGACCCAGCATATTTATAGCGCCAAGAACATTGACCTTAGTCGTTTGTACTGGGTCGAACTGATAGTGTATCGGAGATGCCGGACAGGCAAGATTATAGATTGCGTCCACTTCCATATAGAGGGGAAAGCATATATCATGCCGGATGACATCGAAGAAGGGATTCCCCATCAAGTGTATAATGTTATGTTTCGTCCCGGTAAAAAAATTATCGACGCAGATTACCTCGTTCCCGGTCTCAAGTAACCTTTCGGATAAATGAGATCCTATGAATCCGCTTCCGCCAGTGACCAAAATTCTTCGTTTCATAATTTATCCCTCCTTAAATTTATTTAACTTCGGGGAATTTAAACTTAGAACTTTAATATTTTCATCTTCTCGAGCATTACCAAACCGACAAAGAGCGGTCCGTAGAGCAGATATCTGCGCCATAAACGCTGCGGTTCACTCATCAAGCGCCATAACCACTCAAACCCGTTTTCCCTTAGTAGCGAAGGGGCCTGAGATTTAACGCCGGCGAGGAAATCGAATGCCGCCCCTACACCCACCATAAGCGGCACACGGAGGCTATGCCTATGCTCGTGCATCCATATCTCCTGCTTCGGCGCTCCCAGTCCTACCCAGACAACATCCGGTCCCAGACTATTTACCCTATCGACCACCGCCCTGTCCTCTTCTGATGTAAGCGGGCGGAAAGGAGGCGAATAACTTCCGACGAACTCTAAGTCGGGACAACTCCCCGATAGGTTTTCCATAAGTCTCTCGGGAACACCGGGCTTGCCCCCATACAGGAAGTGTCTGCGTTTACGCCCTTTTTTATCCAATAAGAAGCTTTCCATCAATTCCGGACCATAAACCCTGCGTTTGAGCGAATACCCCCCTAACCTTCCAAGCCACACGAGCGGCATCCCGTCAGGAACCACAAAATCTGCGGTATTAAGAACCTTTTTATATTCCGGGTTGAACCAGGACTCCGTTATAACATGGGTATTGGTTACCGCTATATAATGTCCGAAGCTCCTCTCTTCAATCCATTCGTCCATCTGACGGATTACATCACCTATCTGAACGGCTGATACGTTGACCCCGAGTATCCTGTATCTGTCCCAATTATTCACGATCATCATCCGTCTCCAATATAAAAGTTTTATGTTTTACGCCGGAGAAAGGAATTGAATACCCCCGGGCAACCCGCAACCTGCACATATTCGGTGTCTTTTTAATGCCGGACCTTTTTCTCACTTATAGCCTTTTCGTATATTCCGAGGAGTATCCTGTAATTTTTTTCAGAGCTGTAATTCGTTTCATACTCTCTTCGGGCGGCCCTCCCCATAAGGGCCATTTCCTCCGGGTGATTCCATGCCCAATTCACCTTCGCTGATAAATCATCTGTATCACCCGGCGTAAAATGAAGTCCTGTATACCCGTCTCTAACATTCTCCGCCAATGCCCCTGCCCTTGAAGCGATTACCGGTACACCGCACGCAAATGATTCGATTGCCACTAACCCGAACGTTTCGTAATACCCTTCCGACGGCCAAACAAGGAACCGTGCATTTTTGATTAACTCATTGAGCTCCGCCCTCTTGAGACGTCTTACAATCTCTACCGATTTCAGGTTGTTTCTGTTTATATATTCGGCGACCTCGCCTAATAGATTCCCGTCCCCTCTGATCTTCAGCGGGACGTTAGTATTGTGCCGCCATGCCTTGAGTAAAGTATTAATACCCTTTTCCCTGTCGAGCCTTCCGATGTAGAGTGCGTATTCCCCTTTCCGCCCGTTACGACAACCCGGGTCGGGATCAACGAAGTGTGGCTTAAGAGCAATTTTCTCCGGAGGGAGTCCCCCCTCTATGAATTTTTTCCTGTAAAACTCAGTGAATACGATAAAAGTATCAATAACCCGGTCCCAGGTCCCGAGCATCCGGTGTAGTGTCAGCATTGTTGCGACGAGTGCTGTTTGAGACCTTGAGTGCCGGTAACAGCCGTGCACCACCCCAGGCCAAGGTAATGTTTTACCCACACAGTCTTCACACACCTTACCGTCACGATAAAGATTTGCCGCCGGACAAAGAAGTCTCGGATTGTGAAGTGATTGTATTACGGGCACATTCCTATCTTTACACGCATAATACGCAGATGGTGATATGAGTAAAAATGTATTATGGAAGTGCGCGACATCGGGTTTTGTCCTGTCGAGTATTTCAATTATTTTTTTTTTCGAGCTAAGAGACCATATCATTTTCAGAGCCACAGTACCGATATTCATGGAATTGATTCTCTCATTCCTTTCCGTGTACTCGACAACCTCATGACCATACCTCCGGAGAAGCTCCGTTTCGGCAGCGAATACCGTATCCTCACCACCCGGCTGCTGATAATAGTTATGTGCGACAAGCACTCTCATGATTTTCTGGTGAAATAAAGGAGTTCACCCTCGATATCGGCTGTTTGCAGTATTTACCCTAGTAAATTGTGAAGATTAGTTCGGCGTACCATATATACCATCTTAACCTCTTCCGTATCTTGTATCCCCTACCCATGAGTCCCTGATTCCCGAATGGTTTTACACCAAATATATCCGTTCTAACTCCGACGCATCACATTTGCAATAAGGACATTCCATTCCCATGTTCAAAGCATGAACCATTGATACTGTTGTCAATTTGCTTTTTCTATGGACGTGATCTCCTCTCGGTTCTGAAACATATTTCAGTGATGATTTTCTCAAGGATTATTAATACTGTGTGGATACCGGCTATATTCTCAGTTAGTCATTAACGATTTTCTAAGAAAAGGTTTTCTGAAGTTTACGCACTTGTAATGCCTGTATAAAAATTCTGTATACCCCAGAACAAGGAAGAAAAGCAAAGGAGGATGCCAAAATATATTGGTTGTAAACATTGAACGTACAGAGATAAGGGCAAGTATGCCCACACCTTCCACAGCTAAACAATGAAGCAGCGTTCCGTTCCTGCTCGAAAACGTAGCCTCCAAAAGATTTTTCCATGTCCTCAGAAAAGCTGCTACTGTAAAAATAGCACCTATCAATCCCACTCCAAGAAGAATTTCCAGCCATGTATTTAGGATTGAAGACCAATCTCCCACTCCCCCCAGCTCAGTCAGCACCACAAATCTTCCTCCGGCATACGCACCGTAACCTACCAAAGGATTGGCCTTAAAGAGTTCCCACCCCAAAGCCCAACCGTAGGTCCTTCCCGAAAAAGATGAAAAATGCTCCCGATCCTGTCCACGCTGAAAATATTCCCAGAACGTATCCGTTATACCGGTAAAGTTGAGCACCAAGAACATCAGCATAATTGTGAAAGCAAAAGGGCCGATTCTTCTGGAAGCAAACAGCATCAGAGGTACAGCCACGAGAAAACCCGCAATAGGTGTTCTGCTCTGCGCGATTATCAATGTAGCCATAGCTGCAAGAAAGATTACGAAATATAATCTTTTGTCTTTCATGAACAGAATGCGGTTGAACGCTACAATACACAGTATTGCGCCCAGCTCTCCCACTTGATTAGTTTCCATCGCAGGAATTACTCCAGAAAGCTGACTCCCCAGAACTCCAACATCCCTGCGCATTGCAATATCAGGCCATATTAAAATCCCGATCCAGGCGCTGGCCGCGAGCAGGCCTAACAATACCCAGGTCAAGTCGAAAAGCACCTTGAAATCAGGTATTGATTTTGCCGAGAATATTATTGCAGCGATAAGGGACAGACTGATTATGTATTCAAGGGACTTATAAAGTGTCCACATGGGATAGACAGACCACGCGGTGGAAAGCAGAGCAACCAGCGCAAATCCTGCGAATAGTCCTACAGAACCCCTGAACAGAGAAGATAACCAGTCCGTTTTATGCATAGCCAGCCTCATGAGCAGCACATAGCCTATGAACCCCATTACACCTATCCTATAAAGAGCCCAGAGATCTAACGGGTTTTGTTGAACTGTATCCGTATCTCTTATACGAAAAACGAGTCCGCTCATGAAAACTAAAAACCAAAGGTAATGACACCATTTAAGCCGTACGAACAATTCCTTTAATCTGAAGCTTGAAATAAATATAGACCTTAAGACAAGAAAGCCCGTTGGAACTCCCAAAACACAGATTAGAACCATATAGTAATCGAACCGATTCGATATCTCCAAGGCAAAAAAGCCAATCAGGACTGATGCGCCGGCCACAATAATTGCAGGCTTGATTTCAGGATATTTACTTGCCCAATTCATCTTAAACTGCCACTTCCTGATAGATTTTGTTTATCCATTCGCCCTTTTTATCCCATTCAAAATAGTCCAAAGCCCTTTTCCGTGCGGCTTCGCCCATTCTCCTGCCCAGGCTGAAATCCCCTGCCAGTTGTTTCATCGCATTCGTCAGGTCGTCGACAGATTGTTCAGGAGTGCCAGCCGGGAGCTTAAATCCCGTCTCCCGGGATACCTGCATTGCAGGTCCCCCCAGATCAAGGCATAACACGGGCTTCCCTAAAGCCATTGCTTCAATACATACCCAACCACCAGAGTCATGAAGGCTCGGATGAACTAACATTTCGGATTCAGAAAGCCTTTTTAAGACCTCGTGCCGAGTAAGCACGCCATAAAACTTTACTTTATCCGCTATGTGCAACCCTTCCGCCATTAATTCTAAATTTCGCCGCTCCGGTCCGTCCCCCACAAACCAGTATTCACTAGAGGGAAATTCGGTCACAAACCTGGAAAAGGCCTTGAGTCCCAGATGAAAGCCTTTCCAATGCAGCAGTCTGCCGACACTTATCACCACGAGCTGCTCGGGTCTCTTGCCGTTTATCGCACCCAGTCTTTCAATCTCCTCAACGCTGATTCCAAAGTCCGAGCAATAACGCACATCTTTTGCTCCGAGAAAAGAGAGTCGTTCACCCGTATCCCTCACTCTCGCCAAAACTAACCTTGCTCTCCTGATACTTATCAGCACGAAAGGGTCTTTCTCACCGATCCATCTTGCCGTATTTCTCAACCATTCATAAATCTTACCCCTGAGACTGAAGCTACTGTAAAACTCCTTAGGTGCCGATTCGGCGCCGCCCAGAGGACCGTATATAAAAGGTGCAGGGAGAAGTGATAGAAAGCTCGGAAGCCAATAAACACCGAATGTTAAATGATGGATTATGTCGAAATTAACTCCCTTATGTATCCGTCTTGCCAGAAAATAAACCGCTATTTGCCATAAGTAATAATATAAATAAACTCCGCGCTGGCCTTTCTTCCAAAACCTGGCCCATCCGGGAAAATCAAAATATAACCAGTGGATATTTGGTGGCATATAGGGGCTTTCCCGCTCAATAGATACCCGGTTGGTCGACCGTGTAATAACCCACACGTCATGGAATCGGCCGATTTGTTTTACCCAATTCCATCCTATTCCGGGCTCAGAGCCTTTTCCGGACTCACAAGCATAGGCGGAAATCAATACCTTAAGTCTTTTTTGCATAAAGCTTTTCCCGGTTAAATATCGGTTAACAGCATAATTATCTTGGAAAATTGATTCAGCTCTTGAAAACTCCCGGCCCCTTCCGAAGCAGCAATCGAAAATCTATCCAGTAAATATAAGAGGAAAAGCGTATTCCGGGAGTCCGTACTTACTCCGAGTTTCTCCCAATACTTTTTCGTTAAACTGTTAAGACTATCGCTCAATACAGCTCTATACAGCTCATCGGAATTTCTTTTTTCGAGAAAAACATTAGTCTGGAAAATATAATGAAATAAATCATAGCCCGCAGGCACGTACGGACGTGCATATTCCCAGTCATAGAGAAAGATCTTGTCGTTCCCGGTATATGTGTTCCAGGGAGCAAAGTCCCCGTGGGACATATGAAACGGGAGCGATATATTGTTTAATGCCTTCTCTATTCGCGGTATACCTTTTTGCTTCAAAACAGAGCGAAAGTACCCGTTCTTAACTTTATTCACTCTGTTTAATAGAACCGCCCAGAAATCGCTCTCCCGGACGAGCATACTCCGTGTATTGAAGTCCGCTAAATCATTTATGACATTCATGTACATAATATTCAGCGTTTTAGATGCTGGTAAGAGATGGCCCTCAGGTGAGGATAGTATTGTAAAGTATCGATCATGCCACCAACCTGCATGTAAAACGGAAGGCATTCCGAAGGAATTAAAAGATGTGCAGGACAGTTTTTTGATTGTATCAGCTTCATTTCTTACAAGCGAATTTGTAACCTCATTCCACCCGACCTTGACATAACCGACAACTATACCCTCCCCGTTATTGATTTGTATAACAGGTTTTCGATGGGGTCCCGGAGTACCTAGAGAGAGTGCGAAATCGAGCTCTCCCAGATTCATTACTTCCTTTAAATATTCAAAGATCAATACCTCGCTCTTCTCACGGATATTTAAACTACGGCTTGTCATAACACTTACTGAATTCAACAAAAGACTGCTTAAACCGATGATGTAACGTTTCTTCAGAAGGGCTTTTACCGCTTTTGCTTTTTCACTCTGTGCGTTATAAAGCAAAAGACCGTTTTCGGCCGGTTTCCGTTTCAGGGGTAGTAAATATGCGCGGCCGTCCTTGACCGGTAAATATTTGAATTCGTAAGTAGTTTCCCAAACCAAACTCTTATCTCTGTTTCCAGCACCCTTGATGGTGAAAAAAGATCCACGGGGGTTGGCTGACAGTACGGAAGTCAGCCAGGCAAGAGTATTCATTTTGTCATTATTCGGGAAAAATGACCCGCTCCGCTCCATATATCTGTTGTGCAGATAATTCGTTATGATTTCCGAAGCATCATCCGCCACCTTTTCCGGGGTCCCTCCGGAATCCAGAATAAAAGCATTAGGGAGCCTTACCGCCAGGTCCATATATGCCTTTCGCTGACGAATCAATTCCTCTTCTCCAACCTCCTGCTTACGCTTCAGAATCTTGTCCGCGGGAATATCCAACACCAAATATAAACGGGGCCTGGGGATAAAATAACACATGAGTTTAACGAACCAGAATGATCCTCCATACCTATAACGGACTGGATCAACCAGTAAGTCATCGCAATATCTGTCAGAAATAACCATGGTCGATCTTATGATTTTAGGATAGATTTTGAATAGATAACCCAAAGTGTAATCAGTGAAGTAATACAGGATCTTTAGAGTCGAGAGCAAATAAGAACGAGTAGGCTTTCCATGAGGGTCGGTCACAGGTTCGCCCTCTGGTTTCTTGCCTAACACCCCGGGTCTCAGATGGAAGTTCTCCGTACGTCGGAACGCAACCGATAGCTCATGTTCCAATCTTTTAATTAAGGTGCTTTTCCCCACCCCGTCCGGACCAAGTACCGCTATAAACAATCCGGTTGGATTAAGCCACCTTCTCAGGATGCGATTTGCTTCATTAATCCAGTATTTGAAAGGATTTAAGGGGTCCTTTTTTACGGTCTCCATCATCAGCGCTCTTTTCAATTTGGGTACATTCGATTCCAGGACACTCCAATTTTCCTTATATATCCAGGAAATTACTATCGGTCCGAACTCATTCCCAAAGAGCTCTGTTGATATCATAGTAGAACTCATCTCACCTAGCTCCCCTATCAAGTATTCGAGTCTTTTCTTTTGGTGTTCCGGTGTTTCACCTTTAAGTGTTTTCTTAACGAGCAGATAAGCCAATTCCATCTCAGGGGAAGACACCCAGAATCCCTTCCATTTCTGTCTGGCCCGGGTTAACTCTTCCGAGGAAAAATAAATCAGCCCGTTTCTCCTGTAGTCCGTAGCCGCATCGATTTGCAGATATTTTATTCCTTTTCCGTTTTTGGCAGCCAATATAAAATGGAAACAGGTAGATTCGTGCTGAAGCATTTGCACCAGTCTGGCGGATTCAAAACCCAAAAGCGACTTTTCCAGTATTTTTAGATGCCGAGGGTTGATAGCTATATCGAGATCGGATTTGTGATAATCGGGCAAAGATTGCCATCCGTGAAGGATCGTATATTCGGTTTCTTTTAAAGCTCTTCCGAATTCCTGATACATGTTCATCTTATTTTCTGCCTCAAAGACACAGGGAACGACTAAACTGCCGGTACTGAGTGCAGGGATATAATTAATGTTGTTTTTGAGGGTATTCGGCAAATTTCCCGGAGCTTCTGTCCCTCAACCCCAAAGCGAACTCGATAATACATTTCAGATAATCAGCAACAGCTCTGGGAGTGTGAGACGAGACCAGTATTTTTGACTTCTCTCCCATAGGGCGTATAATGTCCGGGTTATCAATAAATCTTTTAATAATTTCGGCTAGAGCGTCAGGCGTATCACAATCGGGATTAAAAGTATAGCCGTTCTCTCCTTCTTGGATCATTTCCTGAGCTCCTGCCAGCTTAGAACACAAGACAGGTTTTGCAAATGCCATTGCTTCAAGCACAACCAAGCCCCATGTGTCTTCATAAGTCGGGAATACGAATATATCCGATGAATTATAGAAATATCCTAGGCTATTATAATCAAACCAGCCCATCCATCTCACCTGCTTTTCGATTTCTCGTTTTTTGACTATGTCCTCAAGCTCTCCACGCTGCGGGCCGTCCCCCACGATCACGAGGGTGTATTCATCGTATCCTTTTCTTTTTAATGCAGCGAAGGCTTCTATGAGGAATTTAAGACCCTTGCGCTGAATTATTAATCCGACGTAAAGAAAAACAGGTCGCGGCGCATCCACGAGCAGTTTTTTCACATCCACTTCCTTTTGAGTCAGATATTTAATGTCCGGAAGCAAATAGGGACGTACGAATACAAGTTCTTTATTCGCTTTCAGAAATTCAACAAGGTATGACTTGCCGGAGTGAGTATTTGTCAGGAACGCATCAGATCCCGTGGTCATTAACTTACGTCCGAATGTACGTAACTTTGATTCCCTGTCATCTACAGTTGGAGTGCTGCCTTCATAAACAACAATTACCCGCCACCCGGTAAATGGTTTAAGGAGTAACACAATAACCGTCCATATTGAAAACCCATACGTTAAAATAACTTGCGGAAGGAATTTTAACAGATGAAACGGAATGTCCAGCGGTGGAACTATAATGACCTTCTCGTAACGCGATTCTTTCTTTCCTAGTTTGATGAACCTTGTTTTCCCAACAATCTTGAGGTTAAACGACACTGTTTCGCTGGAAATATCCTCGGGACAAAGACCCGTAAAAACAGTAGTGTCCGGAAAAATATTAGAAAATTCCTCAATTAATGGCAGCCAGTGAAAAAAATTCCTTGCCATCGAGGGGATGAGCCATGCCACTTTCGTGCCGGTTAAAGATTCTTGTCTCTTCATAAAGTTGAGACCCCGATTGTTTTTTTGAATAAGTTGATATATTCCTCAACTACATTACTCCTGGATAAGCTTTCGGCACATTTTGTTACATTTTTAACCATCCTGTACCGGCTGCTTTCACCCAAGTCAATAAATTCGGTCATTGCCGATCTTAAAGATGAACTATTCTCCGGAGTAAACGTAATACCAAGCTCGTTTTCCCTGACAATTTGACCGATCCAACCGGAATTACTTGCTATGACAGGCAAGTCAAATCCTACTCCTTGTAACAAAACACCGCTGTCCACAACGAAATCCTTTTTATACGAAAGGAGCAAGCCATCAGCCGCAGAGAAATAGTATGGGACTTTATGTGAAGGAATAAACTCATCTAAGATTATCACGTTCTTTTCACAGTTATATTTCTTCGCCAGTTGCCGGGGGTGGTTGGTACAGGAGGGTAAAATCTTG
Organism: Thermodesulfobacteriota bacterium; assembly: GCA_041753155.1. GTDB lineage: Bacteria > Desulfobacterota_D > UBA1144 > Nemesobacterales > UBA2774 > 2-12-FULL-53-21. The sequence continues at coordinate 39,153 of JBGSVA010000028.1, read as the reverse complement.
CCTGCAAATATTATTCGGCACCCACTGTTTCCGCCTTGATTGGCTTTTAGAATTGTATCAAAATTCTTGCCGCCGTGACCTACACCAAAAACAAGGAGCAAAACATCATCCATAGGTAGTTTCAGAAAGCTTCTGGCCTTGGACTTTTCCAATTTCTCTCTCCGTTCTACAATCCCGAGTGGAGTCGTATAAACACACTCTCCGGGAAATCCTGTTTTCATATATCCCTGGAGCAACTGTAACGTATTACATATAAATACCAATTTGTTTCTTTCCAATGCTTTCCTGCATAGTCGATTCTCAATATATCTTTTGATTTTCAGTTTGAGTCTCTTTTCAGGAAAAGTTCTCGAATAGTCCATGATTTTATAGACTAATTTCTTATGGCTGCAGTATAAAGCGTAGGTTAAAAATCCTATAAGTTCTCCGTCGTAACAGAACATGAGAGTGGAATTTTCGTCTTTATTTAACCTTTCTGCAAACTTTAACGTAAGGAACGTTTCCAAAATGTGTATTATTCGGACTATAATCTGTGTATTACTGATGAGCTGTACAGTATTGCTGATGAACTGTAAAAAACTAATAATCGCTTTAACTGTTAAAACTAGAATCGAGGGAGAATTCGAAATAAAATCCATGTGTTTAAATTTTGTTTTATCCAATTCGGACACACATCCGACTAGGAAACCCTGGAAAGTCACAGCAGTTACTGGGACTGAATTTTTTGAAAGACCACAGGCTAAACGGCAGCTTAAATCACCATAATGGCCTACTCTATGTGCGAACGGCTCTACTAAAATGATATGCATGATGTTTATCCTAAGGGCATATTTTAAAGGAACCAACGGGTGTAACAGAATGATTGACTAACTTCCGACTGCCACTTTGATAACGAGGCTTCTCACCACGAGTCCCACTGTCGCTCTTTCACACAGAGTGCATTTCCATACACCTGTACTCGTTACAGTGTTCCTGTCATCAGTGTATTCATCCCTGACTTCAAATGTCAGGAATCCGCCGCATGTCTCACATTTATCATTTGTTCTGATTGTCTTCATTTCAATACCCTCCTCTATCACGCTCGATTTAATTCATTCTCAGCGTTTTATGACAGTAAGCTTTTTATAACATGCGCTCTTATACCTGTATCACTACATAGCTGTTTAAAGGTCAGTTTCCAGAATTAAAGGAACTGTGGGGGATCTTCTTGTCGATTTTATAATGGAGAGGAGTCAGTTCCCAATACCACAAGAAAAGAAAAGTGGAAACCAGAATGAATGACTGACTTAAAATAAACACTAACGCTATACCGTTTTCTTGTAATCTGGGAACGAGCAATAAAGCAAGCACAACGTGTAACAGAGCGGTAAATACACGGATCAGAGCATAAAGTCTGTCCTTGCTAAACGATAGCATTATCTGATTGCTAAGCACGTCGGAGAGCGCAATTACAAATGGTAACGCCGACAGAATCTGGAGAACAGCTACAGAAGGACCGTATCCCGGCCCCAGAATTACCTTGACTATGATATGGGCACCAAAAAAAATGGTTAAAGATGCCACAAGACCCAACCCCCCCAGAACATAGATCAATCTCTTCCCCCAGAGGAGAACCGAATTTTTAGATGATGAAGCCATCTTGCAGAACCAGGGATAAGCTGCCTGAGCTACCGGTCTGTACAACCCAACGAGTGAAAGCACAATTTTTTCAGCTGCGCTGTAGTAACCTACCGCCGAATAATTTGATGTTAAAAAACCCAGAATGAAGCTATTTCCCGAATAGTAGATACTCTGAGCTATATTCGATACAAACAAACTCCAACCATCCGACATCACCTGAAAAATATTGCGTGCTTCCGGAATAGTAATTCTAATCTTCAGTCTTGCAATTGCGAACCAAACGCCGCTTATGCCTGCAAATATCCATTGAAATGAAAGTAGCCCCGCATAGAGCAGGTAATCCTCAGGGTCTCGAATAAGAATGAATACCGACAAAGTTGTGAATACTCGCATTGTTATATTAATCACAGAAATAGCTTTCATCCTCTCGAGTCCTAAAAAGAGCCAATTCGGAAACAGCATATTCCCAACGGCAGTTCCGAACAGAAGTAACAAGAGCATGGAATTCTGATTCATTTTCCGAACAAATAAGATCAATATTATCAGGACGATGAATCCAAATGACGCTAAAAGGGCTTTGGCAAACCACACACTGCACGAAATACGGCTTACTTGTTCATCACTCTCACGATTAATCGATATTTGCCTTGTTGCTGTGAGGTCAAAACCATAGTTAACAAATAACACGAAAAATGTTATCAGGCTCTGGCCGAAAGCCACAAGTCCGAACTTCTCCGGTCCCAACATGCGCACAAGATAAGGAACAGTGATGAGCGGCAGAACGTAGTAGGATACCAGCAATAGATAGAGTGAAATGATATTTTTGCCAACGCTGCTGTTTGCGCCAAAACGGATTTTCTTGATCAGATTCTGCAATTGAATTGACAGCCCCTTGGTTGATTCGCCAATGTAAATAAACTGTTAAAGGTATAGAATCACAGCCTGTTTAGGTACCTGAGCCTTTAAGCACGGTCGGAATAGTTTTCAATATTATTTTCAGATCAAGCCAGATATCCCAGTTCTCAATATAATATAGGTCAAGCTCCATATTGCGCTCAAAAGAAGGATCGTTCCTTGCTTCCACCGCCCATAGACTCGTTATGCCAGGTTTTACATCGAGTCTCCTATAATCTTTAATATCGTAGAGTTTAAAATCATCCAACGGATGGGGCCTCGGCCCTACAACACTCATATTTCCCGCCAAGAGATTAAAGATCTGAGGAAGCTCGTCCAAGCTGTACTTTCTTAAGAATTTTCCTACTTTCGTTATTCGGGGATCGTCTTTGATTTTGAAAAACGGCCCGCTTCTCTCGTTGAGATCTCTGAGCTCCTGCTTCATCTCATCAGCATTTACCAACATCGTACGGAACTTATAGCAATTGAAAAGTTTCCCCTTCTTACCCACCCGTCGCGAACTGTATATAACAGGCCCGTCGCGGGAGTCTATTTTAATTAAGATGGCAACCGCAATAAGGATCGGACATGTAATCGCTAACATTGCAAACCCGATTAAAATATCGATCGACCCTTTGAGGAATAGACCGAGCTCGGGAATAGGTTTTCGGTATATTTCCATTACTGGCAGTTCACCGAAAAATCCCAGAGATAAAGGACGGTTGAGAGAAACAATGCCGTCAAGAAGGTCCGGTATGACCTTTACATCGGCTTTGTGAATCAAAGCCTGATTTGTAACTCTTTTAACCAATTCCCTCTCAGAAGGTATCGTGACAAAGACCTCATCAATAAATTGCCTCTGTAAAATCCTGGGCATGTCTTTTACCCTGCCCAAAATACTTTCGCCTTCTTTGTAATCATCCACAAAGCCTACTACCTTTAATCCCAAATGATCATTATTTTCTAGGATTTCGGCGAGCTTATTTCCAACCCTTCCGGCGCCTACGATAAGAACGCTCCTTAATCCGTCGCCATTTTTGATTTTCCTTTCAACAATTTTGTGTTTTATATACCTCCAACCTATTACAGCGAAGATATTTAAGGCCCAACCTGAAACTACGACGAAACGCGAAATCTGCTGCTTAGACAAATACAAAACCACCATGAGCACCAGTGCACCCATAGAAATACATTTAAATACCAATAATACCTCGTCCAACCATAACCTTATGGCAGTTGTGGAATAGAGGTCATAGTTATTGAACAGGAGGATTACGAGTACAAGATAGATAATCAGAAAACCTATGTAATTGGTAAAATATTCATATCTGGTAAGTGAGAGGATGCCGTTATCAAGCAGGCCGTCGCTATACAAACCTGGCACAAACCGTATAACAAAAACCACAGAGGTGCTTAAAAGAATAAAAACAATATCAAGCAACATGTGAGTGATCTCCACCCATCGCATCTTTTCCAAAGTACGATTGTTAAAGCCGACTTTTGTATATTGCTCTTGTGTTCTTAAATTAAGCAGGTTCATGATTAATCGGAATCCCGGAACATAACCGGATTTGTAATCATATTTTTTCTTGTATTTAAGGGATAATAAGCAAATGGTATTGCAAAAGCGGAAATAGTTAATGATTGCAGAAGTGTTTCAAACCCTGCCGTATCTGCATTCCGATCTCACTAGGTTAGCTATCTATGAATTAAACAAAGATCAGTAAACGGTGATAATATTTGTAACATTTGAAAATCCTATGATCTTCGATTTACACTTGCACCGTTGTTTTCTTCTTTTCTTTATCTTCCGGCCTATAATTATAGTTATAGGAACCTCCAAACATGCTTCCTATGTCGACTCTGTTTATGACAACTCCGATTATTCTTGCCCCGACTTTCATGAGTTCTTCTATGCTATTCTTGAACGCATCTCTGTGTGCGATCCCCATGCTGGCGACAAGAAGAACACCGTCAACCTGTCTGGAAAGCAGACGTGTGTCAGCCAATTCCATGACCGGGATACCATCCAGAATAACGTTATCGTAGTCTTTGACCAATCGTTCGATTAATTGTTTCATTGGTTTGGAATCGATTAAATCGGCGGGATTCTGCATTATAGGACCGACGGGTATTACATCAAGGCCATCAATTTCGGTATGATAAATAATACTTTCAATATTTGTCTTACCGCTCAGGTATGTACTCATTCCACTCCCGTTCTTAACGTTTGCCATAAAAATCTTATGAAGGCTAGGTCTTCTTAAATCCGCATCGACAAGTATTACTTTTAATCCCGACTGAACCATGGTAAGCGCCAAGTTACAGGATACCGTAGTCTTCCCTTCCAATGGCTGAGTGCTTGTTACAAGAAGTGCTTTGGGAGCACTGTCATTTCGGGTTGTATATAGAACTGATGTTTTAAGCACCCGGAAAGCTTCGGATATATTGGACAGCGGGTTTGTGTAAACAATCTTACTAAGAATACCGACTTCACTTCTGCTGGCAGCCGGTATCTTACCCATAAACGGAATCGGGAATCTTCTTTTAATGTCTTCCTCATCGCGAATTGTTCTATCAAAGTGTTCAAATCCGAAAGCAAGCATAACCCCTGTCATTAATCCCATGATACCCGCGATCAAAACATTAAATAAGATATTTGGCTTGTATGGTTTGAGCGGAGGGGAAGCATAGTCAATGACTTGTACGTTAGTTGCCCTTATTCCCGACGTTACTTCAGTTTCTTTTAGTCTCTGGAGCAGGTCCTGGTAAATTGTTTTATTCGTGTCAACCTCTCTCTGCAGAATCTGGTATTGTACTGCCACTTCATTTAGCTCCATAGCACGTGTTTTCTGTACATCTGTTCTTTGTCTGAGTATATCCTCTTTTTTCTTTGCTGCCTCGTAACCTTTTTTAATGCTCCGTGAAATTTCGTTTAACTGGCTTTCTAATTCATATCGAACCCTTGTAACTTGAGCACTTATCTCTTTCATATCAGGATAATTCACACCATATCTTGCATCGAGATTGTCGTACTGCGATTGAAGCTTCACATACTCAGTTTTGAGCTGACGAATAGAAGGATCACTCATAACTTGCGGTAATAATTCATAGTTCCCTGCTTTTGTTTCTTCAAAGATCGCCTCCTGGGACAGCCTTTCGGTTTCCGCTTTTGCAAGTGCCTCGTTTAAATCCGCGAGCTGCTTATAGGTAAGATTGAGATCCTTATCCAAAGATACTATATCCCACTTCTTTGCGAATTCGCTAAGTTCATCCTGGGTTTCTTTGAGCTTCTCCTTTAGTCTCTTAAGCTGTGTGTTGAGGGATTGAACCGCAGCCTTCGTCACACCGTGTTTTTTTTCCAATACCCATTCAATATACTGATTCGCCAGGGTATTTACAGCTTTTGCCGATAGTTTGGGATCGATGCTCTCAAAACTCACTTCGACCAGTCTGGAATCCCTGTCGGGTGCAACACTCACCCGGCGTAAAAATGCATCAGTTAATCTCTCTTCTTCGGATAGCTCCTTAAGACCTTGAATCGGATATTCGTCTTTCCCCGAAGCCGTAATTTTCATTATCAAACCTGCGATTGCATCTTTTATGATGGTTAGTACTCCGGGCTTTTTATTAGGATCGAATTCCGGATGTGCTTTCAGATTTAATTTGTTCGTTACGTCTCTAGCCAGAGACCTGCTTTTTAATAACTTATATTGAGTTTCGTAGAACTCATCCTGTTCCTGGATTTTAACTTCCATTACCTCCTGAAAACCCGTCACTTTGGGATCGTCGGGTGCAATTTCGATAGTTGTTGTAGCTTTATATATTTTCTGCATCGTAATGGATGCAACACCGACAATGAGTATTGATATAAATAAACATGCCAATACGACCTTTTTTCTCCTTTTGATAACGCTTATATATTCATTCAGGCTTGATCCCTCATCAATGTATAAATCATAGTCCGGATGATTTACAGTAGACTGTATATCTTTTTTCCGGTCATCTAAATCCAGGACCTCTACTTTAGTTATTTGCTTTCCTGTACGATTCATTTTCTTATCCATATTTCAATTACTCCTCATTTCATTCACTCCTCAAATCCATAAATTACCTGGGAGGTTCGAAGCCAACCCCACCGAAACCAAATAGATTGATTTTAAAGCCGTAGATAAAACTTTTAATTGAGCTGGCCCCTACCACGATTGCATCCTCTCCATTAAGAATAGGGTCTTCGTCCTCACCCTTACGTATCCTATTCATATCAAGATCCATCACCTCTTTGCCTCCGTTGCCGAGATTCCGGATCAGCTTTATATCACCCTTATCCGCAACACTCGAAACCCCGCCGGCCATTGTGACTACTTCACTGAGAGTAGTTTTACCTTCAGTAATAGGATATGCGCCTGGTCTGTCAACGGCTCCTTCAACAAATACATTCGCTGCTTCCGGTACAAAAACCAGATCTCCGGGTTTGAGTTCTATATTATTCTCGGGAGTTTTGCTGGTAATAAGTTCATCAAGATCAACCAGATAAGTATCTTTACTCCCGTCGCCTTCGGTTCTCGTCACATAAACCAAGTTTCCCGCTTTGTCGTTTAACCCCTTCGCCGATGCTAAAGCATCAAGTAAAGTTCTCCTATCGAGTAACTCGTAGACCCCAGGCTGATTTACATAACCCATCACAGACACAACTTTGCTCCTGTATTCCTTAACGAATACACCCACATGAGGGTTATCTATATACTCGTCCTCCCTTAGGAGGTTTTCGATTTTGACTTCTGCATCGCGTGCAGTGAGCCCGTCGACATAGATACTATTGAGGAGTGGCAGGGTGATTTCTCCCTTTGAACTTACACGCACTGTACTGGTCAGTTCCTCAGACTCGAAAACCTTTATCTCGAGTAAATCGGCAGGTCCTATCAGATATCCGTCCGGCGCTGAGGTATTTGCAGGAATAGGCTGTGAAAGAAGACGGGAATTAATATTACCGACTTCTTGAGAAGACTGAAAGTCCTGCCGGGACACCCGAGAGGTGTTCACCGTCCCTCCTCCTCCGCCGCAACCTGCTATCATAGCAGCAAAGAAAAATATAAAGAATGATATTTTGTTACACATTACAATCTCCTGCATGATTATGCGTAAGTACATATGACATATAATCATCGTTGTTTATGATCCAGCACCCCTGACTTCCGTCCTCGGTACAGCTTCGCCACCTCACTTACATCAAGTCCGATTCTAAAATCAATTGCTCCTCCCATCGGTACAACTTTCTATACAAGCTCGACATCGGCCGGATCAACCGTTACCGAGATTGAACGCTTAATAATATCGATCGATACAATCAACTTTTTCTGACCCTTTCTATCCACAATCCTTCCAGTTACACCATTAAGTGGTCCATTTACCAACGTAACTTCTTTCCCTTTGACCAAATATCGATAAGGGTCGTACTCAACATTCGTTTCCAGGAGGCGTTTTACCGAATCGATCTGCTGAGCAGGCACAGGCTGAAAGCTTCCATTTGAACCCAGAATTCTGACAACCCCTTTCGTGTTCAAAACACAGAATATGCTGCGCGAATCTTTATCGAATATCCTCACAAACATGTATCCCGGAAATAGCGGAATACGGACTTTCTTTCTCCGGTCTTTCCATTGACTGACAACCTCTCTCAACGGCAAGAATGTCTCAATGTTATTATTAATAAGCGCAGTGTTGACAGCTTTTTCGTGCCTTACAATAGCGTAGACTGCATACCATAGCTTGCATCGGGACGGTTCCGGCCATTCGTCTGAATAAATCGAGTCCTCAATTTCTGAAGCAAGACGATATCTATCAATAACCCTGCTCATACGCCTCCTCGCCAACTATATATGTCCGTATTCCTCCACCATACTCCGTATAATTACATTTATCTCATCGAACTCAGTAGACTTGTCTAGAAAATAATCCGCACCCACCTCAATGCATTTTTTCTTGTATTGGGGGTAAGGAAAATTTGTCAGCATGATAACCTTGGAGGCATGCTGCTCGTTCTTAATCTGTTTTAACAGCTCTATTCCGTTTACTCCACGCATGCGTATGTCCAATATTAAAACTTCTGGTTTGATGGTCCGATAGGTCGACATCGCTATTTTTGCGTTTTCAGCCTGAGCCACAGTTTCTACTCCCTTTATCCCAGACAGCAAATTGACCAATCTATCACGAATTATCTTAGAATCATCCACCACCAAGACCTTCATCTGCTCCTCTTGACCAGACACTTAAGTCCAGCATAGAACACCGTTTACCATTTGAATATCAGCGAAAGACTCTTAATCATATAGGATTATGGATAGTTGACCTGTAGGGCCCGTCCTACAAATAGCCAGGCCAGGTGAATAACTCCGAGAGGTTAAAACGGGCGTTTAGGAACATACGGTAATCACCCTGTTCTCATGCTTATTTGATAAAATGAAGAAATCATCCGGGTGGGAAACAGGGTTGAAATGGGCGCGTAATTCCGAGGAATCGGCCTTGTATGATTAAATCAGAATAGACATACAGATGCCGGGAATCAAGACTTGGAGCAGGTTATTCCTTATCGTATAAGTGATTAATTCGGCATTATTCTTCAAATTCATTTTTTTTAAAATACGTGATCGGTATGTACTTACGGTCTTTCCACTCAAATAAAGTACTTTTGATATTTCTTTTATTGTCTTTCCGGAAGCGATCATACACATCACTTGAAATTCACGGTTGGACAGTGAATGATCGGGGGTACTTTCAATCTCGCTTGTCAGTCCGTAAACCAGTTTCTCACCAAGGGACGAACTTATATATTTACCGCCGGATACAACTTTTCTGACGGCTTTCACAAGTTCCTCCGGTGCACTGTCCTTTGTCACATACCCAAATGCGCCTTCTTTTAGAACTCTGATGGCATATAAGTCTTCGGAATGCATACTTATGACTAACACCTTGATATCGGGGTGCTCTATCCTCAACTGATGCAATACGTCGAGTCCGTTCCTGTCTGGCAACGATATATCGAGCAATACGACATCGATTTCCGTTCCATCGACCAGATCCAGAGCTTCGCGTGCGTTTCTCGCCTGACTATTCACAGAAATGTCGGGTTCTTTTTCGAGTATTAATTTTAAACCCAGTCTTACAACCGGATGATCGTCCGCAATTAATATTCTAATCATTAGAACACCTCCCTTTCGGGACAACTACTATAATTTTTGTTCCCTTATTAAATTCACTCGTTATCTTGACATCTCCCCCGATACCCAATGCGCGTTCCTTTATTCCGAGTAAGCCCAGGGACTGCGGAGCAACAATGACGTCATTCGAGATCCCCACTCCGTTATCCTGAACTTCGAGCAAACATTTGTTGCGATACTCCTTCAACCTCACTTTGACAAGTGTCGCTTTCGAATGACGAGCGACATTTGTGATGACCTCCTTAAAGATACGAAATAAATCAGTCGATACCTCACGGCTCAATGGAAAATCCTCGACTCCTGAACTGAACCGGCACTTAATACCCGTTCTCTTCTCAAAATCCTGTAACTGCCATTCAATTGCTGCAACCGTTCCCAGATCATCGAGGACGCCGGGCCTCAGCTCCATGGCTATTCTTCGAACTGACTGAATGTTATAATCGATGAGAGATGCCATGTTCCTAATCCCTTCAGTTAGTTTATCGTTTTCGCGGTTGTTACCGCTTTCGCTGAGCTGCTTCTTCAACAAGTCGAGGTCAATTTTCAGACCAGTCAGTGACTGCCCCAGCTCATCGTGGACCTCCCGCGATATTTTGGTTCTTTCTTCCTCGCGTACCGACTCCAAGTGTTTTGTCAGTGCACGAAGCTGGTCGTATGATTTCTTAAGCTCTTCTTCCTTCAGCCTCCTCTCGGATATTTCCTTTCGCAGGTACTCATTAGCTTTTATCAGTTGAGCAGTTCTTCTGCTAATCTCCATTTCCAGATTTAAATTAACCTCTTTCAACTTATTTTCCGCTACTTTACGTTTAGTAATATCTTCAATTGTTCCTTCGTAAAATAAAACATTCCCGTCAGTTGATCTAATCACTGTAATATTCTCCAGTACAAATATCTTTGTTCCGTCCCGCTTATTCCACACCGATTCCAAACCCTTTATCTCTCCGTCCCGCTCTATGGTCTTCTTAACTTCCTTCCAGTCGACATCCGACTTTAAATACTGGCGATCAATCTCATGCACGACCAATTCCTCAGTAGATGAAAAACCCAGCATCCCTACGAACGCCGGATTCGCATCCAGCAACTGGCCGTCGGGAGTGATTCTAAACATCCCGGTCGGCACATTTTCAAAGAGGGTCCTGAAACGCTTTTCACTCTTCCTTAACTCTTCCACCTTCCTTGCATTATTAATAGCGGTTTCTATTTGCTGCGCTATAAGTTCAAGCAGAATCAACTCGTCCTGGTCGAATATATTATTTTTGTTTGAGCTAATATTTATCACACCCAGCACGCTATTCCTGGAATGAATAGGCATTGATAAATAGCTTCTAACTCCGATTTCCCTTCCTACTCTGCCCACTATAGTATCCCTGTCCACATTGGCACAATATATGGACTTCTCATCCATTATGGTCTTCCATGTATAGTCTTTGGGATATGGAATTATTCTTATTCTATCAATAAATCTGTCAGGGTATCCCCTATAAGCCTTGATGACCGCATTGCCGTCTTCAATTATATGAATCGAAACACATATTTCGCTCCCAGTACGTTATTGTGAATAGCATCGACGGCATTCTCGAATACTTCCCGTATATTTATCGATTTATGGACATACTGTGTTACGGTACGTACTATAGTCTCATACCTGTATTTTTTGTTCAGCTTTCTCAAGTTCATTTTAAGCAACTTTTGCAGCTTAATGCTCCCTGTGACGTCACGAGCTGAAATCGTTATCATGATCTCGCCATGTTCAGCAACAAAAGGGATACCGCTGCTTTCAAGCCAGCACCATTTTCCATTCTTTCGTTTAACTCTGAACATAATCGGCCTAATTGCAGACAGCGTTCTGAGTGATTTAGAATAGTTTTGTAGGAAAGTTTTAATCTGGTCTTTTGCTGCTAACTTAAAAACGTTGCCGTCATTTAGTTCATAATTATCCAGTCTGATTAATTTGGAAAAAATTCTAAATGTATTATCAAATTCGGCCTTTACCCTCTCACAATCGTCAGTATGAACATGTTGAAAAAAGTTCGTACCCAGAAAACCTTCGACTTTATAACACAAAATACTTTTAAGGTTGGGATTCGCGAATACAATTTCGTAATTAATACTTAATACAAATACAAGATTATGAGTATTTTGATCGATGTTTTGATTGAGCGATAGTGGTTCGTCAAGAGTTGGTTTCATAATTTTGGTATTCTCAATCATGCCCATTATTATCATGCCCTACCTGTCGACTTGATGTACGTGTACAAGTATCTCTTATAAATTTATTATTTCTACTAAATTTAATTTAGTCGTACTCATATCCCTCTATTTGCATAACTCATTTCACCAGTTAGAAAATTTTTAGTTTGTATATGCATATTTTGCGAGCAATCTGACACTAAAATTTTCATAATTGCTAGCATTTGATACCCTCCCCCAACACGTCACCGAATACAGTATAAGAGCATAATAAAATGTTCAGAATAGCCAAGAACCTGGCGGGGTTGTCCGATCAAATCTGGACCAGTTAGAAGAGTGTCGAGAGGGTTATCATGATAGCGGATAGACAGCATTCTTGTATATCCTCGCATGATATCGACATAGAAATGTGGATCCGAATAGTCTAAGGCGGAACCTTTTATCATATCCGACCACTATAAAATTAATACTACCCCGAATATTATTATATACAGGTTAAGGTAATATGTGAATAAAACTTAAGTATTTCTTTTCACTTAAAAACGAACTAGTCATTGTCTTTAATATAATACTTTAGTCTTAATACTATAGCCCTTGCTAAAGATGCTTATGTATTATATGGGGAACCGAACGTAGACATACATGTGCGGTATATGTACAGCAGAAGCTGGGCGTATCGGAGCGGAGGGCATGCAGGGTTCTTAACCAACCGCGTTCGGTCCGGCGACATCAATCAAACAAATCAGGGAAGGAGAGATCCTAAGAAGGGATATAGTAAGTCTTGCATGTACTTATGGCAGGTACGGATATAGACGCATTACAGCTCTTCTAAGGGCCGAGGACCGGATAGTAAATCATTAAGCGTGTCGAGAGGATATGAAGGGAATCCTGGAAGTAGACCGAGAGAGGTTCCCCCCCCTCAAAATCTGAGCTGGAAGTCGAACACGAAATCGGCGTTGGCTATGTCGTCGGTAGGCCCGTAGACCGGGATCTGGACCGCGAAGCCGGGGCTGATCTTGCGCCCGAACCGTATGCCGGGGGTGATGAATAGGTCGGTGCCGCCGCCCGCGCTGTCGTCGGTCGTTATCGTGTAGCCGTCGAACTCGCAGTAAACAATGGGCGACCCCGTCATGGGGACGTTGATCCCTGCAGCCGCGTGGTAATTGACCCTGAACTCGAAGTCCTGCCCTTCGAATTCCTCAGCGTTGAATATGAAGTCCGAGCCCAGTGCGCCCTGTATGCTGAACGGCCCTTTCCACGCCCCAGCCGAGATGTACGGCGAAACGGTCACAGCCTTGTAGAGGTACATCTGGAAGTCCCTCCTGTACTTTATTATCTGCTGGAGCCTCTGCTGGTCGTCCGTGAACGTGGTCGGGAAATACACTTCGAGGCCGGCAGAAGCGGCGTAGCTTTTCGACTTGATCGCGAGCGATTTCACACCGACCATGAGGTTCCCGAACTCGTACCCGTCCCTTATCTCCGTATCCCCGTCCGTCACGTTGTTCACCCCCCCGTAGGGAATGTCCATGTACACGCCCCAGTAATTGCTCTCCGAAGGGAACTCGAGCCTCATCGGATAGAGTATGAACTCTCCGCCGAGCGGTTCCTCAAGTGTGATTATCTCGAAGTCTATGCCTACCCTGCCGAGCGGTAGAGGGGGCTCGAAGAAGTGCGGATACGCGAGCTCGAGCGCCTTGCCCTTGGTCGTCGATATAGTGAACTGTCCCTGGTACTGGAACGAGCCCGTCACCGGGTTTATCAGCCCGAAGGCAGTGTCCTTGACGAAAATCCTCGTGGGGTTGGCGACGTATGCCGCGACCTGAGCGGCCGTGCTGTCCTGCTCGATGAGCCAGTCGGAGAGCTGCTCCATCGTCCATCCGAGCGGGACGCCGAGAGCGGGCGTGACTATGAGGTCGAGGCCGGAGGGCCTGACGGCCCAGCCTTCGATCCCGTATTCGAAGAGCGTGCTCTGTATGACAGAGCCCAGGGCCGACGCCCACACGCTATGCCCCCTCGCCCTGTAGAACTGGTAGTGGAGCATGCCGAAGAACGGGTGGAGCACCCAGTTGACTACGAAATCGTCCTGGTCGTTCCATAGCGGCTCTCTCGTGAGGTTGTCCCAGAAGGTATGGAACGAGCCGTCGAATATTTTGACGTTCTTGTCCCTCACCCACCAGAGTCTCGCCGCCCACTGCGCGCCGTACCAGATCGCCGTGTCTTCCATATAGGTCTTGAAGCCGGGGGGCCTGAGATTTGGAGCAGGCGCGGGCTCGTTGGTATCGTTAATTTTGAGAGCGGGGCTATTAGCATCGGGCTCCGCCGCGGGGAGAACGGCGTCGTCCGGTTCGTGGGGAGTGACGGATTCCCCGGCCGCGTAAAGGTAGGGACTATCCTCGGCCGAGGCAGGGACGAGCTGAAAAAGCATGAGTAAAGCGGTACATACAATCGTCGCCTTCAACCACATCCTCCCTTAAGCACCCGGGCCGAGGCGGGGAAACCGCGTCCGTGCGCATAGCACATTGTAACAATTATTTAGCGGAAATAAAAGAAGAATTTACGAATGCTCCAAATTCGTCCGGGCGGGGAGCCGCCGCGGACATACGGGAGTATTGTGAATACGGAGGAGTTGGATGGAATCGTAGAAACAAACTAACGAGCGGCAGGGTCAGGACGAACGGGTTGGGCTTCGTTGCCGGTTTGAGCTGAGGAGATTCAGCAGGATCGTATACGAGCGCAGGTTCTGCGGCGGCTAGCATCCGCTGGCAAACGTGTGTCAATCGAGTGTGGAGAATCCCCCTTTATCGAAGGAGTTGGATGGAATCGTAAATGAGCACACATTGTGTGCCGAAGGACGAACGGGATTTCTAAATTCATGATTGAAGGGTAAAACCCCCATCCTAACCTTCCCCCTTGATAAGGGGAAGGAATTAATATAAAAGGGCGAACGGGCAAATGACAGATTTCTCCTGTTGGTCGAAATGACATAATTAGAGATCCGCAAGGGAAAAAATCAGAACCTTATCTGGAAGTCGAACATGTAGCTGTACCTGGCGATGTCCCTGTCGACGCCGGCTACGGGGAACTGGAGCGCGAAGCCCGGGCTGAATTTCCTCCCGAACCTCACACCCGAAGTCATGAACATATCGTTCTTCTCGAACGTATCCGCCGTGAGGGTCGTGTACGCGCCGAACTCCGCGTAGAGCACGGGGGACGCGATCACCGGGAAATTCGCCCCGGCCGAGGCCCCGTAATTCACCCTGAACTCGGCCCCGTTACCTTCGAGCTCGCTTGCGTTGAGCACAGTGTCGGCAGACACCATAGCCTGCACGTTGAATATGCCGCTCCACGCGGCCGCTGTAACGTAAGGCGTCACGGTCCACGCCTTCTGTAAATTTATCGGGAAATTCCTTCTGAACATCGTGACGGTCGAGAGCCTGTCTATGTTGTCCTTGTAGGAGGTCGGGAGAATAAGCTCGACTCCCCCGGAGACTGCGGAATTATGGGACTTCCAGAGGAGGAACTTGCCGCCCGCCAGCACGTTCGCGAATTCGAACCCGTCCCTCACCTCCTCGCCGTTGATCACCACCTCGTTCACGCCCGACTGCGCTACCCTCACGTAAACGCCCCAGAGCCCGTTCTTCGAAGGCACGTCCGCGCGGAGCGAATAGAATACGAACTGCCCGCCCTCGCTCTTTTTCAGGTTCAGTATCTCCAGGTCCGCCCTGAACCTGGCCATCGGGATCGGCTCCTCGAGGAAGTAGGGGTAAGCGAGGTCTATAGCGATGTCCTTGTTAGGCGTGAACACTATGGGCCCGGTCACCGAAAAGAACGTCTCCGAGAACGGGTCATAGATACCGACCTTCCTGTCGGAGATGAAGTTCTTCCACGGGTTCAGTATGTGGCCGAGTATCTTCGCCGGAACGAAGTCTGTGGATACGAGCCAGTCGGAGGACTTCTCGAGCGCGAACCCCATAGGGACGCCGACGAGCGGCGTCGATACGAGGTCGACGAGCGAAGGGACTTCGACCGTGCCCTCGATCGTGTACTCGAAGAGCGTGCTCTGAAGCACCACGCCGAGCGCGGAGACCAGGTAGCCGTGCCCCATCTGCCTGTAGAAGAGATACTCCACAGCGCCTATTGAGGGGTGCGTGACCCAGTTGGTGAAGAACGAGTCCCCGTCGTCCCATTCCGGCCACTGCGTGATGTTGTGCCACCATTTGGAAAAGGACGTATCGAATATCCTGCTGTTCTTGTTCCTTACGTAGAAAAACCTGGACGCCCAGAGGCCCCCGTACATTAAGGCGGAGTCGCGGAGGAAGGCGTTTAAGCCGAGACGCTCCTTCCCCTCCTCGCCCGTGACGAATTCCCCGTCCTTCTCTTCCTCCTGCTTCTGCCCCGTGGCGGCGTTCTCGGAGAATGCGTAATCGAACATCTCGTTCACGCGGACGTCATCCTGAGCCGACGCCTGGACCGCGACGATCAGAGACAAAAATATAAAGAGATACCTGTGCATCACCCTCACTTCCTTACCTTGTCACGCTGCTTAATTCAATCCTGATGAGAATCGATTAAAATTGAAGTGATAAAATACCCTAAAAATTATACAACCTGAATAGCTAATCGATTCCGAGTAATTTTTTGGCCCTCACCTCCCACGTGTACCCCCTGACGTCGGATGCGGCCCTCCCGGATAGGGCATTCGCGAGCGCGGGGTCGTCGAGCGCCCTTTTTATGCCGGCCGCGAGCGCCTCGGGGCTGTCGGGGGGAACGAGGAGCGCGTTCACGCCGTCCTCGAGTATCTCCGAGACGGACGGGATGGATGTAGCTACAATAGGACGCCCGGACGCCATGTACTCGAAAAGCTTTATCGGGGAGGTGAAGTCGCTGGCAAGAGTGCCGCCCCTTATGGTCATGCGCGAGGTGTAGGGCATGACGAGGACGTCCGAAGCCGCGAGATATAGCGGGACCGTATTGCTGTGGACGTAGCTCGTGAACCTGATGTTCTCCGCTCTCTTCTCACGGGCGAGACTGCGGCAGCGCTGGACGTCCGACTCGAGCCCGCCAACTATGAGGAAGAGCACGCCGCTCATGCCGGGGGCGATCTCTATCAGGTGCTCTATCCCCCTGCCCTCGTATATGTTGCCCGAGTAGCAGACTATCTTCTCGTCTTGCGGCAGGCCGAGGCCGGCCCGGGCCCCGGTTTTGTCGGGGAGCGCCCTGTATCCCTCGAGGTCCACCCCGTTGTGGGCGACGACGAGCTTCCCGGGAGGGAGGCCTTCCCGGAGGTATATTTCGGCTAACCCGCGCGAGTTGGTCGAGAACCGGACGAGCCGCTCCGAGCGCTTGAAAGAATTGAAGAGCAGGCGCGCGCCGGTCACGAGCGGATGGTGCGCGTCGTATACAGTCGGCACGCCGAATACGTTAGTCGCGATCGAGGCGAATACGATGTTCCTCGTGACTGCCAGGTCGAACTCCTTCCTGCGCACCCCCGCGTATATAGAGGCGAGGACGCCGTGGGATATATTCCTCACGGACGACCTGCCGAAGTAGGGGAAGGAGACAATCCTGAAATTCGATTCCACGCCGTAGTACTGGAACATTTCCCCGGGCGTACGGTAAGCCGGGATGAGGAGGGTCGCTGCTATGCCGAGCCTCCCCATCGCCTGGCACATCTTCATTATGTGTATGGCGCTCGCGCCCTTCGAGAAGAGCTCCGGGCTTCCTACGTAGAATACACTCTCGGGGGTTCCGTTCCGCATATTAGATCCGGCGTGATGTCAGTCGGCTTCGGCATTTATTATATGGTGATATTCGCGCGTTGACGAATCCGGGCGGTCCCGCCTCACGTTTCCCGGGCTCATTAGAAATAGCACCGGGCGTTGGATATAATAAATCGGCGGCCGCGGCAATCTCGGGTAAGAAAGAGGCCGTCCCGGACGGCGCGGGGTACATACAGTCAATCAAAAGGGAGCGCAATGGAAACGAGATCGATAAGAGGGTTCCACGACGTACTGCCGGAGGAAATCAAGAAGTGGCATTATATAGAGATAAAAGCAAAAAAAGTATTTAAACCATACGGTTTTTCCGAAATAAGGATACCGGTCTTAGAATTCACCGAGCTATTCGCCCGGAGCCTCGGCACGACGACCGACATAGTCGAGAAGGAGATGTACACGTTTACCGACAGGGACGGCTCGTCGCTCACGCTGCGCCCCGAAGGCACGGCTGGGGTGGTCAGGGCGTACATCGAGAACTCGATGTGGATCAAATCCCCGGTCACGAAGCTCTACTACACGGGCATGATGTTCAGGCACGAAAGGCCTCAGAAGGGGCGCTTCAGGGGGTTTTACCAGATAGGGGCCGAGCTGTTCGGGTCTGGTGAACCTTCCTCGGATGCTGAATTAATATCTATGCTTTGGAGGTTAATAGAAGAGTTAGAACTCACCAATCATCTCACACTCGAATTAAACTCACTTGGGGACCAAAATTGCAGGCCTCAATTCAAGCAAAAACTCATAGAATATTTCACACCTCTGAAGAACGAATTATGTGTGGATTGTCAAAGGAGGCTTGTAACAAACCCTCTCAGAATTCTCGACTGTAAGGAACAACATTGCAAGAAGATAGCTGAGGGGGCGCCCAAAATGATAGACAACCTCTGCCTGGAATGCCATGAACATTTCGAGAGAGTCAAAGAATATCTCGATGACATACAAGTCCCTTATAAGACAAACACGAAAATAGTTAGAGGACTCGACTATTATACGCGGACAGTGTTCGAAATAACGACCGGGGAACTGGGATCGCAGAACGCCGTGGCCGCCGGGGGCAGGTACGATGGGCTCGTAAAGGAGCTTGGAGGGCCCCCAACTCCAGCAGTCGGCTTCGCTATTGGAATTGAAAGACTCGTTCTTTTGCGTCAAAAAGCTCTCCACAGAAAGTTCAAAAGAAAAGATTTAGTTTTCTTAGCATGCCTGGGAGAAAAAGCACAGAAAAAGGCATTTATCATAGCGTATATGCTCAGAAAAGAAGGAGATTTAATAGAGATGGAATACGGCGGAAAGAGCCTGAAAAGTCAGTTCAAGCGCGCCGACAAATTGGGGGCTAAGTTGACATTAATAATAGGTGAAGACGAGCTCGGACGGGGCGTCGTGAAGGTGAGAGATATGGATACTAGCAGTGAATATGAGGTGAAGGAAATGAATCTAGGCTTAGAAATCGCCAAACGCCTTGGCGGGAAGTAGTCGCTCACTTCTTCTGGAGCCTCTCCTGCTCCTGCTTCCACTTCAGCGTGTTTACCTCTACGTAATCCTTGATGAAGAGGCCGGTGAGCTCCGCGACAGTACCCTCTACACAGTCCCCTATCACGGTGGAATTGCAGGAAAGGAGCTTGCCTATCGACCACGTGGCTGCGGCCGTGTTGATATTCTGCCCGAGCCTCTTCCCCATCAGCACGACCGTCTGATAGAGCTCCATGTCTATGTAGACCGCGTACCTGTCCCCGCTCACGGCCTTCGAAGCTATTATTTTGATAAGGAGGTAGGAGCCGCCGAAGACGCTGTACCACTCGCGGTCTTCGAGCACCATGATGTTGGCCCTGGTGAGTTTATCCTCGACCACCGCCTTTATTCCGGCCTCGCTGAGCCCGTCCTCCCTCGCGACAGGCGACACCTCGTCCACCACGACGGCGACGCCCGTTATATCGACGAGCGTTTCCTTCCCCACGGCGAATGCCCATTCGCCCGCGAGAATCAGGGTCACGAAAAGTAGAATGCAGAGCGGAGTCCTCAAGATTTTAATAATATATTCGGTCGTGCGGGGAAAGTAAAAGACTTTACGGATTCGGGCGGAAGCGGCTCTTACGGAGCAGCCGTCGAAGCCCTCTGCCCGCTGAATTCGCAGAGGAGCTCCAGATTGGCTTTTACGATCTCGTGCTGGGACGGGTAGGAATTTTTCGTAAACACCTTGAGCGCTTCCTGATACGCCTCGGACGCCCTGTCGCAGTTCCTCGACCTGTCTTCCTCCTCCGCGAGCGTGGTATAGGCCCCGCCGATGTTGTTCTGCGTGGTCGCGTACTGTATCGGGAACCTGTCGATCGTATAAATTATGAGCGCGGTCTCGTATGCGTTTACCGCCCTCTTGCAATTCTTCGCCCTGTCCTCGACCTCGGAAAGCATCCTGTAGACGACGCCCAGGTTGTTCTGGGTCGCAGCGAACTGCATCGGATAGTTCTGAATAGTCCTCACCTTGAGCGCCTCCTCGAACGCGCTCCGCGCCATCCTGCAGTTGATCTCCTTATCCTCGACGTCGGCAAGGGTCATGTAAGCGGTGCCGAGGTTGTTCTTCGTCGAGCCGTACTGTACCGGGTGCTCCTTATCGTTATATACCCTGAGCGCCTCCATGTACGCGTTCACCGCCCTCTTGCAGTTCTTACCCTTCTCCTCCTGCTCGGCGAGGGTCCTGTAGATGATCCCGAGGTTGTTCTCGGTGGCGGCGTATTCGAGCGGGTATTCCTTTAAGTTATAGACCTTGAGCAGCCGCTCGTAGCACTTGACGGCATTCCTGCAGCTCCCTGAGGCGTCCTCCTTCTCGGCGAGGCGCTGGTACAGGGTGCCGAGACCGCTCAATATGGACGCGTATTCGGCGGGCATGCGCTCGCACGTATAGTATCCGAGCGCTTCTTCGTAGGACTGAGCCGCGGATCTCATGTCCTGGGCGGCGTCCGAAAATTTGGAGAGGCTGTCGATTGCGGAAGCCGTGTTCCTCTTTATGAGCCCGTAATCCTTGGGGGAGGTCTCGAACGTAATGACCGAGAGCGCTTTCGCGTAGGCGTCTATCGCCTTCCCGTAATATTCCGGCACGCCGTCCTTCCTCGCGATGCTGCCATACGCGATGCCCATGTACTTATGTATCTCCGCGTATTCCGCGGGCGCGTCCTCCAGTCCGTAAGCCGAGAGCGCCTTGGTCAACGCGTCGAGCGCCCGGGTGTAATCCTCCGTGCGGTCTTCCACCCCCGCAAGAACGTCGTATACGAAGCCGATATGTTTTTGAATCCTCCCGTACTCGGACTGGTGCTCCCCGGTGCCGAAGACTTCGAGCGCTTCATTATATTCCGCGACAGCCTTCCTGTATTCTCCGGCTTCCCCCTTCATCTGGGCGAGTGTGCGGTATATGTTCCCGAGATTTTCCTTTATCCCTCCCCACTCGAGCGGAGCTGACTCCCTGGTGACGACGCAGAGCGCCTCGTTGTATGAGGCGACGGCGCGCTCGTAGCCCTTGATGTCCCCCGTTTGGTCAGCGAGCCGCATCCACGAGGATGCTGAGCCGCTTACGGCCTCGGCGAACTCGAGTGGGAAATTCTCCCGGGTGTAGAACGCGAGGGAGTCCTCGTATGCCTTGAGCGCTTTTCTGAAGTCATTCGCGCCCCCGGTAGTCTCCCCGAGCTCCCCGTACGCCCTGCCAAGGCCGAGCTTAAGAGAGGCGTACTCGGCGGGAAATTCCTCTTTCGAGATGCGCCTGAGACTCTCCTCGAAATACTCCGCCGCCTCCGCCGGGTCATCGAATTCGATTTCGCGGGCGAGCGTTATTATCTCGTTATCCTCATCTCCAGCCCCTGGAGGAGGCCCTTCCTCCCTTTCATGCGCGTCCTCTGTGACGAGCTTGAGCACGGTCCTCTCTTTCGGTTTTTCGCCTTCCTCCGGACCGTCCACGGCCGGGGACTCGTCACCGGAGGCCAGGGCCCTTTCCGTCTCCGAGATCAAACCCCGCACCCCTTCGAGCCCTTTCACGGATGCCTCGTATTCATCAGGCGATTCTTCAGGCGTGTAAACCGCGGCCGCCTTCTCGTAGGCTGAGACCGAGCGGCCGAGGAACTCCCTGTCGCCTGAAATATCGTAAAGACGCGCATAGAGCGCACCCAGATCATATTGCGCCGAAGCGAATTCCCGGCGGTGCTCCCGGAGGCTCGGATACTCGAGCGCCTTATTATAGTAATCCACAGCCTTGCATGCGTTCTCAAAAGGCTCTTCCGCAAAGCTCAATTCGGAATGCGCCCCGCCGAGCGCCTTCTGCATAAGGGCGTGCTCGTACGGGCAGGGGCCTGACGGATAATACTCAAGCGCTTCCTGATAAAGACCTATCCTCTTATTCAAGTCCCGCGACTCGTAACCGGCGAGCTCCGTCAACAGCCCTCCGACGAGGCCGCGGAGCTCATTCCTCACATCCGCATGGGATTCCTCCACGTAGAAGCCGAGCGCCTCCTTATACGAATCTATTGCGAGCTCGATATTAAGCGCCCTTTCGTACTGCTTCGGTATGCCGGCAAGGAAACCGCCCAGCCTCCTCTGGGCTTCCGCGTATTCCATCGGGTTATCGAGGGGGTCTAAGAGACCGAGAAGCCCCTTGCAGCATTCGGCCGCTCCCTCGTGATCGCCCGACCTTTCCAGATAATCCGCAAGCCCCGTATACAGGGCCCGCAGCGCGAGCTCGATATCACGGGTGCCGGGATCGCCGGCGGCGCCTGAGGCGTAGAGCGCCTCCGAATACGCGGCTATGGCCTTCCTTATATGCGTTTCGTCCCCGCTCTCTCTATACAGCCTTTCAAACGCCTCGCCGAGCTTCCTGCCGGAGGCGGCGTGCTCCCCGCGGGCCGTTTCTTCAGGGTAATAAAGTAATGCCTCGTCATAATATTCGATCGCCTTGTCCGGGTTATTCGAATCGGCCTCCCTGTCGCCGAGAGCCTTGTAGACACGGCCTATCCTGACGTTGAGCGCGTCGGCCTCGGCGGCCGCCCCTTGGCGGGTATAAACGCCGAGCGATTCCCCGTACGCCTTGAGGGCTTCCTCGTAGTCATGGGGGCTGCTCTGCTTTAGCGCGAGCGAGACGTGCGCGTC
Organism: Thermodesulfobacteriota bacterium; assembly: GCA_041753155.1. Classification (GTDB taxonomy): domain Bacteria; phylum Desulfobacterota_D; class UBA1144; order Nemesobacterales; family UBA2774; genus 2-12-FULL-53-21. The sequence goes on along the minus strand of JBGSVA010000028.1, from coordinate 16,340 downwards.
GCCGAGCCTCGTCATTATGTCCGCGTATTCGCCTGGGAAATCATCGGCCGTATATATGCGAAGGGCTTCCTCGTAAGAGCCCAATGCCTGCATATAACAGGGCGTCTCGCCGCTCTCCCCGGCAAGCCGCGTATATACGTCCCCGAGGGCTCCGCACGTCTCGGCTATATCGTCCTGCCGTTCGCATGATTTGTAAATGCCGAGCGCGAGGCCGAGCGCTTCGGCGGCCTTCAGATAGTTCTCGCGGGGGTTTTCGTGAATGGCGAGGCTCGCGTATGCGGAGCCGAGGTTCCGGTATGAGAGCGCACGGTCGGAAGGGGAATTTTTGAATATTTCAGACGACAGGGACTCCGCGATGAATTCCACCGCCTGCCTCGCGTAATCGGGCTCTCCGGTCTTGAGGCAAAGCGCGTTTAACGCGGCTCCGAGGTTATTGCGGACGGACGCGGACTCGCGGGGGTATTTGTCCTTCGTAAAAAAACCCAGGATTTCTTTGTATAACCCGGCCGCTCGCTCAATATCTCCGGCCGCATCTTCCGCGAACGAACGGGTGACGAGCAGGTCGGCGAGCCTCTTTGCGGTGACTCCTGCGAGAAGCCCCGGTTTTTCCACCTCGATTATCTTTTCGTATATGGAGACGAGTTTCATCCCGCACCTGCGCCCGGCGTCCTCGTCCGTCCCGGTAGAGTCGAGACCCGCGTATAGTGAAGCGAGACAGCGGAGCACGCGCGAAGGGGCGCTCCGCCCCGTCCGGGATTCCCATGATACAAGCCCTTCGTAGATCTCGTCGAGATCGGACATTCCGAATCCGCTCCTCGACGCGAAGTACCCGGATATCCTGAGCGCCTTACCGCGCAGGCTCTCCGCCTCCGCTCCGCTTCCGGCATCCCCGAGCGAATCCGATACGTACCTGTCGATAACGCCCGGGAGCGCACGGCTCAGATCGTTCACGATTCTCGTTTCCGGCCCACCGCCCGAACCAGCTTCTTCTCCCGGCCCGGCGACGGCGATGTCAGACATATGACGGCTGATGAATTTGTCACAGTAATAGCGCGCATCGTCGTGATCCTGCGCTTTCCCGGAATATGCAGCGAAGCCGGTAGACTTTTCTCCGGCGGCACCGCTCAGGTTTGTAGCAGTCCCGTCTGCGTCCGCGGTATTTTTATTCCCGAACGTGAGTATGAATTTTCCACGGCCCCTCAGATACCCGAGCTCGTACAGCTCTTCGGGCCCGAGCCCGTCCAGTATCAGCACACCGAGCACGCATTCCCCGGCAAGCTCTTCGAACCGCTCGATGTAATGTCCGTTTAAAAATGTGTAATCGGAGAGGAGGTCTACCCGGATGCCCGTTCGGAGGAGACAGTCGCGGAGCTGGTCGAGGATTGCGCGCGGGATTCCGACGCTCCCCTTCGCACCGTCCAGCACGACGCAGGAGAATTCGCAGTCATTGCCTATGAGCCGCGCCGATACCCTTACCCTTCCTGACCCGGAAACAATTACGCCCGACATATCCCTTTATCCTCTTACGACCACCCGGAAACGGCGCGTCCTGAATTACGAGCCGGACATAAAACCGTTTTCGGGATATCGGCAAACATTCCCGGTGAGGATTTACGGACTACGCCGCGCCGTATAAGCAGGTTAAGCCGGAAGTTAGACGTACAAATTAAGGAGCAAGAACTAAGGCATGTCCCGACTTCGGCGGCCCAGCCGCCATCATGCTCATGTCCGGAGCATTCAGGCCCGTGGCTTTGCGTCCCACCCTTTCGAATGGTTTGCCTTTTCGGTCATGGAAATTTATGACCCCATCTTTTCAAACTCTATATCGTAATCGGTTTAATGTCAATATAATTTCAATAATGTTTGCGTCTTAGACAGTAAAGACGAACTAAAAAACCTCCGCGGCAGATGGGTTATATCCCTGCCTCACGTGTACCCGGAGGCCAGGTCCAATCCGCGATGTATAGAGATAAGACGCGCACCCCCGGCGTGTCAATTGAGTTCCTTGTAGCATTGACCGCAGTACCTGGCCCCCTCCTCTATCTCGGCCCCGCAGTCGCAGAACGCGGCAACCCTGGGCTTGGCGAGGGCCTTGACGCTCCCGAGGGCCTTCCGGGCGTTCAGATGGATGAGATTCAAATCCTCCCGCCACCCCTCGATCTCGGATTCTATTCTATCTATATCCGCACACCTGGCGGCCACTGTATCCTCGACGACCTTCCCAGTGTGCTTGAAGGTCCTGTAGACCGAAGCGCCCATATCGTAGACCGCGTCCCTCCTCCTGCGCTCGAGCTGCCTGATCGTATTCTTGATCTTAAGCGTGTCGTATGCCTCTTTCGATCTTACATTAATCACCCTGAGGCCCTTGTTTAAACCGTCTTTGAACATCGTCAGTAAATCCCGATCATCCCTTTCGTAGGACATCTTTATCACTCCTCTCTCTAGCTTTGCCCCCTGATTCTCCCCCTGCGAAGAAATAATACTCGATTTAGAAAGCCGTATAAACGGTCATTCGATTATCGAGCCCGGCGAATAATCATTGACTGCAGGAAGACATAGGATACTATTTTAGAAGTCAGCAATCTCGATAGAAGCTATAGGAGCGTCAGGGATACCCCTTTTTATCTGCACCGCACAACCTGCAGTACCCGATAGTTAGTGAAACATGCAGCCCGCCCGAAAAAAATAACGATCATACCGAGGGAGATGTTCAATGAGCTTGCCATACAGTTGCAGTCACACAGAAAAGCGAAGCGCGGATACTTCGGATACCCCCCGACCGCGGCCCGCCCGCATAATACTGCTCGCTATATCGATCGCAGCGGCATGCCTTTTCACGCCTTCAGGTTATGCATCCGAGAAAATGCCCGCGATCGAGATCGTAACTACTGTCGTTTTCGAACCATGGCAGCTTGAGGGGCTCAGCACGGCCCTGAAGGACCCGGATCCCAAGGTCAGGATAGAAGCGATAAACGAGCTTGCAAAGTCGAAGAAAAGGAGCGATATGCCGGAACTCCCGCAGCTCCTCAAGGACGAGAACCCGCAAATACGGAGGGCCGCTTTGACGGCTGCGGGCGGGATGGGAGAGTCAGCGCGGGACCTGATCCCCGTAATCATGAAAAGCATGACCGATGAAGACCCCAACATCCGCTACACTGCGCTCCAGGCGCTCGTGAGCATAGGCGGTCTCAGCCCTGTGCAGGTACAGGCGGTAGTGCCGCTCCTAAGCGATAGCAGCAGCAAGGTGAGTATGGCCGCAGTCGAGCTGCTTTCGAAAAACCCGGAAGCCGCCAAACGGCAGATACCCGCAATAGTGAAACTGCTGAGTGACAAAAACCCGTCTGCGAGGTCCGGGGCACTGGAGGTACTCGGGCACCTTGGACCCGCGGGAGCCGCCGAGAGCGCCGGTATCGCGAAACTCCTTAATGATGAGGGCGTGGATGTCGTCAAGAGAGCGGCTGCCGCCCTGGGGGCGTTCGGGAAAGCATCTGCGGATTACGCAGACGAGCTCACAGGTCTACTTAAGAGAAAGAACGTATACGTTAGAACCAGCGCTTTGAAGGCGCTCGGCAGCATAGGCGACATACCGGAGGATTCGAGGCTCGTCGTCGTAGAGCTGTTGAAAGATAAAAACACCAGGGTCAGGGACCAGGCCGCGGCGACGATAGGCAAGACGGCGGTAGGGCAGAGCGGCACCATAGACGCTGTCGTGTATTTGCTTAAAGACATCGACTCCAATGCGAGGCTCGGAGCACTCGCCGCGCTCGGCGAGCTGGGGACGAACGCAAAGGACAAAGTCCCTCAGGTAGCCAAGCTCCTCAACGATCCCTACCCCGAGGTGCGCGTAGCGGCGATGAACACCCTGAGCGAAATGGGGGATGCCGGAAAAACTTATGCCCCGCAAATCCTGAAGCAGGTGAAAAGCACAAATGAGACGGTCAGGTATCACGCGATCTTCGTTTCAAGAGAGATGGCCGGAGGCGGGTCGGAGATTACGGACACGTTAATCGGATTACTCGATAGCCCATATAAAATAATAAGAGCCAACGCAGCGCTGGCGCTCGCCTCGATAGGTGAATTCACGGAATCCCAGTCAGAGGAGATCGTGGGATTACTTGAGAAGAAGCAAATTAAGTTCCGCGGTACGGCGATATTTCTTTTCAGAGAGCGAGGGGAAAAGGGGAGGCCCATGGCTCCCGCCGTGGCGGCGATCCTGAAGGACCGAAACCCGGCCATAAGGTCGGCGGCGCTCGAAGCCCTGGGAGAGATCGGCCCCGGCGCCGACGCTCAGGTGCCGGAGATCGCTCCTCTCCTCAAAGACCCTGACGAGACCGTCCGCGCTGAAGCCGCATGGGCGCTCGGTCAGATAGGGCCGTCAGCCGAATCCTACATACCCGAGATAGCCGCGATGTTGAAAGACGAGTCGGAAAAGGTGAGGATCAACGCCGTCGACGCCCTGCTCAGCTACGGCGAGCCCGCGAGGAAATATAATGCAGATGTGGCGGCGCTCCTCAACGATAAGAGCGAAAGGGTTCAGCTGATTACAGCGACCGCGCTAGGCAGGATGGGCGCGTCCGCATCGGACCAGGCCCCCGGACTCGGCAAATTCATAAGAGCCAGGAATGACAGTAAACCGGAGAATACGAACAGCGTGCTCGCAGCGCTCGAAGCGTTAGGGAATATGGCGCATGCGGCGAGCGGCGAGGCGGACGCAGCCGCGGAAACGCTCAGAAACAAGAGGATAGTAATCCGCATCAAAGCGAGGCAGGCTCTCTGGAAAATGAGCCCGCTCGACAAGACCGCCGTACTTATGGTTCTAGGCTCCACATACAAATACCCGCAGGAGTCGGCCAAGGTCCGCCTGCTCGCGCACTACGCAAGCGGCGGTGACGAGGAGTCCGAGATGCTTATCAAATGGATCGGCACGGATGCCGCGGAAATACCGGACTCGATCAACGGCAAGGAAGGCGCTGCGCTGCTCGGCATCTATCTCGACAACTGGGATTTCACCGCGGATCGGAAGAACATGAGGGACGATTTCGCCAAGCGGATTTCCGAGATAGGCGAATCCGGGGAATGGACGAAGAAGGACATCCCGCTATTGAAAAAAGCGGAGGAAACCCTGACGTCGGGCAAGTACGAAAGCCAGGCGAATACCGTAAATCAGAGAATAGTGAAACTAGAGGGCTGAAGCCCGGGCCTCGGGCCTTTCCCGGTGCATAAGCTCCGGCATGGAAACACGAGGCCTTTTTCAGGTATGATTACCCCCCTTAACGAACGAGGCGTTACCTCACGGCCCGGAAAATCCGGTAACGCCCGCGCGGATTCATAACCTTAGTCAATAAAGAGAGACGGAATGTTCGGGAAAAAGATATTCTACGGCTGGTATATCGTCGCAGCCTCACTTTTTATAATCATCCTGGACGGCCTCCTCCTCTATTCTTTCGGAGTGTTTCTTCCATACCTTAACGAAGACTTCGGGCTCTCCCGCGCCGCGGGCTCGTCGCTCTTCTCTTTCAGGTCCCTGGTACAGGCCCCCGCTTTCATACTCGCGGGCAGGCTGATCGACAGGTTCGATCCGAGGGCGGTGATATTCGGCGGCGGCCTGATCGCTGCCCTCGGGATGTTCATGTCCGGCATCGCGGAAACGACGTGGCAGCTCTATATTTCGTACGGATTTTTCGTCGGGCTCGGAGACGCGGTCCTGTATATAACGTGCGTCGCCCTCGTAAGCAGGTGGTTCGCAAAAAAGAGGGCGCTCGCGATCGGGATTATAACGACGGGCGTGCCGCTCAGCGGGCTCATAACCAACCCGCTCACGGCGTGGCTCATAAACGGGTTCGGGGTAAGGAACGCCCTCTTCGCTCTAGGCGTGCTGATGACGACGGTGATAATGACCGCATTCGTGCTGAGGGCGCGGCCAGCGGATATGAACCTCAGACCCTACGGCGACGAGGACAACGGTAAGGACGAGAGGCCGGGCGGCGCCGCAGGCATCCCGGCGGATAAGAGCGACTGGACCGCCCTCGAAGCGATATCGACGCCTAACTACTGGCTCATGTACTCGATGTACTTCCTCGGGTTCACCACGTTCCTTATTATCGTAACCCAGTTCTACAACTTCGAGGTAGACCTGAAGGTCGCCGCTTTGGCGGCGGCGGGTCCGCCCGCAGCAATCGGGCTCGGGAGCATAATCGGAAGGACCCTCCTTTCGTCCATACTCGCCGAGGTGCTCGAGTATAGAAAAGTCCTGCTCATATGCTTCTTCGCACAGGGGAGCTCCATAATACTGCTCCTCGTCTTCGACCACATCTGGGCGTTCTACATTTTCGGGTTCCTGTTCGGCTTCTTCTACAGCGCCTGGGTGCCCATCTTTCCCACGCTGCTCGGAAAGTTTTTCGGACTGCGCTCGCTCGGCACCATATACGGGATTTTCGGGACTTCCTACTCCATAGCAGCGATCGGAGGACCGATCCTCGCTGGATACGTCCACGACGTCACGGGGACATATGTTTACCCGTTCGTGTTCACGATAATCTGCTGCTACCTTGCGGCAGCGGGCGCCTTTTTTATGAAGGCCCCCGTCCGCAAAACGGCTTGAGCCCGCTCCCGCCGGGCACGGCGTGCGGACTTCTTCCAATGAAAGCCCTTGTCTTATATAATTGCCTGAGTAACATCCGGAGTTAAATTTGAAAGAGGGAGCGTCGGGATTGAGCGGAGACACGGTCCGGTTCATCAGATCAGAAGGCACGGGGTTGTTGACGGACCTCAACAGGGAGCTCTGGCTAAATCTCACCGGTAGAAAGACCGGGACCCGCATCGCCGACATATACAACTCGCGAAGAGAGCTCCTCGAGCCCGAGATCTATTTATCGTACAGGGCACCCGCAGGCGGAGACGAGGAAGAGAGAACGAGGCACAGGCTCATTTCCTCATTCCTGGCCGGGGCCATTCTCGGAGGGAAGTCCTCCGGGCCCACAGACATGATACTCGCGCTCGAAGCGGGCGACGAGTTCCGTGCGGGCGGAAAGAATCTGACGCTCCGCTCCGCAAAAGCCGCCTTATTATCCGAGCCGAAAAAACACAAGAGGGACGAGATCGCGATCGGGGACCCGGAGGTTTTATCCAGGCTCAATACCCTCTGCCGGAGGAAGCTCGAGATAATGACGGAATGCTCGGAGTCCCTCGGCTTCGGGAGTTATGGGGAGCTCCTGGATGCGGCTTCCGGTACCGGGATTATGCGCCTCGGGGAGGAGGCGAAGAGGTTCCTCACCGATACCGATTACATAGCCCGGGATATGCTCGCGTGGCACTTCATGAAAAAGATGGAGCTCCCGCTCAAGGACGCCTCCGTATACGATATGACGTTCTTATTCAACTCGGCTGAGCTGCGAGGGTATTTCCCGAAAATCGAACCCGCTCTACTCTCGAGGACCGTTCTCGAAGGCATGGCGCTATCGCCGGCCCGCGAGCCGAGCTCCGACACGGAGAAGAGAGCGGGGAAGGAGACGGACGGCTTTTCGCTTCCCCTGAACCCGCCCTATGAAACCGCTATTTCCATATATCCCGCAGGCGGTATCCACGATTACGAATCGTTTCTCAGGTGTCTCGGACACTCGCTATGCTTCTGCTATACGGACCCGGACGACGACTTCGAATTCGTATTCCTGAGAGACGGGGCGCTCATTGACCTCTTCTCCGGGCTCCTCGGGGGTCTCGTCTGCGAGCCAAGATGGATGAGGAGGCATTTAAAAATAGACGCTGACGGGGGTTTCCTCGATTTCGTCCGTCTAAGGCGGCTCATGACGGCGAGGCTCGACGCGGGGTGCGCCCTGTACGCTCGCGAGCTCTTCGGAAGCGGAGACCCTCGTGATTTGCCCGAAATATTCACAGAAATCATGAGCGGCGCCGCGCAATGCAAAGCCGACGGGCGGAATTATATCGCCGAATTCCTCTCTCCGCTCTCCTCTCCTTTCAGGTTTAAAGCCGCGCTTGCCGGGCCCGGACTCCGTCGATTCATGATGGAATCGTTCGACGAGGAATGGTGGAGAACGGCGGCTGCCGGCGCATTCATGAGCGGGCTATGGTCCCGCGGGGGCAGGGTAACTGCGGAATCACTCCTGACTATGTCAGGCTTGAATGAGCCCGCCTCCGAAACGCTCGTACGGGAACTCGAAGAGACGCTCCGGTAAATCCATTCGGGAATGAAACCGGGCATCCGGTCAGTGGACGGCCCGTCGATGTTTCTATTCAGTGCGCGTCTCTTAATTACGCATGCTGACCGGGTCTCACGGGTTCAGAATCACCTTTCCGAACTGGCTCCTGTCTTCTAACATCTTCTGAGCTGCGGAAGCCTCCGACAGCGGGAACCTCTTGTCTATCACGGGCGAGAGTCTCCCGAGCGAAACTAAGTTGATGACGTTTATCAGGTTGCTCCTCGGGGCGTTGAACACCGTGACGCCGAGAACGGACAGGTCTTTGACTATGACCGGACCGAAATTAAAAGTAGTCTGTCCTCCGCCGACTACGCCGATAAGAAGGAGCCGGCCCTTCATCTTGAGCGACTTGAGGTTGTTCTCCCAGACGGATGCGCCTATCTGGTCGAAAATCAGGTCCACCCCCTTGTTGTCCGTTATCTTCTTCACCTCTTCCGAGAAATCGGTCGTGTTGTAGTTGATCGTGGCGTCCGCGCCGAGCTTGCGAACCTTGTCCAGTTTTTCGTCGCTCCCGGCGGTCGCGATAACGAAGGCTCCGCCCTCTTTCGCGATCTGAACGGCGGCGCTTCCGGTCCCGCTCCCGGCCGCATGGACGAGCACCGTCTCGCCGCTCGCCATCCCCCCCCTGTCGAAGAGCCCGTACCACGCCGTCACGTAGCATATCGGGAGCGCCGATGCGTCGTCATAGGACACTTCGTCCGGTATCGGGACAGCGTTTGCCGCGGGGACTTTCACGTACTCCGCAAACCCCCCGTAGAAATTGACTCCGATCACCATGGGCCCTTTCGGGGTCTTCACGGTCGGGTCTATGACGACGCGCGTGCCGGTTGCGAGGTCCTTTACGTTCTTACCGGCTCTCTCCACGTCGCCCGCGATATCGACGCCGCCTATGTGCGGGAGGTCGACGGGACGGGGCGATTTGCCGGACCTGAGTCTCAAGTCGAGATGGTTTAAAGACGCGGCTTTCACCCTTACGAGGACTTCATCATCCCCGAGCTCAGGCTCAGGCACGTCTTCGTACTTGAGCACATCCACTTCCCCAAACTCGTGATAACGGATCGCTTTCATGATCACACTCCTTTGTGTGCAGCTATTTTATTATTCTCAGGTTCATTTTACTGCAAGCAGTGAATAATTGTAGCACAAATCGCCGGACCGGGTTTCGCAGCGTTTATTGAACATGCCGGGATAATGAGGTAGCCTTTCTCATGCCGGTAAGGCGGGGTTATGTTCGGAATAGGAACGAGCGAAATATTGATTATACTCCTCATCGCGCTGCTCGTGCTGGGGCCTAACGAGATACCGAAGCTCGCGAAGACCCTCGGCAGGGGAATGCGCGAGCTCGAGAGGGCCAAGAACGAGCTCAAGGACTCCATACAGTTCGAGATAGACGAAAAAGAAGCCAGCGCGGCGAAAGCGCCCGAAAAGACGGAAAACGAAGAGTCCGCCGAAGACAAAGAGGAAGAAGAAAACAGCACGATCAAAAACCCCACCAGCAATTCGCCTGTCTGATCAGAACGCCTGCCCTATGCTTATAAAGAACTGGACCCTCCTTATGCCGGGCTCCGGGTTGAGCGCGTATCCCACGTCGAACCTTACCGGCCCGATTATTGTGTCATACCTGAGCCCCACGCCGGGGGCGTACTTGAGACCCCCCAGTGGAAAGCTCCACTCGTCGGCGTATACGTTACCGTAGTCGAAGAACACGACCCCGCCGAACTCCCCGTAGATCGGATACCTGACCTCGAAGCTGCCCACGAGGAGAGAGTTGCCTCCGAGCGGGTCTCCCCCGTCGCTTAGCGGACCGAGCTTCTGGAAAGGGAAGCCCCTCATGCTTGTGCTGCCTCCCGCAAAGAACCTCTTGAATATAGGTATGTCGAATGTGCCTGTGTTGCCGAAAGGCTGAATCACTCCCATCGTTATCTTCTTCGCAAGGACCATCTTGTATAATTTTTTATACCCTCTCAATTCGACCGTGCCCTTCAGGTAATTCACGTCCGAGAGGAGCGCCCGGAACGAGGACTCGAGCCCCGTTGAGACGACGAAACCGCGCGTGGGGTTAAGTATGTTGTCCGTGGTGTCCCTCTCGATCCCGGTATTGAAGAATGTGAGGAAGAAATTTTCCCTGCTCTCTTCCTCCGGGGTCCTCCTCGCGCTCTTCTGGACCCTCGAGAACTGTACGTTGAAAGAGCCGAAGGAAGAGTAGTATTGAGCGAAGTCCTTCTGGAGCTCGGCCGTGGCGAGGAAGCTCTCGCCCTCGAAGCTCGGCACGTCGTCCCTTTGGAAATTGAGAGCGCCCGTGAGACTCGAATCCCTGCCCAGGATAAACGGCTGTATGACGCTCGTCTCGAGCCTCTGGGTAATGAAAGAAGCCTTACCCGCGACTTCGAGCCTCCGGCCGCCGCCGAAGAAATTTCTCTTCGTCCAGATCACCTGCCCCCTCAGCTTGTCCTCGGTGCCGAAACCGACACCGAATTTCACCGACCCCTGTTTTCTTTCTTTTACGACTATCTTCATGTCGGCGATCCTCGAAGCCTCGTCGTATACGGGGTCGATCACGACCGACCTGAACAGGCCCAGCTGGAATATATTGGCCTGCGTTTCGTTTATCTTGGTCAATGAATACTCTTCACCCTGCTTAAAAACCGCTTCCCTCGAAATGATATAACTCTTCACCTGCTCGTTCCCCTCGACAGCGACTGCTCCGAACCTGTATATGGAGCCCGGTTTGACGACGAAGGTCGCCTTCGCCCATTTCTCCTTCCTGTTTACGAGCGCCTCGCCATCTATTTCAGCCTTGGGATAGCCCTTCTCGGAGAGTATCTCCGTGATCGCCCCCTTGGTCTGCTGGTACCCGTTAGGTGAGAAATTCTTATCCACTTTGAGCGGCACGGCTTTTTCTATCTCCTTTTTTGTGTCGTCGCTCAGGTCCCCCTCGTACTCGAGGCTGAGCTCCGTGAGGATGACCGGCTCCCCTTCCGTTATATTGATCGTTATCTCGACCCTGGTGTTGTCTTTGTTGAACTTGAGCTCGTAAGAGGCCTGGGCGTCGTAATAACCCTGGTTCGCATAGAGCCTCTTTATCCTGATCATGTCGTCCTTCAGCACCTCTTCGTTGAACTCGGGCTTCTTCACCCAGAACTTGATGGAAGGAAAGCCAGTCCCTATGCTCTGCTCAATATCCTGCTTGGTGAGGACTTTCGCCCCCTTAATTTTTATCTTGGAAATGCGGACGACCGGCTCAGCGGCTTCTTCGCTCTCGGCGCTCGGCGCTCCCTTCTCTTTTTCCTGACAGAATGTAACGACCGGTGCATGAATTATTGATACATATATGAGCAGATATGAAAAAGATAAAAAGATATATTTTTTCATTTAGAGGGCAAAGGTAACTCTTTCCGTTGAAGTCAAGAAAAACCAAATTTCTATTATGCTGAGCTACTGCTATTATGCAAGAGAATACCATAAATTGCATCCCGTTATCTCAAAATAACGGCGGAATTCACGCCCGTATTCGTGAGCGGTGTTGACAATGAAGCCTGCTAGTCATTATAATGGTTCAGAGTTCGATTTAACAATCGATTCAAATCCTTCGCTCCGACAAATCACAATGGAAAACCTTGGCGGCCTCTTCAATCCCAGCTCACCCGAAATGGAGGCAATGGCCGATTTAACGTACTATACGGTCGCCATAACCGTAGTGATACTCGGCATCATCGTCATTGCAGTCGCTTACATAATCATCCGGTACAGAAAGAAGCCGGGTGAGGACGGCGAGCCCTATCAGGATTTCGGCAACATAAAGCTCGAAATAGTCTGGACAGCGATACCGATAGCGATGGTCGCAGTGCTTTTCCTTCTCACGTGCAGCACTATGAAAACAGTAGACCCCCCGGCCGGAGACAGGGAGCCCGACCTGGTCATTATAGGTCATCAGTGGTGGTGGGAGATACGGTATCCGTCTTCAGGGGTATTGACCTCAAACGAGATACACATACCGGCGGGGGAAAAAATGCTCGTCCGTCTCGAATCCATAGACGTGATACACGACTTCTGGGTGCCCGAGCTCGGGAGAAAAATAGACCTCGTCCCGGGACACCCCAACTACATCTGGCTCGTGGCGGGAAAGCCCGGCGTATACCTCGGCGCCTGCGCCGAGTTCTGCGGCGACCAGCACGCCAACATGCGTATACGCGTCGTCGCGGAGTCGGAGGATGAATTCAATAAATGGCAGGACGAACAGCTCGTCGTACCCCGCACCCCGACCGGGGGAATAGCCGGGGAGGGGGCAAAGCTCTTCCAGACGATGGCCTGCATGAACTGCCATACGATACGCGGGACGGCAGCGGCAGCGAGGGTCGGGCCCGACCTGACTCATCTCACCGACCGCGCTACTATAGGCGCCGGGGTGCTCACGAACACGCCCGAGAACCTGGCCAAATGGCTCGCCAACCCCCAGAGGTACAAACAGGGGTCTTTCATGCCCAATATGAAGCTCTCGGATTCGGAAGTGAAATCCATAGTCGCATACCTGGAGGCGCTGGATGAGCAGTAGAATCCCTCTCGTGCCGGAGAATACCGTACCCCTGCCCTCGCTCAAGGCGAATAACGGCCTCCTCAGCTGGGTCTCTTCCGTAGACCACAAGCAGATAGGGATCATGTACCTCATCATAACGCTCATCTATTTCCTTCTGGGAGGCGTCGAAGCGCTCCTAATACGAGTACAGCTCGCTCATCCCGGAAACGATTTCCTCACGCCCGAGCTATATAATCAGCTTTTTACGATGCACGGCACCACGATGATATTTTTCGTCGTCATGCCGTTCCTCATCGGGGTGGGCGTTTACCTCCTCCCCCTCATGATAGGCGCGCGCGACATGGCCTTCCCCCGCCTGAACGCGCTCAGCTTCTGGCTCTTTTTCTTTGGCGGCATTCTGCTCTACTACAGCTTTTTCACGCAGAGCGGCGCTCCGGACGTCGGCTGGTTCGCGTACGCCCCGCTAAGCGAAAAACCTTTCTCCCTCAACAAGGGGCCAACTTACTGGGCGCTCGGCCTCCTCGCTTCCGGAATAGGCTCGGTCGCATCGGGGCTCAACAACGTCGTCACGATACTGACTATGAGGACCCCGGGCATGACCATGCGGAGGATACCCCTTTTCGTGTGGATGATGCTCGTCACGTCGCTCCTTCTCGTATTCGTGATACCCATAATCACCGCCGCTTTCGCCATGATGCTCCTCGACAGCATCCTGGGCGCGACCTTCTTCACGCCCGCGCACGGCGGCTCGGCCATACTCTGGCAGCACTTCTTCTGGGGATTCGGACACCCCGAAGTCTACATATTGATACTCCCGGCCTTCGGGATCATATCGGAGGTCATCCCGGTCTTCTCGAGGAAACCCATCTACGGCTACGAGTTCGTCGCCGCATCTACAGTGGCTATAGGTCTCCTCAGCCTGGGCGTATGGGCGCACCACATGTTCGCCGTAGGACTCGGCAACGTGACGAACGCATTTTTCTCCCTCGCGAGCATGCTTATCGCCATACCGACCGGGGTCAAGGTGCTTAACTGGGTGGCGACCATGTGGGGCGGCAGGATAAACTTCGCGACCCCGATGCTCTTCGGGACGGCGTTCATAATAGAGTTCGTAGTGGGCGGGCTCACGGGTGTCGCTATCGCATCTGTGCCCATTGACTGGGTCGTGACGGACAGCTACTTCATAGTAGCTCATTTCCATTACGCCATCTTCGGCGGCTCTGTCTTCGCCATATTCGCGGGCGTGTATTACTGGTTCCCCAAGTTCACGGGACGGATGCTCTCGGAGACCCTCGGCAAATGGCACTTCTGGCTCACGGTGATCGGATTCAACATGACGTTCTTCATACAGCATTTCCTGGGAGTCATGGGCATGCCCAGGCGCACTTATACGTATTACGACATGCCCTACTGGGGATCGATGAACCTTATATCCACCATAGGGGCGATGATCCTGGGGCTGTCGGTAATAGTCTTTGTCTGGAATATCCTCGTGAGCCTCAGGAACGGCAGGCCCGCCGGGGATAACCCCTGGAACGCGTGGACGCTCGAATGGGCCACCACATCGCCGCCGCCGGTAGAGAATTTCGAGCTCGTGCCGCCGGTCAGGGGCAGGCGTCCGCTCTGGGACCTGGCCCACCCCGATATGCCGGACGAGCCCGATGCGAAGGTCGTTTAGGAGAAGTATGTATGGCGAATAACAAAATGCTCGTCGGTTTTTTCATAGCCTCGGAATCGATATTCTTTCTGATGCTCATACTCGCCTACGTAAACTTCCACGGCTCCGTAACAGACGGCCCTACGGCTGTAAACAGCCTGAACCCCGTAGTTACGGGCATATTCAGCCTGTTCCTTTTCGCAAGCAGCTTCACTATATGGCTCGCGGGTAAAAGCCTGAGAGAGAAAAACCACTTCATGCTCAAGGTCTGGATACTGGCGACGATCGTATTAGGCGCGGTCTTCATATTCGGGCAGGGCCTCGAATGGAGCGGGCTGATAGAGAAGAACATTACGATAAGCAGAAACGTTTTCGGCACGACTTTCTTCACTCTCACCGGGTTCCACGGTTTTCACGTATGCGTGGGCCTGATTATGCTTTCGCTCCTCCTCGTGCTCGCGCTCGCAGGTGACTTCAAAGGGCCGAAATCAGACGCCGTCGAGTGCATCTCGATTTACTGGCACTTCGTCGACGGCGTGTGGGTCGTAGTATTTTCCGTGATATATCTATGGGCGTTCTTATGAACTCTTATATATCAAATATTCAGGAGAGGGCAGTATGAGCGTATTACAATTTTTAGGCACGGCATGGTCGTTTGAACCCTGGGCGGTTATTTTCGCACTGGCGCTCATTGCGTCTTACGCTGTCATGCCCGGGTCCCGGTTCAACAGAAAGTCCCTGGTGTTCGCCTCGGGGATGTTGCTCATGGTACTGGCCCTTACATCCCCGCTCGACTATCTCGGGCGGAATTACCTCTTCAGCGCCCACATGGTCCAGCACATACTCCTCCTCCTCGTAATTCCTCTAATGCTTCTCTCGGGGATACCGGAAAGAGCCGCGGAAAAAGCGCTCAACCTGCCTATAGCGGGCGGTGTGATGAGATTCCTGGGAAACCCCGTACCGGCATGGCTGCTCGGCGTGGGATCGATGTGGGTCTGGCACATGCCGCCGCTCCACGATACCGTCATGAAGAGCGAGAGCCTTTACATCGCGCAGCAAATAAGCTTCGTGATTACGGGCGTTATATTCTGGTGGCCTGTATTCGCCCCGGTCAAGAGGGCAAGGCTCGCGCCCCTCGCGGCTACTCTGTACCTGGCCTCCGCCTGCCTCGGCTGTACCATACTCGGCATGCTCATCACATTCGCCGGAGCGGGGCTTTACCCCGCGTACGCAAACCCGGCTGACCCGGCGGGGATACTGTCTTATTTGAGGAACGACCTCTGCATCACACCCGGGGTGGACCAGCAGATAGGCGGCCTTACGATGTGGGTGCCCGGATGCCTCATATACCTGGCCGCGAGCATTGTAACGATCGCAAGGTGGTACGCGGCCCCGGAGACAGACGCAGCCGATGTTCGCGTCGGGGCCGGCCCGCTCGCGAAAGCGGGATTTACGACGGGGATTAAAGGATCATGACGGAAACAAAACATAAAGAGGCGGAGGAGAGGGAATGAGCACGGGAAGCGAGTTTCAGTCGCCGAAATCGGCTTCGCCCGCAGTCGATTACGGGACTTCGGGCGGGACATTCGATTTCCAGGCCATGGAGGCCGAGGCTTTAAAAAGAGGCATCCCCCCAGGCTGGCACAGGCCGCTCCCTGAAAAGCTGCCGTCACCCGGCTACTGGCCCGCGATCATGGCGCTCGGGATCACGTTCATGCTATGGGGGCTCGCCGTCGGTTTCAACGAAGTCGTGAGTACTATCATCATAATTTTCTTCATAGGATTCGTGCTGTTCGTAGGAGCGCTTGCAGGATGGATAGGAGACATGAGACATGAGCGAAAAGACTGGAACGGGTGACTGCACAAGAAGACAGTTCTTCATGCACGTGAGCATAGCTTTAGGGAGCATAGCCGCGGTACTCGTGGGTATCCC
>JBGSVA010000027.1:0-52607 GCA_041753155.1 Thermodesulfobacteriota bacterium | reverse complement strand
CCTATCAGGACGCGAACTACGGCTATAATGGTTTTTACGTAGACCAGAACGAGTACAACTACTACTTCCGCGAGGGCTTCAGTCGCGGCTATGAAGATAGCTACAACAGCCGCTATCAATATGGTAGCAATTCTGGCGGCAAGTACTCCATCCTGGACGCCATTTTGTCGCAGATTCTCAACTTGCAGTCGCTTCGCTAACGACTGAAAGGCACTGGGGAATGTGGATATTTTTTATCATCTTTTGGCTTCTGATCATATTGGGACTAGCAGCAATTATTAAGATAGTTCAATGCCGAAACTCGGAATAAAGAATCACCCATTGAAATACTGGAAAAGAGATATGCGAAGGGGGAAATAAGTAAAGAGGAATTTGAGAAAATGAAAGAAAAAATAACAGAAAGGAGGGATTAAATATGAAAAGATTAATAGCTTCACTGTTTATATTGATATGTCTTACGAGTCTTGCTCTGGCCCAAGAAATGTCTCAGCAAAAGGATGAGCAGCAACCGGATATGATGTCCAAAGGCATGATGATGGGGATGGAAAAGGGTATGGGAGGCCATATGATGGGCGGCTCCATGATGTACGGCATGATGGTTCACCATATCCTGATGAAAGCGAGCACCCTCGATCTTACGGATACTCAGAAAAAAGAACTGGCCGGTATCAAAGAAAAGTACCTGTATCCGATCGTTCAGAAGGGAGCCGATTTCAAAATCTCTCATATGAAGACTATGGACACCCTGCACGACCCTGACTTCGACCCCGCAAAGTTAAAATCGGAAATAAAGACATCGAATCAGCTGAGCCTCGAGATGGCGGATATGACGGTAGATGCGCTCACGGCTATAAGAAAAACAGTGGGGCCGGAAAACTTTAAACAGGTTATGAAGATGATGCCCATGGATTGCGGAATGATGAAGGGCGGAGAAATGATGGAGAATAAACCTGTGCAAGAGAAAGAAGGAGATTCCTCAGGTGAACACGAAGGACACATTCAGGATCAGTAAGAAGTCTAAATAGTATTTGTGAGATAAGGAGGATTCTCATGAAGGAGCTAACCAGAAATTTAAGTCTTATTATATGGCTTGTACTTACCGTTACGTTGATGAGCTGTGCGGGTAGCCGCACTCAAGAGAGTACGGGAGAATACGTAGACGATAGCGTTATCACCACAAGAGTGAAGTACGCGCTTTGGGCTGATCCGGATGTAAAAAGTCTGGATAGTAAGTGTGGAAACCTTCAAAGGGGTAGTTCAGCTAAGTGGTTTTGTCAACGATTAATGAACAAGCCCGTAAGGCAGTTGAGATTACACGTAGCGTCCACAGTGTCAGGTCAGTAACAAACAGTCTTATTGTGAAATAGGCTAAGGGATCTTAAGTAATACTGCATCTGGTTCTGTAGCTCTCAATAACAAGGGGGTGACATCATGTCTATAGGCACAATTTTAATTATCATTTTAATCCTGATTTTGATTGGGGTGATTCCAATACACGGTTGGTCGGCAAATTGGGGCTATGGACCTAGCGGATTAATCGGACTGATACTGGTGATATTGCTTATATTGTTGTTATTAGGAAAGCTTTAAAAATGCCTCATCACTAATCCCCTCTATATGTTAGGAGCATGGGGCACGCCGTGATCCAGGAGTTGATGTACATTGTTGCCCGGATAGTGTAGCGCAATGTAATTTTAAGTTCCATTCCGGAAAAAAAAGAGGAGGGACATAAAATGCAATTCAATATGGAATTGATGCCCGTAGTTTCTTTGGTAGCCGGGGTATTGATACTGATCTTTCCGAAGATATTGAATTACGTTATAGCGGTATATTTGATAGTCGTCGGCATACTGGGATTCATCAAATGACATTGAAATGGAGCCTGATTAGCCGGTGATCGCTGTGTTAGTGCTGTTACGCAATCCAGAAGATACTAAAGGGAGGTATTAACATGACTGCTTTTAAAAAAATCGTACTGATATTGTTTCTGGGTATGGCGGTCGTGTCCACGTATGCGTGTCCCGACTCAAACGATGGTCCTGCCGAACACATGGGAGAAAATATGGACGATGCTGCCGAACACATGGGTGACAAGATGGAAGACTTAGGAGACAAGGCTGAAGACGCTACAGATTCCGCAGATAACTAATGGATTTTAACACGGCTATAAAATGCGGTGATTCACTAATTAGTTTAGGGGCTGTCCTAGTTAACTAGCTGTCAAGCCCCCGGAAACCGGTCCAGATTTTGAGTTAGAATTTTCATAATATGAGCCTCACCCCAAAGCTGTACCGGGCAAATTAGAGATTTCTGACGTTTTGAAATGCTTTTTCGCATACTCCTCCGGCGTCATATTATCCAGCGCCGAATGGGGTCTGAACCCGTTGTAATCTCTCCTCCAAGTTTCTATCTTTTCCCTGGCGTCGTCAAGGGACAAAAACCAGTGTGTGTTTAAACGCTCGTCCCTAAAGCTCCCATTGAATGATTCTATATAGGCATTATCCGTGGGTTTTCCAGGCCTTGAGAAGTCAAGTACCACTTTTTGCTCATATGCCCACTTGTCCAATGCCTTCGATATAAACTCAGCCCCGTTATCAAGCTGTATCCTACCAGGAACCCTCCCAGTGAAACGCTTCAATGCCCGCATTACACCCACCACCTTCTCGGCGCTTATCGAGTGATCAGCATAGATTGCAAGACACTCACGACTAAAATTATCCACTACAATCAAGGCCCTTATCCGTCTACCGTTATAAAGACTAACAGCCACGAAAATCCATAGACCACGTCTGGGTTCTATTAAATTATATTTTGGATAAACCTAATGAATCAGAATTGATATAGCGAACAATTCTGTATCAAATCCCAAAATTAGCCGTAAATTTTTTTTAAATCGTTTTCCAAGTGTATAGGGATAAATCTGACTAATATTCTCCAACTTCTAACACTGTAATAACTAGGAGGCATTAAAATGAAAATTTATCAAATTTGGGAAAAAATCAAACATGAATCACCTGATGTTCAAGACTTGGTTCTTGCAACACTAGACCCACAATTAATTGCCTCCGAATCAACTATGTTATATAGTAATTATAGACTATAAATTGGGTTTGCCAAGTATATAATCGCGAAATATTTAATAGGATCGTTCGGGGAATCGTTGCGTGCGTGAATTATCAGTCCTGTATTTTTCGTCGAGATAGACCGGATTACTTAATGAATTAAGCCGGTTGCTCCATTGTAAATTGCCCTGTCCGATATTTCGGGCGCTCATATTATATAAATATGTTATAATCCAATGTACTTCGGTTTCCCAGAAATAGAACACTCTATTCCAAATTTTCGGATCTCAAAGGGGTAGCGGATCGCCATTTTGTACTAATTGGCCGATATATTTCAACACGGGGTAATAGAAAGGAGATATGCGTTATGGAAGAACATTTAACCATTGGTCGCGTTGCGTTCATCGGCAACTATTTGCCGAGACAGTGCGGCATCGCCACGTTCACGACCGATTTGTGTGAAGCTATCGCCTCCGGATATGCGGATACATCATGCATTGCCCTGCCCGTGAACGACATCGAAGGCGGCTATTCCTATCCGCCACGCGTACGGTTCGAACTTGCGGAGAAGAACATCGACTCTTACCGCCGCGCAGCCGACTTCCTGAATATCAATAGTGTCGACCTGGTGTGCCTGCAGTTTGAATACGGCATCTTCGGCGGGAAGGCAGGCAGCTATATACTGGCTTTCTTACGCGAATTGCGTATGCCCATAGTCACGACACTGCATACCATCTTACGAGAACCAAGTCCCGATCAGAGGCGTGTATTGGAAGAAGTCGCCGCCCTGTCCGATCGATTGGTCGTCATGAGCGAACGCGGCGCGGAGTTTCTGCGGGAGATATACGGCGTGCTGCCGGAGAAGATCGATATTATCCCTCACGGAATTCCCGATTTGCCGTTTGTGGACCCGAGTTACCACAAAGACCTTTTCGGCGTGGAGGGCAAGCTCGTTTTGCTCAGTTTCGGATTGCTTTCGTCCAACAAAGGGATAGAAAACGTCATTGCCGCCCTGCCTGACGTCGTGGAGCGCTACCCGAACGTGGTGTACATGATTCTGGGCGCGACACATCCCCATGTGATTCAGCATGAGGGCGAGACCTACAGGTTGTCACTTCAAAGAATGGCTCAGGAAAAAGGTGTGGAAGATAACGTGATCTTCTACAACCGCTTTGTAAGTCTGGAGGAGCTTGTCGAGTTCATCAGCGCGGCGGACATATACATAACACCTTATCTCAACGAAGCGCAGATCGTATCCGGTACACTGGCCTACACGCTCGGGGCGGGCAAGGCGGTGATTTCGACCCCATACTGGTATGCGGAAGAGATGCTGGCAGACGGCCGCGGCACGCTTGTGCCGTTCAAAGATCCGGCGGCGCTGGCCCGGGAAGTGATCTACCTGCTCGACAACGAATCCAAACGCCACGCTATGCGGAAACGGGCGTATCTCTTTGGAAGGGAGATGATATGGCCGCAGGTGGCGCAGAGGTACATGGAGAGTTTTGAACGGGCCCGGGCGGAACGCCGGCATTACGTCCCTCCCGGGTTTAGAGTGAAACTCCATGAAGGTGAGCTGCCCCCACTCAAGCTCGATCACCTGCGCCACATGACGGATGAGACCGGCATGCTGCAGCACGCACTTTTCACGGTGCCTAATTATAACGAGGGCTATACAACCGACGACAATGCCCGCGCTCTGATAGTAAGCACGCTCCTGGACGAACTCGGCAACGAAGAGGCCCTGGATCTGGCTCCCCGGTATCTCGCCTTTATTTTGTATGCATTCAGCGCGGAGACCGGACGATTTCGCAATTTTCTGGATTATCAGCGCCATTGGCTGGAAGCCGTCGGTTCGGAGGATTGTCAGGGACGCTCGCTATTGGCGCTGTCGACCGTATTGGGCAGGTCCAGCATGGCTGCCTACCGGAGTATAGCGGGCATGGTATTTGAACAGGCGCTTTCAGCCATTCTCGACACGACCAGTCCGCGTGCCTGGGCATTCACGCTCATAGGTATCCATGAGTATCTGAGGCGCTATTCCGGTGACAGCAGAGCGCGTCAGGTCCGGGACGAGCTGGCCGGTCGGTTGCTGGCCTTATATCGAAACACCCGCTCGGACGAATGGCGCTGGTATGAATCTGAGATGTCCTATTGCAATGCAGTGCTGCCGCAGGCCATGCTGATGTGCGGTCAATGGATACCGAATAACGATATGACCGAAATAGGTCTGGAGTCACTCGGCTGGCTGTCCGACTTGCAGCGCGCCGCCCTACCGGGGGGTCATTTCGTCCCCATCGGCTCAAACGGCTTCTATAAGCGGGGCTCTGAGCGCGCCCGCTTCGATCAGCAGCCGGTGGAAGCGCAAACCATGGTCTCGGCATGCCTCGAAGCTTACCGGAGCACGGGAGACAAGCGCTGGCGCAGAGAAGCCCGGCGCGCTTTCGAGTGGTTCCTGGGGCGGAACGATTTAAACCTCTCCGTTTACGACCCGACGACCGGCGGCTGCCGGGACGGATTGCATCCTGACCGTCCTAACGAAAATCAGGGCGCGGAGTCTACGCTGGCCTTTCTCCAGTCCCTGCTGGAGCTGCGCCTGGCTGAGGGTACTATTCTAACACTGGAGGCACGGTCTCAATGAGCAATAGATACTCCGAACTCTTCCATCGTCACGAACGGAATCCGATCTTGACCGCAGCCGATTGGCCGTATCCTGTACATAGCGTTTTTAATCCCGGCGTCACATTGCTGCCCGACGGGACAACCCTGCTCTTATGCCGTGTGGAGGACCGGCGCGGGCATTCCCACTTTTGCGTGGCCCGTTCCGCAAACGGCGTCGACGACTGGCGGATTGATCCCCGGCCTTCGCTATTGGCTGATCCCGAGCACTACCCGGAAGAACTCTGGGGTATCGAAGACCCACGCATTACCTACGTTCCTGAATTAGGGAAGTATGCCATTGCGTATACTTCCTATACCCGCGACGGCCCTGGCGTAGCCCTGGCATTTACGGAAGATTTCGTCAGCTTCGAGCGCTATGGAGTGATTATGACGCCGGAGAATAAAGATGCGGCCCTGCTGCCTCATCGGATTAACGGCCTTTGGGCCTTGATCCATCGCCCTGTCAGTGCTCCCCGCGCGCATATGTGGATATCCTACTCGCCGGATCTGCGACATTGGGGCGACCACAAGCTGATGCTTGTAGCCCGCCGAGGCGCATGGTGGGATGCGAATAAAATAGGCCTCTCCCCCCCGCCGATACAAACCCCGCAGGGCTGGCTGGTGATTTACCACGGCGTGCGTCAGACGGCGGGCGGCAGCATTTACCGGCTCGGACTGGCCCTGTTTGATTTACATACACCGGAGCTCTGCCTGAAACGCAGCAACGAATGGTTCTTTGCCCCGGAACAACAGTACGAACAGGCCGGGGATGTAGGCAACGTGGTATTTCCCTGTGGTTATACCATCGAACCGGGCGGCGATATCATCCGCATGTATTACGGCGCGGCGGACACGAGCATCGCCCTGGCCACCGGAAGTATTAGCAAAATGCTGGAATGGCTGGAACAGAACGGCTCACATGAACAATCGATTTCTGGATAGCATTCATGAGGCAATAGTTCATCTCCCTTCGGCTCCGCCGGTGATCGGTGATCCCGGCAATCTACATGATGTTGCTCGTTGTTAATGAATCGGCAGCATTGCCGGAAATCGAGTTAGAATCACGGATTTAAGCAGTTACGATGCTGAGTTGCACGACCCACACGTGCGCATGACACATCCTCCCAATCAAGCCCGGTAAAGCGGGTTTTCGGGCTGCATCCGGAGCGCCATTTTTGTATTGGGTGTGGCAGGTTCTATTAATTTCCATAAGGGTTTTATATATACTCATTCTCTCGATAGATTGTTGGGCGGCGGAGGTCCCTCTCGTTGAATGATTTTATCAAAAAGACGCTTATAGTATTCATTGCCGTAATTGCCTCTTTGTTTCTTGCGGAAGGTGTTACGAGAGTTTTTTTTGATCCGGTCGATTATCTGTGGCCCAGGCAATCCTCGGACGAAATACTGAGATTGAAAATAAATCCCAACTCGAGGGCGCATGATTCCTGGGGTTTTAGAAACAAGCATGTTCCTGAACAGGCCGATATAGTAGCAATCGGCGATTCGCAAACATACGGAATAAGCGCGCTCGCAAGATACACCTGGCCCGAAACCCTCGAGAGGTTAACCGGCAAAGAAGTCTACAATCTTGCGCTCGGGGGCTATGGCCCTGCCGAGTATTTTTACTTGATGGAACACAAAGCCCTTCAGCTGAAGCCGGATCTCATAATTGCAGGGTTCTATCTCGGAAACGATCTCGCGGATTCATACGAGGCTGTGTATACCGTCCCGTATTGGGAAGACTTGCGGAACCCCGATCTTGCTATCAAGGACGATACGAGAACGGATAGCAGTGACAAACCGGAGGAGAAAAAAAGACCTCATGCAACGTCTCTTCAAATGAGATTGAAATATATGACATATGTTATAACGGACTGGTTTGCGGGGCATAGCGTCCTCTACAGAATCGTCACGGAAACCTATCTCGGAGACATGATCAGACAGAGGAGAATGATAGACCGGGGGGAAGAGATTATTATGTTCAAGGACGATGAGCACGGGATCGATACAGGGTTCACCCCGGAAACGAGGCTCCAGGGGCTCGATATGACGAGACCCCATTTGCGGGAAGGGCTCAGGCTGGCCCTCGGCTTCATTAATCAGATGAATGAGGTCGCGGAGAAAAACGGCATACGTTTTTTAGTGGTCATCATTCCGACCAAGGAGACGGTATTTGCAGAATTCATCGGGGGGAACGATAGTTTGAGCGGCTCTCGGAAAATAGGCCGCCTGATCGATAATGAACGACAGGTGAACGAAATCGCAAAATCGTATTTTGAGGAACACAATATTTCTTATCTGGACGTTTTGGAACCCCTGAGGAGGGCAGTGCCCTACGAGCAGATATATCCTAATAATTACAATGGCCATAGTAATAAAAACGGATACAGGATTATAGCGGAGACTATATATCAAAACCTGAACGGAAAGCAGGACGACTAATATATTTAACCGGTGGTCGATACCTGAATTGCCGAGTATAAATATTAAACAGATGGTATCAAAACAACCTGCTGTGGATAGGATGAGGCTTTGTTCCATTCCATCCGAGAAGCGCAACTTCCTGAAATCATGTCACTTTACGAAAAATGGCACAGAGATTGCCTAATGATTGCCTCGGTAAAACTATCTCGACATTTTTGTCAAACCCGATTAAGATAAAAAAAAGAAAACCGACCCAAGGAGTATGGAGATGAGTAAAATCGATAGTCAGCTGAAAGTGGAATCGCTCGCATTGCACGGCGGATGGGAGCCCGACCCCGCGACGGGCGCGAGGGCCCTCCCCATATATCAGACAACTTCGTTTCAATTCAAGAGCACGGAGCACGCGGCCAACCTCTTCGGACTCCGCGAGTTCGGAAACATCTACACCAGGATCATGAATCCGACGCAGGACGCGTTCGAGAAAAGAATCGCCGCTATGGACGGCGGCGTCGGGGCGCTTGCTCTTTCGAGCGGACAGTCGGCGACGACGATCGCGCTTTTAAACATAGCGCAGGCGGGCGATGAGATAGTATCCATGGATAACCTCTACGGCGGAACCTATAACCTCTTCCATTACACCTTCCCGCGCCTCGGGGTGACCGTAAAATTCGTTAAGTCGAACGACTTAAGAGCCCTCCAGAAGGCAATAACGCCGAAAACGAAAGCCGTCTATGCCGAGTCCATAGGCAATCCCAAGCTCGATATCGCCGACCTCGAAGGGATATCGAGCGTGGCTCACAAAAACGGAATACCGTTCGTCCTGGATAATACCGTATCCCCATACTTATTGAGGCCGTTTGATTTCGGCGTGGATATTGCGGTCTATTCGGCGACAAAATTTATAGGCGGGCACGGTACAAGCATTGGGGGAGTGATAGTCGATTCCGGCAAATTCGAATGGGACAGCGGAAAATTCCCGCTCATTTCGGAGCCCGAGCCGAGCTATCACGGGCTTAATTTCGTAGAGGCTTTGAAGCCATTGGGGAATATCGCCTATATCATTAAGGCGCGCGTCACCTTACTTAGAGACCTCGGTATGGCCATGTCCCCGTTCAACGCTTTCTTGTTTTTACAGGGCCTCGAAACGCTCCATCTCCGTATGCCGCGCCATTCGGAAAATGCGCTCGCCGTAGCGATGCATCTGAAGAAGCATCCGAAAGTGAGCTGGGTCAATTATCCCGGGCTCGACGACAGCCCCGAGAAGGAGAGGGTGGCAAAGTATCTGCCGAAGGGAGCGGGCGCGATACTGGGCTTCGGTATCGAGGGCGGGCTCGAAGCGGGGCGGAAGTTCATAGATTCGCTGCAGCTGATCTCGCACCTGGCGAACGTCGGGGATACGAAAACCCTGGCTATTCACCCTGCGACGACCACGCATCAGCAGCTTTCTCCGGACGAGCAGTTATCGACCGGCGTGACTCCCGACTTTGTCCGGCTCTCGGTGGGTATCGAGCACATTGACGACATCGTCGCCGATATCGATCAGGCGCTCGGAAAGGCGGGATAGGCATTGCGGGTGACGGCAGCGGGGTATCCTCCTCCACTGCCGTTAAAGAGGCTAATGGGTGAAGACAAAAAAAATTGATAAACGCGAGGACGGCGTCGGTGTCGTCGAGACGCAGTGCCACACTATTGATAGTCTTACACTCGAGAACGGGGAGAAGCTCGAGCCCGTAACGCTCGCCTACGAGACCTACGGCACGCTCAACGAAAATAAAACTAATGCCGTTCTGATTCTCCACGCCCTTTCCGGCGATGCTCACGCCGCCGGGTTCGATATGGAGCAGAAAAATCCCGGGTGGTGGGATTCCATGATCGGCCCGGGCAGGGCATTCGATACGGACAAGTACTTCGTTATCAGTTCGAATGTCATAGGGGGCTGCAAGGGGTCGACCGGCCCCTCCAGCATAAATCCCGCGACCGGCAGGCAATATGCCCTCGATTTCCCGATCGTCACCATTAACGATATGGCGGACGCCCAGAGGCGCCTCGTCGATCACTTAGGCATAGATAAGCTGCTGACCGCAGTAGGAGGCTCTATGGGCGGCATGCTGGCGCTTTCCTGGCTCGTAAGGTATCCGGACAGGATCAGTAGCGCCATCCCGATCGCAACGGCCATAAAGCACGGCCCGCAGCAGATAGCGTTCAACGAAGTGGGGAGGCAGGCGATCATGGCCGACCCGCACTGGAATTCTGGGAATTATTACGGCGGTCCGCTCCCTGCGAAGGGGCTGGCTGTCGCAAGGATGATAGGGCACATAACGTACATGAGCGACCTGTCCATGGAAGAAAAATTCGGAAGGCAGAGGAAGATCGGGACCGAGCCCTTCAAGTTTACGGCAGACTACGAAGTAGAGGGGTATCTCCGTTACCGGGGAGACAGCTTCGTAAAACGTTTCGACGCCAATTCGTACCTTTATATCACCAAAGCCATGGATAATTTTGACGCAACGCAGTGGAGGCCGCTGCAGGATTCGCTCCAGGGACTTAAGACGAAGGTGCTGGTCATCGCGTTTAAATCTGACTGGCTCTATCCGGCCTACCAGTCGAAGGAGATAGTCAAGGCCTGCAAGCGCTCGGGGGTCGAGACGACTTACTGTGAAGTGGATTCTACATACGGTCACGACGCGTTCCTACTGGAGATCGAGGAGGAGACGCATCTGATCTCACATTTCTTAAAGAAAGTATTCCACGAATACGAAGCAGCCTGAGATTATGACATATGTGAACGTCCGCTTTGACCACAAAGCCATTTTAAAGTTAGTTAAGCCGCAGTCTACTGTGCTCGAGCTCGGGTGCGGCACCGGGGACCTTCTTTCCCTTCTGATTAAAGAAAGAAGCGTGCGCGGTCAGGGTTTAGAGATAGACGAGCAGGCGATATATGCGTGCGTGGCCAAGGGTCTTAACGTCATACACGGTGATATCGACAGCGGCTTGGCCGAATACGAAGACAAGTCCTTCGACTACGTGATCCTTAACCAGAGCCTCCAGCAGATAAAGCACCCGGATTCGGTGCTGACGGACGCTTTGAGAGTAGGTAGAAAGGTCATTATAAGCTTTTCAAATTTCGCGTATTACAAATCCCGTCTGCAGATATTCTTCGGGGGAAGGACCCCCGTAACGGGTGCGCTGCCTTACCAGTGGTACGAAACCCCGAACCTCCATTTCGTCAGCGTTACCGATTTCATCGACTATTGCCGGTTGAAGAACGTCAGGATCGAAAGGAGAATGTATATCAGCGAAAACGAGCGAATCCGGCTCTTACCGAATTTGTTCGCGCAGACGGCTATATTCCTGGTGGATCGGGGTCTGTGACGTCTCCGCTGGAGACGAAAACTTATCCTCGATAATTTCGGCTATCAGTTCCTGGAATAGACCACTTCTCTGCCGCGGCTGCTGTAGTACTCTATACACTCCCTTTCCCGTCCGCGTATAACCCTTCTTCCCGACAATCGCCCCTGCCATTCTGTGACGACCGTACACTGGTCTTCCTCCCCGTCCCTCTCGTAATAAACGATGACCCAGTCCCTCATCTTTCCCAGTTTGTGTGCGAGAGGCGAGTTCGAGAAAAGTACCGTGAACGACCAGCCGTCCTTCTCCTTATGATAGATCGGGAGCCATTTTTCTCCGGCTGGATTGAAACGCTTTGGCGCGATCTGCTTGAGCTCTCCGAGTGCGGCTTTCTCTCTATACTCCCTGTCCGCCTCGAGGATGAGATCGACACCGGGTTTTTCGACCTCGAGTCCTCTCATCTCATGCTCGAGCCAGCGGAGCCTTCGCGCCCGGCGCCTCGAAGACCGGGACAGAATCCCCGACAGGGCGTCCTTGATCCCCTGAACCTTCCTCCGGCCGAGACCGGGGACTTTATTGAGACTACCGTCGTGCGCCGCTATTTCGAGCTCCTCCAGCGTCTCTATACCCAGCGTCTCGTGTATCCGGTGCGCCGTTTTCTCTCCAATCCCGGGCACTGTTTCGAAAAGCTCTTCAGGCGAGGCCTGACCTTCGAGCCTTTCCAGAAGACCGATACGCCCCGTGGAGAGGAGCTCCGAGATGACAGCCGCGATGCTCTTTCCGACCCCGGGCAGCGCTTCGAGTCCCTTTACGCCTTCGCCCCCGAGTATTTTCGAAACCGGCGCTTCACATTCCCTGAGCGTGCGTGCGGCGTTCATATACGCCCTCACCCTGTACGTACCCGCCCCCTGTACCTCGAGCAGCGAGGATATACGGTCGAGAGCGTCAGCGATCTCTTCGTTATTGAATGCGGGACCCATTGCCATCGTGAGCCAAGTTCTCGTTCTTTAGTGAGATGATAAGGGAAACATGAGGGGGTTGCAACAATAACCGAGGGGACTCCGGCCACTCCGGGCCGGCGTTGATTCTATCCGTGCCACGCCCGGAGAAGGGAAAAACGGAAAGGGGGCCCATAAGTGCCCCCTTCTCTAAATTAGAATGTTATTTTTGGATACCGATTAATATATGCAGCCTTATTTCGTTATGTTCCTCTTTATCGGCTGGTACTGACTCGGGCTTCCGCTCGGAACGGGTTTCGTAACGAAGCGCTCCGATTCCCGGGATTTCTGCAATTCGTGTTCGGCGAGCAGTGCCATGGCCGGCGCTGCAAGGTACTCGAACCCCTTAAGCACCATTACGGAGCCGAGCATGAAATGCAAGCCGAGGTCAGGCAGCAGGAAGAATGAAACGCCCCCCAGCGCAAGAATCAATATGCCGATGATCGTTTCTGTCTGCACCGTGCTGATTGCCCCCAATCCCAGGGGAAGGGACTTGAATTTATTCGTCCTCTGCCAGGCTATCTCCTTTTTAAACATGCACAGTACGCTCGCGACGATATAAGTATGGGTGAGCGCGCTGTTAGCGATAAAGGCGCCTATCGTCTCTTTGAGCGAGCACTTCAGGTATACATGGTACGTGAGCCATCTCAGCGTGAATCCGCATACGAAGACGACGAGAGAGGTTATCCACATGGCCTTCGGGACCTCTATGACTTCGTGGTTAAGCACTATCGACACCATGGCCGCGAGTCCGAAGGGTATGAACAGGGAGCCGATACCGAGGTTCAGGTATCCGAACCCGTGGTTCAGATGATGGACCTTCTGGAGCCTGGTCATGGCCGACGGCTTCGCCATGAACTTCGGAAGATAGAGCCTGAAATGGTGCTTTAATTCCTGAACAGGGCCGAATGTCCATCTGAAGCGCTGTTTTTTGTAACCGAGGAATGTTTCGGGTATCAGTCCCCGGCCGAACGTTTCGTTCGTGTACACCGAGGAATAGCCTGCCGCGTGGATACGTATCGACAGCTCGGAGTCCTCCGTCTGACACCATTCCGACCATCCGCCCGCATCTTCGAGCGCTTTTTTCCTGATGAGGCACATCGTTCCGACCGTGAGGGTCGCGTCCCTCTCGTTGAGACTAGGCATGATCGTTTCGAAGAAATATTTATATTCCCAGTAGCACATCTTCTGATAAAGGCTCTGCTCCCACTCCCTGTAATCGTGAGGGGTCTGGACGAAACCTATCTTGGGGTCTTCAAAGTATCCGACGAGTCGGTCGAGGAAATCGGGCTCGACCTGATAATCGCTGTCGACAACGCCTATGATCTCCACCTCGGAATGAGTGTGCCTGAGTGCGAAGTTCAGCGCGCCCGCTTTTGCGCCCTTTATCGGATCCACGTGGAAGAACCTGAACCTTTCCCCCAGTCTGGCGCAGTGCGCCTCGACAGGTTTCCAGAGATTCGGGTCCTTGGTGTTATTATCGATGACCATTACTTCGAAATTGGGGTAGTCGAGCTTCGCTATGCTGTCGAGCGTGGCTATGACAACGTCGGGCGGCTCGGAATAAGCCGGCACCTGGAGACATACTCTCGGGAAATGTTTCAGCTCTCCCGCGGGAAGCGGGGCGTTGGGCCTATCCCACTTTACCTTTCCCAGTACTTCCCACTGCTCGAATACCGAGATGATCCCGCCGAAAAGTGTCATGAACAGGATCGGATACCCGATGTACATCAGCACGCGAGTAACGGTGCTTACGTCTATCGACGTTATGAACCAGAATCCCCAGATCATTCCGAAGAGTGTAAAGAGGGCGTATGTTACGAGGAGCAGCCGTCCTGCTATAGTGAAGTTTTTGAGGACCTTGTGGGCTATAAGCATTGTCGTAACGCCCAGCGCCGAGAGTATAATAATCTCGGGCAGGGAATACCCCATGACCCATATACTCAACGCCGCGACTATATTGACGTTCATATACTCGATCAGGCTGTAATAGTGTTTGTCTTTACCGATAAGGTTTTTCACGGTTATCAACAAAACCGAAAGAGCAAAACTCACAGCCGAGTAGATATAGCCTGCTGTAATTAACTCACCGAAATTAAACATCTGAGTGTGATCCTCCTTTCAGAACCTGTAAATTATTTTGATATGCGTATGATCTTCCCCTCACCTTACCCATTTGATCTCAACCAATTTGCCTGTTTTTTTGGTTTAAAACGGAAATTAATCTAATGCAGCAACACAGTCAGTTTTTAAACTGTTTATCATGGAAGGGACGATAACCAGTGCTTTTTAACCGCCGAAGCCTCTAATTTGGATGAAGCAACCTCGAATCTCTGCACTTTTATTTGCATTTGCTCATACATATATTGCAAAGAGTATGCCATTTCAAGGCAATCTCAATAATGTGTGATCACAGCAGGATACGTACTTTCGTGGGTTTGTTTTATACACAATTGTGTAATTTTACACTCCTTGGCTGTGCGCATTTACACAATACACAGTCAATTCAGCTTTTTCACCATATTCGGCGGTCAAATAGGGCTCGCTCCGGAGGGTTCCGTACGCTATCGTACCCCTCTGTCCGTTATCGACGTAAGTCGAGATATAAATCAATCGTTTCAGCAAGTTGAGTTGTAATATGCTTCTGCCGTATCTTTCTGTTAAAAATCGTCCGATCCGCCTGACCCCGTTAATTTCTTCTGCTTATGATCAGTAACGGCCGGTCCGTCTCGCTTGCGATCCTCAAGGTCAGCTCCCCGAGAAATTTCTGCCTGCGTCCGAGTCTCCGGATACCGAGAATGGCGAGATCGCTTTCCGTCACCCGCCTTATAATGTGGGCCGCAATATCGTCTGATTTTTCCACCTGTACTTTAATCTCCCCCTTGACGGCCTGGTCAGCCGCATAAAGGAAAAGCTCTTTTCTCGCCCTGTCGTATGTTTTCCAGTCGGCGCTTTCCGGCAGTACCCTGAGAAAGGTGATTTCAGGATTACCCGAGCGGCAGATGCTGCCCAGAATCCTGGCCAGAAGCTCTCCGTGACCGCCCCTCCCACCGACGGGGACGAGGATCCGCTTTGCCTCGAGCATCTGCCAGTCACCGGGGGCCCTGAGTATGACCACATCGCTGTCGACGCTGCTGAGGAGCGTTTCGAGGTTCTTTTCCGTGTCGCTGTCGGTGAATTGTGTTAAACCGAGTAGGAGGCTTTCGCATCCGTGCGTCTCGGATACCCGTATTATTTCGGGCCATGGTCTCTCGGCAATGGTGATCAGGGCTTCTGGAGAGAGCCCGATGTCGAGCGAGGCCGAGACCGCCTCTTTCAAGACTTTCTGGGAATTAACGATCAAATCTTCCTCCCGGCCGGCGCTGTCCCCCCTTTTGGAAAGCACCACGGAAAGGAGGAGAACCCTTCCGGTATCCGGGGGAGCGAGAGAGCTTGCGACCCTTATCATCGGGGCTGCGTTCACGGGGTTCGCTATCGGCACAAGTACGAGGGGGCTCCTGCCTCTCAGTTTGACGAGCTCCGGATCGAATCCCTCGGATGAGGCGTCGAAAATACGCGCGCTTCTTCCGAAGAGTATGACGTAGAGACATCCCCCGAATGCAAGCCAGACGACGGCGATTACCCCCGCAACCGGGACCATTATGCCTTCGAATATAGCGACGCCAAGGCAGGCCGCGATCCCGATCAGCGGCAGGTACGGGAACAGGGGGATGCGGAACGATTCGGATACGCCAGCGATCCGCTTTCTCGCCAGTATTGCGATCGACTGCGTCAGGGCGAATGTGAGGAGGAATATAAGACTCGCCGCCGCACCCGCTGAGCCTATGTCGGGTACTACTATGAGAGTCACCACGATAATTGCCGCCGTGGCCGATATAGCTATTACGGGTGTGCCGCGTTTTGCATCGATGCCCCCCAGTGAGCGCGGGAGGGTTCTGTCCCGGGCCATGCTCTGGGCTATCCGCGAGGAGGCTAGTATATTGGCATACAGGGCTGAGAGCATGGACAGGATACCCGCGGCTATCACGAGCCAGTATCCCGATTTCCCGAGATATGTTTCGGCGGCGATGGCGACTACGGATTCGGGCCTCTCCATGCTGAGCGCCGTGATCGATTCCCCTGAACCCGTGGCCGTAACCGTGACGATGAAGATGAGCGGTACGTATATGGCGATCGCAATGAGAAGGGAAATGATCATTGCCCTCGGTATGGTCTTTTGCGGGTTTTTCACTTCCCCTGCGACAGCGGCTATGAGCTCGAACCCGTGCAGTGTGATGAACGTGTAACCCATGGCCTGGACGACGCCGAGCACACCGAAAGGGAGGAACGGCGAAAGGTCCCCTCCGATAGAGCCCGGCGACTCTTTCGACAACGCCCATACGCCTCCCAGGATCAGTATGGAAAAGACTATTATCTTCCCTATATTCGCGAATGCTCCTCCGCCTCCGGGTTTATTGATGAGGCTCGCCGAATAGATGACTATTGCAAGGACTGCAATTCCCGCCGAAACCCACTCTCCCGAGATCCATTCCCCGTGGCTGCCCGGGAAAATCTCGAGAACGCCCTGCATAAGGAGTGCTATGAAATGTCCCGCTCCGAGCGCATAAAGGACGGAAGCGACCATAGTGGCGAACCATACGAGCCATCCCACTGCAAATGCGGCCCTGATGTTCAAGACCTTCTTCGAGTAGACGTATGGTCCGCCCGATTCCGGGAACGCAGCTGATAACTCGGCAAAGCTGAGAGCTGTAATGATGGCGATTGCTCCGTTGAGCAGGAACGCGATTATTGCGCCAGGCCCCGCTGCCGAGAACGCCGCACCGGCAAGGACGAGTATTCCGCCGCCTATGATCGAGCCGACGCCTATTCCTACGGCTCCCAGGAGTCCAATCGTGCGCCCGCCGTTATTGACCATATGAACCCGCCGTCAATATATATAATATGTCAGATAGTAGATATATAACGGACTGCAAAACCCGGACTCCCTCAATCCGATACGTGAAAATTATGGTTTATCAAACAACCGAGCTCGGCATGGGATTAAGTATACCGATTCTTCAGCCTTTCCCGGGCGGAATGAAGCACCTTGGCAGGAAGGGGTCCGCTGGTCGATTCGGGGACGCCGGGGCCCGTTCGGAGGGGAGCAGCAGGGGTTTTAATCTCTGCGTCCCGGGAAAGAAAAAAATCAGTCTTCCCAGATATGGAATCTCTTTAGCAGGTAGGATTTATTTTGTTCGAATATTTTCGCCTGTTCCTGAACCACCTGCTCAGCCTCGTCGCTCGTCATATTCATTACCTGCTGACAGTAGCTCTTCACCCTTCCGAAATAAAGCGGCGTTATGATATCGACAAGCCTTCTCTTGTTTCGCTGCCACTGCTGGTAGATATAAGCGAAATCGTAAAGGATTTTACTCCAGAGCATGGCATCGAATACTGCTTCCTTGTTGGAGCTCCAGCTGTTGTATATTTCGTCCAGTCTGTCGAGGTTATCGTCGTTAAGGATGTCGCCGTACATTGGGCGGAACTGCTGGAACCCCTCGACGAATTCTTCGTGCAGGTCGTTCATGCTGACGGATATAGCCTCCAGTTTCGGTTCTTCCTCAATCTTATTCTTGATCTGAATCGCCCGGAAAGGATTCTCCCTGTACCAGTTGCGCTCGTATTTGCTCATCAGGTAAAAGACCGTGCTCACGACCTGCCTGAACATAGGCCCGAGATCGGACGCGGGGTCCTTCGCCCCGTGTATTTTGGTTCCCAGATAAGTTTGAACAATCGCGTGGCCCTCGTTCACGGCGCAGGTCGTCATCCAGATATCTATGCCGAAGCGCGCCACGTCCGTGTCCCAGACGTCCTGCTTGACGTAGAAAGCAGCGAGCTCCGGACAGAGACCGAAATCTCCGCCTATCGGCTGCCTGACATCGATCCCGTAGAGAGCCCGGGTCAAAGGGTATACGATCTGGTTTGTAATTGTGCCGTCGAATTTATGTCTCCTGTAATAAGGAGCGACAAACCCTGCTGAGCCGTCGAGAATGGGTTCGACAATGAATTTTACCCACTCGGGGGTGATGCTCCTCAGGTCTGCGTCGAATACCGCGATCGCCTTTACCTTGAGCATGATCGCAAGCTCGAATACTGCCCTGAATGAAGTGCCCTTTCCGGGGAAACCCCTGTAGATAGTGACCCTTCTGTGTATGTTCTCAGGTATTTTGGCCTGATATGCGTTCTCCCTCGTATCATCGAGAGAGCCTCCGTCGCTTATGAAAATTGCTGCTTTGTACTCCGGGAAGTATTGAGACAAACCCTTGGCCACCTGCTCGACAACGAATCCTATCGAGTCCTCGCAGTTATAGCAGGGAATACCGACGAGAATATCCACCGA
Organism: Thermodesulfobacteriota bacterium; assembly: GCA_041753155.1. Taxonomy (GTDB): domain Bacteria; phylum Desulfobacterota_D; class UBA1144; order Nemesobacterales; family UBA2774; genus 2-12-FULL-53-21. The sequence continues at coordinate 33,738 of JBGSVA010000027.1, read as the reverse complement.
TTTTATCTCATCCACCCACCAAAGGACGTTCTGTCTCAAAGCCGATTCATATTTTCGCATGCTTTAATTATCCCTCGCCGTAGATTAAAAAAAATAAATATAACACCGAATCTTCTAGGGTTGTAAAATAAATCCGTATAACCTCCTTCAATTATTGCAAGTTTTATATGGAGATTATTACTAAAACTTAGGCGCTCAACTGGAGCTCTCGATGAATTTGCTATCGATAATGTTTTTGTGAATACGGGGAAGTCTTAATCTGATCGGATAATTTCTACACCGGCGGCAAATACTATGCCTTTCCAAGGAGCATCTTGTAATGCTTGAGATAGACTTTGCTCGATTTTCTCCAGGAAAAGTCCATCTTCATCCCGGTCCTGATCAGGCTCAGCCATTCTTCACGGTTTCGATATACGCTTAATGCTCTTTCTATCGAATCTATCATATCGCTTTCATTGAAGTGATTGAAGATGAATCCGTTACCCTCTTCACTGTTTTCGGTGTAATCGGTAATCGTGTCGAGAAGCCCGCCTGTCCCCCTCACTATGGGTATGGTCCCATACCTGAGCGAAATCAATTGGCCGAGCCCGCACGGCTCGAACCTCGACGGCATGAGGAACATGTCGCATCCGGCGTATATACGCCTCGCCTTCGACTCGTCGTAGCCTATAATCGCTTTGAAATTTCCCCTGTAATCGGCGGAGACGCCTTTAAGGAGTTTTTCGTACCTCTTGTCACCCCTTCCGAGAATTACGAGGTCGACATCGAGATCCAGAATGCTGTTGAGCGACCTTACCACGAGGTCCACTCCCTTCTGGAGGGCGAGACGCGATATCACGCCGATAAGCGGCTTGTGCCCGTTGGCTTCGAATCCCAATACGCTCTTCAGCTTTGACTTGTTGCGGAACTTCCCTTCGAGATCGTCGGATCTGTAATTGAAGAACAGATCCTTGTCCCTCTCGGGGTCCCAGTCGTCGTAATCGATGCCGTTTAAGATTCCGGCCAGCTTGCCTTCGCTCGAGATTGCGCGCAGGACTCCGTCGAGACCATACCCGTATTCTCTCGTCCTTATCTCTTTTGCGTAAGTCGGGCTCACCGTGGTAACCAAATCGGAAGTGATAATCCCTCCTTTTAACAGGTTGACCCTCCCGTAGAATTCAAGGTGCTCTGTATTGAAGAGCGAGCTGCTTAGCCCGAATTTGTCGAGGATACCAGGGCCGTAGATGCCCTGGTAGGCGATGTTGTGGATCGTGAAAACTATCTTTGAATCGTCGAAAAACGGATCGTTATTGTAATGTTTTTTCCACTTGAGCGCTATAGGGGCCAGAGCCGACTGCCAGTCGTTACAGTGGATTATATCCGGTTTGAAATTGAGCGCCTTTGCGATTTCAAGCGCCCCCAGAGAGAGGAATCCGAACCTGAGGTCGTTATCCTGATAATCGCCGTTTGGGGTAGTGTAGAGTGAGTCGCGGTCGTATAGCTCGTCATTGCACAGCAGATAAACAGTTACTCCCTCTACGATCGTCTCTTTTATCGTGCCTTTGTATGCGAGCCAATCTATGCTGACCAGCACTTCTTTGGATAGATTCTTGACCTTGAGCTTCAGCTGCCGGAGATTCTTTCTAACCTCCCTGTAATAAGGGATAATAATCCGGATGTCGCATCCGATATCGTTCAATCTCTTGGGAAGCACGCCAATGACGTCCGCGAGTCCGCCTGTTTTAGCCAAGGGCTCCATCTCTGAAGCTATGAATAAAACTTTTATCAATTGCCTTCTCCTTCTGTGATTCTCGCGACCCGGTCGAGACTCCAATAAGTATAAATATAAATTTTAAGAATGTATTTAGCCGGGTAAAACTAACCGGAAAGCTCTCCCCTGTTGCTGGCTTCTGTTATCTCCTTGAGCCTCTTCGTGAGCCCGGCTTTATAATAGCCTGGTTTTAACCTCCACCTCCAGTTCCCTGATCTTGTCGACGGTCTGTTCATTTTTGCACCTGCGCCGAGCCCCTGTACGTCCTGCATCGGGATTATTGCTGTATCGGCGGCCGACGACATAGCTAACCCTATGAATCCCCAATTAATATGTCTGTATTCGATCTTCCTGCCTATATATTTAAAAAACCTTTCTTTTTCGGCGCTCCCCGCATCCTTTTCCCACCACCCAACCACCGTATTGTTATCGTGAGTACCTGTGTATACGACACAATTTTTATTGCTGAAATTTTTAGGGAGGTAACTGCCGTAAGGGAAATCGTCACCGAAAGCGAAGAGCAGTATCTTCATTCCGGGGAGGTCGTATTTTTTTATGATTTTCTTTACGTCCGGAGTGATATAGCCGAGGTCTTCGGCTATGAACCTCGATTTGTCGAAGTGCGAAAACAAGGTGTCGAAAAAGCTTACGGCATCGAGGTCTACCCACTTGCCTTCGAGCGCTGTCTTCTCCGAGGCTTTGACTTCCCAGTACGAGACGAATCCCCTGAAGTGATCGAGCCTCAGCGAATCGAATAGCTTCAGGTTATGGCCTATACGTCTTATCCACCATTCGAACCCCGTCGCTTTTAGAGCCTCCCAGTCGTAAACAGGGTTCCCCCAGAGCTGTCCTGTCTTGCTGAAGTAATCGGGAGGGACTCCTGAAACGTACTCGGGGTTCTTGTTTTTATCCAGCTTGAAGAATTCGGGATTACTCCATACCTCGGAGCTGTCGTAATTAATGTAGTAAGGGATATCGCCTATAATATCGACCCCTCTCTCGTTTGCATATTTCTTTAACGAATCCCACTGACGGAAGAAGATGTACTGGAGGAACTTGTGGTAGAGGATCTCTCTTGCCGCTTTCTCTCTCCAGGCCTCAAGAGATTTTTCATCCCTGTCCCTCAGATCAGCAGGGAAATCCCGCCATGTGCCGGACAAATTTTTTTTAACCGAGGCGTAGAGTGCATAATCGTCGAGCCAATGTCCGTTTTCTTTAGAGAACTCCTTAAATCCGCTGTCACCGGGCAAAGAGGACTCGGCGTTTCTGAATGCACGATGGAAGAGCTCCCGCTTGTAATCTGCAACGAGACTGTAATCGACCTTTCCTGATTTAGTAAAGGTTCTCAAATTCAGATCGCCCGCCGATACATAGCCTGCGTCCTTCATTATCTCCGGGCTGATCAAGATGGGGTTCCCGGCGTATGACGACGGGCCGCTGTAGGGGGAGTTGCCGAAAGTCTCCTCGGTCGGGTTGAGCGGGAGTACCTGCCAGTACGCTTGCCGCGATTCGCACAAAAAATCGGCGAACTTGCGGGATTCCGGGCCCATGTCTCCGATCCCGAACCCGGAAGGCAGCGATGTGATGTGGAGTAGAATGCCGCTTGCTCTCTTGTTCATATATTTCTGCGCTTAATTACCGGGAAGCCGCGTTCAAATTTTTATTGTGTAGATCGGCTTCATGACCGTGAGGGACCTTCCGGCCATTGTGTATTTATATCCCGAGCGAAGCCTTCTCGGTCCCTTCGGGCCGCGTGACGAGGAGGTATCAATAACCATCTGCCATTTCTCCGCGATCCCGAATGACGGTATGATGAACTCCGCTTCCCCGGGCTCCGCATTAAGAAGCAGCATAAGAGTATTATCGTATCCGGGCTTGTCTCTCCTTTCGATATTTTTAAGGTTATCGCCGGATTTTATTAAACCCATCGACAGGAGGCCGCCGTTCAGCCAGTCTCCGTTCGTCATTTCGCTTCCGTCTTTCCGGAACCATATGAGGTCTTTGAATCCGTTGTGCTTGACGACATTCCCATGAAAAAATTTACCCTGATTCAGTATCGGGTGCTTCTTCCGAAAATCGATCATGAGACGTGTAAACTCGAGGAGCTCTTTTCCTGAGGGGTCGAGCGTCCAATCCACCCAGGAAATATCGTTGTCCTGGCAGTACGCGTTGTTGTTGCCCCTTTGGGTCCTGCCGATCTCGTCCCCCGCTGCGAGCATCGGGATGCCCTGAGATAAAAACAGCGTCGCGATCAGGTTTCTTTTCTGCCGTTCCCTGTGATTTTTGATTTCAGGGTCGCCGGACGGCCCTTCTATGCCGAAGTTGTAACTGTAGTTGGAGTCGGTGCCGTCCGTATTATTTTCGAGGTTCGCCTCGTTATGTTTCTTCTCATAAGTTACGAGGTCGTTGAGCGTGAATCCGTCGTGAGACGTGACGTAGTTGACGCCCGTGTACGGCCCCTTTACCCTCGCCCCGTACATGTCGCTCGACCCGCTTATGCGGTATGCGAGGTCGCCAAGCTGTCCGCGGTCGCCTCTCCAAAACCGCCTGACCGTGTTCCTGTACTTGTCATTCCACTCTGACCACGGGTCGGGGAAACTCCCTGCCTGATACCCGCCGGGCCCAAGGTCCCAGGGCTCGGCTATGAGCTTGACCTTCGATAAAACGGGGTCCCGGTTTATGATACCGAATAAAGCGTTCGATTTACTGTAATCGGGTTCTTCCCGAAAGAGCGCGGTCGCAAGGTCGAACCTGAACCCGTCTACGTGCATTTCCGTGACCCAGTACCTCAGGCTGTCGGTAATCAATCTCCATACGGCCGGTTTAGCTGAATTCACGGTATTCCCGCATCCGGTAAAGTTTGCGTATTGCCCTTTGCTCTTTCTGTCGAGGCGGTAATAGGAAGCGTTGTCTATCCCCCGGAATGAAAGCGAAGGGCCTGCCGCTCCCCCTTCTGCTGTGTGGTTATATACGACGTCGAGAATTATTTCGAATCCTTCCCCGTGCAGAGTCTTGACCATATTCTTGAACTCGGCCGCCTGTCCGCCTAGGGATCCGGCGCTCGAGAACCTTATATCCGGAGCGAAATAGCTGATCGTGTTGTATCCCCAATAATTACCGAGGCCGTTTTCGAGCAGCCTCTTTTCGGAGACCCTCTGGTGAACGGGCATAAGCTCGAGCGCAGTTATGCCGAGGGAATGCAGATAGTCGAGCACGGGAGGGGCCGTTAAGCCTGTATAGGTTCCTCTCAGCTCTTCGGGGACGAGCGGATGAAGGGCCGTAAAACCCCTGACGTGGAGCTCGTAAATTACCGTCTTACCCCAGGGTATATTGGGCGGGGAATCTTTCCCCCAGTTAAACGACCCGTCGACGACCACGGATTTCGGCATGTACGCCGCGCTGTCTCTCGTGTCGGGCACGGGCACGCCGCCCTTTGGTGGGTTCCTGTAGTCGAAATGTATTTCACTCAAATATATGCCCCCCGAAATCGCCTTCGCGTAGAGGTCGAGGAGTAATTTGCCGGGATTGAACCTGAATCCCCGGGCCGGGCTGTATGGTCCGCGAACCCTGTATCCGTAAAGCTGACCCGGTTTCAGTCCGGGTATGTAAGCGTGCCATACATGGCCTGTTCTTGCTGTTAGCGGGATCCTCGCAGTTTCGGTATCGGGAACCCCCCTCGAGAAGAGGCACAATTCAATGCCGTCCGCGTACTCTGAAAAAATGGCGAAGTTTACCCCGGAGCCGTCCCATGAAGCGCCGAGGGGCTCGGGCCTTCCTGTCCGAATATCGGTTATTTTTCCGGTTTCCGGTGTATATCTGTCCAAGGTCAGCTGTCTGTAATGTTATTCTGGAAAAAATCCATAGACATTATACTATCAACCTTCGTATTTGAAGAACAGCACACCGAGCGGTGGGAGGTCTATCTCGATGTGGGAATTGTAACCGTTCGATACGGTGTGGATTCCGCCGTAATTGCCCACCCCGCTACCCCCGTAATGGTGCGAATCGCTGTTCAACCGCTCACTCCAGCGCCCGGCCCTGGGCACTCTCACCCTGTAGCGCTTCCTGGGGACGGGAGTGAAATTGCAGACGACGAGCACTATCTCACTTTCCTCCCGGCTCTTTCTGAGAAAACTGATGACGCTCTGCTCATAGTCCTTGAAATCGGCCCAGTCGAATCCCTCGAAAGAGAAATCGATCTCGTACATGGCGGGCTCGCTCCTGTAAAACCCGTTCAGGTCCTGGACCCAGCGTTTGAGGCCGCTGTGGAGGGGATAATGCAAAAGGTGCCAGTCTATGCTTCGCTCGTGGCTCCATTCGTCCCACTGACCTATTTCCCCACCCATGAACAGCAGCTTTTTCCCCGGATGCCCGAACATGTATCCGAAAAGGGTCCTGACGTTGGCGAACTTCTGCCACATGTCGCCCGGCATCCTGCCGAGCAGCGACCCTTTTTCGTGAACCACCTCGTCGTGCGAGAGCGGGAGCACGAAATTTTCCGTAAACGTGTACATAATGCTGAACGTGAGGTCGTTACGGTGATATTTTCTGTGGGCCGGGTCCCTGGAGAAGTAATCGAGTGTATCGTTCATCCACCCCATGTTCCATTTCATTCCGAATCCGAGTCCTCCCACGTACGTGGGGCGGGAGACCATGGGCCACGCGGTCGATTCTTCCGCGATCGTCTGCACGTCCGGGTGGTGGGCATAGATCGATTGGTTCAACTCTTTAATAAAGTCTATTGCGCGCAGATTCTCATTGCCCCCGTATTCGTTCGGCTCCCACTCGCCGGGATTGCGGCTATAGTCGAGATACAGCATGGACGCTACGGCGTCGACCCTGAAACCGTCTATGTGGTACTGGTCGAACCAGTACATTGCGCTGCTCTTGAGGAATGCCCTGACCTCGTTCCTGCTGTAATTGAAAATATATGAGCTCCAATCGGGGTGAAACCCCTTTCTCGGGTCTGCGTGCTCGTAGAGATGAGTGCCGTCGAAGTAGACGAGCCCGTGCTCGTCTCCGGGGAAATGTGACGGAACCCAGTCGAGGATAACGCCTATATCGTTTTGATGAAGCACGTCGATGAGATACATGAAATCCTCAGGGCTTCCGTATCTGCCCGTAGGGGCGAAATACCCGGTAACCTGATACCCCCATGAGCCGTAGAACGGATGCTCCATGACCGGGAGGAACTCCACGTGCGTGAACCCCGTAGACTTCGCGTATTCGGCTAGCTGAGGGGCCATTTCCCTGTACGTGAGGGACCTGTATCCTTCTTCCGGAACCCTCCTCCACGAGCCTATGTGCACTTCGTAGATGGAAATGGGCGCATCGAGAGAGTTGTTTTCATGTCTGTTGTCGAGCCACGCCCGGTCGCTCCATTCGTAGCCGGACTCCCATACGACCGAAGCCGTCTTGGGCGGGGTCTCGGTGCGTCTTGCGTACGGGTCCGATTTCTCGACTTTATAGTTATTGAATTTCGATGTAATGAAGTATTTATAAACCTCTCCCTTCCCGAGCCCCGGAATGAACGCTTCCCATATGCCGGATTCGTCCCACCTGGGCGACATCCTGTGGGAGAGCTTCTTCCAACCGTTGAAGTCCCCGATTACGGATACGCTGTCCGCGTTAGGCGCCCAGACTGCGAAATGGACCCCGGGCGTCCCGTCCTTCTCCGTCACATGGGAGCCAAGCTTTTCGTACATTTTCGTATGAGCACCCTGCTTGAAGAGGTATACGTCGTATTCCGTTAAGGATCCCGGTTTGTTATTAGCTGTTTCTCTTTGATCCATGTGTCGTTAAACGCTCTTGCCGGTTGGTATTTCAGATTTTTATTATACACTGTTAGCGGATGAGGAGAATTAGGGATTTTAACTTTATTCTCCGACAAGCGTATAATTATCCCGTGCCGGGACCTTGTATGTAAGCATACTCCCGGCTGCAATAATTCGGTTAAAGAATATTGATATACAGGTAACGAAGATGGTCGACTTCGATTCCGCATTGAAAATATCGTATGACTCCGGCTTCCTCCGGAACAGGATTCTCTATCACCTGAAATACTCGATGGGTAAGAAATTGACCGAGGCGTCTAGTAACGACCTCTTTCACTCGATTTCCCTTGCAGTCAGGGAATTGATCATGGACGGGATGTTCGAGACTGCGGAATTACACGACAGGATCGACCCCAAGCGGGTTTACTGCCTTTCCCTCGAGTATTTGATAGGCAGGTCCCTGACGAACAACCTCATCAACCTCGGCATATTCGACCTTTGCAGGGACGCGCTCAAGGGTCTCGGCGTTGATTTGTGTGATATTGCCGAAACTGAATCCGATCCCGCTCTCGGAAACGGAGGCCTCGGGAGGCTGGCTGCCTGCTTCCTCGATTCGCTGGCCACACTCGGTATCCCCGGGTTCGGTTACGGCATTAATTACGATTACGGGATCTTTAAACAGGATATTATCAACGGCTACCAGGTGGAGCACCCGGATCACTGGCTGGGCGGGGAATCGCCGTGGCTCATCGAAAGGCCGGACGAAATATGCGTCGTACCGATTTACGGCCAGGTAAAAATTGAAAAAGACGTTAGCGGAAATTACAGGCCGACCTGGAAGGATTGGAAATTCCTCTACGGGGTCCCCTATGACATGCCGATAGTGGGCTACGGTAACAGGACTGTCAATTACCTGAGGCTCTATTCCGCCAGGTCGTCGAACGAATTCGACATGAAGATCTTCAACAGCGGCGACTATATGAAGGCGGTTGAGCTGAAGATGTCGTCGGAGACGATATCGAAAGTCCTCTATCCATCGGATACCGTCGAGCAGGGGAAGGAGCTCAGGGTCATTCAGGAGTATTTCCTCGTCTCGTGCGCCGTACGCGATATCGTGAGACGGTTCCTGAAAAGGCACGACGGGTTCGGCAATTTCTCCTCAAAGGTGGCCATACAGCTGAACGATACTCACCCGGCGCTGGCAATAACCGAGCTAATGAGGATACTCGTCGACGAAAACGATATTCCATGGGACAGGGCCTGGTCGATAACTGAATCCACGTTCGGGTTCACGAACCACACGCTTCTTCCCGAAGCCATGGAGAAGTGGCCGGTCTCGCTCTTCGAGCGCGTCATACCCCGCCACCTGGAGATAATCTACGATATAAACGAAAGGTTCCTCAAAAAGATTAAAGCGAGATGGCCGGAAGACCCCGCCCGGATAAGCAGGATGTCGTTGATCGAGGAAGCGAACGGCAAGAGGGTGCGCATGGCCCATCTTTCCATCATAGGCAGCCACTCCGTAAACGGCGTAGCGGCGCTGCATTCGGAGCTTATAAAGACCTCTCTCGTCCCTGATTTTTATGAGCTCACACCCGAAAAATTCAACAACAAGACTAACGGCATAACTCAGAGGAGGTGGCTCCTCAACTGCAACCCCGGTCTCGCGAGGCTCATAATCAGGACGGTCGGCGACGACTGGATAACGGACCTCTATAAGCTCGGACCCCTCGAGTCCTATTCCGGGGACGAGAATTTTCAGAAGGAATTTATGCTAATCAAGAAGGGGAACAAGGAAAGTCTTGCGAAGCTGATACACAGGATTACACGCATAACGGTAAATCCCGAGAGCTTGTATGATGTTCAGATAAAGCGTATCCACGAGTACAAACGGCAGCTCCTCAACATCATGCACATTATTCATCAGTATTTCAGGATCGTCGAAGACGGCGCCGTGCTCAACGTGCCGAGGACGTATATATTCGCCGGGAAAGCCGCCCCCGGCTACTGGGCCGCAAAACAGATAATCAAGCTTATCAATAACCTGGCCGGCGTCGTGAACTCGGACCCAAGGGTGAGGGATCAAATAAAGGTGGTATTCATTCCCGATTACAAGGTGAGCCTCGCCGAAAGGATAATCCCGGCCGCTGACCTGAGCGAGCAGATATCCACTGCGGGGAAGGAGGCCTCGGGGACGGGGAACATGAAGCTCGCGCTTAACGGCGCCCTAACAATCGGAACCATGGACGGGGCGAATATTGAGATCAGGGAAGAGGTGGGAGAAGAGAATATATTCATATTCGGACTTACGGCTGACGAGATAATGGAGATGAAAAAGTCGCACAGTTATCATCCGAGAGAGATCTATGAGCGGAACCCTTATCTGAAAAGGGTACTTGATTCATTCGAGTCGGATATATTCTGCGGGGAAGAGCACGGGCTCTTCAAATGGATCTATGAAGCCCTCCTCATGAACGGCGACGTTTATTTCCACGTTGCGGATTTCGAATCCTATATTGAGGTGCAGCAGACGGTGGGGCAGGAGTTTATGAGAACGGGGGATTGGGCCAGGAAAGCGATCCTCAACGTCGCCCGTATCGGGAAATTCTCAAGCGACCGCTCTATATCGGAATACGCCGAGGATATCTGGAAGGTGAGGTCACTAAAAGATTAGAACGCATACTCTCTCGCTCACGCGGGCTTTCTCTGTTACAGGGGCCTGACAAATTGACAGGAAACCGCATCTGAGGTTTGATTCATACACGGTGGCAGCAGTGGCATCTGAAAAGAGAGACAGACTAAAGCGGATACTCCTCGAGAACTCTATACTCAGGGGGAAATTCACTCTCGCATCCGGAAAGGAAAGCGATTATTACATAGACGCCAGGCTCACGACGCTTCATCCGGAAGGTATCTCCATCATCGCCGACATCTTTCTCGGAGAGATTAAGATGGACCCGCTCATCGTCACCGTCGGGGGGCCGACTATGGGGGCTGACCCGATCGTGGGCTCCCTCCTCTCGACGAGTCAGAGGGAGGACTATCCGCTGAGAGGCTTCCTCGTCCGGAAACAGGAGAAGGGGCACGGCACCGGAAAACTGATAGAAGGCAACCTTAAGCCCGGTGACAATACGGCGGTAGTCGAGGACGTCGTCACGTCGGGCGGGTCGGTGTTGACGGCGATAGAGGCGGTCAGAAACGCTGGGGCCGTGGTGAGGAAAGTGCTCGTTATAGTCGACCGGGAGGAGGGAGCCGCACAGAAGCTCGGGGAGATGGGGGTCGAGTTTTATTCGATTTTTACGATCTCGGAGCTGCTCGGGGACTGAAACGGCCCGGTTAATCCGTTTCGATGAGACTTCTCTTATTCCCTATCCCGTATTCTTCCAGCTTTCGCCTGAGCGTGAGCCTGTTTATGCCGAGCGTCCTCGCAGCTTTGGAACGGTTCCACCCGCTCGCGTCGAGGGCTTCCTGAAGCAGGACAACCTCTGCCTCCTTAACGACCGTATCGTATATGTTTTCCTCCTGTCCCGAGCCGAGCAGGCTCTTGACGGAGCTCCTGAGGGCGTCTTTGAACGATATATCGTGAGCCGGTTTTACTGACCGATGTTTTTCTCTCAGGTCGAGGTCATAGGAAGTGAGATAGGGCGTTTTCGTGAACGCTATCGCCTTCCTGATCACGTTTTCCAGCTCCCTGACGTTGCCCGGCCAGTCGTATTCCATAAGTGTTTTCTGAAACTTGCTTGTGGACCCCTTTATTTCCTTCCCTATCTGCGTGCTGTGTCTCCTCGTAAAGCACTCGCAAAGGAGGGGTATGTCCTCTTTTCTTTCCTTGAGCGCGGGAAGGTGTATCCTCACGACGTTTATACGGAAATAGAGGTCCTCCCTGAATTTCCCCTCCCTGACCATCTTCTCCAGGTCCTTGTTCGTCGCGGTGATTATCCTCACGTCTACAGATATTTCCTTATTTGAGCCCAGCCTGTGGAACGTGCCGCTCTGCAGCACCCTCAGCACCTTCGCCTGGAGTGAAAACGGCATATCGCCGATCTCGTCGAGGAATATTATTCCCCCGTCGGCCTCCTCGAATTTCCCTATGCGTGACGCGGACGCGCCTGTAAACGCCCCTTTCTCATATCCGAAGAGCTCGGCCTCCAAAAGGGTCTCGGGGATGGCGGCGCAGTTAAGCACGACGAAAGGCTTTTCCCACCTCGTGCTCACCTTCCACACGGACTCTGCAACTAATTCCTTACCCGTTCCGCTCTCCCCGGTTATCAGGACGGGTACGTCCACCCTCCCGACCTGCCCTATGAGCTTGCACACCTCCTGGAGCATAGGCGAGTCCCCGACGATCGCGCACGTAACGCTCGTGCCCTGCGTGTTCCCGTGGAATTCCACGAGATGGCCCTTAATCTCGGACCTTATGCCCAATGCCCTTTCGAGCGATCCTGCGAGTGAGGAGTTCTTAAGGGGTCTGAACACGCAGTCGAACGCGCCGAAGGTCATCGATTCGATGAGGTATCTGGTACCCTTTTCGGCGGTAATTACTATGACGAAATGCTTGTCCTTTAACCGGCTCAGGTTATTAATGCCCGACGTGTCCGCATCCAGCAGAACCACATCCGCCTCTTTTATGTCCTCGGCCCGTGAGAAGACCTCGACAGCCCCGCTCCCCATGATATCTTCTATCTCTTTTACGAGGCTTTGATCCTCGGTTAAAATTGAAACCTTGCCAGTCATGGATATAGAATCTCCTTAGTGATTGTAACAAAAATATACGGAGTGATTAACAATTAATCAAGCGGCAGTCCGACTCATCGGATATAATGCCCTGAATTAAAGGATTTTTTTATATGGCACTCAATTTGCACCCAATTACTGGCTTCAGTAATCAAAATCATATGCTGCTAACTCATACGGAGACCTCTCTTTGGATTTAGTCCTTCCCATAGCTATTGTCCTATCCGCATTCCTTGCGCTCAATATAGGTGCGAACAATTCGGCCGCTTCCATGGCAACGGCTTACGGCGCGGGCGTGAGAACCAAAAGGGAAGCGACCGTAATGATTGCCGTTTTCGCGGTTCTGGGGGCTCTGCTAGCAGGTACTCCGGTCATTAAAACCCTGGGGAACGGCCTTGTGCCCGGCGCTATTTTCTCGACTCACATAGGCCTCGTAATAATAATCTTCTTAATTGCTATTATCTTCATTTCCTGGGCGAATATATCCCGGGTTCCCGTGGCCACTACCCATGCTATAGTCTGCGCGATAGTGGGAGTGGGCCTCTATTCGAAGTCGCTTAACAGCGAAAAATTTTTCGAGATAGTGATATGGTGGGTAATTACGCCTCTCGTAGCGCTGGCGGCGAATTACCTCATCGCGAAGTATCTGTATCTAAAAACGTTACAGTTTCTGACCGCCCGGTATTCAGAGGGGGGCATAAATAAAATACTTTCCATCCTGATAACCATATCCGGGGTGTTTGTGGCTTTTTCCGCGGGGGCGAACAATTCGGCCAATTCCGTCGGCCCTCTCGTAGGCTTGGGGCTCGTGAACGCCAATGCGGGGGCTGTAATGGCGGGCGTGGCAATGGGTGTCGGGGCTATACTCTTCGGCGGGAGGGTGCTGGAGAGCGTCGGGAAAGAAATTACCGAGATATGCATATTGAGGGCGATCTCCGTTGAATTTATCGGGGCTGCAATAATCCTGATCGCCTCGCTCTCAGGCGTTCCCGTATCTCTTGCCGAGATCGTTACCGCGGGGATAATCGGGTTCTCTCTCGCGCAGCAGGGCTTCTCGGTTACTGCCCAGAACCGCCACGTCGTGAGAATTGCGTTCTTCTGGTTCGTCATACCGTTTGTCGCCGTGGCTATGGGATATTTCCTGTCTTCTCTTTATTTTAACTACGACGTCGCGGCTATGATAAGCGGGAATTTCGGGCATTAGGATATATAATAAGATTATGGACTTCACAGGCGGAGAGGTGACCAAAAATCAATTTGTCGGGATCGACAGGTAAAAAAGCACGGGGCTTAGAGGCCCGGAAACGGATTTTCACCCCGGCCGAGGTCGAAGAGCTTAACCTCAGGTTCGAGGGCGGGAGTGCTGACGAGGTGCTCGTGTGGGCATTTGATAATCTCCACCCGAGGCTCGGGCTCGCTTCGAGCTTTCAGGCCCAGGGTATGGTGCTCATAGATATGCTCATGGCGATAAGCCGGGAGGCGAGGATATTCACTCTCGATACGGGCAGGCTCAATCAGGAGACCTACGACGTCATGGACGAGGTGAGAAAAAGGTACGGGACCAGGATAGAAGTCATTTTCCCCGATAAGACCGAGGTCGAGGAAATGGTGCTCGAGCGCGGGGTTAATTTATTTTATAAAGGGAAGGAAAACAGGATACTCTGCTGTGATATAAGAAAAGTGAGGCCGCTCAAGCGCTACCTGGCGGATATGGACGGCTGGATCACATCCATAAGGCGGGACCAGCTGGAAACGAGGGCCGGGTCGAAAAGGTTCGAGATCGACGAGCAGAACGGCGGGATTTTAAAGATCAATCCGCTCGTGGATTGGACGAGCAAGATGGTGTGGGATTATATAAAAGAGCGCAAGGTCCCCTACAACAAGCTCCACGACATGGGCTACCCGAGCATAGGCTGCGCCCCGTGCACGCGCGCCGTTAAGCCCGGGGAAGACGAGAGGGCGGGCAGGTGGTGGTGGGAGTATGACTCCGATAAAGAATGCGGACTCCACTTCAACCACAACGGGGACTCGTGAAATAGCTATTAGCCCGCATTAATGACCTCACTGCAGCTTACTTTGTTTTTTCTCTTTTTCTTCGGTGACGAAGGGGATGGGGGAGGCGTGGTGGATCACCATGAGCCAGCCCGATTCGGTCCTCTCGAATATATTAGTCGATATCGAGACGTTCATCATTACCGGGTTTCGCTTAACGTACGTGAGCTCCTGGACGCAGGTAACGCACGCGGCGTCGCCGTTTATGTCTACGGTGACGTTGTGGAGTTTAATGGCGAGCCTGTCTTCGGGGTCGAAGACATTCTCCCAGCTCTGCCTTATGGCCTCCCACCCCCTGAGCATCACCCAGCCCGGATGTGTGCAGCCGGCCCTCTCGTCGCGGACGAACACGGTGTCCATGAGCGAGAGGTCCCTCGTGCCCAACGCCCTGTAGAACCTTTCGTTTACTTCGAGTATGAGCTCCTCGTCGGATTTATTCGGCATACGAATTTATACCTGAAAATAGGGGGCGTGTCTTTTGTGGCCATCCGGAAGGCGCTTCGTCGTCCTGTCGCGGGCGAACGTCTGTTCCGGTGTGGTTTCGGAGATCAGGCGCGGATCCTTTCATCGGCTCTGAACAAAGCTAGATATCTCAACACGGGCCTCGGGGATCTGCCGGTCCGGGAGCTCGAAAAGGTCGTATCGGGTGTTCTGAGCTCCACCTCGAACCCCCGTTTCAGTAGCTCTACAAAGAGCGATGCGAGTCGGCTTATCTGGTGCTCGAGCCTGGTTTTGTCCCTTTCGGGGTGAAATTCGATCACGGCCCCCCTTATCTCCTCGTCCTCCATCTCCCGCACCATGAGCCTCCCCGTTTTGGCTGTAATTTTCCAGTGTATGAGCCTGGGGTTGTCGCCCTGCCGGAATTCCTTGATCGACCTGAGATCGTACCCGAACCCCGTCCTCTCCGATTCCGCCTCTCCCGGCCCTTCCTTGAACGCTTCGCTCCCGACGTTTATCGCTTCTATTTTGGGGAATACGAGGACTTCGTCGTCCCCGAGGTCTATCCTTATCCATTTCTTGAAAAACCCGAAAGGGAACCTGGTAGAGAGCCTGGCTTCGGGAATTTTATTCCACCCCCTGACCCTGAATACTTGTTTCAGCGACGCCGTGGACTCGACCTTCGGCGGCAGATATGGGATGAAGGCTGTTTTCTCGTCAATTTCTATACTGAGGGAGTATGAGGGGATGACGGCTTTGCCGTTGACGAGCGAGAATTTAAGTGTTGCCGGAGTGAGAGCGAACACGTCTCCCTGAGGAAGCAATTTCACCTCTATCCTCGAGAGATTGATCATCGACAGTATCCCCGAGGCGGCGACAAAGCTCATCATGATACCGAAAGTGAGATAGAGGAGGTTATTCCCCGTGTTGATGGCCGCAAAGCCGACGAAGAGGCTGAGTGCGATAAAGGTCAGGCCCTCTTTCGTAGGTCTCGTCCTCGCCCAGTTATCCTTGCCCAGCTTAAGGAGACTCATCCGAGAAAGCGTATGCGCGGCGGGGATTCGTAATGCCGCCGCGCATCCTTATGATTGAATTATATTCCCTATTCCGCGGTCCCGGACGATTATTTTACGACATTGATGACGCGGCTGAGGGAGTTTAGGATGTCCCCCTTAACCCTCGACAGGTCGTTATAGATCGCAAGGAACATAATGAATATGAGTATGGTCAGGCCGATACGCTGGCTTATCTCGAGGGTCCTCTGGCTGAGCGGCTTTTTCTTGATACTCTCTATAGCCAGGTAGAGTACGTGTCCCCCGTCCAGCATGGGTATAGGGAACAGGTTTATGATAGCGAGGTTAATGCTGATGAAGCATGTGAACTGAAGGAGCTGCGCTATGCCGCTTTCCGCCGCCGCTCCCGAGACCTTCGCTATCAGTATCGGCCCTGCGAGACTCTTGCCCGCGGTGCCGAGCGCGATCTTGCCCGTGACGAGCTTATAAAGGAATCCGAACAGGAGCCCAACGACCTCGATTATCATGTTCGCGGCTTCTTTCACCCCGTTGATAATCGCCTCGAAGAAGCCGTATTTTTTTACTATCTCGTCCTGATACGGCGATACGCCGATCGCGCCTTTCCCCGTCTCGGCTGAAGTTTCAGGGGTTATTGTCTTGGTTATCTCCTCGCCCTGCCTGTTTATGAGTAGTGTAAGCTCTTTCCCCGAATTCTCTTTAACTATCGATGCCATCTGGTCCCAGTCGGCTACCTTCGTTCCGTTTATGTCCAGTATCTCGTCCCCTTTGACGAGGTCGGCTTTATCTGCAGGGGTGCCGGCTACAACGGTCCCGACCTTGGCTTTTAAAGGCTCGCCGAACCCGATCGCCACAATTCCTTCCGCGGACGCCGTCGCCTTTACGGGAATCACTTCCGTCGCTCCCCCCCTCTCAACTTCGATATTGATCAGGACGTCGGGGTTGGTCTGGATCTCGATGTTGACGTCCTTCCAGTCGGATACCTTCTTCCCCTCGATTTCAACTATCCTGTCGCCTTTCATGAAACCGGCTTCCGCGGCAGGGGAGCCGGGTTTTATATAGCCGATGACCGGGACCTGTTCGAGGTACGCGGGCACCGTGATCCCTATCATGAACACTATCGGGAGGAATACGAAAGGCAGGAGGAAGTTCATGAAGGGGCCCGCTACCACTATCAGGAGCCTGTTGAGCAGGGGCTGGTTCGTAAACCCCCTCGGGTATTCCTTTTCGGAATATGTGTCCGCCCCTTCGAGGCTCCGCGCCTTTGCGGTCAGCTCTATCTTTTTATCGTCCCTTTCGAGGACGAACATATAATCCCTTTCGGGCTCCATTTCCAGGGCACTCTCCAGCTGCTTCCACCTTGGAAAGGACGTGAGCTCGATTCCGTCTATGCTCACGATTCTGTCGCCCGGCCTGAAACCGGCTTTATCTGCGTCCGAGCCGGGGTCCACCATGTCCACGATGAAATTCCCCTCCGAACCCTCGCCGTACATCTTGACGTATCCGCCCAGGGGGAGCGCGCAGATCAGATATTCGGTTTCACCCCTCCTGAAGCCGAACAGTTTTTTGCCGAAGCCGAGAGAAAACTTTTCTACCCTCACCCCGCTCCATTTTGCCAATAGAAAATGCCCGAGCTCGTGTATGAATACCAATATTCCGATAACGAAAATAAAAGCGATTATTGCGGTCATATTCTTAATTCTCCTGGTTTCTGATTAATGTACGGGCCTCGTCTCTGGCCCATGCGTCGCTCTCGAGGACGGACTCGAGTGACTCCGCAGGGCTCGACCGGTGAATACTCATTACCTTCTCCACGATACGAACTATGTCTGTGAAGCCTATCTCCCTCGTGAGAAAGGCGCGGACAGCTACTTCATTTGCGCCGTTCATCACGGCGGGCATTGTCCCGCCCTCCCCGAGAGCGCTGAATGCGAGGGATATCGAGGGAAATTTCTCGTTATCGACCCCCCTGAATGTGAGCTCGCGGAAGTTTTCGGGCACAACCCTGCGCCCGTTCATGAACATCCGCTCGGGATAAGAGAGCGCATAAGCGATCGGAATCCGCATGTCGGGCAGGCTCATCTGCGATATCAACGACCCGTCAATATATTCTACCATAGAGTGTACGATGCTCTGCGGGTGTATCCATACGGCGATACGCTCAGGCTCGAAGCCGAATAGCCACTTGGCCTCGATTACTTCAAAACCTTTATTCATTAGTGTAGCTGAATCGATGGTTATCTTGTCCCCCATTTTCCAGGTCGGATGGTTGAGCGCCACTTCGACCGTGACGGCGCCGAGCTCATCCGCGGGCGTGTTGAGGAAAGGTCCCCCTGAGGCGGTTATTATGAGTCCCTTGGCGTATTCCTTCCCGCACGTCTCGAGGGCCTGAAATATCGCGCTGTGCTCGCTGTCTACCGGTATTATCCTGACGCCTCTCCTTTCCGCTTCCCCTGTGAGGATCTCACCGGCGACGACGAGCGATTCCTTGTTCGCGAGCGCGACATCTTTTCCCGCTTTGACGGCTGACAGTGTAGGGACGAGACCCGAAGCCCCCACCATGGCGGATACCACCAGATCATTGGCGCCATTGGATGCGATTTCGCATGCCCCTTCTGTACCACATAAAATCTCGACCTGTATATCTCCAAGCCGGGCGCGCAGAGACTCCGCGAGCCGGCTGTCCTTTACCGACACGGCTTCCGGTCTGAATTCCCGAATCTGCTCCAGAAGGAGACCTGTGTTCTCTCCCGCCGAAAGCCCCATTATCTTGAATCTATCGGGGTACCGGGATATTACCTCCAGGGTCTGTCTGCCTATTGAACCCGTGGAGCCGAGTATGGAAATATTTTTCAAATCGCTTCCCTTTTCTTCACCTGTTCTCCGGTGAGCCCGAATCTCCGTTCCCGGCTCTGGTAATTGAGAATGGCCTTCACGAGGTGCCTTCTCCTGAAATTAGGCCAGAGCGTCCTGGTGACATAGATTTCCGCATAGGCGCTCTGCCACAGCATGAAATTGGAGAGCCTCATCTCGCCGCTCGTGCGTATTAACAGGTCGGGCTCCGGCATGTCGGCCGTATAAAGGAATTGAGATAGAGTCGACTGGTCCAGGGATTCGGGGCGTATCTTGCCGCCTGCGAGGATTTTCCTGACGGCGTCGACGATCTCCTCCCTCCCCCCGTAGCTAAGGGCGAGTGTCAGGGTCAAATCGCGGCCGTGCTTCGTCATTTCCATCGTCTCCCGCAGCACTTCGGATACGGCCTTGGGGAGCTCCTGCAGCCTCCCTATAGCGTTCAGCCTTATGCCGTTCTCGATTAATTTGCCGCGCTCTTTGAGCAGGTAATGCTTAAGTAGCTCCATGAGGGCGTTGACTTCGCTCTTCGGTCGTTTCCAGTTTTGCGCGGAGAAGGCGTAGAGCGTGATGTAGCCGACGCCGAGGTCTTTTGCAGCCGCAACCACGGCGCGTACGGACTTCATTCCCTCTCTGTGCCCGCTGATCCTGTCGAGGTTCTTGCTCCTTGCCCATCTCCCGTTACCATCCATGATTATTGCGATGTGGGACGGGAGCTTTTCCCTGTCTATGAGCGATTCCAGTTTCCCCTTCATAAACCCTCTAAGTATATCACCTCATGTCCGTTAACAAAGCCGATATCGCCTCGCGGATTAATCGACCGACCGGGCATTATTGTTTGAATGCCAGTTTCGAGAAAAAGGACAATGGGAACGCGATAATGACTACTATGAGCAGGACCGTAACGATAACAAGAAAGGTCAGGCAATATATATATATAGAAACCGGAATAAATAATACCCTGAATAGTATGAACCAGTCCTTCGAAAGCTGGAGCACGACCGAAGTGTAGCTCTGTATGAACCTGCTTAGAACCGTAACGACCATTTCAAGCATAATTCTCTCCCCCGATTAATTTATATCAATCTTCCGGACTCTTCAAATTGCGTATAATCTACGATCTATTCCCGCTTGTGCCGATACCGGCTTTGTCGGATGACGAAAGCGGCGGCAGTACGCCTCCGCCCCCTGTGCAGGCTCGATCCGGTTTCACTGATTAAATATTCTGTGAAAATAGCATAATGGAGAATTCGGGCACCTTAGAGACGCCGGAACCGGCACATAAGCCCCGCCCTTTTTTTATAACTTCATTCCCGGGTTCCCGTATGACCCGGCATAACCTGGAAATACCCCCGAAATCCGGGTTGCCGAATAAACGATGTTTGGTTAATCTCTATTAAAGAGGTAATTGTATCGTGAAAATGAAAAGAATTTACATTTTACTGCTTTTGCTGCTCATTAATTACACTCCGGTCATTGCGAATGACACCACATACGAGGGGCTTTCCAACTTCACTCGTGTCCTCGATCTCATAGAAAGGAACTACGTGGAAGAGGTCGATCCGGAAAAGCTTACGAACAGCGCGATCGACGGCATGCTGAAGACGCTCGATCCATACTCCACTTACTTGAGCCCGGAACGTTACAGGGAGCTCGAGATAGGCACTTCCGGAGAATTCGGAGGGGTCGGAATGGAGGTCTCCGAAGAGAACGGAGTGCTAACAGTTATTACGCCGATAGAGGGAAGCCCTGCGGAAAAAGCCGGTATAAAACCCAGGGACCAGATAATAGAGATAGAGGGGAAATCCACACAGGGCATGGTGGTACAGGAAGCGGTCGGGCTTTTGAGGGGTCCGAGCGGCACGCCGGTAAAGATCACTATCAGGAGGGCAGGGGAGCAGGAGCCCCGGGTCGTCACCCTGATAAGGGACAAGATAGTCGTTAAGAGTGTAAAGCCCAAGCTCCTCGAAAACGGCATCGGGTACGTTAAGCTCGCGCAATTTCAGGACCGCACCTCCCAGGAGCTTACGGAAGCGATCGCCGGGCTGGAGACACAGAACGGGACCGAGCTCAGCGGGCTGATACTTGACCTGAGAAACAATCCGGGCGGGCTTCTGACCGAGGCTATCGACGTCGTGGACGAATTTATCGACAGCGGGCTTATAGTGAGCGTCAGGGGAAGGTCCCGGGACCAGACGAGGGAATACTACGCGACGAAGAACGGGAGCTTCCAGACGTTCCCTGTCGTGGTGATAGTAAACGACGGGAGCGCAAGCGCGTCTGAAGTTGTCGCGGAAGCGCTTCAGGACAGTAAACGCGCCGTGATATTGGGCACGAAGACCTTCGGCAAGGGGTCCGTTCAGACAATTATAAAGCTCGAAGACGGCTCGGGGCTCAAGCTGACGACTGCCAAGTTCTATGCCCCGAGCGGACGGTCCATCAACGAAGTGGGCGTGACCCCCGATATCAAGGTCGAGAACAGCGAGGATCAGGACAAACAGCTCGAAAGCGCGATCAACATACTTAACTCCTCGGAAGCGGATAAAACAATTCCAAAGGGCTAGGGAGCGCCCTTCCATTGCCGAAATCGACAAGGAACAATAAATCGAGAAGACCCCGCGGGAGAGGCGGTAAAGGGAATAAGAATGCCGGGAGGGCGCTCGCCTACGCGTTGTCGTTCTTAGTCGTCCTTATACTCGGCCTCTACGGGCTCTATCAGCTAAAAGAGAACATTCTCCCTGACGATCAGGCTCAGCCGGTTACGACTGAGAAGATGAACGTCCCCGTGAAGGAAGCGCCCCGCGCAAAAAGGGCCGAGAAGAAACCGGGCGAAACGCCTGTAGAGAGAGAGGCAAAGGGGCCTCGGGACGCTCGGGAGCCGGGTAAGCCGGCCGATGCGGTCAAAAAGGACGAGACCGCCGGTTCGGCGGTCTTCGAGCCGAAAGTCGCGATAATAGTCGATGACATCGGCATGAGCAAAGGGCCGATCGATAAACTCATCGAGCTTCCGGCACCCGTTACTCTGGCCGTCCTTCCCAACCTGCCTTATTCCAGGTACGCGGCCGAAGCTGCCCGCAATAAAGGCCTGGACGTCATGCTCCATCTCCCCATGGAGCCTATGGAGTCGTCGGGATACACGGGGTCGGACGCCGGGGAAGACGCCCTCCTGGTCGGTCTGCCCAAGGAAGCCGTGCTGGCGAAGCTCGATAAGAACCTTTCCTCCGTCCCCTATATTAAAGGCGTTAATAACCATATGGGCTCGAAGTTCATGGCGAATCAGGAGCTGATGGACATGGTACTCGAAGAAATCGGCGGAAGAGGGTTATTTTTTATTGACAGTCTGACTTCGTCGGGAAGCGTTGGATACAAGACAGCTTTAAAGATGGGTATGAAAACCGGGAAAAGGGATGTATTTTTAGACGACTCGTCAAAAGACGCCGCGTATGTCAAATCACAAATAGAGAGGCTCGTCGGGATCGCCGAGAAAAACGGTTATGCGGTGGGCATATGTCACCCGTACCCCGGCACCGTGGAGGCTCTCACGGAGATGATGCCGCAAATAGACGGCCGGGTGGATATAGTCCCTGTTTCGAGCATATTGACCGGAGGCAGCGAGGTAAGCGAAAGATAAAAATTTAATCTATGTTATTGTATTCAGCGGAGGGATCTTGTTATGGGCCTTGTAGATGACGTGCGAAAGAAGCGTGATTCATGGGTCAGGAGGTTCGAGGAGCATCGTCAGGAGGACGAGAGCGTGCCTGAGAACCGGGACCCGAAAGAAGAGGAAAAGAGAATAATGGAGAATCTCAGGAGGGTCGGCGTATTTGAAGTGAAAGAAGGGGAAAATGAGGGTTAGCTGATCGGAAGTGCTACGCGTACTTGACAATTTATTGCTAATCCTTTAGGTTTTTCTACTTGGAGTTCCAACATAAATCGGGAGGAGTTGCTTAATGCCAGGAATTGTGGTCGGAAATAACGAAAGCATAGACAGCGCGCTTAAAAGGTTCAAGAAACAGGTCGAGAAGGGCGGGGTACTTTCCGAAGTAAGGAGGCGGGAATATTACGAAAAGCCCAGCGAAAGGAAGAAGAAAAAGCTGTTTGCGGCTAAAAAGCGCGTAATAAAACGTACTAGAAAAAACTAGCTTTACTATAGAAATACATAAATACCGGTAGGGGGGACACTACTTTGTATTCTATATTCCGTGGGTTCAGGGTCAGGGCCCTTTCCTTTGAAAATCCCAGAATTACTTTAAAATTTGAATTATTGATAGATGGTAAATTTTAACAATGATTTCCTCGTCAAAGAAATAAAGAGGAGGTTGAGCATTCTTAACCTCATTGAAGGTTACACATCTATTAAAAAAACCGGGAAGGGTTATGTGGCGCTTTGTCCTTTTCACGACGACCATAACCCATCTATGTACGTAGACGAGGAAAAGGGTCTCTTCCATTGTTTCAGCTGCGGCGCTGGGGGCGATGTGCTGGGGTTTTACATGAGGTATAACGGCCTCACGTTCCCCGAGGCGGTTTCAGACCTCGCGAAGCGCGCGAATATCACCATCGAAAAAAGCACTCCTCCCGTTAAGGGCCATTCCCAGATAAACACCCTGTTAAAAGTAAACTCCGCCGTTTCCGGCTTTTATCACAGGGCGCTCCTCGAGAGCCGGAAGGGCGGTGCTGCGAGGGAATATCTCGAAAATAGAAAAATACAGTCTGATGTAATTGTGGAATTCAAGCTCGGCTATGCGCCCGACGGCTGGGACACGCTCGTGAATTTTTTAAAGAAGCATAATGTCCCTCTTTCCCTCGCCGAAAAGTTAGGTCTCGTCGTTAAGAAACAAAGCGGAGACGGTTATTACGACAGGTTCAGGAACAGGATTATTTTCCCCATATGCAACGTGGAGGGTAAGGTCATCGGCTTCGGAGGAAGGAGGATAAAGGAAAGCGACGAGCCTAAATATATCAATTCCCCCGAGTCCGAAATTTACCATAAGAGAAAAAACTTCTACGGGCTCGAGAGCTCAAAAGACCACATCAGAAAACATAAGAGGGCGATCATCGTCGAGGGGTACACGGATTTCCTCTCTCTATTCTCTGCAGGCATTAAAAACGTAGTCGCGACGCTCGGAACTTCGCTGACGAGGGACCATGCGGCCATACTCAGGCGCTACACGGACAGGATAGTGGTTGTTTTCGACGGAGACGAATCCGGAGTAAAGGCGGCCGTCAGGTCGCTCGATATATTCCTCGGGGAAGGGCTTCTCCCCGGCGTGGTCATACTCCCCGAGGGCGATGATCCGGACTCTTTCCTCGCCGTTATGGGGACAAAGGAGTTTTATAGATTGATCGACGAAGCACCGACCCTCCTCGATTTCTACATCGATAACACTGTGGACGAATATAGGAATGGAGCGGTAACATTAAAGAGCGGCGTGAAAGAGATAGCGGATGTGCTCGTAAAGGTGAACGACCCCATACTCAGGAGCAGTTATATAAGGAAGACCGCGGAGAAGCTCGGGCTTGGGGAGAATGAAGTATTATCGCTCGTCAGGCTGGGAAAGGGACAGGGGAAGATGGGCGGCGTTAAAACCGTTAAAGCGCATAGCAACCATGAAAAGTTGATGCTCAATATTCTCCTCACATATCCGGAGCTATCCCGGGTTGTCGCTGAAGAGGACTGGGAAGGGTGCGTTTCTAATCAGGATGTCAGGTCCATTTTAGAGGAAATAATTATAAAGGGTGTCCATGATGTGTCCTCCCTGCTCCTTTTGTTTCAGGGCAGCGCGGCCCAGGGACTTATTTCCGAAGCCCTCATGTCTTCTCCGGGCATTTCCGACAGTGATACAGCGAGTAAGATGATAATGAGCTGTATAAAAAAGTTAAAGCTAGTCAAGCTCGATGAGAGATTAAAATCGCTGAGACTCGGCATCAACGATGCCGTAAAAAACAAGGACGCCGAGCTTGAAAAGCGGCTTTTGACCGAATACACGGACTTAAGGAAGCAAAAATAACCGGAAGAGGGGAGACCCCATGCGAAATAAAAGAAAGGGCAGTTTTCATATGAAAATAGTCGATGAGGAGAGGGTTCCGGACCCTATTGCTGAAACACTGGATGGCGAGAAGCTTGACGAGGACGGCGTATTCGCCGAGGAGCCGGACGATGCGGAGTTCGCCGGGGAGGAGGTTCAGGAAAGCGCTGTAAAGTACGGTTTCAACCTTAATGACGCCAAAGAGAATGCCAACGAATACGATCTGATCAGATTTTATCTCCACGAAATAGCGGACCATTCGCTGCTCACAAGAGAGCAGGAAATAAGAATAGCGAAAGAGATCGAAACGGGTAAGAGGATCGTCGCCAAAGCCATACTCGGCTCTTCTCTGATGTTAAAAGAGATAATAAGGCTGGGCGATGAGATTCAGAAAGGAAGCCTGAACGTAAGGGATATCACGAATGCCCTCGACGATGCCGATAACGCCGTCGAGGAAGAAGTGCAGCTCGGCATAAGGAATTCATTAATCGCTATAAATAAGCTCTACGAGGACAACGAGCAGGCGAAGAAGGAGCTCGGCCCGGCACCGCTCAGGAAAAAGAAGGCACTTCTCGAGAGAATGAAAAAGAACAACGGAAAGATGCTCGTTTACCTGGAAGATATTAATCTCAACGCCACACAGATGGACCGGATACTCTCCGTCGCCCGTAGTTATATAGACAGGCTGGAAAAACTGAGGCGCGAATTCGCATCCCTCAACAATAAGAAAAAGTCCTCATTGTCGAAGGCCAAAAAAGCGTTGAAAGGGACTATGGAGGAATTTTTCATCGATTCCGACACTGATACCGGATTGCTCAAGAAGTCCCTCAGGAGGATAGAGTTCGGGGAGCAGATGACTCACAGGGCGAGGAGGAAGCTCATCGAGTCCAACCTCCGTCTCGTGGTGAGCATCGCCAGGCGCTATATCAACAGGGGCCTTCCGTTCCTCGACCTCATTCAGGAAGGGAATATGGGGCTCATGAGGGCGGTCGAGAAATTCGAGTACAACAGGGGTTATAAATTCTCCACTTATGCGACCTGGTGGATAAGACAGGCGATAACCAGGGCCCTTGCCGACCAGTCGAGGATCATCAGGATACCCGTCCACATGACGGAGACGATCAACAGGATCGTCAGGACATCGAGGCTTCTCGTGCAGGAGCTCGGGCGAGAGCCGCTGCCCGAAGAGATAGCCGATAAGGTCGGGATGCAGTCCGACAAAGTAGCCCGTGTCCTCAAGATTTCGAAGGACCCGATCTCTCTCGAGACCCCTATAGGGGACGAGGAGGACAGCAAGCTCGTCGACCTCATAGAGGACTCGAATACGACCTCTCCGGTGAAAGTGCTCGAAATGAGCGAGCTGAAGGAGATAATAAGCAGCGCTCTTTCCTCGGTACTGAATACGAGGGAGGAGAGCATCGTGAGGCTAAGGTTCGGAATAGACGACGAGAAGGAGCATACGCTCGAAGAGGTAGGACACGAATTCAAAGTGACCCGCGAGAGGATAAGGCAGATCGAAGTTAAAGCGATAAAGAAGCTGAAAAGGGCAGGGCGGGTCTATCCTATCAAGAGCTATCTGGAAAAGGCGTAGCGGAAGAGAGTTCTCTCATCCGGGCCTGAGTGAAACCACCGGATTCCGCATTATAACTTTCTGATCAATTCCCTGGCTTCCTCGAAGTACTGAAGGGCCGACTCCGTGGTCCTGAGTCTCAGCAAGCGCTGTATCTCGGAAACAGTGGCGCCTTCTTCTATCGCAAGCATTGCGGCGGTATGACGCAGGCTCACAGGTTTCACGCCCTTTTTTTTGATCCCCGAGGCCTCGAAATAGTGGTTTATCCGCGCCCTCAATCCGCGCGTCGATATCCTGTCCTTTGCCGCCCTGTTGCCTACCCCCCAGAAGAGCGGCTCTTCAGAGGCCGATGCCCCTCTTTCATCAATATACCTGCCGAGTAACCCTTCTAGGTAAGGTGTCAGCGCAACATACTCATCCTTCCTGTCCTTACTTTTTCCCTGGACGTAAATTACTTTATTACCCCCCCTCGTTTTCAAATCCCCGAGGTTGAGCCTTACGATCTCGATCTCGCTCAACCCCGCTCTCACCATGAGGCTGAGTATCGCTTCGTCTCTCCGCCCGAGCGGAGTCGACGTATCGACCGCACCTAAGAGCCTCACGACGTCTCCCCGGGAAATAGGGTCGGTCAGGTGTCTTTGCGGGCGGGGGGCGCCCTTCACCTTCCTGGCCGGGTTTTCCCCTGCCCTGCCGATTGAGACGAGGTAGTCGTAGAATCTCCTTACGGCGGTCAGGTACGATGACATGGACGTGGGCGACAGGTGTTTCGAAAGAATGTAGTCTTTGTAGCGCTGTATGTCGTTCGAAGTAAGCGCCTCGGGCCGCGTGCCGCCGAGCCATTTCGAGTACTCACGGAGGGCTTTTCGGTATGTCTCCTTAGTGGTCTCCCGCCTGTTGAGTGAATCTATAAACCCTTTTATCAGCTCGTCCATCAGGGAGAAGTTAATCATTTTTACACACGGGATTCAACACCGGCCCTTGACATGTTCTAAATCTGGTGTAATTTATTTTTCAGAATCTAGGTGGTAATTCTGAAGAGGTCACACCCGGTCCCATTCCGAACCCGGAAGTTAAGCTCTTCGAGGCCGATGATACTGCTCCTGTACGGGGGTGGGAAAGTAGGAAGCTGCCTTGGTTCTTTTTTTTTGCCCTTTTCGGTTTTTGCGCGCGGCATTTACCATAACGGCCCTGAAAAAACAGGCCGTAGTCTGCGTTTGTTTTGTCGATTCCCCTTATGTAGTATTTTCCCCTATCTTAAGTTCCTAAACCGGGTGAATGTGTGAGGAAAACGAGGCTTGCGGTGTTTGTTTCCGGGAGCGGCACAAATCTTCAGGCGATTATAGACGCCGGAATCCCGACTGTCGAAATTGTGCTCGTTTTAAGCAACAATCCCGGCGCCTATGCGCTCGAGCGGGCAAAGAAGCACGGTATCCCTGCCGAGGCGGCGGATCATAAGAATTTCCCGGGCAGGAAGGAGTATGATGAGCATGTCCTCAAGCTGCTCGAACCGTACGGAGTGGACCTGATCGCTCTTGCGGGATTCATGAGAATTCTCACACCCCGTTTCGTGAGGGCCTATAAAAACAGGATCATCAATATCCACCCGGCTCTTCTTCCTTCATTTCCCGGTATGCACGCCGCAAAGCAGGCCCTCGAAAGCGGAGTGAAGTTCACGGGATGCACGGTACATTTCGTCGACGAAGGGGTCGATTCGGGCCCGATAATACTTCAGGCCGTCGTGCCTGTACGCGATGATGACGATGAGGAGAGCCTCCTTGAGAGGATACACAAGGAGGAGCACAGGATTTATCCGGAGGCTTTGAAGCTCATTGCCTCAGGTAAATTTAAAATTGAAGGCAAGAGGGTGCTGGCGGTGTCTTAGTATCTTCCTGCGTAGAATTACAATTCCCTTCCGACCGCCCGCGCTACAGGCCCGGCCTTTTCCATTAATGCTGCGAACTTCTTGGGCTTGAGAGACTGGCCGCCGTCGCTGATCGCGACAGCCGGATTGTTATGGACCTCTATAATAAGCCCGTCCGCCCCGGCGGCGATAGCAGCGAGCGCCATCGGCGTTACGTACTGCCAGTAACCGGTACCGTGGCTCGGGTCGGCGAATACGGGCAGATGGGTCTTTTCCTTAAGCACCGGTATCGCGTTCAGGTCGAAGGTGTTTCTGGTCGCTGTCTCGAACGTCCTGATCCCCCTCTCGCAAAGAATGACGTTTTCATTGCCTTCCGAGAGTATATATTCGGCGCACATCAGGAATTCCATAATGGTCGTTGCCATGCCCCTTTTCAGGAGAACGGGTTTCTTTGATTTCCCCACCTGTTTTAGAAGCGCATAGTTCTGTGAGTTCCGTGCGCCTATCTGTAGCATGTCTGCGTATTCGACAACGGCGTCCAGGTCATGCGGATCGAGAATCTCCGTAACTATTGGAAGTCCCGTGAGCTCCCTCGCCTTCGCCAGGAGCTTCAGACCTTCGACGCCGAGACCCTGAAAGGCATATGGTGATGTCCTCGGTTTATACGCTCCGCCCCTCAGCATGCTGGCCCCGGACTCCTTTACGGATTTTGCTATTTCCATTATCTGCTCTTCGTTCTCAACGGAGCACGGCCCGGCAATCACGGGTATTTTTTTGTTCCCGACAGCGGTACCGCCGATTGTAAAGTGCGTGTTTTCCGCTTTGAAGTCGCGGCTCGCAAGCTTATAGGGCTGGAGTATCGGGACGACTTTCTCAACCCCTTCGAGGACACTCAGTGTTTCTACGTCCTGCGGTTTGCCCCTCTCGTCCCCTACCGCGCCTATGACGGTCCTCAATACCCCTTCGATTAAGTGCGCCTTATATCCGAGCTCGTCAAGCGTGGATACGGCCTTTTGAATCTGCTCCTTGGAAGCGCCGCTTTTCATTACTACTATCATTGTGGAATTCTCCTCCGCTTAATAAAAAGCAAAATAAAATCAAATAAAAACGTTATGTTACATGAAGAGCGTGCGATGTCAACTATCGCCTGCGAGTGCCTGTCGTCGTTCTCGTCCTATTGATTCTTTTTATATTGCAGAGAATAATAATGTTCCTATTCAAAAGGGCAGGTGGCGGAACCGGCAGACGCGACGGCCTCAAAAGTCGTTGGGCTCACGCTCGTGAGGGTTCGACTCCCTCCCTGCCCATACTTACGGAAGAGGCTGGAGTTTTTACTTTCCGCGGTAAACCCATTAAAGATGTTCGTACTGCTTTTGAGAATGGCTTTAAGCGAGCTGGCATAAAAAAACTAAGGTTTCATGACCTTAGGCACACTTTTGCTACTAGGCTGGTTTTATCTGGAGTGGACCTAGCAACTGTTTCCAAGCTCCTGGGGCACTCTACAATTCAAATGACTATGGAGATATTCACATCCGACACCTGAAGCATTGAAGAGCGCTGTTTCTAAGCTGGATGAGTGATAAAAACGAATAAAGTGTTAGCAATTGTGTTAGCACTACGTGTCATACTAATATTTTCGTTGTACTTATCTGCTTATAGTGGAATACTAT
The DNA here is from genome assembly GCA_041753155.1 of Thermodesulfobacteriota bacterium. GTDB lineage: Bacteria > Desulfobacterota_D > UBA1144 > Nemesobacterales > UBA2774 > 2-12-FULL-53-21. The sequence goes on along the minus strand of JBGSVA010000027.1, from coordinate 3,979 downwards.
CATCATAGATAAAATTTAAAGGGGTGTCCTATGCGGTTTTTTATGAAGGTTTCAATTCCTGTTGAGGCTGGCAACGAAGCTGCTAAGAAGGGTAGCTTAGGCAAAACAGTTGAATCAATTCTCGCCGAACAAAAACCTGAAGCAGCATACTTTACCGAGGTCAATGGTCAGAGGACGGGTTTGATTTTTATCGACATGCGAGACGCTTCGCAAATACCTGCGTTGGCTGAACCTTGGTTCCTTTCTTTCAATGCTAGTGTTGAGATTCGTCCAGTGATGACTCCGGCTGACCTGAAAAAAGCATCGAAAGACATCGAAAAAGCTGTTAAGAAGTATAGTTAATTCCCACCGAAGCCAATACAGGTGTGGTACTCGGGTTAATGGCTTAGTCCTTATAGTGTAAAGTTATGCCAATAGTGCTTAAATGGGTACCTATATGGGAACCCTTGTTTCAAGACTCCTAGGGCACTCTTCTATCCAGATGACTATGAGATACTCTCACCCAACGCCTGAAGCTCTTAAAAACGCTGTATCGAAGCTGGATGGGTGAAAATTCGGGTAAAAGTATTAGCAATAGTGTTAGCACTAAGTAGTTGAAAGATAGGTTTCTTAAATTTGGTATTTCCCCTGATTGCTCATCATGGTTTGAACTCGTGTTTCAGTCTTGGGGCGGGACTGGCGAGGGTCAGCAATCTCAAGAAATTAGGTATAACTCCATGTTAAAAATCCATGGTCATGCAATCTAGTTGATGAAACTTAATGCCGAACATGGGCCACGGTTCTACTTCGTTGATACTTGGCTCCCCGCCCAATCTAGAACTACCCGTCCTTAGTGGTGCTGAATCGTGATTTCAAGTTCAGCGCAAGTTGATGTTACCGAATAGATAATCATGCCGCTCAGAGCTGTTGACAAGCGTAATTATTTATGCTAAACTAAGTAATTAATAAGAGAATAGTATGTGCACGTGGGCAAGTTAAAAGCATCTAGATAAAGTAAGTCATTAACTGAATGAAGAAAAGGAGTTAAGGCGAAATGAAGCTCTTCTCTTGAGAGTTAGATGAATAAAGCATATTTCAGTTCAAAATATAGGAGGTATGGGACATGAAAACCACAGATAGGTTAATTACACTGAAAGAAATTTCTGAAATCTACTCTTTATCTTTAGCGACGTTGAGACGCTGGGCTTCTGAGAGAAGATTTTCAATCTATAAAATATCCAATCGGATAAGGGTATCAGACTCTGAATTCAGGGATTGGATAAACAAATTCAAAATCATGGAGGGAGTATAAATTGAATATTAATAAGATATTTGAGCATAAGGATTTAATGCAGTACATACTGCAAGAAACCGAGAAATCAGGAATAGTCGGGAATGAGTTGGCTAAGAAATATATTCTTCTAGCATGTGTTTCTACCCTTAACCTAGAGCCAGATTCAACGCTGAATGTTATAGTGGAAGGTCCGGCTGGTATTGGTAAAACTGCTTTAGTTAAATCTATAACGTCACTATTTCCAGGAGAGAAATTAATTGAGAGAAGTCGAATGACACCTAAAGCTCTGGACCATATGGAGGAGTCTCTGGATAGAAAGATTGTATTCATCGAAGAATTATCGGGCAATGAGGGAACATACAGTACCAAAATTGCTATTTCTGAACATGCACTCAAGGTGGATACTGTTGAGAACAATAATGGTAGTCATGTGACAAGTACAAAAGAGTTAAGTGCTAAAGGCACTTCTTTTATAACGACGACTACTCAATCGCCCGGTGATATGGAGCTTGAGAGCCGAATAATCAGAGTATATCCAGAGAATAATGATGAGTACATCTCGCAAGTTGTTGATTCGATTTTGGATAAGGCTAAAAATCCAACAGATGTAGAAGTACCAGGTGATAATTACATGGAGTTTAGAGAAGCATTTGCAAACTTAGGCATTTTTAAAGTTTCTATTCCGTTTGCAAAAGTTTTTAGCATAGAACACATTAAGCATATGCCGAATGTCTTCCGAAATCTGAAAAAGATTCTTGCTATAATTCAGGCTCATACACTACTTTATCAGCATCAGAGAGAACAGCGTGATAATCTGCTCATAGCGAATGTGGAGGATTATATGAATATCAAAGATTTACTAGAAGATTTGGTTAATCCACCGTCACGTGAGCGAATAATGCTTGAATCAGAAATTGGACTACGGGAGTTTACTGTTAAGGAATTTCAAGATGTGTATGGCGTAAAAACAAGTTATGCATACATGAAAATGAGTGAACTCAAGAGGAAATTATTAGTTAGGGAAATAAGTAGAGGGAAATATATAATTAATAATATTATACTCCCTGATATTGAAGTTTCACCACATATTCCACAAGTTCCAACGGTTCAAGTGAATATACAGGAAAAATATGTTGATTCCAGGGCGAGGTATAGTCAGTCGAACTCCAGTAAGGAATATCTGCACTATAGAATAACGTCGGAATTAGTGGAATTAGTGGAAAGTGAAAGCCCTTATCTTAGAAATGTCGAATTTAAATGTGATTTGAGAGAACGCTTTGATTGGACGGAGCAGACATACACTGCTAGTTAAGTTAGATAAATAATAATTCCCGAGAGAGTGAAACCCATTCTTTCGGGATTTTATAAAACACAATGTAATCCACTGATATTATACGATATTACGGCGTAGAATGGTGTCCAAACTAAGGAGGAATGAGGCAGTATGCAACGAAAACACAAGAAAATCACCAATTCAAATCACATTAGACAGATAATGTCTACAACAATAAATATGCTGTTGAATGACGAGATGGATTCTCAGACCGCAAATTCGATTGCTACCCTGTGCAGTACTATGTTGAAGGTTCTCAGAGCTTCAAACTTGGAAGAGAGGATAAAAAGGCTAGAGGAACTAGAAGGTTCAAAGCAGCCTAGTGGCTCCCCAGTCACCTCAGACATACGAAACATGATTAAGGAGTTGAAAAATTGAGGGATTTAGAACGGAAAATTGAGAAGTTAGAGCAATTAAATGGTTTCAATAGAGATGAGATTTTAACACTATTGGATGAAGAAGATTTACATCCTTTAGAGAAAATAAGAATATTGGTAGACTTAGGTCTTCTTGACGGTAAAACCCTAGTACGTTGGATAGTTGAGGGGAGTCAAGTTGGAAAAGCGTAAGTTTTGTCCGGAAGTACTACTGATGAAGGTCTTCTCTATCTGTTCTAGAGCTACATTTGCTACACCAACTACACCAAGCTGTATAAGTATGTAGCAGGTGTAGATAGTGTAGTAAAAAATGGAATACGTCAGTTCATGTCCAATTCATCGTTTGATAATATGATGACGGTTAAAAGCATTCCAAAAACGTCAGAAATCTCTAATTTGCATGGCTCAGTTATTGGATGAGTTCAAAACAGCCAAATGTTCTACTTTGGAACTGTCTACTTAAATGGGGAGCTTACGCATGTTCTACGTATATCTCAATAAAATCTGAGCAAAAATTTTCGCGTTTATTGTGAATAAATCGAAGACAAGTATTTGAAATTAGCTTAAGTTCGATGAGTAAGGCAATCTCTTTATAAAACTCTCTATAAATCCCCAATCGGGTTCACCCATATCATTAATGGGAAGTTTCAATCTTGTTTCATTCATTCTTTTAATACCCCATTTCCGTGCATAGTTATATTTGTGCTTCTCTTTTTCGATTAAACAGATAAGAAACATTGCGGTATATGGATTTAATTCAAATTTCGGATTTAATACATGTACATCTTCCGTTGAACAAAACTCTTTAGTTTGATAAAATGCATCTCCTACGCTTCCATTTCGATTTAGTGTTACTGTAAGCTCCCCATTTAAGTAGACAGTTCTAAAGTAGAACTTTTAGCTGTTACCTTTTCCCTGAAGAGGCTTGGCGGCAGCCCTCCGAGCGACTCATGGGGGCGCTGTTCATTATAACCCCTGAGCCAGTCATCCGCCATA
>JBGSVA010000026.1:0-53184 GCA_041753155.1 Thermodesulfobacteriota bacterium | reverse complement strand
TGGTGGCGGATTTAGGAAGAAGGTTGAAAGAAGCGGGTAAACCACCGATGCTGATTATAGGGGCTGCTATGAGGAAACTGGTGCATATAATTTACGGCGTTCTTAAAAACAAGACGCCCTTCGATCCCAATTATTCTCTTAAAGCGGCTTGACTTTCAAGACGGTATCTTACCTGTTTTGGCTTAGGCTACGATTAGCCTGAAGTTAATTTACTCAGTTGTCTTTGTTGGCATGGCGTCCGAATGCTTGCTCGCTCGCATTCGTTCTTTTCCAAAGGAGGGAATTGAAAGATAATTGATGAGATGCTGAAACAAGTTCAGCATGACGAAATTATTAGATTCTATCTGAGCCGCTATTCGGGGTTCACAAAACTGACGGCCTTCTCGTAGATCAACAAAGCCACGCAGCCTCCAACGCTGCCCGGCGAATGTCTGGTTCCGGGCGGGTGTATGACGAAGCTTCCGGCCGGATACGAGCCGTCTTCGTCGTACTGATCGCCCTCGAGGACTAACAAATGCTCATATCCGACGTGCTCGTGAAGCGTGACACGGGCGCCCGGCTCATAGCGCAGCAGCACCGCTATCGCTCCGCCGCCTTCTTCTTTATACAGCCAGTGAGCTGAAACGCCCGGACGGAAGGGCTTCCAATCGTCCGTCGTACGCAGCTTCTTCACATACTCCATAAGATTGGCAATTACAATCGGTTCAGTCAACGAAGGCATCAGTCAGTCTCCTCCTTTATGGTTCCGAATGAGCGTGCTGTCCGTCACATCGGATTCGGATGCCGATCCGGCCGGCTGAGCAGGCGGCGGAACCCGGAACCAATTGTCTTCTATCCAGCCCAACCAGAGCATCAGCCAGGTTGTGAAGACGAACGGCGCGGATAGAGTCTGGACACCAAAGTCGGCAATAAGAGGTATAAATATAGTAGCCAATAACGCACCAAGGATGGAAAGCCTGAGCCGGCCGCCACAAAACACGAATACAGACACGGCGGCCAGGACTCCATTGAATCCATAGAGCCCGAGATTCGCACTCTCCGGAGTTGCGTGGCTATAATAGTAGGCCACCATGGTACCGATGACGGCACCTAAAAATGCAACCAGACCGTGCCGCCAGTTGCTCAAGAGCAGGCCGATTAGAAATAACAGACCGGACCAGATTGTCGGAGAGAATATGGCCTGGCCGAGGCTGAACAGCACGGCAATTACGGGGTGAAACGTGTGGTATGCGGCCAGATGAATGTTGGAGGGCTGCAGATAATCCACATGAGGCTCAATAGCCCAGAGAATCCAGAATATTATCAGGAAAGGAAGCGCAATTATCGGAAACGGCAGGATGCGGAGAAACAGCCAGACAAGTAAAATCGCGCTTGCTATGCACACCAGAAGCACGACCCACATGCTGATATTAGTCCATCCCGTATGAAAAAATACCGGAAGCGACAATGCGATCAGGCAAGGGTTGAGAGCGGGAAGCCCGGTCGATAATACCTCTTGCCGTTCTCCAATCAGCCTCCGGCCTAACGGTCCAAGGATTGCGGCCACCAGGAGGTAGGCGGAAGCAATGGGCGATGCGATTAGAACGGCAACCAGAAATATCAAGCCCGTAAGCTCGTTGGTCTGCAAGCAAAGCTGTGAGATGCCCCGCAGGACTATACGAAAGAACGGAAGCTTCCCGCTTTCTAACGGCGGAAAGATAATGTTAACAGGCTGTTTCATAGTCAGACTCCGGGCTTATCATTCAGAGCGTTGACTCGGACATCGGACTCACCGCAGAGGTCATGGCCACGGCACCATATCAACGATACTCTGTTAATCGCACCCTTTGTCCGCGGCGAAAGCCTCAGAGCGACTCCAGGAGTTTCAACACCTTGTCGGACTTGCATGTCCAACCTACAATGCCGCCCTGTGCAACTACAGCCTTGAGAGTAGATTTCTTGAACTCAGGAAAGAAACTGTCAGTGCCGTCCTCAACCAACAGGCAGTCGAAGCCGCGGTCGTTCGCGCAGCGCATGGTCGTCTGCACACAGACCTCTGTCGTGACTCCGGTAATGACCAGTTTTGTGATCTTGCGCGTCATTAGATACTCGTGAAAGATCGTACGGTAGAAAGTGTCTTTGCCCGGTTTGGAGATTACCAGCTCTCCATCTATGGGGGCGAGCTCTGGGATGAAGTCCGATCCGACTTCGCCATCGATAAGGATACGCCCCATAGGCCCGGGATCTCCGATCTTGATCTTCGGGTTGCCCCTGTTGCGTTTGGCGGTAGGGAGATCGGAGAGGTCCGGTTTATGGCACTCCTTGGTGTGAATAACCGGAAGACCTGCCTTGCGGAAAGCCTTCTGGAGTTTGCCAATGACCGGGATGCAGGGAGCGATATTCTTGAGATTGTTTCCGAGCGATTCGGCAAAACCGCCGGGCAGGCAAAAGTCACGCTGCATGTCGATGCAAACAAGCGCGATGTGGTCGATATCGAATTCGTAAGGAAAAGGAATTGCTTTTATTGTTGCCATTACTACTTGTTCCTCCTTTGCAGGATATTTGGACAGGAAGTAAAAGACCACTTTCCTGACTACTTTTTTGCAATAGTATTGCCATATTTTCTGGGAGTCAACACTTACTATTTTTTCGTTGGGAGCGGTATAGGCGCTATATTCCCGACAACTAGGGTCCGACGGCGACGCTTATGCTGGATAGTAAGAGGGATTTTTGACAAAACAAATCCACCCTGACCTATTTTGGCTTAGGGAACGATGGGCCGGAAGTTTATTTACTCATCAGCCTTTGTTGGTATGGCTTCCGAATGCTTGCTTGCTCGCATTCGTTCTTTACAAAGGAGGGAATGAAAGGCAAACAATAGATTTCTCGGCTTTGCCTCGAAATGACTAATAAACGTAGGAGCGGCATCCTGCCGCGATTCCTTACATATCCGTCATTCTGAACTCGTTTCAGAATCTCATTCTTGTCTTTCTTTATATCTCCCTGAATATGTCTAAACAATCGAGTCACTTCAACCAAGGGAGTTTTATGCCTTATCTCAACTCCGACCAATTCCTTTTGTTTTCTGAAGCTGCTGAGTGAATCATTTGCATTTATGCATTCTTCCAAGGGCGTCCGAATTCTCTTATTCATCGAATTCGTTACTTGCTCGGAATAGTTTCCCATTACAAAAGGAGAATAAATTTAGTAGATGGAGAGTTATAATCGCGGCTGGCCTGTCCTGAACTTGATTCAGGAAAGGCTCCTACAGTAGTAATACCCGTTCAACCCTTCGGCGAGCTCAGGGCGAACGGGACGGGCCATAGTGCCGATCTAGGCAGAGGAGTACGGATGAATCGTATACGAGCGCAGGTTCTGCGCCGCACATTGTGTGTGTTGATTTCCCCCCGCGAGACATTATATTACCGGCATGGAAAAGGTGGTCTGCACTCACCCGAGGGCCAAGAGGGATTACGTAATAGAGGAGAACTACGAGGCCGGTATCGAGCTCAAGGGCTCCGAGGTGAAATCGCTCCGCGGGAATCAGGCGAGCATAAAGGAGAGCTTCGCCATGATAAGGGACGAGGAGGTCTTCCTCGTAAACAGTTACATAGCCCCTTACGAGAAGGCCAACATACTCAACCACGACCCGCGGAGGGAAAGGAAGCTCCTCCTGAACAAACGGGAGATCAGCCGCCTCATGGGCAAGACCCTGATCAGGGGATACACTCTCATTCCGTTAAAGATATATTTCAAGCGGGGTAAGGCGAAGGTCGATCTCGCCCTCGGAAAGGGTAAAAAGGTCATAGACAGAAGGGACGATATAAAGAAGAGAGAGGCCGACAGGGAGATGGAAAAGGCGCTCAAGAGACGATATTGATCCTGTATATATATCCCCGAAAATAGTGTAAACTCTCCGTGTATCCGCCGGATTGGCGGTCTTGACAATATTGAAATAATAATTATTTTGTAATAGTAAGTTACGCGGCATAATTAAAGTTTATTGTTCTTTGACATGGGGGCGACATGGCTTCGACGGGGATTGGGATAGCTTGTGCTGCATGCCGAGCTTCCGACTAACTCGTAAAACTGGCGGAGCACACACAAGTGCCACAAATGACTTTGCACTCGCTGCCTAAATAGAGCGGCGACGGCTCCTTAGACCCCGCCCGCGGGTTTAAACGAGGCGACACAATGCGGGCTGGTCCGATGGCGACGCCCTGAACGCCTGAGGACGAGAAAACATTCGGGGCTGGCGGAGAAAACCCTGTCTATCGGTAAATTCCCTGCGAGACAAAATGATAGACTAAGCATGTAGAGGCCTTGCGAGTCTCTTTCTCGGACCCGGGTTCGATTCCCGGCGCCTCCATTCCGAAATCAATATTCCATTCTTCAAGATAGGTTTTCTTAACGAAAATATCAGTATGTTTGCACAATGACTCCCCGAAAATGAGGGAGTCAATGTGCGTAGTTTCTATCATTTCAAGTAGTTAGAACGAGGTTCGCGTAGAGAATATGTCCTACCAGAGACCCTGTATTGCAACGCCATTGTGTGCTGTAACGACCTTACACTTGCCCGACCACTCAACAAGAGCGCCGATGTCTCCCCATTGTTCAGGCGCCCGCTTCCAGTGATCGTCCAGACCTGCTTGATTCTCGTACATCTCGTCCAGTACGAACATTGTGTTGCCTGTCGGAGCGGAACCTGGATCTAAGGGATTCACGAGCTCCGGCGCTTTGATGATGTTATAACGAAGCATGGCTAAATTCCCGTCCCTGTGGTGCGTATCCTTCATCCACTTGGCGTGGCTCGCGAAAATCCTCTCGCCCTCGGCTACCTGATCCGGGGGACATATAAATGTGATGGTAATTTGTGTCTTACCTATAGTAGACATATAAACACCTCCTGAGTGTATTTTAGGTAGTACCTCACTTTTTACCATTCACATACATTTCCGTATGTAAAGCTATGTGACAAGTAAAAAGTGGAAACCCCCAATTTACCCTAAAACATTTAGTCGGAAATATCAAACAGGTTCGATTCCCGGCCCCTACACCATTCTTCGTTCGCCTTGAAGAATCCTTTCCCTTGACAACCGCCTTTTTTACTGAACAATCATCCGTAATCCGCGAATCATCTATGGCTTCGTTTCATAGACATTTAATCCGCAGGCAGTAAAAAAACCTATCATGTTTCAAACTGAAATATTGACCGTGACGCCGCTCCTTACAGGATAACTCCGTCCGCAAATAGTCGTCGGATACTCGTTTTCAGGACACTCTCACCCGGTCACGCCGGAAAGGACACCTGTTTCAATGTTAATGCCCAAGCTCTTCACAACACTACGCGGTTACAGCAAATCGACGTTCACGCACGACCTCTTCGCAGGCGTCACGGTGGGCATAGTCGCCCTCCCGCTGGCAATGGCTTTCGCTATCGCAAGCGGCGTGACGCCTGAGAGGGGACTCTTTACAGCTATAGTCGCCGGTCTCCTCATATCCCTCCTCGGAGGGAGCAGGGTGCAGATAGGCGGCCCCACAGGTGCTTTCGTCGTCATAGTGGCAGGCATAGTAGCCGAGTTCGGATACGACGGCCTCGTCTACTGCACTATTCTCGCAGGCGGGTTCCTCATCGCGCTCGGCCTGTTCCGCATGGGAGGACTCATAAAATTCATCCCGTTCCCGGTCACGACTGGGTTCACTTCCGGTATAGCCGTCGTCATATTCTCGACGCAGATAAAGGACCTCCTCGGCCTCAGAATGGACCACGTGCCGGCCGAGTTCATCCCAAAATGGATCGAATACGTCCGTCACCTGGATGTGCTCAACCCCGAGGCGGCGGCAATCGGCATAGGGACGATCATCGTTATAGTCGTTACGCGCATGTTTGTGCCGAGGCTCCCGGCTATGCTCATCGGCATGACGGCGGCCACAGTGGCAGCTGCGTCTCTCGGGCTAGACGTGGAGACGATAGGGAGCCGCTTCGGCGACTTGCCGAGGACGCTCCCCGTACCGAGCTTCCCGTCTTTCGATATCGAGAAGGTCAAAGCCTTAATATCGCCCGCATTCACCGTAGGCATGCTCGCGGCTATCGAGTCGCTCCTTTCCGCAACTGTCGCGGACGGTATGATAGGCGGCCGCCACCGCTCGAATATGGAGCTGATAGCGCAGGGCGCAGCCAACATCGGCTCAGCGGTCTTCGGCGGTATTCCCGCTACCGGAGCCATCGCAAGGACGGTGACGAACATAAAGAGCGGCGCTAAAACGCCCGTAGCGGGAATCATACACGCAATATCCCTCGCTCTAATGCTGCTATTCCTCGCCCCGCTCGCGAAGCTCATCCCTCTCGCAGCGCTCGCCGGCATACTCGTCGTCGTGAGCTGGAACATGAGCGAGATAGGCCATTTCATAGGGCTCCTCAGGGCGCCCAAGAGCGACGTCATGGTGCTCCTGACCACGTTCGCCCTCACGATATTCGTCGACCTGACCGTAGCCGTGGAAGTAGGCATAGTCATGGCTGCTCTCCTCTTTATAAGGCGGATGTCTGAAGTCACGAACGTCGGCATGATAACGCGCGAGCTACAGGGGGACGGCGACGACGAGAGCGACCCGAACGCTATAAACATAAGGGACGTGCCGCCCGGTGTGGAGGTATTCGAGATTCAGGGGCCCTTCTTCTTCGGCGCTGCGGACAGGTTCAAGGAGGCTATAGACCTCATCGAAAAGCCCGTGCCGGTCGTGATACTCCGTATCAGGCACGTGCCTGCGATAGATGCGACAGGCCTCCATATGATAAGGGAGTTCCTCCACGAGCTGCGGAAGGATTCGACAACCCTCATACTCTCGGGAGTCCACGCGCAGCCCCTATTCGCAATGGAGCGCTCGGGCCTCTGGGACGAGGTAGGGGAGGAGAACATATTCGGGAACATAGACGACGCACTCAACCGCGCGAGGGAGATACTCGGCCTCCCGAAAGTGTCCCGACCCGTGCCGTTCGTTCCCGTCGTCGCGCGCGAGGCGGATAAAGACAAAGAAGGGAATAGCGTTTAACGGACTACGCCGCTGACCGGATGGCCGGATTTTTACCGCGTATCTGATTTGAAGAAGTGCGGACGGGGTTGCGCAATAATGATCTATTTTTTTATAGTGCCTTTATAGGTATATATAATCGGGTCCTGACCTTCCTTCGACCAGAACATAGTGCCTGAGATTTCGTCTCCCATAACCGAGCCTTCCCATTCCGTCTTACCTTCTTTACTGCTCGTGAGTGTGGATTTGAACAATACCGCGCCGTCTTTTGGCTTCGATTCATACGGAGCCGGAGTAAAGCCATACTGTTCGCACTCGGCTGAGAAGAAGGTTCCGTCCTTAAAAATCAGCTCGTCCCTGGCCGCTTCATTTTTACTCGCCTCGGTCAGCTCGACTGAAAAAGATCTTCCGTCAAGTGTTTCGTCCGCTGACGCGGTATTCAGGTTCGTGCCGATTACCGTTGCGCATACTGAAAAAATAAAAAGATATATTGATGAAATAAGAGTGTATCTCATATTACCCCCTGTTTACTGAAATTGTACTTACAATTAACTCTACTGGAGCACGTAAAGCGATGTCAATACCGCTGAACGGCCGGATCTATCATCAAAACGGCGGGTTTTGCATCGCCCGACCCGGCTTGACTCAGCAAATAAGGGGCGGTACAAGGGACCAATCTCATATCTGGTCTGAGTACGTATTCATTCCTTTATAAGTAATCAGCAGAAGGCCGCCTGCGTTCAACATCAGCAGCCAGAGTCACCTATAACGTCTTCACGAAGGCTACGAGCTGATCGAGGACGGTGCCCCATCCCTCGTGAAATCCCATCTCTTCATGTTTTTTGCGCCCTTCTTCATTACTATGAAGAGCTATAACGGTGTATTTCGTTCCTTCTGTGTGCGGCTCCAATATGATTATTGCCGTAAAGAAGAAACCCACCAGACAGTCGCCAGGCTTCTCGGAAGGGCGATAGCCCCCCTCGAGCGCGTCTGTCCAGACTAGCTTCTCGTTCTCGACGACTTCGAGGTAACAGCCGACGTTCGGGTGGTCAGTCCCTTCCGGTGAGCGCATGACGGTGCGGAAGATACCGCCCGGGCGAAGATCGATTTCGCATTTCGTCGTCGTCCAGGGGGCTGGTGTAAACCATTTCATGAGATACTCAGGCGTCGTCCACGCCTTCCAGACTAGCTCCCTCGGCACATCGACCACGCGCTCCAGCACGAGGTCGAGCTTAGGGTTAGGCTTGTAGGTCGGATATGTCATTATTCTTTCTCCTTTTTTAATGTTTCCAGGTAATTGTCCAGCTGATCGAGGCGCCGTTCCCAAACCATACGCCGCTTCTCGATCCAGTGTTCTGCTTTCTTCAACGGCTCCGGCGTCAGCTCGTAAGTCCGCACACGGCCCTTTTTTTGTGAGCGCACCAGCCCGCACTCTTCGAGTACCCCCAAATGCTGCGTGAAGGACGGCAGTGCCATGTCGAACGGCCGCGCAAGCTCGCTCACGGGGGCAGGGCCGTCGCTCAGCCTCGATAATACTGCGCGCCGGGTCGGGTCGGACAGTGCATGAAAGACGCGGTCGAGCTCTACATGATAGTTAGGCATACACCTAACTATAACCCAGAGACTATCGGGAGTCAACAATAATAATCGAGGTTATATCAGAGGCTAGCCTGAGGGCTTGGGGCGGCGGCGATAGCAACCCGAACGCGATAAACAAGCGCAAGGGGGGGATCCCGGCCCTCGATAATCAAATAAAACCATAAAAATTACAATTACATATTTCATACCTAAATAAGGCAAGGTATCCATTATTTCGTAAAATAACACCTTGATTCGCTATATTAAATTACACAAACCGCTGAGGCCTCCCGGCACGAAGCACTGTTACTTAACGAATAGTTATTATTGAACATATCGTCCCTAGAGCCCCCGGTATGCTCTATAATTCCAGATATTTTGTATAAATTAACATTTAAATACGATTGACATCAAGATAAAGCAACTGTAAAACATTAAAAAAGGGGGTATTGATGGATGGATGGAGCGTATGACCTGTGATAATTCCTTGTCACATTTAAAGAAGAGCCCGCACTCGCGCGCCCTTTCCATCATTTTCATTGCCGGGCTGGCCCTATTTTCCTGGGCGTGTGAAGAAAACAGCGGACAAGGCACGGGTACCGACCCCAACGCCGGAGCGGATGAATTTATGCACGTCAGCGCGGTGGTAAACCTTCCCTGTGACATATTCTTAAGCAGTACACTGCAGTCAGAAGTGGTGCAGTGCACATTTCCCGAAACGCGAGACCCTCTCTCGTTGACCCAGTTCCTCGACGATCTGAACACCGCTATCTCGGGCTTGGGCTTCGAGATAACAGACGACTCCAGGATATGGATCGAAGCACTCGGAGGAAGAGGCGGCAAGGGGGCCAATGGAACGGCAGGGGGAGGACTAAGAGGTGATAAGGGTTACGCGCGCACGGCTACCACGATCGGACACATTTTCGATAACCTCCTCGCCGACGGCGACAGTCTTTATATCCTGATAGGAGAAAGGGGACAGAGGAAAGCCGGCGACGGAGCTACGGGAGGAGCGTCGACTGTAGTGATCGGTCAAGACATACTCGACGTCGGGGACGAGCTCGACCCCGTAGGGGAGCTAGTACTGCTTATCGCCGGGGGCGGGGGCGGCGGAGGTATCGGCGGTTCCGCCACAGGTGGGAAGGGCGGAGGCGGCGGGGACTCTGTAGCCACACTGACGGCTAATGCGAGCGTTGACGGGGGGAACGGCAGCGGCGGAGGCCTAAACGGCATAGGCGGAAATAAGGACGGGGAAGGCGGAGCCGGTGAAGGCACGGACCCGGGAACTGCAGGCATAGGCGGATACGGCGGTCGACAGACAGGGCGAGAAGCTTCTGACTGGGGTCTTGATATCGTATGGGATCACGGTCACGGAGGCCGCGCGGCCAGCAGTGATGAGGGAGGGGGCGGAGGTGGAGGCTTCGGAGGGGGAGGCGGAGCCGGTCACTGCAAAGATAACGAATGCGGCGCTGGGGCCGGCGGCGGCGGCTCGTGGGCGCGCCGGGCGACTGTGGAGAATTCGGTAGGTTCTTTTCTCGGCAAGGACAGTATGCCGGGGAACGATGATAACGGTGTAGTAGTCATGACGATTGAAACGTTTTCAAACTAAAAGGAGTATGGACCTATGACCATGGACGGAATCGTTAAATCCAAAAACATAACCATGAAGGGCTTACTTTTATTCTTATTTATCTTCCTCCTGATACCCGTAACGGGGTGTGAAGAAAACGGTGGAGGGAGCATAGACCCAAACGCCGGGGCGGATGAATTTACGCACATAAGCGATGTGCCGGGATTACCCTGTGACGTATTCCTCAGCAATACACACCTATTCGAAGTGGTTCAGTGCACGTATCTCGAGTCCCAAGATCCTCTGTCGATGACCCAATTCCTCAACGATGTGAACAACACTTTAGCGGGGTTGGGCCTTATAGTCACCGACGACTCCAGGATATGGATTGAAGCACTCGGAGGGAGAGGCGGCAAGGGATCGAACGGATTGTCGGGCGGGGGACTAAGGGGCTCGAAGGGTTATGCGCGCACCGCCGCCACGATCGGACACATTCTAGACAACCTCCTCGAAGACGGCGACAGCCTCTATATCCTGATAGGAGAGAAAGGGCAGAGGAAAGCCGGCGAAGGGGGCTCGGGCGGCGCGTCGACCGTAATTATCGGTCAAAACATACTTGACGCCGGGGACGTGTTCGACCCCGAAGGGGAGCTCGTATTTCTTATCGCCGGAGGCGGCGGAGGCGGAGGCGGAGGTGGAAGTTTCAACAGCGGGGGGAACGGCGGCGACGGAGCTGACTCCATAGCCACGCTGACTGACCACGCGAGCGACGACGGAGGAAACGGGGGAGGCAGCGGTAATAAAGGTTTAGGCGGCAATAAAGACGGGGTCGGCGGAGGCGGCGAAGAAGAAGTAGTAGGGACGGGAGGCATAGGCGGATACGGCGGAGCCGTGCGTGATCGAGCACCATCTGACTGGGGGTTGGACATCGTATGGGACGACGGCCACGGAGGCCGTGCGGAGATTAATCATTTGGGCGGAGGCGGAGGCGGAGGCTTCGGCGGAGGGGGCGGTGCCGGAAACTGCAATAATGACGCCTGCGGCGCGGGCGGAGGGGCCGGAGGGTCGTGGGCTCGCCGTGCTACTGTGGAAAATTTAGAGGGCTCTTTCCTTGGAAAAGACAAAATGCCGGGGAACGACGACAACGGAGCGGTAGTTATTACTATAGAGACTTTTGAAAATTAAAAGGGAGCGCGGAACGATGACAATGGCCGGAATTTATAACTCTAATAGCTTAACGATGAAGGGCTTGCTGTTGCTCTTGTCGATTTCTCTCCTCATACCCTTAATCGGGTGCGAGGAGAACGGGGGAAATAGCGCAGTAGATCCGAATGAGGGGGCCGACAGTTTCGTCACAGAGGTAGAGCTCGATACGCTGCCCTGTAACGTCGTGCGGAGCGAGCTTGACCAGTCCCTGTCCGTACAGTGCATTTTTACCGAGACGCAGTACCCGCTCTCCATGTCTCAGTTTATGAGCGAAATAAACGATTTAATCGGTCCTCTTGAAATCGAGGTAAACGACGACTCTAGGACGTGGCTAGAATCCCTGGGAGCCAGGGGCGGCATGGGAGACGTCGGGGGCTTCAGTAACGAAGGAGGCCCCGGAGGGGGAAGAGGATACGCGAGGACGGCTACGACCATCGGGAATATCCTGGATAACCTGCTTTCCGACGGGGACAGCCTATATATTCTCGTCGGTCAGATAGGGTCTAACGGAAATTTTGACCCCTCCGGAGGCGGGGGCGGCGCATCGACTGTCGTCATTGGTAAGGAAATTACAGACGTCGGGGACCCGTTAGATCCCGAAGGGGAGCTCGTGCTGCTAATCGCCGGAGGAGGCGGGGGGGGCGGCGGAGGCGGTCTCTTGTCAACAGGCAGGAAGGGCGGCGACGGCGGTGATGCCATATCGTCAGTATTTGACCGCTCTAGTACGAGCGGAGAGAGCGGCGGCGGGGGTAAGCATAAAGGGCGCGGCGGTAACAGCAATGGAGACGGAAACGGCGGAGACGGGAGCCCAAACAACGGAACCGGCGGTATCGGAGGGGAGGGAGGCTTCAACGATGAAGACCGCATTCGTGCCGGGTGGGGGATTGAAATTGATTGGACTTCCGGAAGAGGCGGAAACACGAAAAATAGGAGCCTAGGGGGAGGAGGCGGAGGCGGATTCGGCGGCGGAGGAGGGGCCAATACCACCGCGTCCTCGAGCCAGGATCACGGGGACGGAGCAGGCGGCGGCGGGTCGTGGGCTCGCATATCGACGGTCGAAAACTCGTTCGGCCGCTTTCTGGGAAAGGACAATATGCCGAGTAATGACGATAACGGCTCGGTCGTAATGACCATGGAGACATTTTCGAACTGATTAAGAGAAAGGGGGGACCGATTTTGACTAAATCAACTTTTAATAACTTTGGGAAGTCAGCGATATCTTCCATATTGTCAGTATTTTTCATACTCTTTATGTCGGCATGCGAGGAGGGCGGCACGTCCGGGCCGGACATGCCGCCGGGGGATACCCCTGACTCGTGCAAGCTCGTACAGAAAAGCGTATTTGACCCCGTATCCATGCAGTGCAGTTTCGATACGAGTCAATACCCTCTTTCCATACCTGTGCTGATTGACCAGCTCAACCAGGACCTGGAGCAATACGACCTGATGATAGACGATACGAGCCGGTTTTGGGCGGAAGCGCTCGGCGGGCACGGAAAGAGGGGGAAGGTAGAGAGCCCCCGTAACGGTGGAAGCGGCGGTCAAAGCGGGTATGCCAGGATGGGGACTACAGTCGGAGAGTTATTGAACGACATTCTGGCCGACAACGAGAATATTTATCTTTTAGTCGGGGAAGCGGGTAAAGCAGTACCCGGTCAAGAAACAGGCGGCACGGGAGGCGCAGCCACATTGATCCTCGGCCTGGAACTTACGGGAAACACGGTCGAAACGGATCCCGTGGATGAGCTCGTTCTTGTTATCGCAGCCGGAGGGGGCGGAGGCGGGGCCGCGACATTCTTAGCCAAGGGCAAAGCCGGCGGAGACGGCGCAGACGCGATCAGCACGGAGGACGCCGCCGCGAGCGTCATGGGGGAAAACGGCCGCAACGCCTTTTCAAACGGTAAGGGAGGCAACGGCGACGGAATGGGCAGCGGAGGGAGCGGTTTTAATGACGGCACAGACGGTATAGGCGGGAAAGGCGGTAGAAACGGGGATGTAGAAGCGGGCTGGGGGATAGTGCTCGAATGGTTAAACGGCAAGGGGGGCACGGCGGATAAAGATGGGCGCGGGGGCGCGGGCGGCGGGGGCTTCGGCGGAGGCGGTGCCGGCACTCAATGCCAGAATGTCATTGCCGGCTGCGGAGGCGGTGGCGGTGGAAGCTGGGCGCGGCAGTCAACAGTCGACAATGAAACCGGGCCCTTCGCGGGTAAAGAAGCCATGTTAAAGGAAAGCGGGCAGGGGTCCGTGGTACTGACCTTCGAAACGGCGCCTGTGGATACCGAACCTCCCCTACCCGGCGACTCTCCGGTAGCCGAGTGCGGGATCGTACAGGACTCCTTAAACGGACCTGTGTACGTAAGATGCGTATATATATCCAGCCTGTATCCGCTCTCGATGAGCGAGCTTATAGAGGGGTTAAACGAGCAGATTGATTCGCTTGAACTAATGATTGACGATACGAGCACTCTCTGGATAGAAGCTAGGGGAGGAAGGGGCGCCCGGGGACCGGTAGGTACGCACGGGGGCATGGGGGGCTACGCCCGCACGGCGCAGACCGTGGCAGCTTTATTGGATGATGTGCTGATTGACGGCGACAGCATGTATTTATTGGTGGGTAGTTTAGGAGCCGAAAAAGGAGACGGCGGCTCCGCATCTATCGTGAGCGGAAAGGACCTGCGTATTATACTTCAGGAGGACATTCACGACCCGGACGGCGAGCATATACTGGCCATTGCGGGAGGCGGGGGAGGGCATGGCCTTCAGGAATTTGGAAAACTGGGCGGCAGCGGGAACGCAGCAATATCCACTTTCTTTGATCCTGCCAGCGTGGCGGGCGGAAACGGCCGCGGCGCTAAAGACAGGGGCGACGGAGCAAACAAAGACGGTATGGGAGAAGGCGGGGACGGCCACCATACCGGCGTGAGCGGCATAGGCGGCAAGGGAGGAAAGAGCACGGGAGAGAACACGGGTTGGGTGGGTCTGGATTTAATCTATGATTTCGGCAAAGGAGGAAACTCTTCGGATAGAAAGGGAGGTGGTGGAGGCGGAGGATTCGGAGGCGGGGGGGCTGGTAAAGAGCTTGCCGGCGGAGGCGCCGGGGGGAGCTGGGCGCGGCAGTCCACTGCCTTGAACTCGGAAGGCGGCTTTATCGGGGAGCTCAATTTGCCCCTGAACGATGATAACGGTGTTGTCGTCCTTACGTTCGAGACAATTCCGTTCTAATTGAGTCAGAGCCGGCGCTCTACAATCTTGAACCGCGAACGGCATATGTGATGATGACGGCGGAGGTAGTAATAACACAAAGACGTTTTATAATGACGAAGAGCAAGGGGAATAGACTTGGATTATTCAACTCATATACGGAAATCAATATCGTGTACGGAATATGTAATATGAAAATAATCCGGCCGAGGTCCTGGCTTTGTCTAATTCCTATCCTTAGTTTCCTTGTAAGTAATAAGCAGCGACCTCTCGTCCTGCACAAAAGCATCGAAGCTTCTTAACTTCCGGTTCTACATTGCCAAAACCTAATTTGAATTGTTCCCCCTTTTCAAAGGGGGGAAAACTGCAAGTGCGTAACCATACGTCGGTGCGACGAATATGTTATTATTCCCGACTGACAAATGAGTGAGGTAGCTGAATATGCGCTCCGACGGAAGAGAATGGGACCAGCTGAGGCCGGTCAGCATAACGAGGGGGATAATGAAATACGCGGAGGGGTCTGCCCTTATAGAGACGGGTGAGACCAAGGTCCTCTGCACAGCGACCTTCGAGGAGAAGGTCCCGCCCTTCCTCAAGGACACGGGCAAGGGGTGGGTGACCGCGGAGTATTCCATGCTCCCGCGCTCGACTAAGGAAAGGGTAACGAGGGACAGCGTAAGGGGGAGGATAGGGGGCAGGTCCCACGAGATACAGAGGATAATAGGCAGGGCGCTCAGGTCCGTTATAGACCTCGACAAGCTGGGCGAGAGGTCGATCACTATAGACTGCGACGTGCTCCAGGCCGACGGCGGGACGAGGACGGCGGCCATCACGGGGGCGTTCGTCGCCCTTTCGGACGCGGTGCTCAACCTCATCAGGGAAGGCGTACTCGAAGATAACCCTGTTTCCGATTTCATCGCGGCCGTAAGCGTCGGAATCATCGGGGGCAGGCTCGCGCTCGACCTCGACTACGAGGAGGACTCCCGGGCAGAGGTCGATATGAACGTCGCGATGACGGGCTCCGGGCTTCTCGTCGAGGTGCAGGGAACCGCGGAAGGGAAGCCGTTCTCGAAAGATGATCTCGGTTCCCTCATAATCGTCGCGGAAAAGGGCATAACCGAGCTTATAGGCAGGCAGAAAGAAATACTCGCCGAATGAAATTCAGAAAAGCTTAAACATGATAGAAAAGATTGTGCTCGCTACGGGCAATAAGGGGAAGCTGAGGGAGTTCAGGGGGCTCCTCGAAGGCGTATTCGGGAACATCGTATCCCTTAACGACCTCGAATCGCCGCCTGAGGTCACGGAGGACGGCGAAACGTTCCGGGAGAACGCTCTCAAAAAAGCCCGCGCCATAGCCGCATATTCGGGCATCCCCGCGCTCGCAGACGATTCCGGTCTCGAGGTCGAGGCGCTTGGCGGGAGGCCGGGTGTTTATTCGGCACGGTACGCAGGGGAGGGCGCGGTCGATACCGACAATATCGCGAAACTTCTATCGGAGCTTCAGGGTGTCGCAAACAGAAAGGCCAGGTTCGTGTGCTTCCTCGCGCTCGTCACGCCTGACGGGAAAGAGATCACCGCAGAGGGGGCCTGTGAAGGGGTCATACTGACAGAGCCCCGCGGGGAAGGCGGGTTCGGGTACGACCCGGTATTTTTCCTGCCGGAATATGACAAGACGATGGCGGAGATTCCCGCCGAGCTCAAGAACAAGATAAGCCACCGGGCCCGCGCCAGCGAGTCTCTCGCAAAAATTTTAAGGGAAATGTGATATTGCCCGAGTCCCGACAGGGCGGATACTTCTTCTCGTGAACCGTTCAGGGCAGGAAAAATTTTCTGATCCCCGGCCTTGCAAGATTTCCCGCTTTTGAATATATTTATAAAGACCTGAACGGTCCCGCCTTAAAATTTTCAATATCGCTCTCTGAGGTCAGTATTAATTGAAGACAAAATTCATATTTGTGACAGGTGGTGTTATGTCGTCCCTGGGGAAGGGACTCGCCGCCGCATCCGTAGGTGCACTCCTCGAGAGCAGGGGGCTCCAGGTATCGCTCCAGAAGCTCGACCCTTACATAAACGTCGACCCCGGAACCATGAACCCGTTTCAGCACGGGGAGGTATACGTGACCGACGACGGGGCCGAGACGGACCTCGACCTCGGGCATTACCAGCGTTTCACCAATTGCAACCTGACGAAGAAAAATAATTTCACGACGGGCAGGGTCTATTACTCTGTAATCACGAAAGAGAGGGAGGGGAAATATCTGGGGAAGACGGTGCAGGTGATTCCTCACATAACGGACGAGATCAAATCGCGCATACTGGACGTCGCCGGGGACAACGACGTCGTCATTGTCGAGATCGGGGGCACGGTGGGGGACATCGAGAGCCTGCCGTTCCTGGAGGCCGTAAGGCAGCTCCGGACCGACCTCGGGCGTGAGAACACACTCTTCGTCCACCTTACGTACGTGCCTTACCTCGCGGCCGCGGGCGAGCTTAAGTCCAAACCCACACAGCACAGCGTGAAGGACCTTTTACAGATTGGCATCCAGCCCGACATACTGCTCTGCAGGACGGACAGGCTCCTGCCCAGGGACATAAGGGAAAAGATTGCTCTCTTCTGCAATATAAAAATCGAGGCGGTTATCACGGCCAAGGACGTGGGCTCGATATACGAAGTCCCGCTGATATTCCATCAGGAAAAGCTCGACCAGATAATCGTCGATTACCTTAAAATGTGGACGAGGAAGCCCGATATATCAGTATGGGAGGATATAGCGCACAGGTACGTAAATCCGAGGCATGACGTAACCATTGGCGTCGTCGGCAAGTATATAAGCCTGAAGGACTCCTACAAGAGCCTCCACGAGGCGCTTTCGCACGGGGGTATGGCCAACGATTCCCGCGTCGAGATAAAATACGTGGATTCCGAGGACATAGAATCGGAAGGCGTGGAATCCCTTCTCCGGGACGTTCATGGGGTGCTCGTCCCCGGAGGGTTCGGGAAAAGGGGTTTCGAGGGGAAGATACAGGCCGTCCGGTTTGCGAGGGAAAGGAAAGTCCCGTTTTTCGGCATATGCCTCGGCATGCAGATGGCCGTAGTCGAGTTCGCGAGGCACGTCTGCGGGATAGAGAAAGCTAATTCACGCGAGTGCGGTGACGACGTGGCCGACCCGGTCATAGATCTCATGGAAGAGCAGAAGGACGTGAGCGACTTGGGCGGCACGATGAGGCTGGGCGCTTACCCGTGCGTCCTCAGGAAAGACACTCTCGCCATGGCCGCGTACAAGTCGCAGGAAGTATCGGAGAGGCACAGGCACAGGTACGAGGTCAACAACCTCTACCGCAATACGTTCAACGAAAAAGGGCTCGTTCTGAGCGGGCTCTCCCCCGACGGGAACCTCGTCGAGATGATAGAGCTCCGTAACCACCCCTGGTTCGTGGGCTGCCAGTTCCACCCCGAGTTCAAATCCACCCCCAGGAGCCCGCACCCTCTCTTCAGGGACTTCATCAAGGTCGCCATGGAGTATAAATCCTCCCTGTCGGCGGCGTAAATTCGAATCACACCGTTAACAGGCTTAACTTATTGCATAACACTGAACCACTTCTGTCCTAATGCATGTATCATTTATCTCGATGAATCGGCAGGAAGAGACGGTTAAACAATTTTTTCCCGAGCGCGGGCTTCCGAGGTGGCTCCTTCTGCTGGCCATCTTCGCGGCTGCTCTGGCCGTACGCGTTTATAACGCAGACGCGCCCCCGCTCGACTTCTACCCCGTACGCCAATACCGTGCGGCTCTTCTCGCGAGGGCCTTCTATTTCGAGTCCTCTCCCGGATCCGTCAGCGAAAAGGTGAGGAATGAAGCGCTCGCCGCAAAGCCTGCTCCGCTCGAGCCTCCCGTGACGGAAACCGTGGCATCGTACCTCTACCGCCTGTTCGGGGGCGAGAATCTGCTGTTCCCACGGCTCATGTCTATCACGTTCTGGCTTATAGCGGGGGTTATTTTATACCGGCTTGCTTCCGAGATGATTTCACCAGATGCCGGAATTGTTGGAACGGCGTTCTTCCTGTTTTTACCCCTGGGCGTCGCGGCGAGCAGGAGCTTCCAGCCCGACCCTCTCATGATTATGATGTTCGCCGCGTCTGCTTACGCCATATTCAGGTACTACAAGCTGCCCTCGAATTACGGCCTTTTGGCCGCGTGCGCCCTCTCGGCGCTCGCGATACTGGTGAAACCGATATGCGTATTCCCGATATTAAGCGTCTTCTTCGCCATGAGGATCCCGTCCGGAAATATTCGGAAAATCCTGTTCGGGCGCGATCTCGTTATCTTTCTCGCGGCATGCGTCGTCCCCTCTTTCATCTATTACGGATACGGTATCTTCATTGCGGGTTTCTTAAAGGACCAGGCGGATACGAGCTTCGTCCCGCTATTTCTCACGAAGGCTTATTACTGGAAGGGATGGTACTACATGGTCTCTTCCGCAATCGGACGGTGGGCCCTGATTGCAGCGCTCCTGGGCGTCCTTCTGGCGCGCACGGGAGTACAGCGGTATTTCCTCTCAGGCCTCTGGACAGGGTACGTGCTCTTCGGGATCGCGTTTACCTACCACGTGCATAATCACCTCTATTATCAGCTGATGCTCATTCCTATCGCGGCCCTTTCTATCGGGATTCTGGCTGCGTACGTATGCAGGGAGCTGGCGTACAACAAAGGCATATGGCGTCTCGGGGTCTGGGCATTACTCTTTATAACAGTTTCCTGGGCCGTAATGAGCTCGTTGAGGCTCCTCGACGATTCCGGCTTTGACGCGCAGGTCAAGGCTTACGAGGAGATTGGCGAAAAAGTAAACCACAGCCCGAATACGGTCATATTCGACCTGCATGAGGGCGACAGGGTCATGTACTACGGAAGAATTTCGGGCGTCATATGGCCCATCAAGAACAAGATGGACTTTTCCGTCGACGACGAAACGTTTCAGGTAAGGGGAAAGGACCTCCTTCAAAAAATAATAACCGAGCGCTCCCCTGAATATTTCATCATCACGACCGTACCGCAGTTTGAGGAGCAGGAAGATCTGAAGCACGCGCTCGAAAGCGATTACCCGGTTCTCGCGGAATCGCGGACACGCGGGAATGTGAATACTCCGCTGAATAGTGACAACGTCCGGTATATTCTTCCCCAGGTCCCCGGCGGGGAAAGCCCGGATTACATCATCTATGACCTCAGAAAACCAAAAGACGATTTTGAAAAGACGGAAGAACAGGAGTGAATTCAATTGAAGTGCTCTCCGGTAGGAGGTGATAATGTCATGAAGTCTCTGAAACCGATGCTGATAATAATATTCACGTTATTAGTTCCGTATTTAAGTCCCGCGGGCGCGGACGTCCCTCCTTCCGGGAAACCCGAAGTCGAATACCTGCTGGGGCTCGTGAAGACCTCGGCGTGCAAATTCGAAAGGAACGGAAATCTGTACGACGGCCGGGATGCAGCCGAGCATATCGAAAAGAAATACGAACACTTCCGGGACAAGATCACATCGACGGAAACGTTCATCGAATACGCCGCCACGAAGAGCATGATAAGCGGTAAGTACTACCTCATCATATGCCCGGGCGCGGAACCCGAAAATACCGGGGACTGGCTGCAGAAGGAGCTCCGGAAGTACAGGGAAAGCCGCTGAACCGCTTTTCCTGAAACACCCATTATCCCTAATACGACCTGTAATTACTGAATTTTCCCCGATTTTTTGTAAAACCCGCCCGCTCAATTAGAATACTACCTCCATGACCCGACCAAGATTCCCATCTCCTCACGAAGTCGTACTGTTCAGAAAACGGAAGGAGCCGTCGCTGGGCATATTCATCCGCGCGATCGGGGATAAGCTGACCCTGTTCTCGGAAGAGGGCAGGGAGGTGGACGTAGACCCGGACAAGGTCGCTTTCATAAGCGGCGTCAGGATTGAAGGCGAATTCACCGCTTCAGAGAAAAAATTGAAGCTCAGGGATCTGAGGAGAGACCTCGACGAAGAGAAACAGGGCATAGACCTCGTGACCATATGGCAGTGCTACGAGGGCAGCGGGGACGAGGTGCCGTTCGACGAGCTCCTGTCGCTCTATTTCGGGGAAAAAGGCGCTTCCGACAGGGAGAGGATCGCCCTCTTCTGGGCCGTCGACAAAGACGATATTTATTTCAGGAGGGGAGAGGGGGGTTATGCGCCGAGGACCCCGGAAGAGGCCGGGGAAATAATCAAAAAGAAGGAAACCGAGGAAAGAAAGAAAGAGGATCTTGAAAAGGCCCTTTACTGGGCCAAGGGTGTGCTCATGGGGAACCCCCCGTCGAACGGGGCGCTTAACGAGGTGTCCGGTTACGTCGACCTTCTGAGAGGGTACGTAACCTACCTCGACAAGTTCAGCCGCTCGCCGGAAGCCAAATCGTTTTTGTCGGAGATAGGGATAAGGGACGTCGAAGGCGCTCTAGAGTTCCTGATCAAGGCCGGGGCGTGGCGGGAAGACGAAGACCCGATATTGAAAAGGTTCTCCATCAGGGACGACTTCCCGGACGGCGTGGAGATAGAATCCGACAGATTGATCGGCGAGGGTCTCCCCGGAGAAGGCTTCGAGGATTTAACAGGGCTCGATATATTCTCGATCGACGATGAAAATACCGAAGACATAGACGACGCCTTATCGATAAGGGAGACAGACGGCGGAACTGAGGTGGGCGTACATATATCGAACGTCGCCGCTCTCGTGCCCAAATGGAGCGATGCAGACGAGGAGGCCGGGCGGCGCGGGGAGACCATATACCTCCCTGAAAAGCGCATACACATGTTTCCGCTCAGGCTCGTAAAGGAAAGGCTCAGCCTGGTCGAGGGCAGGGAGCGGCTCTCCCTGTCGCTCTTCGTAACTTTCGACGGAGAGAACAACATCAAAAGCCAGAGGTTCACGAACTCCCTGATAAAAGTGAGGAAGAACATGAGCTACCCCGAGGGCAGCGAGTTCTTTCAAACAGACCCCGGCGGTATCAGGATGAGGGAGATCGCGCTAAGGCTCAGGAATAAGAGGCTCGAAGCGGGCGCCCTGATAGTCCAGCTCCCGCAGCTTAAGATCAGAATAAACGGCGACGGGCGGATCAAGGTTGAGAAGAACTACATGAACTCCATAGCCCACGTGGTCGTTGCTGAGATGATGATACTCATGAACAGGATGTCGGGCAGGTTCCTCAAGGAGAACAGGATACCCGGCATTTACCGCTCGCAGCCCGAGCCCGTACCCGACGACGTGAGGGCGCTCGACGAGGCCTCCCCGCTTTACCCCGTGCGCGTGGTGAAGTTCCTGAGGGCCCCCAGGGTGGGGCTCAACCCCGAGCCGCACATGTCCCTCGGCATCGACGTCTACACGCAGGTCACCTCCCCCATCAGGAGGTACACCGACATTATCATGCAGAGGCAGATAGTGTCGGAGCTCCTGTACGGTGAGGCCGCATACTCGGAGGAGGAGATAGAGAACCTCTATCCCCGCATAGAAGTCGGGATACGCGACAAGAGAACTATCGAGAGACAGAGGGAGAGATACTGGCTCTATAAGCACCTGAGATCCCTCGAAGGGGGGGAGATCGAGGGGGTAATCAGCTCGGTAACCGACACGAGGGCAAGCGCTTACCTGCCCGACTATCTCTTCGAAACCCCGGTCAGTCTCGGCTCGGAGAGAGTTCCGGAGGAAGGGGCGAGTGTGAGGCTCCGCGTCAGGAAAGTCGACCCGTTGAGAAAAATATTGTCATTGGCCACAGTCTGATAGAGAATATATCTAAAGCATTAAATGATGCATGATTTCATGTTTTATCGGGGCTGTCTGCAGCCTTTTTCCTGGATTTTAACGCCTCGAGTATCTCTTCCACGCTCGTGAACTTCACCCTGGGCCTCCCGTGAGCCTTCCCCCTCTCGATCTCGATGCTGTCTATACCGAGCCAGTCCTCGTAAGTCACGTAGTCGGGCTGGGCGCCGGATACGAGCTTGAGCACGCTTTCCCTATCGGGGTCGGGAGGGTCGATTACCGCACTGCCCCTCAGGTCCTCGATTATGCACGCGGCCGTCTCGCCCGCGTCCTGCTTGTTCGTCCCGATAACGCCCGTAGGCCCCCTCTTTATCCAGCCGACCGCGTAGAGGCCGGTAATGTGCCCACCCGTCTCCGGGTCGGTCACGCGCCCTTTCTCGTTCTCGATCACCCCCCATTTCTCGTGGAACGGCACGCCCGGCAGTGGAACCCCCTGATACCCTATGGACCTGAATACGATGTCCGCTTCGAGCTCCTCGAACTCCCCGGTGGGACGTGACCTGACGCTTCCGTCTTCGGCCCTGTAGAGCTCGTTTTTGGCGAGCTTAAGTGCGGCCACGCGTCCCTCCCGGTCCCCGATAATCTCGACCGGTGAGACGAGAAATCTGATATGAAGCCTCTTATCCTTCGTATGGTGCTTCGGGTCCGAATACGACCTCAGTATCTCGACCTTGTTTATAGCGGTCTGGTCCTTATTTATCTCGACCGCCTCGATTATAAACTCGTCGTGCGCGACTTCGTGGGGGAGCGTCACAGGGTGTGCGCCCGTGAGCTTCCCGAGCTCCCTGACTTCCGGATTGGTGAACGCTGCCTGGAGCGCCCCCCTCCTTCCGAGGAGGTAAACGTCCCGTATACGGGACTTCCCGAGCGCTTCTAGGGCGTAGTCGGCGATGTCCGTTTCCCGGAGCTCGTCGACAGTGCGGCAGAGTATCCTCGCGACGTCGATCGCGACGTTGCCCACCCCTATAACGGCAGCCTTTTCCCTGGACAGGTCGAATTCGAGATGCCTGTAATCGGGGTGCCCGTTGTACCACGCGACGAACTCTGTGGCCGTGTGGTTGCCGATGAGGTCTTCGCCCGGGATACCGAGCTTCCTGTCAGTCTGGGCGCCCGTGGCGAAAATAACGACGTGGTAGTGCCTCTTCAAGTCTTCGAGCGTAACGTGCTTCCCGAATTCCACGAGTCCGAAAAACCTGAACCTCGGGTCGGAAGCGATCTTGTCGTACACCTTCGTAACCGACTTTATCTTCTGGTGGTCGGGCGCCACGCCCGATCTCACGAGTCCGTGAGGTGTAGGGAGCCTGTCGTACATATCTACCTCGAATTCGTAATCCTTCTGTTTGAGAAGGTGCTCGGCCGTATAGAACCCCGCCGGTCCCGAGCCGATAATCGCAGCCCTTATTATTCGCATTCCATTATTTCGCGTTTCCATTCTCGGATTCCTTTCGTCCTTTTGCACGGGACTGTCATTCTATTTTCACCGCGTTCCCGTTTCTCATTGACCCGTTCGTTATCGGAATTATATTTTTATTCGGGAATTATGCATCCGGGTTTTTAACGAGTATTATAAATCAGGCGATAAATATACCAAAAAATCCCGCCCGGTGTATTTATTTAGAAAAATAAAGCGTCCGAACCGGAGATGCCTGTGTCGGGCGCTTCCGGTATCGTGCTGAAAACGCGTGGTCCGGTTAAAAATATAAGCGGAACAGGCCGTCTGCCTCGTAGAAAGCGCCCTGTCCGCGTATTTTAATGTCCGGGCCGGGAATAATTCATGATTACCAAGAAAACAGTAGACAGAGCCGACTTTCACCTGAAGATAGTCCAGGAAATAAGCGACCTGGTCAATAAATCCACGGGCCTCAACACCATTCTGAAAAAGGTGGTGAACAAGATCGCGGGCTCGCTCCGCTACGACGTGGTCTCGGTCTACCTGTGGGATAAGGATAAGAACGTGCTCAGGCTCCGCTCTACGAAGGGGCTTCACGTCGACCCCTTGAGAACCCCGATCACGCTCAGCCCCGACGAGGGTCTTACCGGGCTCGTGTTCGAGAGCTCGAGAGCGATAACCGTAATGCCCGCGTCCGAGCACCCAAGGTACAGGTACTTCCCCGAGATCGGGGAAGAGGAATACGAGAGCTACATAGGCGTCCCGATAATCCTCCAGAACAGGTGCATAGGCGTCCTCGTCGGCCAGACCAGGGACAAAAGGCTTATCAACCCCGCCGAGGAGACGCTATTTCAGATTATCGCTTCGAGGCTGGCAGGGCTCCTCGAAGTAGCCGACAGGCTCGAGCGCCTGAAGACCCCTTCCATCGTCAAGCACGAGACGAGGACGTATCAGGGGAAGGGGGTCTCGACCGGGGTCGCCATAGGGAACGTATTCATATTCAGGGGTCTGTTTCAGCAGATAAGCTCCGACAAGCTCACGCCTTCGAGCCCCAAGGTAGAAAAAGGGAGGCTTAAAAAGGCGCTCAGGGAAGTGGAGGAAGATCTCCGCGACCTCATCAAGACGCTCGACTCGGACGCGCTCCTGTCCAAGGCCGAAATAGACATATTCAGGGCCCACCTCATGATCCTCGAAGGGTCCACGCTCAGGAACACCATATCGCAGAAGCTCAAGGAAAAGAATATCCCCGCCGAGCTCGCGGTGATCGAGGGGATCGAATCGATAGCGCAGCAGTTCGAGGAGCTGAGCGATAAATACCTGAGGGAGAAGGCGCAGGACTTCCGCGACATAGGCGAGAGGATATTACAGGACCTCGTCAAGCTGAAGAAGGGGAGGAGCGTCGTCGCAGAGCCCCGCGAGGGCTCCGTCCTCGTCGCATACGAAATAGGGCCTTCCTTCATATCGATGCTGTTCAGGAACAAGGTTTCCGCGGTCGTGATAGAGAGGGGTGGCGAGACCTCCCACGCCGTCATCATCGCGAAGTCCCTGGGCATCCCCGCGGTAGTGGGTATAGACAACATATGCAGCCTGCTCAAATCGGGCGAGAAAGTTATAGTCGACGGCAAATCGGGGTTCATATTCTCGAACCCCGACGAGAGCCTCATCGCCGAGTACCAGAACACGTACAGCAAGCTCATGAAGGTGAGGGAGGTAATAGAAGAAGCCGGGAAAGAGAGTATCGACCACAACGGGCTCGGCGTGAAGATAACGGCCAATATAGGGTTCCCGATAGACGTACAGCTCGCCAAGCATTACGGCATAAAAGACGTAGGCCTCTTCCGCACGGAATTTGCGTTCACGCAGTACACAAAGTGGCCGGGGATAAAGGAGCAGGTGAAGATATACAGCGACCTCGCGAGGGAGTTCGAAGGGTACGTCACCGTCCGCACCCTCGATATAGGGGCCGACAAGCTCCTCCCATACTTCGAGTTCCCGAAGGAGGACAACCCCCTTCTCGGGCTCCGCGCGATAAGGTTCTCCATGGAGTACCTCGACCTCTTCAAGGACCAGATACGGTCGATACTGCTCACGCTGAAGAAGGGATACCGCTTCAGGATACTTCTCCCGATGATAACGAACCTCTGGGAGGTCGAGACGGCAAAAGAGATAATAGAGCAGATGGCCGCCGAGACGGGACTGTCCCCGAAGCAAATACCGCCGCTCGGAATAATGCTCGAAGTCCCCGCGATCCTATACCAGCTCGACGATTACAAGGACATGATCGATTTCATTTCGGTCGGCACGAACGACCTCATCCAGTACATACTCGCCGTCGACAGGAACTCGAACGTAGTGGGGCACCTTTACTCGGGTTTCCACCCCGCGGTGCTGCGCGTCCTCGACGACATATACTACAAGACCAGGCTTTCGGGCATGGACGTATCCGTATGCGGCGAGATCGCCGGCACGCCCTCCGGGGCGCTCAGCCTCATAGCCCTCGGATACAGGCAGCTGAGCGTCTCGCCGTCGCACGTCCCCTACATAAGATATCTGTGCAAGAAGCTCGATAAATACATGCTCGGCACCGTGAGGCGGGACATCCTGAACATACAGAAGAAGTCGGATATCGAGAGGTACCTCATCGAGGCCCTCGAGACCGTGGACCCGGCGCTTCTGGAGATCGAATAAACCGCCTTTCCGGCACTACCGCTTTCAATTTCCGTTTACTAAGGTATTTTTTACACCCTGAAAATGAAAGTCGGAAAGATACATATAGTACTCTTCATACTCACCGTGTTCACCACGTTCGCGACAGGGCTTTCATTTGGCGGCACCGTTCTGAGCGCTCTTGCTTTCTCGGGCGCGCTCTTATTCATTTTAGGGTCTCACGAGATGGGGCATTATACTTACGGGAGGAAATACGGGGTCGATATAACGCCCCCATACTTCATCCCCGCGCCGCCCGTCATCTCTCCTATCGGCACTTTCGGCGCGTTCATAAAAATCAAGTCCCCGATCTCCACGCGTAAAGCCCTCTTCGATATAGGAATAGCCGGCCCTCTCGCAGGCATCTTTGCCAGCGTCCCGGTCCTCATCATAGGCATCAAGCTCTCGACCATAGTGGACGTCGCACAGAATACCGGGGAGCAGGGGCTCACGCTCGGCTCGCCCCTCATATTCACATTCTTCACGGGGATGTTTTTCGGGCAGATACCCGAAGGGAAGGACCTCTTCCTCCACCCGGTCGCATTCGCCGGCTGGGTCGGGCTTTTCGTGACCGCGCTCAACCTCATACCTTCCGGTCAGCTCGACGGAGGGCATATCGTATATTCCCTGTTTTCGAAGAAGACTCACAGGATAGTCTCAGTCGCCATGATAGCCCTCCTGATAATATTCGGCATAGGGACCGAGCCCCTCTATCTCCTCTCTCAGAGGCTCCCGGGGATCGGCGCTGGTGAGCTCCTGAGCCGCCTGCCCCAATTCGAGGGCTGGCCCGGCTGGATACTGTGGGCCGTCCTCCTCACGTTCATGGGGACGAAGCACCCCCCCACCATACACGACGAGGGAGAGCTCGACACGGGGAGGAAACTCCTCGGATTCATTGCGCTTTTGATATTTATCGGATGTATTTCACCCGTGCCTATAAAGCTCGCCTAGACCGTGCCCCGGCATGTCCGGGCGTTACGGCGGCAAGGGCAGGGAAGGGCATATTTACGGGGCTCTAATACACCCGCCTGAAATTTTTTATATATATTGATAATTTCGGGGGTTAAGGTAAGTTTAGTTGTTCGCAAACGCTCGTATTTAGGACAAATAATCCTTAAAAATTGAATTGCAGCAAAGCAAAATTAAATAACCTTGCAGGAAATAAAAGCGTACAAGGAGGAATTACCGTGGCGAAGGACACGTTATCCATCACAGACAACAGGACGGGGAAGAATTACGAGATACCGATCGAAAACGACACCATTAGGGCTGCGGACCTGAAGCAGATAAAGGTCAAAGACGACGATTTCGGCATGATGAGCTATGACCCCGCATTCGGGAATACAGCGGCCTGCATAAGCAAGGTTACATTCATAGACGGCGACAGCGGGATACTCCAGTACAGGGGTTATCCGATCGAGGACCTGGCCGAGAAGAGCAATTTCCTCGAGGTCTCGTACCTGCTTCTGCACGGCGAGCTGCCGACGAAACCGGAATACGACCAGTGGGTGCACAACATCATACATCACACGATAGTCCACGAGAACATAAAGAGGTTCATGGACGGGTTCCGTTACGACGCCCACCCGATGGGGATGCTCCTCGGAACGGTAGGGGCGCTCTCGACCTTCTACCCCGAAGCGAAGGACATATTCAACAAGGAGATACGCGACATTCAGGTGCATAGGCTCATCGCGAAGATGCCGACCATGGCCGCGTTCGCATACCGCCATTCGTTAGGCATGCCCTATGTGTATCCCGATAACGACCTCTCCTACGCCGGGAATTTCCTCAACATGCTTTTTAAAATGACCGAGCTCAAGTATAAGCCGAACCCGGCCATAGAAAGGGCGATCGACATACTTTTCATCCTGCACGCGGACCACGAGCAGAACTGCAGCGCGAGCGCGATGCGTAACGTCGGAAGCTCGCTCCCGGACCCGTATTCCGCGACGGCCGCTGCGATTGCCGCGCTCTACGGCCCCCTCCACGGGGGAGCCAACGAGGGCGTGCTCCAGATGCTCAAGGAAATAGGCTCGGTCAAGAACATCCCCGAATACATAAAGAAGGCCAAAACGGGCGAGTTCAGGCTCATGGGCTTCGGACACCGCGTCTACAAGTCCTATGACCCGAGGGCCAAGATAATAAAGGAAATCGCATACGACGTCTTCGAAGTGACGGGCAAAAACCCGCTCCTCGACATAGCGCTCGAGTTGGAGAAGATTGCGCTCGAGGACGATTACTTCGTCAAAAGGAAACTCTACCCGAACGTGGACTTCTACTCGGGCCTCATTTACCAGAGCATGGGAATACCGCTCGATATGTTCACGGTGCTTTTCGCCATAGGGCGTACCCCCGGGTGGCTCGCCCAGTGGATCGAGTTATTGGAAGACCCCGAGAGAAGGATAGCGCGCCCGAGGCAGGTTTACCTTGGCGAAATGGACCGCAAGTACGTCCCGATCTCCGAAAGGGGCAAAAAGAAGAAGGCCTGACCCGGGCACACGTAGTGTGTATTGACGATCTACCACCGTAAATCCATTCCGCAAACAGTAAATTCCTTCCCCCGCCGAAGGGGGAAGGTTAGGATGGGGGTTAAACAATCCTTCACTTAAAGATTCAGATACCTGTCAGAATGGCCGGCAACTGCACGTCTCGTTAGAGATCATAGAGCACACATACGTGTGTGTGTTAAGTGCTCGAGAAGTGCTTGCCTATAAGGCTCGTGTGGTAATAATTGATCAGATGCTCGAGGGAGGCGATATATATACGTATCGCCTCTTTTTCAGCCCCACCCCCGTCGATAAATTCGGTCCTGGCGGCTTCGTCGTTGAACCTGTTTAATACCGGCCCGTATGCCTCCGTAAAGGACTCCACGAGGTCGCGGCTGTCCTGCCTGAGAATTACCTCTATGAGCGCCTCGTCCTGGAGGTCGTATTTCCTGCCTTCGATCGCGCGCCTGAGCTCTTCCGTCACACGCTCCGATTTAAGCGCCGGGAAGCCCGCTGCGGCCGTACCGAAAAGATCGATCAGCTCATCTATGTACATACGTCCCTCAAGCCTGATTCAAATGCGTTTGAATTTCAATTGAGCGTACTGCCATCGTCCTTCCTTGCCGTCTCCCCTCGCATTTCCTGTCTGATCCCCCTGATCATCATGTACGCGTACTTCTTGTTCTCCACCCAGTCGGGGTAGAAGGACGGGTACCTGTCGTTCAGTATGCCGTTTAAGACTTCGAGCGCCTCGTCGTACTTCTTCTGCCTCTTCAGATTGGCAGCCAGATAGAGCCCGGCCGATGAAACGTGCGGGTCGAGCGAGACCGACCTCTTCAAATATACCTCCGAAATGTGGAGGTCACCCCCGAGCATGGACGGCAGATAGAGATAGAGCGCCCCGGTCATCGCGAGCCCGTTCACGTGGTTGGGGTCGAGCTCGAGCACCGTCTCGAGCTCTCTCCTCACCTCGGGCAGCATGAAGAGGGAGTTGAAGAGCCCCTTCGTATCCCCGAGTGAGGCGAGGTTGGCGACGTAGAAGAAATGGGCGTCGGCGCTGCCCGGTTCGATCCCGATCGCTTTCTCGGCAGCGTCCTTCCCGTTCTGAAACGCGCGTATGAGCTCGTCCTTCGACCGCGCCTTCACGTATCCGTACGTGAGCCATACACGGGAGAGGAAGACGAGCGCGGTGACGTTACCGGGGTCGCGCTTCAAAATCCCCTCCGTGAGCGCGATAGCTTCGTCTATTTTGTCAGGGTCCTCGTGATAGACGCCGAATATCTCCCATGCGTTCTCGAGCGTCTGAGCGGCGTTACCGTCGGGAGACGTATTTACAGAAGCGCTGCTGCTGTAGACGTTCACTGCAGTGAATAGCTGGACGAGGAATAAAACGGCAAGCACCGGGACTAAATAAATCCTGTTCCGCATTATAAGGAATAGTATATCAGCGCGGAGAGTCTTTCCCAAAATCCCCGATGTTTTCTATGACCGCGTGGATGAGCTCGATCGTATGCCCGATATCAGATTTAAACGCGAGGCAGCTAGGGCTGTGGAGGTATCTTACAGGCACGGAAACGGACGCCGCGCGCGTGCCCTTTCCCGTGACTTGCATGGCCGTCGCGTTGGTCGAGCCCGCCTTCTTCACAGTTATCTGATAAGGGATGTTTTTACTCTCGGCTGTTTTCATAATGAAGTCGCTGAAAGGTCTGTGCGCGACGAGGAACCTGTCCGAGAGCCTGACCTCGGGGCCCTTCCCGGTATTGGCGAGCGTCTTGTGCTCGGATACGCCCGGCACATCCATGGCCACGGTCCCCTCTATGGCTATCGCGAAATCGGGCTCTATGGCCGGCACTATCACGTGCGCTCCTCTCAACCCCACCTCCTCCTGACACGAAGCTGTGAGATAGAGGTCGCAGGAGAGTTTAGGTTTTTTTCTGAGGGCTTCTACCATTACGAAAAGGCCGACCCTGTCGTCTATGGCTTTGGAGATGAGAGCGTCTTCAGTTTCTTCGAACGGGTAGCAGAAGGACGCCACGTCCCCGACCCTCACGAGGTCATTCACCTTGTCCTCGGATAACCCCAGGTCGACGACGCAGTCCTCCACCTCGGGCGCTTCCTTGTTGTTCGCGTTCCTGCTCACGTGTGGCGGGATTGCTGCCACGGTCCCCGTGACGGGCTTCCTTCCCCACACAGTTATCCTCTGCGCGTAAAATACCCTCGGGTCCATACCGCCCAGCGGGATCACGTGAAGGAACCCTTTGGCGTCGATATGGCTGACCATGAACCCGACTTCGTCCGTATGGGCGTCGACGACGAGCCTCGGCCCATTTCCGGGTATGTGCGCGATGATATTGCCGAGGGCGTCCTCTTTGATCTCGCTCGTGAATTCGGCGAATACTTCTCTTATGATTTCCTTGACAGGCCCTTCGTGCCCGGGCAGCCCGGGCGCTTCGCAGAGTTTCTTAAGTAAATCCAGGTCCATAAGGGAAATGATTATAACCAACGCTGGGCGTAAATCCAGCGTGGGGAGGGCGTTTAGCGTATCAGAGTCCCCACCCGCCGCTCAGATGAATGTTCGTGCCGTTCACGTACCGCGCCTCGTCGGAGAGGAGGAATAACGCCGCGTCGACGGCGTCCTTCGTGCTCCCGATGTATCCTGCGGGTATGGTCTTCACCATGCTCTCCAGCTCTTCTATCGGGGCACTGCCCGAATTGATAAATCCGGGAGAGATCGCGTTCACGGTAATCCCGTGGGGCGCCAGGAGACGCGCGAGCGAGCGGGTGAGTATGAGCACGCCCGCCTTCGCTATATAATGAGCTGTTATCTCGGTCTGTGCGCTCATCTTGTCGGCGTTCGCCATGCCGAAGTTGATTATACGTCCCCATCCGCGCGATTTCATGCCTTCGGCGACGGTGCGTGAGAGATAGAACACGGGGTGGAGGTTATTGTCGAACATCTCGTGCCAGCCTTCGACGGATTCCTTAAGCAGATTTATGCGGTGGTAGGGCCCGGCGCAGTTGATGAGCGCGTCTATCCTCCCGAATTCCGCCTCGACTTTTCTCACGAGGTCGACGGCGGACGCGGGGTTCGATACGTCCGATTTATAGTGCATGCCCTTCGCCCCGCGCGACTCTATATCCTTCACGGTCTCCGCCGCTTCCTTTTTGCTCTTCCTGTAGCAGACGGCGACAGACCACCCTGTATCCGCAAGGGCAAGGGCTATCTCCCTCCCTATCCCCTTCGCCCCTCCTGTTATAAGAGCGACTCTTACGTTCATTCTTAACCTCCTTCAGGAATAAATCAGCCCATTAAAAGTTAAATCAGTTTAGTGTAAAATTAAACAACTATATGGATTTGAGGCAAATTCGATGAAGATACAACAAATTATCAAGGCTTTAAACGAGTTGAAGCCGGTTATTAGGGAAAAGTATAATGTGAAAGAGCTTGGCATATTCGGGTCATACACGCGGGGTCAGGAAAAAAATGACAGCGATCTCGATATACTCGTAAGTTTTGAAGTCCCGATAGGATTTTTCAAATTTCTGGAACTCGAAGAATATTTATCAGACAAACTGGATATCAAAGTTGATCTCGTATCAAAAAAGGCTCTCAAGCCAAGAATCGGAAAACGCATACTAGAGCAGGTCATAATGGTATGACAAAGGAGTACGTGGATTATGTTTACGATATCGTTGAATCAATGAATGATATTTGTGATTTTGTCGGCGGTATGAATTTCGCACAATTTGCTAATGACAAGAAAACAGTTAATGCAGTAATAAGAAGTCTTGAAGTGGTAGGAGAAGCGGCAAAAAGAATACCTAATGAATTTAGAACCAAGTATCCGGATGTTCCCTGGAAAAAGATGACAGCTATGCGTGATAAGTTAATTCATCATTATACGGGAGTCGATCTGGAAATAGTCTGGGTAGTAATTACTGAAGAGATAACACCATTAATACCGATTTTTAAAAACATTGTATTCGATCTTGAAAGTAATAAATAAAGTTCACATTTTGAATCAATTCCATGCACGAAATCAAATGGACTTCCGTTGGTAAAGAGAAGCCCGACCCCGGTAGGGACTACATCGCACTCATAACATACATCCCGCTCACGACGCACTGGATAATTCCGAAGTTCCTCTACCTCACCGGGCAGATTCAGAAACAGCTCGCGCAGTCAGAAGGGGCTCTCGGCTATGCGCTCATCGCGTATATCCTGAAAAAGGAGTTCTGGACTATGTCCGTATGGGAGAACGACGATTCACTCTCGAAGTTCGTCAGAACAGGCGCTCACTTGAGAACCATGAGAGAGCTCTCCCGCTACCTCAGCGACGAGCGGAGATTCGTGAAGGTGAATGTCAAAGGTAGCGACATACCACTGCCGTGGGATAAGGCGAAGGGGTTTGTGAGGTAGCTCTCTCCTTTCTTTAAATAGGGTGATGGTGGATTTAAAACGAATCGCGGCTGGAAGCCGCTCCTACGATTGGGGGAGGAAATCCCGCCCTGTTCCGACAATACATCCTTATATCAGCCGCCGCGTTTGCCGGCTCAGCGCATGAGTAACGGATGAATCGATTATCGGCGGACATTGTGTGCCCGGGCGTAAGAATCCTTTATCAGTTATATTAATCTAGAAAGATCGAGAGGCGTAAACA
Source organism: Thermodesulfobacteriota bacterium (assembly GCA_041753155.1). Lineage (GTDB taxonomy): Bacteria > Desulfobacterota_D > UBA1144 > Nemesobacterales > UBA2774 > 2-12-FULL-53-21. Next base: position 19,544 of record JBGSVA010000026.1, on the reverse strand, counting down.
CATGGACATCGCTAAGAAAATAGAAGCTCACAGAAGGCTCGTTTCGGGCATTTGCTGCCCGGAGCGCAAGGTCGATCCCGAAAACCTCAAGAGCGTGCTCAACCTCGCAATGGAGATCGCCAGGGAGGGGAGGGAAGGCAGGAAGATAGGGACAATGTTCGTAATATCGGACACCGATTCCACACTCAAACGCTCCCGCCCCATGATACTGGACCCGCTCTACGGACACCCCGACGCCTTGAAGCGTGTAGACAATCCGGGAATGCGCGAGACCGTAAAGGAGCTCGCAATGCTGGACGGTGCGTTCATAGTGTCTGACGGCGGTGTAGTGCTCTCGGCCTGCCGCTACATCGACGCCACATCGGAAGGGCTTGAGCTCCCGTTAGGCCTCGGGAGCAGGCACATGGCCGCGGCTTCCATAACGAGGACGACGAACGCCATGGCGATAGTCGTCTCCGAAAGCTCGATGGTGCGGGTGTTCGACAACGGCTCTATCGTCGGTGAGATAATCCCCGAGCTCTGGATGCTGAGGCAGTACGGCGCGCAGTTCAACGACCATCTTGTAAGCGAAGCGATCACCGAAGAAGAGGTTATCACCCGCAACTGACTGCACGAGTAATGAAAATTATTAACATTGCGGACATACATGGGAACCTGACGCCGATAGACGGCCTGGGCGCGGCCCTTTGCCCGGTGGACCTCGTCATTATCTCGGGGGACCTCACCCATTTCGGGGACGGCAGGGACGCTGAAGATGTGATATCCGCGGTCGCGAAATATAACAGAAACATACTCGCCGTAAGCGGGAACTGCGACACGAAAGGGGTGGACGATTACCTCTCCGCAAAGGGCCTGAACATCCACGGGAAGACCGTAGGTATCAAGGGGCTCTCCATCACCGGGGCAGGAGGCTCGCTCCCGTGCCCGAGCCCGACCCCGAACGTGTTCACGGAGGAGGAGTACGCGGAGATATTCGAGGGTTCGCTCGACGGTTCTGTTGACGGAGCGCCCCGGATACTCGTCTCTCACCAGCCGCCTTACGGTACGCTCAACGACAGGCTCGCAAGCGGGGCCCACGTGGGCAGCAAGACAGTGAGGGAGTTCATAGAGCGCCATAAGCCCCTCGTTTGCTTAACGGGGCACATTCACGAGGCCCCCGGCATAGACACGATAGGAGAGACCAGGATAGTCAATCCGGGCCCCCTCGGCACCCGCTCATACGCCTACCTCGACATTACCGATAAAATAAATACACTAGAAATAAGGAAGTTCTGAGCTGTGTAGTCCGTGCGGTATGCTAGATACTCGTCAATATTACATATATAGTGTGTGTATTCGATTAATTATAATACAATGATGAACCATCACATTAAGTATATTTCCCCCATCCTTATCTCATTCTTCCTCCTTACGGGCACCTCTGGCATCCACGCTCAAGAGCAGAAATACCACACTCTCGAGAGCTATACGGTCAAATACAGGATAGAGGGGAACAGCACGGGGGAAAAAACAGAATACTCTGGCGACTGGGGAAGGACGCTCTGCTGGACCGAGGTGGTTCAGGTGAAGAGAGCCGACGGCACGCCGGTCAGGATAAACGAAAAGGTGATAACCAGGATCACGGGCGGGGAACAGTGGATCATCAAAATTAACCTCGACGACAACACGGGGACTAAGGTCAAAAGCCCGGCGTTCCCGGAAATTTACAAACGCATCAAAGGCAAGGACCCCGCGGAGTTTACGAAGGAACTCATCACGAGCTCGGGCGCGAAGCGGGTAGGGGAGAAGACGGCGGGCGGGGAGAAGTGCACCGAATGGGAGCTCGGCGAAGGGGCCGGGACATGCATTACCGAAGACCTCGTCAGGGTCGAGTCTTCGCTCGTTCTCGGCGATATATCGGTTAAGGAAACCGCGGTCGAGGTCAAACGGAACGTCCCCGAGCCCGAGGGAATTTGCGGGACCGGCGCCGCCGTTATTACGGAAACGGATCTTAAAAAGAAGACGGATGAGGAAATCAAGGTCGAATAGGCGCAGAACCTGCGCTCATGAATGATCCTTCCGTACCTATATTGCTCAAACCTGAACTAAGCCAGATCCGTTCGTCCTGAGCAGGAGCCTGTCCTAAGCAAAGTCGAAGGATCGAGGGGCGGATGGTGTCATATAAAAAAGATGAGATCCTGAATCAAGTTCAGGATGACGAAAAAGAGGCGTCATTGCGAGCCGAAGGTGCGGCAATCTCATCTTTTCTCTCTTCCCGACATTACAGAATTTGCGTTAAGAAAAGCGGGCGAGCGCCCGCTGGCGTACAATCTCTAACCACCACTTCCGCTAAATTTGTACTGTGGGCGGCATAAGCACCTGCCGTCAATGAGCAACCGTAAAATGGACACTATGTGTCCGGCGTGAAAATCTTTCATGGGACGAATGCAAGCTAGCGCGCATTCGGACGCCCTTTCCAATCAGCAATAATGTAACTAGACTTGCATCAATGCTAATTAGGGAAGAATTGAACGATTTTAGCCTTAATATGATATTTTTAGCAAATTATGTACAGTCTTTTCATAGAACACACTACGTGTGTGATTTTTGCTTCTTTTCATCGAGGAAAAGAAGAAATAATATTATTTCTTTTCATAAATCACACTACGTGGGTGCTTCTTTGTACCAAAATAATATTCTCCGATTGATGATGGAGATGCGGGTGTTTATCACCCCCACCTATATTATTTTGTATTAATAAGCATCGAGCCGGAAGTTAATGTGCTTCAGTGACTTTGTCGGGAGCGCGACCAGTTGCGCGCTCGCTTGCAACAGTTCCCCCTCAAGGGGGAGGAAAAGAATATGGGTCGCGGCTGGAAGCCGCTCCTACAGATGTCTAATATTACTTAGGATTCAAAATTTATTCTTACCCCTTCTTCCTGATCCCCTCTACCTCGAGCTCTATCTTCACATCGTCACCGACCACGAGTCCTCCCGAGTCGAGCGTCTTGTTCCATGTAATGCCGAAATCCTTCCTGTCTATCTTCGTCTCAGCGGTGAACGCGGTGCGCTCGTCCCCCATAGGGTCCTGAGCCTTGCCGCCATACTCGGCGTCGAGCTCGACCTGCTTCGTAACGCCGTTTATCGTAAGGTCGCCGACGATAATGAAATCCTCCCCGTCACCCTTTTTAATTTCCTTGCTCTTGAACGTTATAGTCGGGTACTTCTCGACGTTGAGGAATTCGGGTGATTTCAAGTGGTCGTCCCTCTTCTGCTTGTTCGTATTAATGCTCGTCGCGGTGATAGTCGTCTCCACGCTCGAATTGCTCATGTCCTTGTCGTCGAACGTGTACGACCCTTCGATCAGGTCGAACCTGCCCGTGACGGTACTTATGCCCATGTGCTTTACCTTGAATATGACCTGGGAGTGATCGGGGTCGATCATGTATTCCCCGGCCTCCGCGCGCGATTCGTTCACATTAGCAAGCGCGAGGGAAATTACGGCAAACAGCAACGTGACCATACCTTTTGCGATTCTCATATACACTGCCTCCTTTTTTATCGAGTTATCCAGATTATACGTTTAGATGGCTCGTCCGTGCGTACGATTCAAAAAAATACCACACGATCTCTCGGTTTTCATAATTATTTTAGACAGCGCACGCTGAAGGCCGGGGCGGCCGTTACGGATGCGGCGGGTGATACCATGATTTACGTCCTATACAGAAAGCTCAGGCTCGAATACCCTTTCTTCTTATGTAGAATGCGCCTAACCCGGCGAATCCAAATATTACCGCGGCCGCCATCATCCCCCATTCGCTAAGGGTCGGTATCGGCCTGACTATGGAGGACTCCCGGCCGATGATCTGAAAAACGAGGTCCGGGAAGTCGGCACCGCAATCGGCCTGGGCAGGCGTGTACTGTATGCATCCGGTACTGAAGCCGTCGCCCGGGTTCTGCCAGACGAAAGGACTGAGCGTCTGTACGGTCCTTTCGAACCAGAACCACTGCCCGTTCTGAATGAAAGATATGTTCGCCCGGACCGAGACCCAGTAGATGCCGGGCTGGAGCAAGCACTTATGCGGGAGATTTATGGTAAACTCCGGATTCGTTAAATCCTCCGGCACTACACCGTCATAAACACATTGGCCTACTAATTGACCCGGCAGGCCGTCCCTGTCTACGTAAAAATCCACATCGACGGTATCTATGATCTCAGGAGTATTATCGTCGAACGCCCCGAATACTCTTACAGTGTCTATAACCCAGAAAAAACCTTCCGGCACGAGAAAATCGTCCGCCGCGCGTGAATCGAATTGATCGAGCGATCCTCCCCCATCCGTGAAGTCCTGGGAGGAAATGTCGGAAGAAGATATATTGTCCGACTGGTCCCACAAAGTATCCGGGGGCACCGACACGGCGGGCGGAGTATCCGTGTCCTGCATCAACTGGCTTTGCGCGAGCTCGCTCGACAAAAGAAAAAATACGGCATTAAATAACAAGCAGATAAAAAGGAGATTCAGATATGGATATACGCTATAACCGAATTTATAACGGGACATCTGACATCCTCCTCGGAAAACCGGATTTATATAGGAAAAATAATCAATTACGGACTTAATTTTAACAGAAGCGAGAATTGCGTGCAATAACCCCTGATTAAACCGGTATTTATGCGCTCATATACCGTACATGCTATTTTGAGCATATATTTTATATCTATCTATCAATCACAAATTCACGAAACCGGAGATTCCAATGCCAGATGTAAATATCCGAGAAGCGAGGGCCGGGGACGCGGTCCGCATGGCGGAGATATTGAGGGAGATCGGATGGTCCGAGAGGCGGAACGCTCTCCCGCTGGATGAGGTAGCGGGTCCAATAGCGAAACTGATAGAGCACTGCGTCAGGGACAGCGAGGGACATTCGATGATAGTCGCGGTCGACGAGGAAGACACCGTGATCGGCTTTCTCAACGTCCACTGGGTTCCGTTCATCATGCTCGGGAGTCCGGAGGGATACGTCTCGGACATGTTCGTCAGCCCAACCTCGGGCGGCCTGGGGGTCGGGAAGACGCTAGTCGAGCGCGTCATCGAAGAGGGCAAGCGAAGGGGCTGCATGAGACTCATGCTCACGAACGGCAAGGAGAAGCTCTCCTACAAGACCGGATTCTACAAGAAGCTCGGCTGGACGGAGAGGCCCTCCGTCGCCAACTTCGTTTACTATTACCGGGAGCCCTGGTCGTAGACGCAGAACCTGCGCTCGTATACGATCCTACCGTACCTCTTCAGCTTAAATCAGCAACGAAACCCAACCTGTTCGTCCTGAGCGCACACGTAGTGTGCTGTCGAAAGGCGTAATATTTTTTTGTCGTTGCGAGCGTAACGAACGAACGTGAGTGCAGCGCGGCAATCTCATGAAGAAGCGAGATCGCCACGACCATAAGACGGTCTAGCGATGACAGAAAAATGGACCGTCCAACAAAAAAGCCCCTTCCCCCGTGAGGGTGGAAGAGGCTCTATATTTTTTTTGTCATTCCCGAATAACGGTTCTGAGCGTGCGTAAGAACCGGTCGCTCACTGTTGATTGCAAGTAAGCCTCTTTATTCCGACGCATCAGCATCACAAGCCGAAATGAATCGGGAATCCATTTCTTTAATCCTTTATCGTGCATCCTGTATCATGCATCCTGCATCCGTTTCCGCCTCATCGCGAAGAACACGCCGATCAGCGCAAAACACCCAGCCGCCGCTATCATCCCCCATTCAGATAATGTCGGGATGTTCGATATGCTCCCTCTCACGTTCGTGAACGTGCACGTAATTTCGCTGGGTCCCAGACAGTCGAGGCTTACACCATTCTCGATAGGAAACACATCTATCTCCACCGAATCGCTGCACTCGACGTCCGCGAGCAGCCAGCCGGGTAAAAATTCCTCCCTGATCTGGTAGTCATCGCCGCTGAAAGTATCTCCGGCGCACAGGGCGTTGGCAGCAATTTCAATAAATTCATCTACATCCCCTTCTGAAATTTGGTAGGGAAATAAAACGGCCTCTTCATCGTTTTGAGGCTCCGGCAGCTCCGGGGCAACCTTGCAGATTCTTGCAAAGCAAGGCGGCTGTGCTCCGGCGTTTTCATTGAGCGACGGAATCAGAAGCAGACCCGCAATTGTCAGGATGAAAACATAAACCGGTAGGGCCTTACGCAAATATGAATTCATATCTCCCTCCTCCTTGAATATTGAAATTAAATCAGCTCTACAATAATCGTGGGGATTTCGTAAATCAGTAACGTAGCGACAACCTTGCCATCCCTCTCCCTGATGTTAGCCTTAAAAAGAGGTGACCCCGATGCCCAAAAAGAGAACATTATTCCTCGTCCGCCATGCGAAATCGAGCTGGGACGACGCCGGGCTCGAGGACAGGGAAAGACCCCTCAACGACAGGGGCAAGGAAGAAGCCCCCAGGATGGGGAAGCACCTCGCGGGTTACGACGTCAAGCCCGGGATGATTACGTCGAGCCCGGCGGTGCGCGCCCTCAAGACCGCCGAGAAGATCGCGAAGGAGCTCGGTTTCAAGAAATCGGACGTGGTGGTGGACGAGGGCATCTATACCTTCAACGGGGGTAACCTGATGGATGTGGTAAAAGGGTTCGACGACAAGTACCGCTCCGTGATGATGGTCGGGCACAACCCCGCAATCACCTCCTTCGCGAACGAGATCTCGAACGCAGACATAGACAACATCCCGACCTGCGGCGTGGTGCTCCTCGAATTCGACGCCCGTAAATGGAAGGACGTCGGAAAGGGCAGGGGGAGGCTCCTCGAATTCGACTACCCGAAAAAGCTCTGGGGAAAGGCTTGAAATTTCCCTCCGCTCCTGTATAAATTCCCCTGAATCGGCATGGAATACTCGACCCCCGACCTCTGCGACCTCTACCCCGCGCTCGTCCGTATAGCCGAGCCCGTATTCAGGAATTACGGAGGCAGGCGATCCTTCGGCGGTGAAGTCGTCACAATCAAGTGCTTCGAGGACAATTCGTTCGTTAAAGAAGCAGCAGGCAGGCCCGGACGCGGCAAGGTAATGGTCGTCGACGGCGGCGGCTCGGTGAGAAAAGCCCTCCTCGGGGACCTCATTGCCGAGACCGCTTTCAAGAACGGGTGGGAGGGGTTGATCATATACGGCGCCGTGAGGGACGTTGAGGCGATCGAGAGCCTCGACCTGGGCGTCATGGCGCTCGCGTCGATACCGCTCAGGACCGAAAGGAAGGGGCTCGGAGAAATGAACGTGCCCGTGACCTTCGCCGGTGTAACTTTCAGCCCCGGCGAGTACGTATACGCCGACAGCACGGGCATATTAGTGTCCCCGGAGCCTTTAAGAATGCCGGGTGGGTAAGCACACACACACAATGTGTGTTTATGGTACTCCCGCCGCCACACTGCCCGACCTAACGTGTCATTGCAACGATTTCGAGCGTGCGAGGAATCGGTCGCCGTCGGCTGATTGCAAGTACGCCCATTTATTGATGCACGAAAGTCATATAAGCCAAATTAGGTAACGAACGTATGTGAGTGCAGCGCGGCAATCTCATGAAAAAGCGAGATCGCCACGGCTACTCCGTAGCCTCGCGAAGACAGAAAAAGAGACAGACGGGTTGGGCTCCCAATTGTCCGCGGCGACCCGCGCCGCGCCGCAGCTAAGATCTATTGATAATAATTGGAAAATAATCTACAATGGAGACAGAAAGGACCTCTCACCATTAATCTATATCAGACGATATCAGACGATGATGACTGAGACCAGAGCGGAGGAGCAATGAAACTTCTACTCATTAACCCGAGATTCCCGGAGAGCTTCTGGAGCTTCAAATGGGCCGTCGATAACATCATGCCCAGGGACGTAAGGACGATAAACCCTCCCCTCGGGCTCGCCACGCTGGCCGCCCTCAGCCCCCCTGATTGGGAGATCGAAATAATAGACGAAAACATCGAGTCCATACCGCTTAACCCCACAGCCGACGTCATAGGCGTCTGCGGCATGGGGGTGCAGTTCCAGAGGCAGAAGGAGCTGCTCAGGTTCTACAGGAACAGGGGTTACTACGTCGTGGCGGGAGGCAGCTACGCCTCGCTCTGCCCGGAGTACTTCGAGACCCTCGCCGACACGGTCGTCGCCGGAGAGGCCGAATATATATGGAAAAGGTTCTGCGCCGATTTCGACGGCGGCTCCCCGCAAATGCTCTACAAGGAATGTGAAGAGGTCTCGCTCGAAGACTCCCCCACGCCCCGCTTCGACCTGCTAAAGCTCGATAAGTACCAGGCGGTGAGCCTCCAGTTTTCGAGGGGGTGCCCGTACCGCTGCGAATTCTGCGACATCATAGTCATGTTCGGCAGAAAGCCCCGCGTGAAGGCGTTCGACCAGGTGGGGAGGGAGCTAGACGCGCTCCGGAAGCTGGGCATCACGAACGTATTCTTCGTCGACGACAACCTCATCGGGAACAAGCCCGTCGCCAAGAAGCTCATGGCTTATCTGAGGGACTATCAGAAGGAGCACGGCTACCAGTTCCTCTTCGGCACCGAGGCGTCGCTCAATATTGCGCAGGACGATGAGCTTCTCGATTTATTCAGGCAGGCCAACTTCGGATGGGTGTTCATCGGCATAGAGTCCCCGGACGAGGGGAGCCTCAAAGAAACGCTCAAGTTCCAGAACACCAGGGGCGACATACTGGGCTCGATAAGGCACGTGTACTCATACGGCATAGAGGTGCTGGCGGGCTTCATAATCGGGTTCGACAACGATACGGTCCGCACGTTCGACCTCCAGTATAATTTCATCCAGAATTCGGGCATACAGGCGGCGATGATAGGCCTCCTCACTGCCGTGCCGAAAACCCCGCTCTACGAGAGGCTAGAGAAGGACGGCAGGCTCATAAAAGACGCGAGCGGGACTGACAACACAAAGCTCGGCACGAACCTCATACCCAAGCAAATGACATACGAGGAGATGGTGGACGGCTACCGCGAGCTCTACTTCAGGCTCCTCGACGACCGCACTATCGCGGACCGGATTTTAAATAAAACAACTTATTTGAAGGACCCGCTCTTCAGGAGCACCTACAGCGTCGCCGAACAGGCGCGCGCGCTCGGCAGGTTCATAATGAACGGCATCGTACCCGGCGGCCTGCCCAGGGCATATCAGTTCCTGAGGACGTTCCCCTTCACGAACCCCGGCATGATTCCCCTCGTCATACAGGACTGGACGATAGGCATATCGATGAGGAACTACGTCGACCGTCATTTCATGAGGGTCACCGACGAAGAGGCGAGCCTCGCCAGGAACCACCTGGCGACGTTCGAGCTGTCGTTCGGGCGCTACCTCGACAGGGGCGTGCTCGAGGTCTCTCTCGAAAAGGTCCGGAACGCCGCGCACAACCTTTCTATATCGATAAAGGGCATGCTCGACGTGGACTTCTTCGACCGCGTCGGAACACACCTGGAGAGTGTGCTCAAGGATACGCCCTCGTCAGTCACGCTCAAGATCGAGGATATCCACGACGGCGAGCGCCAGCACCTCCACAGGCTCTTCGACCGCCTCTCCCGCTACGGTGACAGGATATACATCGCCGTCAACGAGAAGCTCCGCGACAAGGTGCAGATCGATTCATCCGTATTCAACCTCGTTCTCGAAAGCTGACGCACACGTGTGTTTTATGATTCTTCCGTACCTCCATTGCTCAAACCAGCAACGAATCCCGACCCGTTCGCCCTGCCTGTCGAAGGGTCGAAGGGTGTATTTTTAGCAAATTATGTACAGTTTTTTCATGAAACACACTACGTGTGTGATTTTTGCTTCTTTTCATCCCTGTCCTGAATTCATTTCAGGAAAGGAAAAGAAGGATAAAAAAAACAGCCTTTCTCCTTTCTTTGTCTTTTCATAAACCACACATTGTGTGTCTTTTCATCTAGGAAAGGAAGAGAAACTAATTTGCCTTTTCTTTTTCTTTTCATAAACCACATTACGTGTGGTATCTTTGTTTTTTCATTAAGGAAAGAAAGAAAATTTACTTACGGAGTGTATGATTATGTCCTTGAAAGACCCGTTCTCCATAATGCGCACAGGTTTCGGATTCTGGGAATCCAAAGTGCTGCTCACAGCCGTGGAATTGGAGCTATTCACCGTGCTTGGCGAGCGGCCCATGACAGCCCCCGAGATCGAATCGGAGCTCTCCCTCCACCCGAGGGGCACGCGCGACTTCCTCGACGCGCTCGTATCCATGGGCTTCCTCGACAGGGAAGGGGACGGCCTGGACGGGCTTTACAAAAACACCGAAACCACGCTCCACTATCTGGACAAGAACGGTAATTCATACATAGGCGGGATACTGGAGATGCTGAACGCGCGCCTTTTTAAATACTGGGACAGCCTGGGCGATGCGCTTAAAACGGGGAAACCGCAGAACGAGATAAAACACAGCCAGAAACCCCTCTTCGAAGAGCTTTACTCGGACATCCCGCGTCTCGAGCAGTTTATGTGGGCGATGGCCGGCTTATCCCGCCACAATTTCATAGCGCTCGCGCAGAAGTTCGACTTCTCCCATTACGGGACGCTCTGCGACGTGGGCGGGGCTGCGGCCACCCTCTCCATTGCCGTAGCCGAAAAGCACAGGAATATCGCATGCACGTCCTTCGACCTCCCCGAGGTCGAGCCTATAGCGAAAAGGTCGATCGAGAGGGCGGGGATGTCCGACCGTATATCGACTGCGTCGGGGGACTTCTTCCGCGACCCGCTGCCGGAGGCGGACGTGATAACGATGGGTATGATACTCCACGACTGGAACCTCGAAAAGAAAAAGCAGCTAATCAAGTCTGCGTACGAGGCCCTTCCCGAAAGGGGGGCATTCATCGCCGTAGAGCACCTTATAGACGACGCCAGACGCGAGAACACCTTCGGGCTCCTGATGTCGCTAAACATGCTCATAGAGTTCGGGGACGCCTTCGATTACACGGGGGCTGATTTCGGGGAATGGTGCGCCGAGGCCGGGTTCAAAAAGTTCGAAGTGCTCCACCTGATAGGCCCTTCGAGCGCGGCGATAGCGTATAAGTAGCCGTAATTGTTTCGTACGTCCGCGGTGACTCACCGCGCGATATTCCCATACCCCTCAGTAGGAGCGGCATCTTGCCGCGACACACACAATGTGTGTTCTACAATCCTGCCGTACCTCCTCCGCCCTGCCCACCCTGTCATTCCCGAATAACGATTGTAAGCAAGCGCACAATCGGTCGCCCCTGGCTGATTGCAATTAAGTCCCTTAAGAAAGCGCTCCAGTAACACAAGGCAGAAAGAATCGGGAATCTCGTCTTTTCGAATTGAATAATCGCGCCAGGATGGCGCTCCTACAATAATGGGATCTGCCTCAACGCTGTAGGAGCGGCTTCTAGCCGCGATGAGAAAAAAAGATGCAACCCCAAACCGGGGTGGACAAAAGGGGAGCAGCACGTCAATATATATGTGCACATATAAATACAATACTCTAAAATTGCGTTCGTAATGCGATGGCAGCAGTCGGCCGATTGCAGTCATTCGCTGCCCGCCGCGAGAGCATTGATCATTCTATTCCCGGGAGGATATTTCCATGAAGACGCGCGTTCTGGTTCTCGGAGCGGGTTTCGGAGGCCTAGAGCTCAGCACTCTGTTGTCGGAGGCGTTCGGCGATGAGGTCGATGTGACCCTCATCGACAAGAACGATCACTTTATTTTCGGCTACTCGAAGCTCGACGTGATGTTCGGACTGAAGGAGTCGGAGGCAGTCCGCCTGCCATACCGTAACTTTGTAAAAACGGGCGTGCGTTTTCTGCATCAGACGATTACCGCGATTGATCCGGACGCGCGGCGCGTCACAACCGATGCCGGCAGCTACGAGTCCGATTTCTTGATCGTCGCGCTCGGCGCCGACTACGACCTGGACGCCACGCCGGGACTAGCCGATGAGGGCAGCGAGTTTTACTCCGAAGCCGGGGCGGAGCGTATGCGCGGGATAGTCCACAATTTCTCGAAAGGCCGGGCCATCATCGGCGTTTCCGCGGCGCCGTACAAGTGCCCGCCGGCTCCCAGCGAATGTGCGCTGCTCCTGCACGACCACCTGACGAAAAAGGGCGTCCGCAGCCGATGCGAAATCACACTGGTGCTGCCGTTGGGGAGCCCGGTGCCGCCGTCGCCCGAGACTTCCAGGGCGCTGGTCGGCGCCTTTTCGGAACGCGACATCAAGTTTGTCCCCAGCCGCCGCGTGGCTTCGCTTGACCCCGGACGCCGCGTCGCGGTGCTGGACGATGGCAGCGAGCTGCCCTAGGACTTGTTCCTGGGTGTGCCTAAGCACTGTGCGCCGAAAGTTGTCGAGGAAAGCGGTATGGCCGAGAATGGCTGGGTACCCGTCAATCCGAGGACGCTTGAAACACGATTCGCCGGGGTCTACGCAGTGGGTGACATTGCGAATACCGGAACACCAAAGGCGGGCGTGTTTGCTGAGGGTGCGGCTCGCTCTGTTGCTGCTTCGCTGATCGCGCGCATACGGGGGGGCGAGCAGTCCGGGGCTTACACCGGCGCGGGTTCTTGCTACATCGAGTTTGGCGCCGGGCGGATCGGCCGGGTAGACGTGGATTTCTTCTCGGGGCCTTCGCCCACGGGTACATACCACGAGCCTTCAGTCGCCATGCGATCCGAAAAGGAGCATTTTGGTTCGAGCAGGCGCGCCCGCTGGTTCGGCCTCTGACCCATGCAATCGCCTATGCCGGCCTTTTCCTTTTCTGTCATTCCCAACGATTGCGAGCAAGTAAGCAATCGGTTGCTCCCGGCCGATAGCAAACAAGACCCTTAACTTGGGTCATTCCGTTGCACAAGCCAAAAAACGATCGGGAATCTCATCTGCCTGATTTAAAAAATCGCGCCAAGATGGCGCTCCTACAAAAATAGCCTCCAACTCCACCCTGTAGGAGCGGCTTCCAGCCGCGATAACAACCCGTTCGTACTGAGCCCGTCGAAGGACGCCTCCTTCAATTCCTTCCCCCTTGAGGGAACGATTGCAAACGAGTGCGCAATCGGATGCCCCATAACGGAGGCTAGGAAAAATCTTAACTCAAGGCTCGATGTCGCATAATCCGGATTGGGGTAGGATGGGGGTGTCACCTTAAGATTCCTATCATTCCCCATAAGCATGGGACAATGGGACACATGATCCGGTTATGTATCCACTCCCTAAAATTTGACAACTCGCCATAAATATGAATAATTTTACCCTTTCACAGAAGCGGGAGGAGTATATCATGCAGGCGGTAATTAAAACCGGCGGAAAACAGTACAGCGTAAACAAAGGCGACGTTATAGACGTGGAGCTTCTGGCCGGGAACCCGGGCGACGTTGTCGAATTCAAGGAAGTCCTGCTGGTCGCGGACGAAGGCGTGACCACGATAGGCTCGCCCGTCGTCGATAAAGCGGTCGTCAAGGCGAAGATACTCGGCACGAAGAAGGGCGAGAAGCTCATCATCTTCAAGTTCAGGAGAAGGAAGCACTTCAGGAAGAAGACGGGGCACAGACAGAAGTTCACTTCCGTAGAGATTACGGAGATTTCCGGGTAAAGCAGGGAGGTAACTCAAAATGGCAACAAAAAAAGGCGGCGGCAGCACCAGAAACGGAAGGGACTCCAAAGGCAGAAGGCTCGGGCTCAAGAAGTTCGGCGGAGAAGTCGTAAAGGCCGGCAACATCCTCGCGAGACAGAGGGGCACCAAGTTCCATCCGGGGCTCAACGTAGGCATAGGACGGGACCACACCCTCTTCGCGCTCACGGACGGGGTCGTGGAATTCCAGACGTACAAGAAGACCAAGACCAGAATCAACATCCAGCCTGCCGAGGCCTAGGCAAAGCCGCGGACCCGGAACCGGAAGCGTATCGTCAGCTTTCATATACGCGGAGGCTCCGGCGGGGAATAAAGGCCCGGCATTCCGCATATCCATTCACCAAAGACCGGTTGGTACCGCTCTCTGCGGATGCTTGAAAATGATGCCGGGAATTTTGTTAACACTCTGTTAAAATTTGTCTTTACTAGTTAAATTTTAGCCAGTATTATAAGGTAGCTTTTACTCTTTCAAATCTTCAATAGTGACGGATGCGCTCACAACTGCGGGCCGCGTTCGATCGGACAGCCGGAGAATCGAGCTAAATGGGATTAAAGTCCAGGTTAGGGAATATATATTCGGGAAACGCGCTCGTCCTCGCTTTTATTTTCATTCTGATATCAGTCCTCATCTCGCTGTTTAACTCCTACTATTTCGCCACGACGATTACGGAAGAAAGCGGACAGGAGCTTGCCCAGCTGTTCAACACCACGGGCAAGAGCTTCGCCGACACATCGAAGGACATACTCAACTCCAGGCCGGACATAGTGTATATAAAGCTCCTTAACCCCGACGGCGTGCTGCTCGAAAGCTTCGGCGGGGAAGAGTCCGAGACCCTGGAGATCGTCCCCATTACGACGCCCGAAAACAACACCATAGTCCTAGGCGTCGCGGGAAGGGACTGGAGGAGCCTCGTGCTGTCGTCCCTCATGTGGAGCGCCCTCATCGGAGTAGCCGTATCGGTAGTGATAATATTCATATTGTCCCTTTTCTCCTCGGGCAGGAACGACTCCATGGAAAAGCTCATCTCGGCCATGAAGAGCGTTTCCCGGGGCGACCTCTCTGGCGCAAGGCTCGACCCCGAATCCTCGGACGACGTGGCCACGATAAGGGCCTACGAGACCTTCAATCAGATGGTCGACCGCATGAAGCGGAGGGTCGACACCGAAGAGGACCTGCCGCCCTTCCAGCCTACGCTCATATCCTCGCACGACGAAGAGGAGGAGGAAGGCATCGTTTCAAAGCCGAGGAACGTGACTGTCGTAGTGGCGAAGATAGCCGACTTCCAGGAGCTTTCGAACACGCTCAAGCCTGCCGAGTTTAATGCATTCCTCGCCGATTACAGAAAGGCCGCCTCCGCCATAATCTCGAACTACGGGGGGGTGATCGAGGCCCTGCTGAAGGACGAGATAGTGGCCTTCTTCAACGCCCCTGATGAACAGGTGAACGCGGAGCTTAAAGCCGTAAGCTCGGCCGTCGAGGTGCTCCAGCTCCTGGCCAGCATAACGAGGGAAAGGAAGGTCGAGGGCAAGGCCGCCATAAGCGGAAAGATAGGGATAGGGATGAAGTCGGTCCCCATCTACGAGGACTCGGGCATGCCGCAAGGCGTCAAGGAAGTCACCGACATCGCGAGGAGGATCTGCACTGTCTCGCCCGTATGGAGGGTGATAGTGTCGGCCGACGTCTACGCGATAGTGAAAGACTACGTCGAGGCCCGCGAGCTCAAGCTCGGAAACGATTCCTATTATTCCATAGTAGGCGTCGAAGAAGGCGTGATCTAAAACCCCTGTGCATCCAACCCGCACAAACTAAGATGAGAAATCTATCTTTTGCCTTTTCTCTTCCCGACATTACAGAATTTGCGGCACACAATGTGTGCTCATATACGATTCTTCCGAATCTCCTCCATATAGCCGGCAACGAAACCCAACCCGTTCACCCTGAGCTCGTCGAAGGGTGATTGTTCCCGACATTACAGAATTTGCGTTAAGAAAATCGCGTGTTGAAGCTAAAATCTTTCAGCTTTCTAATTGAAAGATTTTAGCTTCAATACAAGATTTTTAGCAAATTATGTAGTCGGATGATTTTTGCTTCTTTGTATCCAGACAAAGAAGAGAAAAATATTTTGCCGTTTTCTTTCTTAGTCTTTTCATAAACCACACTTCGCGTTTGTCGCGGCTGGAAGCCGCTCCTACGATTAGGGTAAGAAATCCCAGGGGGGGAGGAAATCCCGTCAAGTTCCGGAATACACCCCTGTACCCTCGGTTACTCACCGCCACCCCCCCCGATTTGTCTCATATTAACGTCTAAGGTAATCTTTCCTGCACTATTATGGAGAAAAAGCGCGTAGTCGTCGCCATGAGCGGCGGCGTCGACAGCACAACAGTTGCGGCGCTCCTTAAAAAGGAGGGCCACGACGTGATAGGCATCACGATGCAGCTCCTCGACTACGGGGACGCCGAAGGGGGGTGCTGCTCCCTCGACCAAGTCGTGGACGCGAGGAGGGCCGCGGCTGAGCTCGGCTTCCCGCACTACGTCGTCAACTTCACGGAGGAGTTCAATAAATACGTGCTGGTCGACTACGTGGACAAGTACACGTCGGGGAAGACCCCGATACCGTGCGTGCTCTGCAACAAGCACGTCAAATTCGACCTCCTTCTGCAGAAGGCCCTCGACCTGGGCGCAGACTATCTTGCGACAGGGCATTACGCGAGGATAGAAAAAGACCCCGAAAGCGGCCGTCTCTCCCTTAAAAAAGCCGTCGACGAGTCTAAGGACCAGACCTATTTCCTCTACACCCTCTCCCAGAAGGAGCTCGGAAGACTGATGTTCCCGCTCGGGGGCATGACAAAGGACGAGGTCAGGGAGATAGCCAGGGGGTTCTCGCTCAGGCAGGCGGAGAAGCCCGACAGCACGGGCGTCTGCTTCGTCCCGGACGGCAATTACAGGGATTATCTCGAGGCCAGGTCCGCGTTCGCGGCCGGAAAGGGCGATATCGTAAGCCCGGGCGGCGACGTTCTGGGAACGCACAGGGGCGTATTCTCGTTCACCATAGGGCAGAGGAGGGGCCTCGGAATAGCTACCGGGAAGCCCATGTACGTCACACGCATCGATCCGGGATCGAACCGCGTGTACGTCGGAGACGAAGGGGACCTCTACAGGACGAAACTCATAGCGGAAGACATTACGTGGGTCGATAATAACTATGATTACAGTAAATTGAACGACATACTTGAAGTAAATGCAAAGGTCAGGTACAGGCACCGTGAAAGCCCGGCAGGGCTCAGGATGTGGAGCGGTTCCGAAGGAATGCTCGAATTCAGGGACCCGCAGAGGGCTATAACCCCCGGTCAGGCGGTCGTGTTCTACAGCCGCGACAGGGTACTCGGGGGCGGGTGGATAAAAGAGGTGCTGCCGCAATGAAAACCATATCGGTCGTGACACTCGGCTGCAAGGTAAACCAGTACGACACGGCGGCGATCCTCAACAGGCTCCCCGTAAGCAAGTACGCGAGGGTGCCGTTCCCCGAAAAGGCAGACGTATACGTGATAGACACGTGCACGGTGACCCACAGGGCGGACGCCGAGGCGAGGCACTACATACACAGGGCGAGGCGTGCTAACCCCGAGGGCGTAGTGATAGTAACGGGCTGTTACGCCCAGGTGTCGGCCGACGAGATAAAGGAGATGACGGACGTAGACTACGTCGTCGGGAACTCGCACAAGTTCACAGAACTGCTTAAAGTAATACGTGAAGGGGAGACACAGAGCGAGCCCAAATTATTCGTATCCGACATATTCAAAGAGAAGAAAAAGGGCTTCGAAACGCCCGGCATCGAAAACTTCCCCGGAAGAACGCGGGCGTTTCTGAAGGTGCAGGACGGGTGTAACTACGCCTGCACGTTCTGCATCATCCCGCGCGCGAGGGGAAGGTCGAGGAGCCTCCCCGTAGCCGACATATTGCAGAGGATGGAGAAGCTCGCTGAGTCCGGATACAAGGAGATCGTCCTTACGGGAGTACATATCGCGAGCTACGGGAGGGACATAGGGTCGAGCTTCGAGGAGCTGTTAAGGTGTATAGAGCGGGAGAAGATAGTCGGGCGGGTGAGACTCACGTCCCTCGACCCGGCGGATACGGAGCCAGGGCTTATCGAATTCATAGCAGGGGCCGAGACCATCTGCCCGCAGTTCCACGTCGCCCTTCAGAGCGGCGCCGCCGATGTGCTTAAGAGGATGAGGAGGCGCTACGCCCCCGACAGGTTCCTAGCGCTCACGGACCTGATACGGGAGAGGATACCCGACGCGGCCATAGGCTCGGACATCATGGTCGGCTTCCCCGGGGAGACGGACGAGGAGTTCAGAAACACTTATGAAATAGCACACCGATCGGCGCTCACATATTTCCACGTATTCCCTTATTCGAAGCGCAGGTCCACGCCCGCCGCCTCCATGCCAGGCCAGGTGCGGCCTGAGATCATAAAGGAGAGGGGCGCCATGCTCCGCGAGCTCGGCATTAGGAAGAAGACCGAATTCTACAGGGGCTTTATCGGGCGCACATTCCCCGTGCTCGTCGAGACGGGAGGGAAGGGCACCACCCCCAACTACATTCCCGTAAGGCTTACCGGAGGAAAACACTCCCCGGGCGAAGAGATAGAGGTCACGATCACAGAGATTTCAGGCGAAGAAGCGCTTGCAGCCCCCATCCGGGATTCCTCCTGAACCCGTATTAATCAGAGAGAATGAATAAACGTTTTATAACCCTACTTTTCCTCCTGATATTCACACACGCGTCGTGCCATGCGGGCTCATTGTCGGGTAAGGAGCTCACCGAGGCCGACTGGTTCGTTCCCGGGGAAACGCTCACCGTCTGGGCGCTCTCGGATACCCACATCAAGGACAAGAAGCACATGAAACCGTTCCGTAACGCGGTCGAGGACGTGAACGACAACATCCCGGACGTGGACATGGCGATCAACGCGGGCGACGTCGCCCATTTCCCCACGGCTGAGAGTTACGACCTTTACATCAAGACCAGGGACGGGTCATACATAAAGGAATGGTACGAGATAATCGGGAACCACGACTATAAAACGGACAAGGGGAAGATATTTACGGAGAAATTGAGAGGGGGAGGGGACGTGAATTACACGGTCGAGAAGGGGAACATCCTCTTCATCTTCATGTCGAACGAAGATAGAGGCAAGGCGACCGTCATAACGGACGAGACATTCGAATGGTGGAAGGACCTCGTCATAAATAACCAGGACAAGATTATAGTCGTCACGACGCACGCGCCGCTCGACGGGAGCGGTATTATGTTCTCCGGGCTAAAGGCGAGGCAGATTATCGACTCGAAGAGGTTCAGGGAAGTGCTGAAGGATTATAAAGTCGATATATGGCTCTCGGGCCACCTGCACATCCCCCAGTCGCTGCCGGACACCATAGTCACGCAGGAGGAGCTGGGCGGGACGACGTTCATCGAAATATCCTCCATACGCCCCGACCTCTGGGGCATAAAGGAGCCCGAATCGAGGGTGCTCACGTTCGCCTGCGGCTCGGACAAGCTGCTCGTGAGATCGCGTAACCACAAGAGGTACTTCTACACCCCCGGCCTCGACAAGGTCATCACGCTCTCAAAGCCATATAAGTGCGACTGACGCACACACACGTAGTGTGATTCTACGGTCCTACCGTATCTCTTCCGCCCAAACCAACATACGCACCCCGCCCCGTTCGTCCTGAGTTCAATCGAAGGACGAAGCCTTTCCCCGACATTACAGAATTTGCGTTAAGAAAATAGATTATTAAGGCGTGAAATTCTTTCAGGGGTGTGGGAGGAATTGAAAGAATTTAGCCTTAATATGAGATTTTTAGCAAATTATGTACAGTCGGATGATTTTTGCTTC